>DATBPD010000033.1:0-3734 GCA_036561525.1 Candidatus Dormiibacterota bacterium | reverse complement strand
CTGACCTCGTACATGATGCCTTCGTTGGCGTTGTTCGTGATCGTGTTGTGATCGATCTCGACCGACCCGTTCCCACCCGCACCGACATCGACCCAGACGCCCGGGCAGTTGTTGTCGTGAACGTTGTTGCCGGTGAAGCGCAGGTGGTGGTTGATGCCTTTGAAACCGCCCGCCTCGAAAACACAACTCCCCGTGGCCCCGTTGTGGTCGATCTCCACACCTCTGACCGTCAGTGGATCCGCCACCGAACCGCCGATGCCCAGCGAACCATTGTTGGTCACCCTGCCCCCGCTGATGGTGACCGGTCCGATGACCTTGGCCATCGACGCATAGATACCGGCAAAGGCGTTGGGGTTGTCGTGGATGTCCATGTTGAGCAGCGTGCAGGGAGTTCCGCACTCCACCGCCCCCTCCTGGCTGCCCGTGGAAACGCCGGTTACCTCACCGCCCTCCCATGTGTCTCCGTTGGCGAGCCTGATCTGTGACGTGGCTCTGCCGCCGCAGTACGACGTGTTGGCGTGCACCTGGGATTGCCTGGTCAGCGGTGGACCGGCACAGGCGGCGATCGACGTTGGTGCCCGCAGTACGGATGGTGCTGCCGACACCACGCCCGCGGCGATGACCATGCCCGGCATCGCCGACCCGATCAGCGCGGCAGCCACGCGCCCCACCAAGGGCGTCCACGTGCGGAAGGCCGGCCGGCTGCGGCGGCTACGGCGCATAGACTGCAATCACGCCAAACGCTATAGCAGTGGTCGATCCACGCCAGGCCGGGCAGGCGGCGGGCGGTATCTCGAGCAGGCGTCCCAGGCGCTCTACCGTTCGGAAGTTGTCGGACAGCACCATGACGGAGTTCACGACGGCAGGTACGCTACCTTCAGCGGCTCGACCACCGTGTCGGGCGGGCGGATCGTCGAGCTGGACGACGACGACTTCGACCGACGCGACTGGCTGCCGGGTAGCGGATGGCCGTTCGGCAAGGAGGAGTTGAACCGGATCACGCCCGCGCTGGTGAGCGACCCTGACGCCGCAGGCTCACAGCGCGGACCAGGCCCAGTGCAGGACCGCCACCAGAAGGACGAGGCCGAGCGCCGTCGCGGCGACGAGGGCCAGACAGCCCGACAAGCACGCGAGCCGGGGCCGGCGGCGGACGTACCGGTATGGGCCGGGGAGGTTGGGGCGGGTAGAAAACGCGCGATCCACGTAGGGGCGGACGCGGCGATGTCGCAGGATCCGCACCACGATGAGGTCGATGAGCAGCCAGCGCAGAAAGGTGGGCACGATGAGTCACTCCTGTTTGTCGGCGGCGAGGCGGTCGGAAGCCGCCCGGAAGCCGGCCCGGGCAGCGTCGATCAGGCGCTGGATCTCGGCCTGCTCACCGAGGTCGCGCACGCGTTGGGCGCGCTGCGCGAGCTCGTCGAGCTGCTCCTCGTAACCACCCGTCACCTCACCGAGGCGGGCCTTGGCGCGACGAAGCCCGGCGCTGGTGGCCTTGCTGACCCGGGTGCGAACCGGTCCCTTGGGACCGCTGACCTCGTCGCGACCGAGCAGCTCGCGGTACTGCGCGCGGGCACGGTCGAGCATGGCGTCGAACTTCTCGATGCGGTGTTGAGCGGCCAGGTACCCGCGCACCGCCCGGAGCACCAGCTCGTTGATGCTCGTCTCCTCGATGAAGGCCAGGGTTCGCAGGGCCTCGTGCTGAGATTCCGGGAGGCGCAGGGTGATCGCCCGAAGCTCGCCGCTCTCTTCTACCATGATGCAATGGTATCAAAGCACCATGGTTGCTGGTCACGGCCTGGGGAGTGGGGCGATCCCCCAGCAGCTGACCACGTTCTCGCCCGGACCCAGCGTGATCAGGCCCTCGCCGGAAGCAAACGCGTTGGGTGCGCAGGTCATGGGCTCGACCCCGATGGAGCGGCGCCGGCAGTCTTTCTCCGGCAGCGTGTCGCCGGTGTAGAGCATGTAGTACGGATAACGCTCGTCCATCCAGAGTCCCACCCCGTCATCCTCGGGTCCGCGCCAGAGCCGCACCCAGGCGCGTCCGTCGGTTTCACGTTCCAGGTCGGTGAACGCGGTGTCGATCACGGTCGCGAGGACCGGTCGTCGCCGGCGAAAGTCGTAGGCGGTTGCGGCGACGCCGGCCTCGCCGGTGGGGATGCCGCGATCGTCCGAGGTGAGGTAGCGCCTTCCGGGCGCCTCGAGCCAGCACGGATCGACGGTCGGCGCCCCGGCGTGGAGGTAGGGGTGGGCGCCGACGCCGTATGGACACGGCCCCTTGCCGATGTTGGTCGCCGTGGTGGTGCTGACCAGCCCACTGGCGCCGACGCGGTACGCCACCGCCACGTGCAGGGTGAATGGATAACCCGCACGTGGGTGCAGGGTGTGCTCCATCACGACCTGATCGTCGGTCCGCTGCGCGACATGCCAGTGCTCCCAGCGCAGGAAACCGTGGATGGCGTTCAGCTTCTCGGGCTCGGACAGCGGCACCTGGTACGTCTGCCCGTTGAACTGGTAGCGACCGTCGCGCAGCCGGTTGGGCCAGGGGACGAGCAGCTGGCCGCGCGCCCCGGTGCACATCTCATCGGCGGCATAGCCGTCGATGAGCGAGCGTCCGTCCACCTCGTAGGTGCGAATGCCGCCGGACACCTCGACGATCACAGCGTGGTGGCCATCGCGGCTGATCTCGACCTGCTCCCCTGAGGGAAGCGTGCGCCTCGGTGCTGCGGTGGCGGGCGCACCGGCCGCATCGTCGATCACGTGGCGTTCCTCCCCGACTGATGTACGGCGTCAGTTCAATGCTAGGCATGCGTACTGCCGTCCCGCGGCTCCCTCACCTCGTAACGCTCGTCGTATTCAAGTGCGAAGATTCCTTCCGTCCTGGACCGCGAGGAAACGTGATGAGAGCCGTTGACACCCGTACCGGCCGGCTGCTGTTGGGAGCGATCGCCACCACCGCTCTTGTCACGGCGTGCGGCGGCGCATCTGGAGCCTCGGGCGGGGGTGCGGGCGGCTCAGGAAGCGCCGCCACGATCAGCGCGGCCCAGACGAGCGCCGGCATGGTGCTCACCGGCCCCGATGGCAACACGGTGTATGTCCTCCTCGACGCCCAGGGCAAGCCCCTTCCCTGCAGCGGCTCGTGCCCCTCGAGCTGGCCTTCGGTCGCCAGTTCGGGCACGCCGCAGGCAGGCTCGGGCGTGACCGCCACGCTGGCGGTCGCCACCGCCGCAGATGGCTCGAGCCAGGCTGCCGCCAACGGTGCCCCCCTCTACTACTACTCCGGCGATACCGGCAGCGGTCAGGTCAATGGCAACGGCCTGACGTCCTTCGGCGGGACCTGGCACGCCGTCCAGGCGAATGGCCAGCCGATGAGCGGTGGATCAGCTCCGAGCACCGGTACGGCCAGCCCCCGCTACGGGTACTGAGCGACAGGTAGCTCGTCTGGAGACCTGGTAGCGCGCGATCGCGCCGGGGAGCCCAGCAGCACCTGGTCGCCCTCAAGGTGAAGCTGGGCCTGGCAGAGATGCAGGACTCCCTCGGCGGATCCTTCAGCATCGAGAGCGCGCCCGGCTGCGGCACGCGGGTGTCCGCGGCGTTGCTGTCACTGGCTTCGCGGAAACCCGAGGTCAACCCGACTCGTGCTCGGGTCGGGCCATTGCACGGTGACAACCTTGGTGCGCGTGTAGAACTGGATGCCATCAGGGCCGTACATGTGCATGTCGCCGAAGAGCGACGCC
>DATBPD010000032.1:0-4390 GCA_036561525.1 Candidatus Dormiibacterota bacterium | reverse complement strand
CGCTTGCGGCATACAGAAGCCGGGGACCGCGACGGTCTCAGCGGGCGTTGGCGCCGCTCCGAGAGCCTGACCGGAGGAGGAGCGTGCGGACCGGGGGGCAGCCACGCACGCCCATCCTCCGCCCGGCTACGACATCGAGCAGCCGCTGATCCTGTTGCTCCACTCCTGCTGGACGATGTAGGGGTGGCCGTTGGCGTACAGGTCGGCCCCCGCACCATCGGTCGCACCGAACGTGAAGTTGCACTTGTCGCCGATCTCCTGGCCGGAAGCGTCGATCCAGGCGTAGTTGCTGTTACCGACGCTCGGGTCGGTCACCGTCTCCATCAGCTCGTGGCTGATCACGTTGATGGTGCTGTCGGCGTCGAGATCGCCGTTGGGCGACGTCGGGGTGTTGCAGCCGGCGGGCGTGGTGCCGGTGTACGGCTGGTCCGCGTAGAGGATCTCCTGGCTACCGCTGGTGAAGCTGCTGTGGTACGCGCAGAACACCGCGTTGGAGCATTCGGCCCCGGCACACGAGATCTCGTTCTTGGCGGTGAACACGAAGAACTCGTGGCCGATCCCGCCGGTCCAGCCCTTGGCAGCCATGACCTTGGTGACCTCGGCCTGAATCTGCGCATCGGTGATCGCGGGCCCCGGGTACATCGTGGTGTCGACATAGGCTCCGCCGAACGTTGAGCTGTTGACGATGTTCTGCGTGACCCCACCGCTCACCTGGTAGTACTGGGTGGCGACGCCATACACGGAGCTGCCGCCGGCGTCCGTGAGGAACCGGCTGATCAGGGAGTTGTAGGTCGGGCTGACGCTGTTGACCGACGCTGTCAAGGTGGGCTCCCAGAAGATCGCGTAGTTCGTCGAGCCGGCCTGCTCGACGGGACCGCCGCTGTACACGAGGTTGTTCGAGCTGGCCGCCGCCTTGGGGGCGCCGCCGGGCAGCACGAAATGGACGGCGTGCCCGCCTGCCGAACCCGTCAGCGAGGCGGCGGCGGCGTGGGCGGCTGCCCCCGGCATCAGCGCGGCCGCCGAGGCGACCGCGAGGCTCGAGAGTGTCAGGCGTCGGATGTGCACGTTTGCCTTCCTCCTTGTCGATGAACGAGGCGGTGGGCCCGCCGGGCACACTTCGCCTCCTCATTGGAGAAACGATCAAAGCACCGCGATCCTTGCGTCCCAGGGGCTCGCGCGTCAGCCGCCCACCAGTTCGCGTGCGAACTCTCGGAAGTTGTCGACGTAGCGGCGGGCGTCGCTCTCCTTGTGCTGGACGGAGAGCGTCCAGTTCTCCTCCGCGCCTGGTGCCATGAGCACGCCACGGTTGCTCTGGTACAGCCATGACAGGTAGGGAACCGCCTTGTCGATCTCGAGGTAGTCGCGGTAGTTGCGAACGCGCTCCTTGCGGTAGGTCACACAGCCGCGCGCGCCCAGCGTGAGCACGTGGAAGGGGAGCTCGTGCTCGGCGATGACCGAGTCGAGGCCGCCCTGCAGCTCTTCGGCGAGCGCATCGAAGTGCGAGTACGCTGCCGGCGTGAGCACGTCGTACAGGGTGGCGTGCGAGGCCGCCGTGGTCAGCGGGTTGCCGTTGAACGTGCCCATCTGGGCAACTCGCCCATCGGTGATCGCAGCCATCACGTCGGCTCGTCCACCGATGGCGCCACACGGCAGGCCGCCGCCGATCGCCTTGGCCAGGCAGACGATGTCGGGCACAACTCCGAAGCGCTCGGTGGCGCCGCCGGAGGCGATGGTGACTCCGGTCTTCACCTCGTCGAAGATCAGCAGCGCGTCGTGGCGGTGAGCGATGTCTCGCACACCGGCGAGGTAGCCCTCGTCCGGGAGGACGATGCCGATGTTCATCATCACCGGTTCGACGACGACCGCCGCAATGTCGCCGTGCGCGGCGAAGGCGCGCTCCAACGCAGCGAGGTCGTTGAACGGCACCACGGTGACGAGGTCGACGACGGCCTGCGGGATGCCCTCGCAGTACTTCACCGAGTTGGGCTTGTCCGTCGGCCCCATCAGGTCGCGAGCCGGCTCGACGCTGACCAGCAGGGAGTCGTGGTGGCCGTGGTATGAGGCCTCGATCTTGATGAGGCGCTCCCGACCCGTGAAGCCGCGTGCCAGGCGCACCGCGTCGAGGGTGGATTCGGTGCCGCTGTTGGTGAAACGCCATTGCGGCTGCGAGAACCGGCGGGACAGCTCGGTGGCCACCTCGCCGTCCTCCGCCACCGGCTGGGCGAAGTGCGACCCGCGCCCCATCCGCTCGGTGACCGCCGCCACCACCGTCGGGTGCGCGTGGCCGACGACCATGACGCCGAAGCCGTTGTGGAAGTCAACGTACTCGTTGCCGTCGACGTCCCACACCCGGCTGCCCTCGCCGCGGTCGATGAACACGGGTTGCGGTGGCGTGTCCTGGAACGACGACGGCACGCCGCGCGGCATGGCCGTGGTCGCCTCCTGCCACAGCTCGCGTGACCTCTGGCGCTTGGCGACGAACTCGCGTTCTTCGTGGACGGTCAGCTCTGCCAGCCGGCGCTGGTCGATGCGGGCGACGTCAGTTGCCATGGTGGTTCCCCGTTGTGGCCGCTGGTTGTGGAGCGCTGACGGCATCGAGGGCAGCCTCGAGGGATCGCTCGAGGATGTCCAGGCCCGCCGTCAACTCGTCGTCAGTGATGGTCAGCGGCATGAGCAGACGGATGACATTGTCGTACAGTCCCGCGCGAAGCAGCGCCAGGCCCCGGACATGCGCCTCCCTCAGCACGGCGAGCGTGAGGGCCGGGGCCGGCTCTCGGCTGGAGCGGTTGTCCACCAATTCCATCGCGGTCATGGCGCCAATCCCGCGGACATCGCCGATGCAGCCGTGGCGCTGCTGCATCGCCTCCATCCGCTCGATGGCGATGGCGCCGATCTTCCGCGCCCGCGCACAGATGCTGTCGCGCTCGATGACCTCGAGCACCGCCAGGGCCGCCGCGCACGCCACGGGGTTGCCACCGAAGGTGCCGCCGAGGCCGCCGGGAGCGGTCGCGTCCATCAACTCCGCTCGCCCGATCACCGCGGCAAGGGGCAGGCCCCCGCCCAGCGACTTGGCAAGCAGCACCAGGTCGGGCTCGACGCCGAAATGACTGACCGCGAACAGCTCCCCGGTGCGGCCCATCCCGGTCTGGATCTCGTCGGCGATGAGCGGGATGCCGAGGTCGCGGAGCAGCCGAGCCAGCCGCGGCAGAAAGTCCAGCGGCGGTACCACGAAGCCGCCTTCGCCCTGGACCGGCTCGACGATCACCCCGGCCACGCGATCAGGGGGGACCTGGGACGCGAACAGTGACTGCAGCGCGTCGAGGCTTTGGTCGGTACCGATGTCGTGGTAGCCGTAGGGGTACGGCGCCTGGTACACCTCGGGTGCGTACGGCCCGAAGTTCTGCTTGTACGGATGCACCTTGCCGGTGAGGCTCATCGCCATCAGGGTGCGCCCGTGGAAGCTGTTCTGGAAGCTGATGATCGCGGAACGGCCGGTGGCCTGGCGCACGATCTTGACCGCATTCTCAACCGCTTCCGCCCCACTGCTGACGAGCAGCGCCTTCGCCGGCGCCCGCACCGGTGCCAGTGCGCAAAGGCGGCTGCACAGCTCCACGTAGACGTCGGGCATCATCACTGGGCCGCCCGAGTTGATCAGCAGATCCACCTGCCGATGGATCGCCGCGACAACGTCAGGGTGACCGTGGCCGATGTTCATCACGCTGATGCCGCTGGCAAAGTCGAGGTACTGCCGGCCGTCGGCGTCGACGAGCGTGGCACCCTGCGCGGCGTGCGCGAACCCAGCCATGGTCGACCCCATCCCGCGGGCCACCGACTGGTCGCGCTGCTGCTGGAGGTCCGCGTTGCGCAGTGCGCACATGTTGGCTATGCGGTCGGGGTCGCCGTCGACGCCGTCAAATTGCCATCCACCATCACGTAGGAGACCGTCTTCTCACGGAAAAAGCCCGAGCGATTGGTGACAACCGCGACCAACAGCAAGGGCAAGCCGAGCGCCAGGGTGACCAACACGGGCAGAGCGGTGGTGATGTCGGTGGTCCAGGCGACGTAGGTCACGTACCCGCCGATGGCGAGCAGAAGGAGTCCCCCGATCAGTGGCAGGACCCCGGCGAAGAGGAAGACCCTGCGGCTGCTGAACAGCACCTTGCGGAACGCCCACGTCGACGCCAACCCGGTGACGCCGTAGTACACGGCGACGAGAACGCCGATGTTCAGAATGAGGTTGCCGAATACCTTGCTGACGCTGTCCGAGAAAAGCGTCACCAGGATGATGACCAGGGCGGCGGCCGATGAGATGATCGTCCCGAGCCACGGGGTCCGCCATTGGGGATGAACGTGGGCGAAAGCCTTGGGGAAGACCCCGTCGCGGGCCATC
>DATBPD010000031.1:0-49324 GCA_036561525.1 Candidatus Dormiibacterota bacterium | reverse complement strand
ACATCGCGCCGGCGCGGCGGACAGCTCCCGGCGTCACCTCATCGACCAGGCCGGCGGCGAAGAGCGCGGCGACGCTGACGTCGCCGAGCATGATCGATCCCAGCGACGGTGCATCGACAGCGATGTCAGCCGCGGCGTCGGTGCGTGCGGCGGCGGCCGCCGTGATGCCACCTTCGAGGCGGTAGCGGCCGGCGATGTCGGGGCAGGTGTCGTCGCGCACCTCGATGACCAGGGTGTCCTCGCGCGAGTAACGGCGTGCCTGCAACATGGCGACCACGTCGACAACGCGGAGGTGGAGGTCGTCGTTGGACACCACGCGCAGCCGGCGCGGGTCGCGCAGCAGGTGCTGTATGGGGTCGTCCAGCCAGAAGCGGTCCGTCCCGAGGTGCTCACAGAGGTCGAGGTTGAGAAGGTGCTGCCAGAGAGCCACGTGCGCGGTTCGGCTCAGCGTGTTGAGCTGGAGCACATGGACGATGCCGTCCGCGACATCGTCGCGCCAGCGGATCTCCTGGCGGTAGTTGGCGAAACCGTCGACCGTGCCACCAGCGTCCTCGTGCACAACCACCTGCACGATGCCCTTCTCGCTCGCCTCAGTGTCCGGGGTGGTGAGGAGCCGGCGCCAGACCGCCTCCGGCCGGGTGATTCGGCCAACCTGGCGCCGCTGCCTGCTGTCCACATCGACCCAGATCGGCAGTGCATCCTCCAGCGCAACGGCACGCAACCTGCCGGGGTCGGTGAACGGAACGCGGAATGCCGCATGCGCGGTCTCGATCTCCAGCTGGCCGACGTAGCTGGCCACGCCATAGCCGAAGCGACGGTAGATCGAGCTCTCGGTGGCTCCGAGGCCAAGGACAACCGCGCCGCGCTCACGAGCATCGGCGAGGAGGCGGTCCATCATCGCCCGCAGCACTCCGCGCCGGCGGGCAACCGGGGAGACGACAACGACGGTGACGCCATCCATCTTGACCTGGGCGCCGCCGGGGACCGTCAGCTGCAGGTCCATCACCGCGGCTGTGCCCACATCGACACCGTCGATGCGGGCGAGCGTCGACTTGGCAAGGATGTCCTTGACGTGCTTGTGGCCGGGGTTGAACGGCTGGCCGAAGAGACGCCGCATCGTTGCAACGAAAGTGTCGAGGTCGGCGTTCTCGACATTGACGAGCTCGATGTCACTCATGGCGCGCCGATCATATTCGGCGGCCGTTATGCGCCGACCGGGACCGCCTCGGTGGCGACGCCTGCGGGCATCAGGCAGAAACCCTCGTAGTCGATCGGCTCGGTGATCGTGGGGTTCTCACCGCACACCGGGCAGCTGGGATCGCGCGGCACGCGGTACTCGCGGAAGTGCATGTCGAGCGCATCGATGAACAGCAGGCGGCCGGCCAGCGTCTCGCCGATGCCGATGATCAGCTTCACCACCTCGGTGGCTTGGAGAATCCCGACGATGCCGGGCAGAACGCCGAGCACGCCCGCCTCGGCGCACGACGGTGCCTCCTCAGGCGGGGGCGGGGAGGGGTATCGGCAGCGATAGCACGGCGATGCGAACGGGATCACCGTGGTCACCTGGCCCTCGAAGCGGAAGATGCCGCCGTCGACAAGCGGCTTGCGCGCGAACAGAGCCACGTCGTTGGCGAGGTACCGGGTGGGGAAGTTGTCGCAGCCGTTGACGATGATGTCGTACTGCTCGAAGAGGCGCTGGGCATTGCCGCTGTCGAGCATCTCGTTGTGCTGCACCACCCTGACGTCGGCGTTGAGCGCCTCGATGGCGATGCGCGCCGACTCGGTCTTCTTCATGCCGATGCGGTCGCGGGTGTGGATGACCTGGCGCTGCAGGTTGGAGTCGTCGACGACGTCGAAGTCGACAAGGCCGATTGTGCCAACGCCCGCGGCGGCGAGGTAGAGCGCCGCGGGTGAGCCGAGGCCGCCGGCACCGATCAACAGCACCCTGGCGTCGAGCAGCTTTTGCTGGCCCTCCTCGCCGACCTCGGGGATGAGCAGGTGACGGCTGTAGCGGCGCTTCTGCTCGGCGGTGAGCACCCGCGGCACCTCGAAGTCGAATCCGGCCTGCTTCCAGCCGTTGAACCCGCCGCTCATCGAACGGACGTCGGTGTAGCCGAGCTCGTGGAGCGCGCGGGCCGCGAGCAGCGAGCGCGTGCCGCCGGCGCAGTACAGGGTGATCGGCGTCGCCTTGCCGGGCACGCGGTCCTCGACCTGGATCTCGATGTAGCCCTTGCTGAGGTGCAGGGCGCCGGCGATGTGGCCTTCCTCGAACTCGTTGCGCTCGCGCACGTCGATGAGCGTGGGGGGGATACGGAGCGTGCCCCCGCGCATGTCGGCGGCCACCTGTTGGGGGGTTACCTCGGGGATGAGGCGCCGGGCGTCGTCGAGCAGGTCACGCGAGCTTGGCATGCACTGATGGTACCCAATACCCGACCATTTCAGTCGTCTTTTGCCCCGGCCTAGACTGCGGCGGACGTGATTGCACTCGCCGACCTGCTCGCCGCCGCCGGGCTTCGCCCCACGGACGGCGCCGCAGGTGTTGGCGTCGCCGGGGTCGCCTCCGACTCGCGCGAGGTCGTGCCGGGGACGCTCTTCGTTGCCATCACCGGTCGCCGCGAGGACGGTCACGGCCACGCCGCCGACGCCGTGGCCGCGGGAGCGGTGGCGGTGATCGCCGAGCGCCCACCCTCGCCGCTGCTGCCCCCTGATGTTCCTGTCGTCCTTGTCGAGAACTCGCGGGTCGCGCTCAGCGCGGTGGCGGCGGCGTGGCACCTGCAGCCGTCGCGATCCATGACCGTCGCCGGCGTCACCGGCACCGACGGCAAGACGACAACGGCCACCATGCTCTGGGCGGCGTGGCATGCCGCCGGGCTCCACGCCGGACTGATCTCGACGGTCGACTTCCGCGACGGCGACACGGTGACCGCCAACACCACGCGACTGACCACCATGGAGGCATTCGAGACGCAGCGCCGGTTGGCCGAGCTGCGCGACGGCGGTTGCTCCCACGTGGTGGTCGAGACCTCCTCGCACGCGCTCGAGATGCACCGCGTCGACGACGTCGCCTACCGGCTGGCGGTGTACACGCGGATCACCTCCGAGCACCTCGACATCCACGGCGACCGCGAGGGCTACCTGGCGGCGAAGGCACGACTGCTGGCTTTGGTCGGCGAACGCAGCGACGGTGTCGCGGTGCTCGATCGCGACGACGAGTTTGCCTACCCGCGCCTGTCGAAGATCCCGGTGGCGACGGTGCTCACCTACAGCGCCTCCGGCGGCGCCGCCGACCTCGTCGCCGATGACGTCGTCAGCGACGCGCAGGGGGTGCGGCTGCGGGTGCGCACACCGTGGGGCGACTCAGCGCTGCAGCTCCAGCTCGCCGGCCGCTTCAATGCCGCCAACGCGCTCGCCGCGCTCGCCGCCGCATGCAGCAGCGGCGCTCGGTTCGACGCCGCCATCGCCGGCATCAGCGCTCTGCCCCGCGTCCACGGCCGCATGGAGCGAGTCGACGCCGGCCAGCCATTCGGCGCGGTCATCGATTACGCGCACACCGCTGCCTCGCTGGACAACGTGCTCACCGAGCTGCGCGCCGCGACCAGCGGACGGCTGTGGGTCGTCTTCGGCTCGGCGGGTGAGCGCGACGTCGAAAAGCGCGCGGTCATGGGCGAGGTTGCCGGGCGCCTCGCCGACGTCGTCGTGGTCACCGACGAGGACCCGCGCGGGGAGGACCGCGTGGCCATCTGCGAGCAGATCGCCGCGGGAGCGGAGCGTGCCGGCGGGCGGCGCGCTGAGAACCTGCACGTCATCCCTGAGCGCACCGAGGCGGTCGCCTTCGCGGTCGCCAACGCGCAGTCGGGCGACATGCTCCTCTTCGCGGGCAAGGGTCACGAGAGGTCGATCGTCACCGCCACAGGCAGCGTGCCGTGGAACGAACGCACTGCAGTGGAGACGGCGTTGCGCGAGCGTTTCGGCGGCTAGCGCCTCTGCACTGCGAGGATGCCCGGGGCCGGCGCGGTCGCGCGTAGCCCGCCGTCAGCCGCGTCGCGGGCGGCGGTCGCCGCGTCGGACACCAGGGCCCACAGCGACCCAGAGCTGCGGAGCAGCGGCATCGACAGTTGGATGATCAGCGGTGGCGGCGCAGCGGCGCGGGAGACGACCGCGTCGTAGCGAGCGGCGTGGTCGGGGTGGCGTCCCATCTCCTGCGCACGTCGTGCCGCAACGGTGACGTTGGCGAGCTCGAGCAGCCCGGAGGCGTGCACCAGGAACCCGGCCTTGCGCTGGTCGGACTCGACAAGGGTGACCGCAAGGTCGGGACGCATGATCGCGATGACCAGCCCGGGGATGCCGCCGCCGGAGCCGATGTCCACCACCTGCCAGCCGGCGGCGGGCGCCATCGCCTCCAACAGAGCCAGCGACTCCTCGACGTGCCGCTCCCAGGCCCGCTCACGGGGCACGGCGGTCAGGTTGAGGCGGCGGTTCCACCACTCCAGCTCGTCAAGGTGCCGGTTCAGCAGGCGGCGTTGCGCGTCGGAGGGGCCCATCGCAACCATGGCCGGCACCGTAGCCGAGCCGCGCCTGCTGTCACAGGCCCCGGTGGACTCGCGCGGCGGCGCCTCCTCTGCCATGATGAGGCGACCTGCAGGACGCTCAAGCGGAGGCCACGATGGCGAACCTGGATACGTGCCCTCGCTGTCGCGCCGAGCGGCTGGCGGTCGTGTACTTCGACGCCAGCGGGGAGCCCATCGGTGGACACATCCAATGCCCCGACTGCGGCCCACGCCATTCCGAGGAGCTGACCTTCGACGCCTCGGTGCGTGACACCCTCCTGGAGCGCAAAGCCTCCTAGTCGTTCACGCCGCCCATCGAGGGCGCGATCACACCGCTGCGAAACGGTTCGATGACGGCGCGGTGACATCGGGCAGGGCGGATCTGGCGGGCTGGCAGTCTGGGTCGCGTGCATCTCACCGTTCGTCGTCGCGCGCTCATCGCCGGGACCATCTGCGCGGCCCTGACCGGCATCGCGCTCCCGGCTCGGGCGGACAGCACCCCGGGCGTGTCACAGGCTCAGCAGAACCTCGCCCAGGCACAGTCGAAGGCGCAGCAGGCCGGCACCGCCCTCGGCGCCGCACAGCAACAGCTGGCCGGGGCGCAACAGCAGCTGGCGGCGGTGCAGGCGCGCGTGGCCGCACTCGACCTGACCGTGACCACCGACACAGCCCGGATGGCCACGCTCGACCAGCAGGTGCGCGATGACAAGACCAGCCTCGCCACCTACGTGCGCAGCATCTACAAGTCAGGCGGGTCGGAGGGGGCGATCGCCTACATCATCGCCTCGGGCAACCTGGGCGACGCCTTTGCTCGGGTCGCGGAGCTCGACCGCGTCAACCAGGCAGGGAAGATCCTGCTGAAGCGCATCGCCGGCGCGCAGGCCGCAGCCAAACAGGCCCTGGCCGACGCCACCACGGCGCGGCAGCAGGCAGAGCTGGCCAGCCAGCAGGCGGCCACCGCCGAGGCGGTCGTCGCCGTGGAGGAGCAGCAGCTCGAGACGGTGGCCAGCGTCGCCAGGCAGGCCGTCCACACCGCCCAGCGCCAGCTCAGCGCAGCTCAGCAGGCAGCAGCTCAGCTGGCCGCCGCCCAGGCAGCCGCGGCGGCAGCGGCTGCCGCTGCCCAGCAGGCGGCGCAGAGCAACGGGACCGTCTATCACCCGGTCTCGGGGCCGACCTTCACCATCGACACGGACCTGACCCGGCCGTCCGGGGAGACGGCTGCCCGGCTCGATGGTTTCCTGAGCGGCACGGCGCTCGCCGGCCTGGGCAGCAGCTTCACCGCCGCCGAGCGCACCTACCACGTCAGCGCACGCTACTTCGTGGCCCACGCCATCCTCGAATCGGCATGGGGCACCAGCGCGATCGCCCACGACAAGCACAACCTGTTCGGCTACGGGGCAGATGATGCCAACCCGTACGTCGACGCCAGGACGTTCGCCAGCTTCGACGCCTGCATCCAGTACGTCGCGGCGAAAGTCGCCGGCAACTACCTGTCGCCGAGCGGAGCGTTCTACCACGGGCCCACCCTGCGCGGGATGAACGTCGACTACGCCAGCGACCCGCTGTGGGCGAGCAGCATCGCACGCATCGCCAACACCATCCCGGACTGAGCCCGCGGCTGGGCCCTAGACTGCAGCGCCGTGCAGCATCCGGTCGGCGCCCACGCGCTGCTCGCCGACGGACGCACCGCGGCGCTGGTGGCCCCTGACGGCAACATCGCGTGGCTGCCCTGGCCGCGCATCGACTCGCCGCCCTGCCTGCTGTCCATCCTCGATGACGTCGTCGGCGGCACATTCACGGTGGCGCCGACCGATCCGACGTCGACGATTGTCGAGCGCGCCTACGAGCCGGGGACGCTGGTGCTGCGCACGGTGTGGCGGAGCGGCGGCGATGAGCTCACCATGCACGACGCGCTGGCGTGGGACGGGCCGCCGCGCCTGCTTCGCACCCTGCGCGCGCGAGGCGACGTCGAGGTCACAGTAGCCGTGGCGCTGGCACCGGATGCAGCCCGCGCGCATGTGTCGGCGAGCGCCGCCGGTTCCGCACTCTTCGTCCACGGCGGGCGCGTCGACCTGGTCGTGCAGGCACCCGGTGAGTGGATGGTGGACGATGCCGGTGTAGCCCGGTGCCGCTTCACCGTGGATTCGTCAGGCGGTGCGGTGATCCTCCGCGACGCCGGCCCCGCGCCGGTCTCGCCGTTGCTCGACGGCACCCGCGCCCATTTCGCGGCCACGGTGCCGGCGGCGGCGGCGGCGCCCAACGCGCTGGCGTCGACCGTGCTCGGCGACACCACCGCCCGGTCCATCCTTCGCCAGACTGCTGCGGTGTTGCACGGGCTGCGCCAGCGCAGCGGTGGCATCGTCGCGGCACCCACCACCTCGATCCCGCAGTGGCCGGGAAGCGCGCGAACCTGGGACTACCGGTACAGCTGGCTGCGTGATACCGCGCTGGCCGGGGTGGCGATGCTCCGCGCCGGTTTGGTCCACGACGCCGCCGGGCTCGGGGCTTTCCTCGGCGAGGCCACCGCGTCGCTGCCGCCCGCGGTGCTGCTGCGCGTCGATGGCTCACCGCCGCCACCGGAGGCACAGCTCGACCACCTGCGCGGCTACCGCGACGCACGTCCGGTGCGTTTCGGCAACGCTGCCTCCGAGCAGCCGCAGCTCGACGTCGCCGGCGAGCTGCTCGAATTCGCCGCGTGCCTCGCCGAACAGGAGGCGCTCCCGCCGAGCTTCGCGCGGGGAGGGGCGCGCGTCGCCGACTGGACGGCCGAGCACTGGAGCGAACCTGACCACGGCATCTGGGAGATCCGCGGCCGGCCGCGCCGCTACACGCATTCGCGGGTGATGGCATGGGTCGGCCTCTCCAAGGCCGCAGCGCTCGCGGACGAGGGCGAGATCGCGGACGGGGCCGACCGCTGGCGCGCCGCCGCCCGGGACATCCGCGCCGACGTGCTGGCGGGGAGCGGACCGCTGCAGCTCACCGACGTCGGTGGAGGGCCTGATTCGGCGCTCGCCCAGGCGGTGCTGTTCGGCATCTTCGACTCGGGCGACACGCGTGCGGCGGCAACGTTGGACGCCATCACCGGCGGCCTGGACCGCAACGGACTGGTCGACCGTCACGACCCCGAGCAGGACCCGTCGAAGGATCCCTGCGCACCGTTCCTGTTCCCCACCTTCTGGCTCGCCGAAGCGCTGCAGCGCAGCGGCCGCGACGGCTCTCGCCATTTCGCGGCGGCAGCGTCAAGTCGCGGCTCTCTCGGCCTGTTCGGCGAGGTCGCCGACCCGACCGACAACTCCCCCCTGGGCAACTACCCGCAGGTGCAGAGCCACGCAAGCTTTCTGCTGGCGGCGACCGCCGAGCCTACGCCGGGCTGACCACTCCGCTGGTCCTGACCACCTCGATGCCGCGTTGCTCGAGCTCCCGGATCACCATGTTGATGCCGATGCTGTCGCTGGTCATGTGCCCGGTGATCACCAGCGTGTCGTCCTCGTCGGCGACCGCGCGCAACCGTTGCAGCTCGCCCTCGTCGCAGTGCATGGCGAAGATGGTGTCGACACCGACCCTGAAATACTCGTTGAAGACCGGGAACCCGCCGTTGATGCCGCCCGCGATGGCCACAGTCCAGCGTCCCAGACGGTTGGAGGTCGAGCCCACCCACGCCTGCGGCCGCGAATGGCCGCGGCCGTACTCGGCAAACGCCTCGTCCATCCACTCGATGGCGTCGCCGACGGTTGCGTCAGCCCATGCGTGGGCGCGGAGCACGTCGATGATCGCGCCACGGGTGATGATGTCGCAGGCGAGGTGGACGTTGCAGAGCGGCATGCCGATCAGCCGCGCACCGTCGACGATGGCGTTGACGTTGCTCATGTGCATGGCGCGCTCGAATGCCTCCAGGCGCGCGGTGACGGCGAGCTCCGCGGTCTCCCGGGGAATGCCCTCCGCACTCATCTGGTCGACCTGGCGATGGATCACCTCGGCCATCCGTGTGCGCGCACGGTCGCCGAGCGGATGATGCGCGATCACCGCGTCGAAACCGTTCTGCCGCGCCCAGAGAACCTCGGCGAGGCTGATGTCCACGCCGAACAGGACCCTGTGCACATCGGCCGGTGCTTCGACGTACACCTGCGAATCCGCCGGTACCGTGTCGCAGCCGGCGAGCTCCGCCGACCAGTCGAGGATGTCCTGCAGGTTCACGCCGCGATTCTAGGCTGCAGCGATGGCTGGTCTGGTCAGCCGCACCGGCTCGAATCCGTGGCGGCGCCTGGGCGATGGAAGCCGACGTGCACCCCGTCGGGCTTCACCGACACGCACTCCAGCGCCTGCGACAGCGTCAGCAGGATCGGGTTGGCAGCGAAGAGCTTGGCGAAGTTGATCGTGGTCGACGCGGCCGGGTCGAGTCGTTCGCCGAGCCACTGCGGCAGGGTGAGCTGGCCGACAGCGAAGTCGACAGCCTGGGCGGCGATCTGCGGCGAGCCGCTCGGGTCACTGAACACGACCTGCGTCCTGGCCACCGGGGTGACCCCGAACGGGCCGACGCTCGACTGCGCCGACATCACCAGCAGTCCGTCGCGGACGCGCACCTGGGGATTGCGGAACCGGTCGGGTGATGGGTTGCGCGCCGTGGCGATGACCGTGAGGTCCTGCTCGCTGAGGACCACCACAGCGTGCTCGCCGGCAACCAGCTGCGTTCCCGCGTCGCCGGCCAGCTCCGCGGCGATCAGCGCAAGGCCGGTGCCGTGCGACGTCCCAGCGGGTGGCGCGCCGAGGTTGGGGTCCGCGAGCGCCCGGAATCCCTGCACTGCGGCGAAGATCGCGATCGCTGCCAGGAGGACCAGGCCGAGGCAGCAGCCGCGGACCACCCCCACCTGGTCGGCGCGCGACGTCCGTGCCGCATTCATCCGCTCCCGATCATGACGGCTCTCTGGTGATCAGGCCGCGCTCACCAGGAGCCAATGTCAGCCGGCGACGTCCGCGGAACGACCCCTCGCCCCAGCTCAGCTCGAACTGACGGTTGCGCTGCCAGCGTTTTGACAGGTCGTGGTGATGGCGCGAGGCGCGATGGCCTGACTGTCCGGGGTAGAGGATGCCCGTGCACCCTGTCTCCCAAGCGCCGACGTCAAAGACCTGGCGCCAGGACGGCGCCATCACGCGGGTGGCGAAGTCCAGCCCGGGCCGAGGCGCGGTGGCCATGACGGTGTCGACGTCGCCCCCGGCGCGGACAGAGGGCGCGTTGAGCAGCCGGCCGAGCAACGGGCGCACCGCAAGGGGGTGGCGCAGAGGGATGGCGTGGACGCGACCCCAGCGCCAGCGCCGCTGCCCGCCGAGGGTGCGGCCAAGGTCGGCGACGGCATCCTCCAGGGCTCGCGCGGCCACCTCAGGCCATGTCGTCTTGCCGTCGAACCACGAGTCGTCGCCCTCGGCCCAGGTCTCGACGAGCAGCGGCGTGGCACGCCCGATGATGTTCCCTGGGTACTCGAAGAGCGGATGGACGAGGCTGACCCCGGCGGCGATGCTCCAGGCGTCGCCGCACAACGGGCGCAGCGCGTGCTCTGCGAGCCGGAGCATGAATGCCTCGTATACCGTCGGCTCGATGCGGTCGGGAGCCATCTGCCCGTCCCACGCAACCAGGCGATGGCGCATCGCCTCCGCCCTGGCGCCGCGGCAGGTCACCGCGGTGAGCAACCAGGAGACCTCCGTGGCCGGCGGTGACAGCACGTCGAGCTGGATTGCCCGCATGCGCTCGACGTCCATGCCGTCGCCGAGGAGCAGTTCATGGAGCCGGCGCGCCCGGTAGCCGGCCATGTAGTCGGCGGCGATGTACGGCGAGAAGTCGTCACCGACGATGCGGTTGTTGGCGGTCACCACCAGGCTGTCGGCTGGGTCGAGCTGCTGAGGCACCTCGTCGACGCCCAGGAAGCGCTCCCAGCGCAGGTCCCGATCCCAGCCGGGCACCGGCAGGCCGGACGCCGGCCGGCGTCGCACCGGGATGCGCCCGCTGCAGAAGTAGCCGATGTGGCCGTCGACGTCGGCGTAGACGCAGTTCTGGGAGGGGGCGTCCAGCTCGGCGAAGGCACCCCGGAAGGAGTCCCAGTCAGAGGCGCGCTGAACATCGAGCAGGGCGCGGCTGGCGTTGGCTGGGATCAGCGCGGTCCACTGCAATGCCAGGCCAAGCCAGCGGCCACTGCCGGGGTCATCGCAGCGCTCCACCACGGGCCCGTGCCGGGTGATCACCACCTCCTCGACCTCGTCCGACCCGTCCTTGACCCGGATCACCTCACGGACGACGCGCGACTCCGCCCAGCCCTTCTCGGTGCGGTAGCGCGAGGCGCCGGCGGCGTCGAACTGCTCGACGATCAGGTCCTGGGCGTCGACACATGAGTTGGTGAAGCCCCAGGCGACGCGGCGGTTGTGCCCGAGCACCGGGAAGGGGTGGCCGGCGAAGGTGACCCCGGTTGTCTCGAAGTCGTCGCCGGCTCTGATGTGGGCGGCGAACCAGATCGAGGGGACCGTCGGCTCCAGGTGCGGGTCGTTGCAGAGCAGGGGGCGGCCGGTGGCGGTGCGGTCGGGGCCCACCGCCCAGGCGTTGCTCGCGCCCACCGAGCTTGGCAGCCAGGCGGCGGCCGCGCGGTAGAGCTCGAGCAGCTCGACGCCGGCGCGCGGGCCGGCCTGCCGGGTGGTCTCCGCGAGGATGGTCGGGTTGCTGTCCGGGTAGACGAGGTGCAAACGCGCCGCCACCTCGGGGCCGGCGGCGCCGAGCAGTCGCAGACGCTGCAACTCTGCATCCCAGTTGCAGCTCAGGCCGAGCGCCAGCAGCTTGGCGCAGACGATGCTGTCGACCGGCTCCCAGGGCTCCGGGCGCAACTTCAGCAGGGTGAACTCGAGCGGCAGCCGGCGCCGCCCGCCGATCACCGAGTTCACCCCGGCCGCGTAGGCCTCGAGCATGGTCCGGGTCTCGCCCTCGAGCAGCTCGGCCTCCACCGCCGCGACGCGGCGCAGCCCGACCCGGCGCAGGAAGCGGTCGGCGGGCAGCGCTTGCGGCCCCGCGATCTCGCTGATCCGGCCGGCGGCGACCCGGCGGTTGAGGTCCAGCTGCCAGAGCCGCTCCTGCGCATGGACCAGGCCCATCGCGAACGCCGCGTCCTCCATGGAGGCGGCGTCGACGTGGGCCACGCCGTGGCGGTCGCGCACGACCGCGACGGGTGCGCGCAGCCCATCGACGACGAGGCGGCCGCGGACGCGGGGCAGCGGGGCGCGCAGCAACCTGATCGCCGCCAGAGCGGCGACGACAAGAAGCGCCGCCACCACGACGAGGGCGATGACCATCCCTGGCTCTCCTCTGCGGAATCGGGCCGGATCGTAGCCGCTGGCAGGGTGGCCACCTACGCGGGGTCGAGTCCGTACACTCCCACGCCTGATGGGCCGCCACACCCCGCTCTACGACCGTCACGTGGCCGCCGGCGCGCGAATGGTGGACTTCGCCGGCTACGACATGCCCCTGCAGTACACCGGTATCCGCAACGAGCACATCGCCGTGCGCGAGCGTGCCGGCATCTTCGACGTCAGCCACATGGGCGAGGTCAGCGTCGGCGGCCCCGGGGCCCGCGACTTCGTCCAGCGGCTGGTGACCAACGACGTCGGCCGCCTGCTGCCCAACCAGCTGCTGTACTCGGTGATGTGCAACGAGAGCGGCGGCATCGTCGACGACGTCATCGTCATGCGCGGCGCTGACGACAATCATTTCATCATCGTCGTCAACGCGTCCACGCGCGAGAAGGACGTCGTCTGGATCCGCGAGCTCGCCGGCCGCGACGTCGATGTCGACGACCGCAGCGATCAATTGGCCCTGATCGCAGTGCAGGGGCCGCGGGCCGCCGACGTGCTCGAGCCGCTGGCACGCATGGACGAGGGCGGTCCCGCGCTCCGCGAGCTGCGCCCGTTCTTTGCCGCCGGCCTGTCGCTCGCGGGAGTGACGGACGCACAGTTCCAGCGCGTCTCGCGCACCGGCTACACGGGTGAGGACGGCTTCGAGATCTACATCGACGCGCACCGGGCTGGCCAGGTGTGGGACGCGATCCTCGAGGCCGGTGCTGCCCGTGGCCTGGTTCCCGCCGGCCTTGGCGCGCGCGACACGTTGCGGCTCGAGGCCGGCCTGCGCCTGTACGGCCAGGACATGGACGACGACACCGACCCGTACAGCTGCGGCCTCGGCTGGACGGTGAAGCTCGACAAGGGTGACTTCATCGGCGCTGACGCGCTCCGCCCGCTGCGCGAGTCGCCGCCGCGCCGCTTCGTCGGCCTGCGACTCAGTCCGCGCACCATCGCACGCCACGGCCAATCGGTCATCCAGGAGGGGCGCGCGGTCGGCGTGGTGACCAGCGGCACGTTCGGTTTCACTGTGGGCACAGCCGTCGCCACCGCGTCGGTGCAGCCCGACTTCGAGAAGGACGGCGACGTCGCCGTGGACATTCGCGGAACCATGGCACCGGCAGAGGTGGTGCCGTTGCCGTTCTACAAGCGCAAGAAGGGAGATGGTTGAGTGCCTGACCTGAGTGAATACCGCTTCACCAAGAGCCACGAATGGGTGCACGTCGAAGGCGGCGTGGCCACGGTCGGCGTCAGCGACCACGCCCAGTCCGAGCTCGGCGATGTCATCTTCATCGAGCTGCCCGCCGTCGGGACGGTGCTCAAGCCAGGTGACAAGTTCGGCACCATCGAGTCGGTGAAGGCCGCGAGCGACCTGTACGCCCCGGT
Source organism: Candidatus Dormiibacterota bacterium (assembly GCA_036561525.1). Classification (GTDB taxonomy): domain Bacteria; phylum Chloroflexota; class Dormibacteria; order Aeolococcales; family Aeolococcaceae; genus Aeolococcus. The sequence continues at coordinate 36,026 of DATBPD010000031.1, read as the reverse complement.
GGGCGGCACGGTGACCGCGGTCAACGAGCAGCTCGCCGAGTCACCAGAGCGTGTCAACGGGGATCCCTACGGTGAGGGTTGGATGGTTCGCCTCAACAGCGTCGACGAGGCCGGCGCCGACCTGCTCGATGAGGCCGGTTACAAAGCAATCGGTGGTTGAGCAGTGTGGCAGGAGCGGTTCTAAGCTCACCTGGTGCCGAACCGTCTGACCCGGACTCCCCGTGATGCCGTCCCGTCGCTGCCCGGTCCTGTCCGGCGGCTGGTGCCGCTTGCCGACCTGTTCATGATCGCGATGCTCTCGCGGCCTGCGACCGGCTCCCTGCGAACCACGTGGGTGACCCCGGCAACGCGATGGCTGAGCGTCGCCGCAGCACTGATCGCGCTGGTCGCAGTGGTCACGGTGCGTCCCGCCCAGGTGTGGCTGGCAGTCGTCGAGGTGGTCCCGCTCGCTGCCGTCATCGCCGGATCGGCCGCCACAGCCCTGATCGCCTTCTTCCAGCACCGGGCGACGGTCGGGCAGCACTGACGCCGGCAACGGGAAGGTTGGCCGCGGTAACCGCCGCGGTCGAGCAACGTGACCAGGATGCGGCAATCAGAACGCGCGACATGTGGCCAGCATGTCTTGAGACATCACAGTGGTGGTCAGCGGGGGATTCGAACCCTCGACCTCACGGATGTGAACCGTGCGCTCTAACCAACTGAGCTAGCTGACCTCCGTCCGGCGAGCCTCGAAGTCTAGCTGAAGGCCGGCGGCGGTTCCGCGGTCAGGCGGCCGACGAGGCCTCCGTCTCCGTCGTGTCGCCGGCGGCGGGAGCCAGCGCCCAGCGCTCCTCGATCCGGCCGAAACGCCACACCAGGAGCGCGCCGAGCCAGGTGGCCACGAACATCCCGACGATGACGAAGCCGATCGTGTTGAGGTTGACCGAGCCGAGGAAATCCCAGATCCCGCCTTGGAGGTTGAGGGACTGGGTGAGGATGCTGAGCAGCTCGACTGTGCCGACCAGCAAGGCGACGGCCACCGACAGCCCTGTGATGGTCAGGTTGTAGAACACCTTGCGCACCGGCTTGGAGAACGCCCAGCCATAGGCGACATTCATGAACGCGCCGTCGGCGGTGTCCATCAGTGACATCCCCGCGGTGAAGAGCAACGGCAGCGCCATGATCCCGTACCAGGGCAGGTTGGCCGCTGCCGCGCCGCCGCCGAGCGCAAGCAGGCCAACCTCGGTGGCGGTGTCGAAGCCAAGCCCGAAGAGGACACCGATCGGGTACATCTGCCAGCTCGACTTGATGGAACGGGCGATCGGGCCGAGCAGACGGTTCATCAGCCCGCGCTCCATGAGCCGCTTCTCCAGCGTCGGCTCGTCGAACTCCCCACGGCGCATCTGCCCGAAGATGCGGACGATGCCCACCAGGATCACCAGGTTGATGCCGGCGATCAGATAGAGGAAGAACCCACTGACGCCGGTGCCGATGTACCCGCCCACGCTGTGCAGGGCGCTGTTGCCGTTGGTCACCTGGGAAGCGACGGCGCGCGCCGCCACCGCGATGATCACTGTCAGCGCGACCACGATGGTGCTGTGGCCGAGGGAGAAGAAGAAGCCCACCGCCACCGGCCGCTTTCCGTCCGCGATCAGCTTACGGGTGGTGTTGTCGATGGCCGAGATGTGGTCGGCGTCGAAGGCGTGACGCAAGCCGAAGCCGTACGCGGTGAGGCCCACGCCGATGCCGAACAGCCTGGCGTCGTACTTCGGTCCGCTGACCAGCAGCAGCACCCCGAACCCGACCAGGTGAAAGCCGAGGATGACCGCGTAGCATCCGCCGAGGCGCAGCCACTCACCACGTGACAGCGAGCCACGTAGGCGCGTCAACCGGTCGGACATGGGGCCCTCCACGCTGGCACTGCGGCGACTCGTTCCATCCCCCGAGCCCGTCTGCGATCCTAGCGCAGCTGCGACCTGGTTGCACCTGCGGGCGCTGGGCTCCGAGGCCCTGCTATGCTTGGTCAGGCCCCGCGGGGACATTTCACAGATAGCTTTCCTGCATCCGGCGCTGCCCGTCAGCCACCTCGGCGGCGCACCAGGCCCGGATGCCGCAAGCCCACGGGAAAGGAGGTGCGCGCGTGGTGCGCGACTACGAGTTGATGTACATCGTCCGGCCGGAGCTCGACGACGAGGGCCTGCAGGCTGCGGCGGAGTCCGTCGAGCATGTGATCGCCGGCGTCGGCGGCTCGGTGGTGCGGTCGACGAGTTGGGGGCGGCGCCGCCTGGCCTACGAGGTGGACCATCTCCGGGACGGCCACTACATGCTTCTGCACCTGCGCGTCGACGGCTCGCGGGTGGCCGAGATCGAGCGTGCCCTGACCATCCACGAGACGGTCTTTCGCCACCTGCTCGTGCTCCACGAAGCCGGAGCCGAGGTCGATGCCGTGGACCCGGACAGCGTCCCCGCCTCGGTGGCCGTGCCCGACGCAGTCGACGACGACGAGGACGCGGTTGAGGCCGAGGCCGAGGAGGAGGTCGACGAGGCGCCGGCGCGTCAGACAGCTGTCGCCTCGGACACCGATGATGAGCACCGCGACGACGGAGATGAGGCGGACCACAAGCCCGCGGCCGTTCAGGCAACCACCGAGGAGGAGAACTGATGTCCGGCTCGCTCAACCGTGTGATGCTCATCGGCCGGCTCACCCGCGATCCCGAGTTGCGCTTCACGCCCAGCGGAACTGCGGTCTGCAACCTGGCCCTCGCCACCAACCGCTACGGCCAGGACCAGAGCGGGGAGCGCCGTGAGTTCACCGACTATCACGACATCGTGGTCTGGAACCAGGGCAACCGCAAGCTCGCCGAGCTGTGCGGCCAGTACCTGCAGAAGGGTCGCATGGTGTACATCGAAGGCCGCCTGCAGACGCGCTCGTGGGACGACAAGGACACCGGCGCCAAGCGCTACAAGACCGAGGTCAACGCCAACGACGTCCAGTTCCTCGACAGCCGCCAGGACGGCGAGGGCGGCGCTCGCACCGCGGACCTGGCCGGCCAGCCCGCCGGAGCGATGGCGACCCCCGCGCTCCCCAGCCAGGGCGGCGACGTCGATCCCGACGACATCCCCTTCTAACCTGAGGCCCAACCGAGATGCCTGATTACGATCGCCGCCGCCGCAAGGTGTGCAGCTTCTGCCTGGAACACGTCGAGGTGATCGACTACAAGGAGGTGGCCCGCCTGCGCCGTTACCTCAGCGACCGCGGCAAGATCCTTCCGCGCCGCATGACCGGCACCTGCGCCCGCCACCAGCGCCGTCTCACCACCGCCTTGAACCGAGCCCGCCACATCGCGCTTCTGCCGTATCAGGCTGAAGTCCGGTAGCAGCAATGCCGTCGCCGACCAAGCGCCACGAGGTTGGCTGTCCGCGTTCTTGAGCTCTTGCGTAAGCGGCCCTACATTTGTGGTCCGCACCCGCCCGAGCGGGGCTTGGGGGAGAAGACGGTCCATCTCTACATTGAGGGCGCGTCGAAAGGCGACCCCGCCAAGCTGCGCGAGGCCTTCCACGAGGACGCGCGGATGTTCGGCTCGCTGGCGGGTACCCGCCACGACGTGCCCGTCACGGACCTGTACGAGATGGCTGCCGACATGCCGGCCGACACCGGAAACTACAGCGCCCGCATCGTGTCTCTGGAGCAGACTGGCGATGCCGCGGCGGTCGCGCTGACTGAGGATGGGTCTTGGGGCACGGTGTCGTTCGTCGACTACTTCCTGCTCGCACGAATCGATGGCACGTGGAAGATCGTCTGCAAGCTCTTCGCACACACCGGCGGTGAGCCACCGGCGAGATGAGGGCCTCGCCGGGCTGACCGCCCGCGGCCAGCGGGCCGCTTGAGCCGCGCTCCCCTCCGACCGGCCATATACTGACGCTTGGCCATGCGCCGTCCGGCGACCCGTCTTCTCCACGTCCTGCTCAGCGTCCCGGTCGTCACCGCGATGGTGATCGCCGCCTCGCCGACGGCGCACGCCCAATCGAGCCCGGCGCCGCTGGTCGTCGTCATCGACCCCGGCCACGGCGGTGCGGTCAACCCGGCGCAGCCGGACATGCCGTACGACCCCGGCGCCATTGCGCCGAGCAATGGGCTCCAGGAGAAGGACGCCACACTCGCCGTCGCCAAGCGCGTGCAGACCCTGCTTGCGCAGGACGACGTCAAGGCCATCCTGACGCGCAGCGACGACCGCGCCCTGAGCATCCAGCAGCGCAGCGACACGGCCAACAACAACCACGCCGCCGTCTTCGTCAGCGTCCATTTCAACTCGTTCACGGACCAGAGCGTCAGCGGCTCCCTGGTGCTGTACCCGAAGGACTCCGACCTGGCGTTCGCACAAATCATGAGCGACGCGATGTTCAAGTACCTCAGCCCACTGGGCGTCGCCGGTGACGGTGTGCAGCTGCGTGACAACTGGTGGATCCACACCGAGATGCCCACCGTCACCGTCGAGCCCGCGTACCTCAGCAACAGCCGCGAGGCCGCGCTGATCGGCACGCCCGGGTTCCAGCAACTGCTGGCGATGGCGATCCGCTCGGCCATCGAGCAGTACAACCCCGACGTGCTGAAGCGCAAGGCGCAGATCGTCGCCTGGAACGCCTCGCACCCCGATCACGCGGTGGCGACGACCGCCTCCGCGGCGGCCCCGGCGCCGGCGACCGCGGGCGGATCGGGCTGGCTGGGCGCAGTGATGCGCTACGCCGTGCTGCTTGCCCTGGTGGCCGTGGTGGTCCGCTGGCCGGTGCGCGCCCTCCGCGTGGTCCGTGCCCTCTACGGGCTGCTGCGGATCGTGGTCGACCACGTGCTCGTGCGTCGCGCGGCGACCCGGCGGAGACGGCGCGCGGTGGCGCTGCGGGCCACCGCGATGCGCGCCAACCGATTCGCACGTCCGCATCACATCTACGACGAGCTCTTCTGAGCCGGCGGCGCTGGCAACGGGGCGGCGCATGACGATTGGTAGACTGAACGCGAGCGTCCACGTCACCACAGGAGCAGACATGGCCTTCGCACAGCAGCTCCGTGTTCCCGGACCCACTCCCCTGCCCGACCGTGTCATCAGGGCGGCGTCGCGGCAGATGATCAACCACCGCGGACCCGAGTTCGCCGCCCTGCTTCGTGACATCGAAGAGGGGCTGCGCTGGGCGCTGCACACCGCCAACGACGTGCTCATCTACCCGTGCAGCGGCACCGGCGGGCTCGAGGCTGCGGTGGTCAACCTGCTCAGCCCGGGAGAGCGCGCCCTCTTCTGCACGATGGGCTCGTTCGGCGACCGCTGGGCCGACATCGGCGTGGCCTACGGCGCCGACGTTCTCCGCCTGCGCGTGCCCGACGGTGAGCCCATCGACCCCGAGGACGTCGACCGCATCCTCGCCGAGAACAGCGACATCAGCACCGTCTTCGTCACCCACAACGAGACCAGCACGGGTGTCACCAACGACCTCCCCGCCCTGGCAGCGGTTGTCAAGGGGCGCGGCAAGCTGCTCGCGGTCGACTCGGTCAGCGGTGCCGGCTGCCTGCCACTGGAGACCGACGGATGGCAGATCGACGTCCTCGTCACCGGCTCGCAGAAGGGCTGGATGGCGGCTCCCGGCGTGACCATGGTGGCGGTGAGCAAGGCGGCGTTCGCCCGTGCCGAGACCGCCACGACGCCGCGGTGGTACCTCGACTTCGCCCGCGAACGCAAGTACCAGCAGAAGTCGCAGACGTACACCACGCCGGCGGTGTCGGTCCTCTACGCCATCCAGGAGGGCCTCGCCATCATGCGCGAGGAGGGCATGGAGAGCGTCTGGGCGCGGCACACAAGGGTCGCCGAGATGATCCGCGCCGGCATCGACGCGCTTGGCCTGAAATTCCTGGCTGCAGACGGCTATCGCAGTGACACCGTGACCGCAGTCCTCAACCCCGTGGACGGCGCCGATTCGCTCAAGGAGCTGCTGACCACGCTGCACGCGCGCCACGGGCTGGTGCTCGCCGGGGGCCAGGGTGACCTCAGCGGCCGGATCTTCCGGATCGGCCACCTCGGCATGGTGGAGGAGGGCGACGTGTACAACATCCTGGCCACGCTCGAGCAGGGTCTGCACGAGACCGGGATGCGCAGCCGTGTCGGCCTCGCCGTGCCCGCCGCCCAGGCGGTGGTGCGGAGCATGCAGGTGACCGGCCAGCCGGCCGGAGTGGGTTGAGCCCACAGGCCGAGGCGCCGCAGTCGGCGCAGCCGTCCACGGCCGCTCCCGACACCGGCAGGGTGCGCATCCTGGTGGCCGACCCGATCGCCGCCGACGGTGTCGACCGGCTCCGCGCCGCTGGGGAGGTCGACGTGCAGACCGGGCTCTCCGCCGAGCAGCTGATCGCGCGCATCCCCGGCTACGATGCGCTGGTGGTGCGCAGCGAGACCAAGGTCACCGCCGACGTGCTTGCCGTGGCCACGCGGCTGCGCGTGGTCGGACGCGCCGGGGTCGGCGTCGACAACATCGACATCGACGCCGCAACCAGCTGTGGCGTGCTCGTTCTCAACGCACCGACAGGCAACACCATCGCCGCCGCCGAGCACGCGGTGGCGATGATGCTGGCGTTGGCGCGCAACATCCCCGCCGCCGACGCGTCGCTGCGCGCGGGCCGCTGGGAGCGCTCGCGCCTCATCGGCGTCGAGCTCCGTGAGCGGACGCTCGGAGTGCTCGGCCTTGGCAAGATCGGTTTCGAGGTCGCTCGCATCGCCGGCGAGGGCCTGCGCATGCGCGTGATCGCCCACGATCCCCTGGTCACCCATGACCGGGCCGAGCAGGCCGGTGCCGAGCTCGTCGACATGGACACCCTGCTCGCCGAGAGCGACGTGATCAGCGTCCACGTGCCGCTCACCGACCGCACTCGCGGTGTCATCGGGGCAGCGGAACTGCGCCGGATGCGCCGTGGCGCCCGGATCATCAACGTGGCCCGGGGCGGGATCGTCGACGAGGAGGCCCTGGCCGAGGCCGTGCGTGATGGGGTCATCGCGGGCGCTGCCGTGGACGTCTTCACCAGCGAGCCTGTACAGGCAGGGCATCCGCTCATCGGCGTCGACGGCATCGTGGTCACGCCCCATCTCGGGGCCAGCACCGCCGAGGCCCAGGTGAACGTCGCCGCCGACGTTGCCGACCAGATCGTCGAGTACCTGCGCGGCGGATCGCCGCGTTACGCGGTCAACGCACCGTCCATCAGCGCCGAGGAGCTGGCCCGGTTGCGTCCCTACCTGGAGCTGGCGCGCAAGATGGGCTCGCTGGCCGCGCAGCTGAGCAGCGGTGGTGTCCGCCGGGTGATCTGCAGCTACGCCGGTGAGCTCGCCGACGGCGACACCTCGCTGCTCACCGCGGAGGTGCTGCGCGGCCTGCTCGGCCACTATTCCGACACGCGCGTCAACGCGGTCAACGCCAAGATGGTGGCGCGATCGATGGGCGTGGACGTCGACGAGCACACCACCACACGAAGTGTCGACCACACCAACTCGATGTTCGTCGAGGTCGTCGGCGAGCAGCGGTTGCTGGTCGCCGGCACCCACTTCGAGGGCGTCCCCAGGATCACGCGCATCGACGACTTCCGCGTCGACATGCACCCCGCCGGCACCTTCCTGGTCGTGCAGCATGAGGATCGCCCCGGCGTCATCGCGGCGGTCTCGACCCTTCTGGCCAGCAGCGACATCAACATCGCACGCATCGAGCTTGGCCGCGACCGGCCGCGCGGCCGGGCCGTGATGCTCATGGAGATCGACGACGCGGTCGACAGCGCCATGCTCGAGCGGCTCGCCGCTGTCGCCAACCTCGAGCAGCTCCGCCAGGTGCGCCTGTAGGTGAGCGAGGACACCGCCGCCACCGAGACAGTGGCGATCACCGGCGCGGGGGGTGACGGCATCGAGGCCTACCTGGCCCTGACCTCCGGGGGGGACGCGGTCGGTGGCGTGGTCGTCATCCACCACATGCCGGGCTACGACAGCGACACCAAGGAGAGCGCTCGCCGCCTCGCGGCGATGGGCTACAACGCGATCTGCCCCAACCTCCATTACCGCGAAGCCCCTGGCGCCAGCCCCGACGACGCCGCTGCCGCGGTGCGCGCCGCCGGTGGTGTGCCTGACGACCGCCTGGTGGGCGATGTCGATGGTGCGGCCAACCATCTCCGCTCGCTTGCCAATGCCAACGGACGTGTTGCGGTGCTCGGCTACTGCTCGGGCGGCAGGCAGGCGTTCCTTGCCGCTTGCTCGCTGACCGTGGATGCGGCGGTGGACTGCTACGGCGGATTCGTTGTCGAGAAGCCGCCCGAGGGGTTCGCGCTGGCGGTCAGGCCGTTGACGCACCTCGCGCCCAAGCTCTCCTGCCCGCTGCTCGGCCTCTTCGGCACAGAGGATTCGCACCCGTCGCCCGAGCATGTGGCCGAGCTCGACCGAGTCCTCACGGATGCCGGCAAGGAACACGAGTTCCATATGTTCGAGAACGCCGGGCATGGTTTCTTCACGACCGACCGCCCCAGCTACGCCCCCCAAGCCGCCGAGCAGGGGTGGGCCCTCATCGAAGCGTTCTTCAGCCGCCATCTGGCAACGAGGTGACGCGATGTGCACCTACGTGACCGAGCATCTGAAGGTGACCGGCAGCGCCAAGGGCGCCAACGGCTGGTTCTCTCTCACCGACGCCACCGTCTACCTCGACCACCCTGTGCACGCGGCCGCTGAGCACACCCTGAACATCGACTTCCTCGCCCCGCAGGCAGGACCGACCGCCCGCGTCGCCGTCGAGCTCGGCCCCGACACGGCGGGGGCGCTGGCCGCGGCCATCCTCGCAGCGCTGCAACGCGGCCCCGGCGCCTAACCGGAGGAGCTTCACGCAGACTGGCGGTGATGGCAGACCTGGTGCCGCTGCGCGCGATCCGTTTCGACCCTGCGGTGGTGCACCTCGGTGGTGTGCTCGCCCCGCCATACGACGTGATCAGCCGTGCCCAGCAGGACGCGCTGTACGGCCGCGACCTTCGCAACATCGTCCGTGTCGACTACGGGCAGGAGCTGCCCGACGACGTGCCCGGGGTCAGGGACCGCTACAGCCGCGCCCAGGCCCACCTCCAGTCGTGGCGCCAGCTCGGTGTTCTCGTCCAGGATGCGTCGCCCTCGTTCTATGTCAGCGAGCAGCGCTTCACCATGCCCGACGGCACCGCGCAGGTGCGCCGCGGGCTGTTCGCGCGGGTCCGCGCGGTGCCCTGGGAGCAGAGTGAGCTGCGTCCGCATGAGCGCACCCTGCGCGGTCCCAAGGAGGACCGGCTGGCGCTGATGCGGGCCACGCGCACTCAGACCAGCGCCGTGTTCGCCGTCTGGCGCGGCGCGCCTGGCGTGAGCGCTCTCCTCGGGGAGGCGACCGTGGGGCCGGCCGCGGCGGGCGGCCGCACCGAGGGCGAGTTCGGATCAGAGAAGCACCTGCTCTGGGTGATCGACGATCCTGCCCGCGTGGCCGCCATCCGCGAGGCCGCGGCCGGGGCCGAGCTGTACCTCGCCGACGGTCACCATCGCTACGAGACGGCGGCAGCCTACGCCGCCGAGCGCGCCGCGGCGGGGGACGACGCCACCGCTGATTCCCAGTTCGCCCTGGTCTACGTGTGCGACGCGGACGATCCCGGGATCAGCCTGCTCCCCACCCATCGCCTTCTCCAGCCGCGTCCCGATGCCGCCTACAGCCTCGACGATCTCTGGATGCGGCTCGACGACGGCTGGGACCTCGTAGGCGCAACCGACCTGGCCGCCGCCGTGACAGCCGCCGCGGCGGCGCGCCAGGGCCGGCACGCGATCGCGGTGCGCTCACACGAGGGCAGCGCTGTGCTCTCGCGGCCGCGCCGGGCCACCGCGTCGCCACGGCAGGGCCTCGACGTCGTGGTGCTCCAGGAAGAGGTGCTCGGCCCCGCCGGCGCCGACCCCGAGGCGATCCGCGAGGGGGCGCTGCGCTACACGCGATCCGTCGAGGAGGTGGAGGCAAGGGTGACATCACGGGAATCTCTGCTCGGTTTCTGCCTCAACCCGGCGACGACCGCCGAGATGATCGCCGTCGCCGACGCCGGCGAGGTCATGCCCCAGAAGTCGACGTACTTCTATCCCAAGGTCCCCACCGGCCTGGTGCTCTCGCCGCTGTGAACTCGGTGATGACCGCAGGCCTCGGACGCGTACGATCTGCGGATGGCCCGTCGCATCGCCGTTTCCCTCGACGAGGACGTCGTCGATGCCCTCAACGCACACACCCGCGGGTCGCCGCTCAGCCGCAGCGAGCTGGTCAACGTTGCCCTCCGTCGCTTCCTGCGCGCTGAGAGACGTGCCGCCCGGCTCCATGTCAATGGGGCCGAACAGGCGCGCCGCATCGCCAGCGGCGCGGTACCCTCACATCGCCTCGAGGGTCACCTGCTCCGCTATCCCCACGGCCCTTGGGAGAATTGACGGCCGTTTGGAGACTGTCCGCGGCGGGTAGGACAGTGATCAGGAGCGACTCAGGAGACCAAGTGCCCATCTATGGATACCGCTGCCAGTCCTGCGAGCACGACTTCGAGGTCACGCAGCGGATGAGCGATGCGCCGCAGGCGTCGTGCCCGGTCTGCAGTGGCGCGGGCACGCGTCAGTTCTTCCCAATCGGCATCCACTTCAAGGGCAGCGGCTTCTACAAGACCGACAGCCGCTCCGCGCAGCCAGCCGCCGCCTCGGCAACCGACGGCGACGGCAAGAAGGCGCCCAGCTCGGCCCCGGCGGGCGACTCGGGCAGCAAGCCGGCCAAGGATGCTGCCGCGGCCTCGTCATCGCCGCCGAGCACGTCGCCGACCACCACCCCGTCCAAGGCAGCCACCACCATCGACTGACAACCGCCGACCACCCGCCCCAAGCAGCTTGCCGGCGACCGCATCCGCGGCGCCTCACCAGGAGAGACAGATGTCCCAACCCGTCGTCGTTACCGACACCAACTTCAAGCAGGAGGTGCTCGACTCCGACGTACCGGTGCTCGTCGATTTCTGGGCATCCTGGTGCTCGCCCTGCAAGATGATCGCCCCGATCGTCGAGGAGCTCGCCGGCGAGTACGACGGGCGCGTCAAGGTCGCCAAGGTCGACGTGGACGCCAACCCGATCACGCCCGGGATGTTCGGCATCATGAGCATCCCCACCCTGATGGTCTTCCGCGGCGGCAAGGCCGAGGAGCGCATCGTGGGTTACCAGCCCAAGCAGTCGCTCAAGGCCAAGCTCGACGCTGTCCTGGTCGCATAAGAGCACCGGCAGGTAGGCCGGTGTTCCCGCGGGGAGGGGCGGAGGCACCGGTGCCTTCGGTCAAAGCCGCGCTGGCATTCGGAGCTCACCCGCTGCGCGGGTGGATCTCCTCTCTGCGCGGCACATTCGCTGCGGCACCTGTGCCTCCGTCCCTCCCCGCAAGGATCGCGCGAGCCTCTACAGGTTCTTCCCCGAGCACCTCTCCGGCTATGTAGAGGGAGCCGCCTGCGACTACGACGCCGTCCTCGCCGGCCATCGCACGCGCGGCTTTCAGCGCCGCTGGAACGTCTGCGGCGACCACGGCGCCCTCGCCCCACTGCGCCGCCAGCGCCTTTGCGGGTGCTGCGCGGGCAGTTGACGGTTCGGTGAAGACGACGTCGGCGGTGAGCGGCCGCAGCGCGCTCAGCATGGCGTCGATCTCCTTGTCGGCCATGACCCCGAAAACGGCGACGGTGCGGCGGCCGGCGCAGAGTGGGATGGCCGCAGCCACCATGGCGGCGACCGCCTCGGCGTTGTGGCAGCCGTCGACGAGCAGCGCGGGCGCACCGTCGATCCACTGCATGCGCCCCGGCCAGCGCACCGCTGCGGCCCCGCGCACGATCGCCTCGTCGGAGATCGCCGTGCCGCGGCGCCTGAGGACCCGGCACACCTGGGCTGCGACGGCGAGGTTGCGCTCCTGAAAGCCGCCCAGCAGCGGGGTCCTGAGGTGCAGCGGCGGCGCGGCGATCTCGACCGCGACCCCGCCCCGACCCAGTTCCCGCCCGGCCCACGGGATGTCGGTGCCGACCGCTGAGAGGGACGCCGCCCCCACCCGGTCGGCCGCCTCGCGGACCACATCGAGAGCCACGCCGACGGCACCGGTGACGACATCGTTGCCAGGCTTGATGATCGCCGCCTTCTCCGCAGCGATGCCGGCGATGTCGGTACCGAGCTCGGCGCGGTGGTCGACGGCGATGCCGGTCACGACGGCGACACCGGGGTCGAGAACGTTGGTGCTGTCGAGCCGTCCGCCCAGACCCACCTCGGTGATCAGCAGGTCCGGTTTCTCATCCCGGGCGGCGACGATCCCGGCGGCGGTGACCAGCTCGAAGACGGTGGCCGAGCCGAGGTCCCCCGCGATGCCGGCGGCGGCGTCGATGGCACCGAGGACCAGCTCGGCGAAGCGCTCCTCGCCGATGGGACGGCCGTCGACCGCGATCCGTTCAGTCCAGGAGACCAGGTGGGGCTTGGTCATCATCACCGTGCGCAGCCCGGCGGCCCGGGCCATCGAGTCGACGAGCGCGCACACCGAGCCCTTGCCGTTGGTGCCGGCGACGAGCACGCCTCTGAGCCCGCGGTGCGGATTGTCGAGGGCGGCGAGGAGCGCCTCGATGCGCTCCAGGCCGAGCTTCATGCCCCGTCCCTGGAGGCCGGCGAGCGCTGCCACAGCCCGCTCGTAGTTGGCGGTCAGCGCCACGGCCACTCGCGTGACATCGCCTCCTCGACACCGGGACGCGAGACCGTCTGGCTGAGCCACGACAGCCACGCGCGCTGCCTGGGGGCCGCGTCGTCCACCTCCTCCACCGCGGCCACGCGGAGCAGGAGCCCGCACTGGTGGGCGATCGCGGCCTGGAATTCCTGGTACTCGAGCAGGGTGCGGGCATCGACGATGGCGCTGCGGTCGTCAGCGCAGGCGACGGCGAACCCGAACACGCGGCCACGATCGTGATCGAAGCTGGACCGCGGGGTCACGGACACGTCCAGCGCCGGCGGCATCATCTCGGTCAACTTGTGCAGCCAGGCGCGCTGCGGGTCCGCTGCGGAATCGACGTCATCGCGGATGAAAAGCTCGCCGGTCAGCGCGGCCACGGCCGCGACGAACTGACGCCAGTACAGCAGATCGGAGCCGTTGACCGCCACGCTGCCGAGCTGAGCGGCGGTGTCGCTGACGAAGGTGACCATGAACGGCCGCGCGTAGGGCTTGCGTGCCTCGTGCTCCGACCAGCGCAGCTGCAGGCTCGCCATCAGGCGTCAGCGCGAGCTGGCGGGAACGATGGCTCCGCGCCGTGCCGCGCAGAGCGCGACGGTGTTGTGCATGAGCATGGCGATGGTCATCGGTCCGACGCCACCGGGGACTGGGGTGAGCCAGCCTGCCACAGGTTCGACGGATTCGCGGTCGACGTCACCGCGGAGCTTGTCGCCGATCTTCGTCGTGCCCACGTCGATGACGCACGCTCCGGGCTTGACGTACTCGGCGGTGATCGTGCCCGGCCGTCCGGTGGCGGCGACGAGGATGTCGGCCTGGCGGCACACGGACGCCAGGTTGGCGGTGTGCGAATGGCAGAACGTCACCGTGCAGTCGGCGTTGAGCAGCAGCATCCCCAGCGGCCGGCCGACCAGCGCGCTGCGCCCCACCACCACTGCGCGTGCGCCCCGCAGCGGCACGTCGTAGCGGCGGAGCAGCTCCATGCACCCCGACGGTGTGCAGGCGACCACCGTGGCCGAAGCACCCTGGGCGAGCCGTCCAAAGTTGAACGGATGCAGGCCGTCGGCATCCTTGTCGGGACTGGTCGCCGCCTGGATGACGTCGGGGTCGATCTGCGCGGGCAACGGCAGTTGCACGAGGATGCCATCGATGCGGTCGTCCTCGTTCATCTCGTTCACCAGCTCGAGGATGTCGTCGGTGCTGCTGCCGATGTCCGGCCTGCGCAGGTCGAAGTGGATGCCGAGCTCCTCCGCGACCCGCCCCTTGTTGCGCACGTAGACGGCTGAACCCGGGTCATCCCCGCAGAGGATCGCGCCGAGCCCGGGCGTGGTCCCGGCGGCCGTCAGCTCGCGGATCCGCGCGCCGAGCTGGTCACGCACCGCGGCGGCCACGGCCCGGCCGTCGATGATCACCGCGCTCATCGCGCAGCGTCCCTCCTGTCGCGCTCGATGATGACCGCGAAGCGATGGAAGACGCCGGCGATCGGGGGCTGCTTGGCGACGCGAACCCTGACCGAGCTGATCCGGACGTCGGTCAGCAGGGCGCCGGCAACCTCCTCGGCCACGGTCTCGAGCAGGTTGTGCTGGCGGGTCTCGACCACGTGCCGCACGGTCTCGTAGCAGCGCACGTAGTCGAGCGCGTCGCTGAGCTGGTCGCTGCGGCCGGCGCGGCGAAGGTCGGCGTGGATCTCGACGTCGACGTCGACCCGTCCTCCCAGGGCACGTTCAGCCTCCACGTCGCCATGGTGGCCGAAGAACTGCAGCCCCTCGAGAAGCAACCGGTCATCCGCCATCGCCTCGATTGTAAGGAGCGGCCACAGGCGAGCAGGATGCGCTCAGCTCGCCTCTGAGGTCTGCTCCGGGCGCAGCACCTGCTCGCGCTTGTTGACCGGGTTGACCATCACCACCAGGAAGAGATCCTCGAAGTCGCACTGGAAGAGCTGCATCAGCGACTGGCGCAGCTTGGGGCCCGGATTGCGGGTGCCCGCCTCCAGCGCCGGGATGTAATTCTGGGTGACCCCGAGCCGGCGGGCCAGCTCGCGTTGGGTGAGCTTGTGCCGCTCGCGCATGGCACGGAGTCCGGTGGCGCGCACCTCGACGTTCATATCGCGGCCGAGGGTATGACGGATAGGTGGTTTTGTCAACGCGGAATGGCGGCGCTGCTGGGTAGACTGGCGGGCGTGTGCCGCGTCTGCCGGAAGCGACCGGAGATTCCCGACGAGCGGTACGGCCGCTGCGAGAGCTGCGCCAAGAGCGGCCGCATCGTTCTGCGATTCAGGCTCGGTCCCCGCCGCGACGGGACCGGGCTGGTGGTGCGCGCCGGTGAGCTCTCACCCCGCGCGCTGCGCCAGAAGTGGCGCGAACCGCTGGCGGCCTTCACCGGTCGCCCCGTGGCCAAGCCACACCTCGGCCTGCACGAGGTCGAGCTGGTGACCGCGCGCGACCGGCTCGAGTCGATCAGGCTGGCGCCCGACCTCGGCGCCCGCGACCAGGAGGCCCTCGCCGCACTGCGCCTGGCCGCCGAGCGCAGCGACGCCGCCTGGTGAGCCCGCGCCGCTCAGCCGTGCACCAGCCGCCACCACGCTGAGGGCGCGTCGACCGCGGCGGCGGTGACCAGCGTCCAGCGGCCCACAACAGTGCCTTCTGCCGAGACGGTCACGCTGCCGGCGTCGGTCCCCGCCGGGGCGGGCACGGCCACGGGTCGCGTGGCCGGGGTCACGGTCAGCGTGGCGCCGAGCCGGACGAGCACGACGCGGTCCGCTCCGGTCAGCAGCAGTGGGGTCGAGTTGCCCCACGGGGCCGAGAGGTTGCCCGCCACCGGGATCGACCCCGAGCCGACGCGGACGGCGGCGTACCCGGCCAGCGCGGTTTGCATCGCGGTGCGAGCGACGTCGAACGCGCCGCCGAGCTCGGGGTGTGCCCAGCCCGAGGTCAGGTCAGGCGGCTGGCCGAGCGCAGCCCCCACGACGGTCAGTGCCGGGATCCCGGGGGCCAGCTGCCGGCGCGCAGCGAAGAGCAGGCAGCCCGACGCCTCGGGGGTCCATCCCGTCTTGATGCCGATCCAGCCGGGCTCGAGGACGAGCAGGCGATCGAGGTTCTTGACAGGGGTCCCGTCAGGGAGGGTGGCGGTATCAGTCGAAACCACCGCGACCAGCGTCGGGTTGGCCACCGTGGCCGCGGCGAGACGGAGCAGGTCGGCGGCGGTCGAGGTCGTGGCGCTGTCGAGGCCGTCCGGGTCGGCGAAATGGGTGCGGCTCATGCCCAGGGCCGCGGCCCGGGTGTTGAGCCGAGCCACGAAAGCCGCGACGCTGCCATCGATCCAGCGCGCCGCGCTGAGGGCAAGGTTGTTCGCCGAGGGGAGCATCAGGCCGATCAGAAGGTCGTGCTCGCTGAACTGTTCGCCGACCCTCACCGGCACGAATGAGCCGTTCTGAGCAGCGATTCGCACGTAGTCGTCGACGTCGAGTTGGGTCATGGTGATCACCGGCCCTGCGTCGCCGGGCTGCAGCGGGTGGGTCTCGAGGATCACCAGCGCGGTCATCGTCTTGGCCACCGATGCGATCGGCCGGATCGTGGTGGCATCCGCCGCGACGAGGTGTGTCGCCGCGGTCCCGACCAGCGCGTCGACCGCCAGGCTGCCCTGGGGTGGCGCTGCCACCGCCAGCGGTGTGCCCGCTGCCGGAACCCACGGACCCGCGCCCGTGGCGGTGGCCATCAGCGTTGGTGACGCAGCGACCAGACGCACCGTGCCCAGCGACGCCACCACGACCACGAGGACGATGACAACGACGGTGGCAATGCGAAGCAGATTGCGCACTACCAGGATCCTCGCAGCACCGTCATCGTGGAGCGCAGCACCAAGCGCGCCGTGGGACCCCGGCCCGCGCCGGGATCCCCCTCATCGCGCGATGGGCGTCAGCTCCTGCTGCTGCGCTTGCCGCCCTTGGCCTTGAGCGCGCTGCTCAACGTGGTGCTCGGTGCGAAACGAACCACGCGACGTGCCGCCACCTGGACAGCCTCGCCGGTGCGCGGGTTGCGTCCCATCCTCGCCGCACGCTGCGCTGTCCGGAACGACCCGAAGCCGTGGATGCGCACCTCATCGCCCTTTTCGAGCGCGCGCGACAGGGTGTCGAAAAACCAACGCACCTCATCGCGCGCGGCGCTCATGGTGATCTCGGCGCGCTTCGCGAGCTGCTCGGCAAGAACATCGCGGGTGACAACACTGGCCATCATCTTTCTCCAGGTGGGTCGACACGAACTCGCGGAATTGTAAGGATCCGCAAGGGCTTTTGCCAACCGCACCAAAACGTGCCGACTCCCGGCGCTGTGCTACGGTGACGCGGTGTTCGGTACGCGCGCGTTGTCGGCTGTGCGCGAGGCCACCACGTCCGAGGCCAGATGAGGCCGGCGACAAGTCGTGAGATCGTTGCGTGGGACGATTTGGTGACAGCCAACCCCGGCGGCGGACAGTTCCTGCAGACCAGGGCGTGGGGCGAGTTCAAGCGACGCTGGGGCTGGACTCCGACATATTGGATCGCCCAGGTGGGCGGCGGAGACGTCGCGGTGCTCTTTCTGCGCCGCGGGGTTGCCGGCCTTGGTGATATCTGGTACGCGCCCAAAGGGCCGGGAGTCGCCGGCGCTGACGGCCTTGTGGAGGTCCTCGCCGACCGCGCCCCGCTGCGCGGCGCCTTCCTGGTCAAGGTGGAGCCGGAGGTCGAGGAATCCGCTGCCGACCAGCGCGCGTGGTATGCCGCCGGCCTGCGCAAGTCACCGAGCGACGTGCAGATGAGCCGCGCCACCATCGTCGTCGACCTCGATCGCGAGGAGGACGCGCTGCTCGCATCCTTCAAGCCCAAGACGCGCTACAACATCCGGCTGGCCGCGCGCCGCGGGGTCACCGTGGCGGCCGTGCCCATGACCGCCGCCAACATGGACGCCATGTACTCGCTGATGCTGGCCACCCAGGATCGCGCCGGGTTCGTGCTGCGCAGCGCGCGCTATTTCCAGCAGTACTGGGAGCTGCAGGCGGCGAGCGGGCAGGGACAGCTGTTCTTCGCGTCGTGGCAGGGCGAGGTCCTCGCCGGCCTCTACGCCATCCACCTCGGCGAGCGCGCCTGGTACAAGGACGGCGGTTCCACCAAGTTGCACAGCGACCTGATGGCCCCGCACCTGCTGCAGTGGGAGGTGATGCGCTGGCTGCGTCACCGCGGGGTGTGTCGCTACGACCTGGTGGCGGTGCCGCCCTCCTCACAGCTCACCGAACGCCATCCTCTCTACGGCATCTACCGCTTCAAGTCCGGGTTCAGCGACCGCATCACTGACTTCGTCGGCACCTGGGATCTACCAGTACGCCCGCGCGCCTACGCCGCCTGGCAGCGCTTCGGTGAAACGGCCACCCAACGCCTGCGCTGGCGGCTCCACCACGACCTCCTGTACTGAGGGTATGGAAGGGGAGGCATCATCGCTTCGGAGCCCGGTGAGACGGACGATGCGGCGCTGGTCCGCCGACAAAGCGCCCGCTCTCCAGGAGTTGCCTGCCCCCGCAAGGGAACCGTCACGACCGAGAGGGGGAGGGGTGGGTCATGCGTAGGGAGCATCCGCAGCAGCGAGGAGACCGACTCGGCGAAGCCGAGGGGCTCCGAAGCGCCCGCGAGGACAGCGACCGGAGCATGACGCACCCCTCCCCCGGCTTGGCTACGCCGTTCCTCAGGCCCTAGCGCCAGATGCGCTTCATGATCACCCGAGCCAGCTTCTCCGGATCATGGTGCGACGATACCGCCGGCGACACGACGTCGGCGAGGATGTAGTGGACGGGCTTCTTGGACGCCTCGTCGCGGTCGAAGAGGATGCGCGATGTCCCCGCCGCCTGTGCTGACGCCGGCAGGGCTGGGGCCAGGTTGCTGTTGACGATCACGTAGTCGAAGAGGTTGCCGCCGACGTGGTCCTCGATGGCGGTGAGGTGCTCGCTGACGGTGTAGCCCATGGTCTCGCCGGGCTGGCTGGCCACGTTGCAGACGTAGACCTTGACCGCCGGGGTGGCGCGCAGGACCTCCACCATGCCGTCGACGAGGAGGTTGGGGAGGATCGAGGTGTACAGCGATCCAGGGCCGACGATGACCAGCTCGGCGTCGAGGATGGCCGCCTCGGCCTCAGGGTTGATCGGTGGAGCGTCGGGCTGCAGGAATACACGGTCGATTCGCTCGATCCCGTGCGGGACGCGCGACTCGCCGACTCTGACCTCGGTGCCGGAGGTGGCGCAGAGCACGACGTCGCGCAGGGTGCTCGGGACGATGGTGCCACGCACCGCCAGGACCCGTCCCGATTCGCGCAGCGCGTGCTCGAAGTCACCGGTGATCTCGGCCATCGCCATGATGAAGAGGTTGCCGAACGAGTGGCCGCCGAGCGAGCCCTCACCGGTGAAGCGGTGCTGGAACAGCTGGGTCATCAGCGGCTCGGTCTCGGCCAGGGCGGTGAGGCACTGGCGGAAGTCTCCCGGCGGCAGCACGCGGTACTCGGCGCGCAGCCGGCCGCTCGAGCCCCCGTCGTCGGCGACGGTGACGATGGCGACGATGTTGCCGGTGTACTTCTTGATGCCGCGCAGCAGGGTGCTGAGGCCGGTCCCGCCGCCCAGGGCGACCACCCGCGGGCCCTTGGCGAGCTGGCGGTGGGCATAGAGGTGTTCGATGAGGTTGCGGCGCTCGCTGGTGTTGCCGCGCAGGAACGGACCGAGAAGGGACTCGCCGAGCTTGTAGAAGCAGAGCAGCAGGACGGCGATGCCGAGGACACCAAAAAGGGCCGCGCGCACACCGCGTGGCAAAAACTGCAGGGTGATGGTCTGCACCCAGGACGGGAAGCTCACGCCGCTGCTGTAGATGTCGCGGAGCACGTAGCCAACGGCGAGGCTGATCATCACGATGCTGGCGAACAGCAGCAGCAGCCAGCGCTTGATGTGGAGCCCCGGGACGAACCAGCGCATCAACGAGGGGCTCGGGCGCAATACCTTCATGGTCGGCGCGATTGTCCCACGGCGGCCGTGAACCGGCGCCCATCTTCTCAGCCGGGCTGGAGCCGCTCCGCCTGGCTGGCCTTGGCCATGATCATCGCCTCGGTCCCGTCCGCCTCCGCTTCCTCGCGGCGCATTCGCAGCTTCGCCAGGCTGTGCTCGGCGTCGATGTACCTGATCGTTCCTGAATAGCTGCGCATCACCAGGCTCTGGGTTCGGGCGCGATTCTCGCCGAGGAAGCGCACCCCCTCGAGCAACTCGCCCCCGGTGATCCCGGTGGCGGCGAAGAAGACGTTGTCACCGCTGACGAGGTCGTCGAGCTCAAGGACGCGATCGGCGCTTTTGCCCTCGGCCTCGAGCAGGGCCTGGTCGCCGGCGCGCAGCCAGAGCCGCCCCTGCATCGAGCCGCCGACACACTTGATGGCGCAGGCGGCGAGCACCGCCTCGGGTGCGCCGCCGACGCCCATCAGCACGTCGATGCCGGTGCGGTGCTCCATCGCGGCCATCACGCCGGCGGCGACATCACCGTCCATGATCAGCTTGACGCGAGCCCCCGCCGAACGGATCTCCTCGAGCAGGTCCTCGTGGCGGTCGCGGTCGAGCACGACCACGGTGAGGTCCTCGACGCTGCGATCCTCGGCTTTGGCGATACGGCGCAGGTTGTTCTTGACGGTGTCGGTGATGTCGATGACGTTTGCCGCCTTGGGCCCGACGATCAGCTTCTCCATGTAGGGGACGTGGGTGTAGAACATCGAGCCGCGCTCGGCGAGCGAGACGGTGGCGATGCCGCCCGGGAGTCCGCGGGCCACCAGGCGGGTGCCGTCGATGGGGTCGACGGCGACATCCACCCGCGGCGCGTTGCCGTTGCCGACCTGTTCGCCGATATACAGCATCGGTGCCTCGTCCTTCTCACCCTCCCCGATGACCACGACGCCGTCCATGTCGACGAAGTTGAGGCTGCGTCTCATCGAGTCGACGGCAGCGCCGTCGGCGTCGTTCTTGCGGTTGCGGCCCATGAAGGGAGCGGCGGCCATGGCCGCGCCTTCGGTGACCCGCACCAGCTCCAGCGCGATGTTGCGGTCGATCGGGGTGCCGAGGTCGCGCGAGGTGGATGTGCGAGCCATGGGGCGCCGATCATACCTGCCCCGCGAGCACCGCCCAGTGAGGCGCATGTCGGTGCGCGGCGCAGGTCATCGCCGCTGCAGCCCGGCGACCCCGAACTGTGAGATCGCCCGGGCGGCACACTGCAGGCCGGCTTCGAGCGCGGTCGCGAAGAAGCCGGTGTCGTCGCGCTGCGCGACGGCGCAGGCAGCCAGGAAGCCGCCCGCGAGGGCGTCGCCTGCCCCGGTGGGGTCGACGACCTCGTCGACGCGCGCGGCCGGTCGCGAGATCACCCCGTCTTCGGTCACCACCGATGCGCCGCCCGGGCCACCCTTGACAACCACCGCACGCAGGCGGCCGACACCGCACATGGCGATCGCCTCCTGCCGCCAGGTGGTGACCGGCGTGCCCGTGAGACTGGCCAGCTCGTTGCGGTTGAGGAAGAGCACGTCGCAGGCGTGCGCCACCTCGCGAACGGCGTCGCGCTCGGGGCCCGTGTAGTCGGTCATCGAGTCGGCGGCGGCCAGGCGGGCGGAGCTCTGGGCGAGCACGTCGCGCTGCAGCGCGGGACGCATGCTCGCCAGGAACAGCACCTGCGCATCCGCGGCGGCGGGTGGCAGTCGAGGCTGCCACGATGGATCGCACCCCTCGTCGCTGACGGTGTCGACGGCAATCCATCGCTCGAAGTCGTGGCGCACTTGCCAGCGGAAGGTGGGCTGGTTGCTGATCACCATGCCGTCGAGGTTGATGCAGGTGTCGCGCAGCAGCTCGATGAAGGCGGCGGCGTGGTCGCGGCCGACGATGCCGTTGAGGTGGACGGTTGCCGGGTCGGCGGCAGCCAGGGCGAAGTACACAGCCGAGCCGCCCAGCTGGGTTGGACGTCGACCGGTTGGGGTTGTGATGTCGTCGACGTGCACCGTGCCGGCGACGGCGATGTCCCAGGTCACCGCCGCGCGCACCGCAGCGGCGCCGGTGCGACCGGCGCGCGCGCTATCTCAATTGCGAAACAGCGGGATGATCCGGGCCGTCACCGGGGCACGCTCCTCGCGGGCTCGCTCGAGGAGCAATCCCTGGCTGGCGAACAGCACATCGGAGACGTGTCCGGCCTCGCGATTGATGCCGAGCTGGTCGCGCAGGGCACCGTCGAGCGCCCCGACGAAGCGCACCACGGCGCTCCACAGCTGGGTCGGAAGCAGGCGGTCGCCGCGCTCCCGACAGCGTTCGATCAGGTCGATGAGGGCGTCGGATTCACGGAGCAGCAGACGCGTGCGGCCGACCCGCGGACGGCGCCAGACGGCGTCGCGGTCGATGCGGCGCAGCTCGAAAACGGTGCGCTCGATCGGTCCAGGGATGTGCCGCGTGAACACCGCGTTGTCACCGCCTGCGGGCAAGCGCCGGGGAAGCGCGGCGTTCTCCATCGGCGCATTGTACGCAGCCCACGCCCGTGCGCCCGCCTCAGACGCAGCAGGTCAGGTCTGCCTTGTTGCAGTCGGGTAACAGAGCGATCGCCAGGCGCCGCGATGGGCCACCAGGTGGACGGTGCGCGGCAGGCTGACGGTGCGCGTCGCGTCACCGATCTCGTACTCCACATCGAGCTCGGCTGCATGCGCGTGGACCATCCCCGAGTCGGGGTCGCGCCAGGCTTCCAGATGACGCACCTGCCTGACCCTGATGCCGCGGAGCGTGGCCAGCGCCCCGATGCGCTGGGCGGCGATGAACGCCTCCAGCGTGCCCCAGCTCTGCTGGCACTCCGGGCTGAGCAGTGAGTAGGCGCGCCGGTATTGCCGAGCGCGCATCAGCTCGACGAAGACCGCCTCGCTGAACGCGGGGTTGGCGCGCGGTCGGCTCGAACCGGTGACGCCGCGCTCGTGGTCGGCGACCAGCGTCGAGGCCCGTCCCGTCGGTGCTGCGGGGTCGCTGCGCTCCGCCTCCACCAGTGTCGCGGGGGTGGTGGTGCCGTGGCTCCAGAAGGTGCGGGTGTGCGAGTCAACGAGGTGGGGACGCTCGGCGGCGGGAAGTCGGGACATCCCCACAAGCGACGACTCGTCAGAGCCGCGGCGGCCGAAGGCGCGGCGCAGAATTCGCGGGGCACGCATCAGTCGCACCCGGCCGCCGCCACGACAGTCTCGACATCCCTGGTGCCGACACGTTCCGCGGCAAGCACCTGCTCGACGGCATCGCGGACGTGCAGCAGCACCGGCACGGAGAGTTCGGGGAGTCGCTGCTCGATCCGTCGCAAGTGCGCCGTCACCACGGACACGGGCGGCGGGGTGCGCGACGGCATCAGCCTCAGTCTACGCGCTCGGCGACGGCCGATTCGCCTTGCCGCGCGCCGGGCACCGGTCGCGCTCGCTACCATCCGCGGCGATGGGGACACGCGCCCGAATCCTGCTGGCTGAGGACCAGGCTTCGGTTGCCGCCCCGGTCGCCAGATGCCTCAACGAGGCCGGCCACGAGGTGCGCTGGGTGCGCCAGATGCGTGAGCTGCGCAGGGAGATGGCCGAGTACGCGCCCGACCTCCTGCTGCTCGACACCACGCTCGACACCGACGGGCTGGAGTACTTTCAGGCGGTGAGGTTCGCCCCCGAGCACCCTCCGGCCGGCGTGGTCATCCTGACCCCGGCCGGCGACCGGCGCACCAAGGAACGCGCCCAGCAGCTCGGCGCGGCCGCCGTCCTGGCCAAGCCGCTCGACGATGAGACAGTCGTCTCGGTGGTCGGCGACCTGCTCTCGATGATCTGAGCGCGGCTCAGCGCAGCGCTTGGAGCACGGTCAGCACGACGCTGCTGGCCGCCCAGAAGCCGATCGTCGCGCTGATGTAGGCAGGCATGGCAGCGCCGGCGTTGTACCAGGCGACCACGCGCCGGCCGGTGAGAGCGACGATGGCGATGGCGTCGAGGAGCAACAGCAGGATCGACGTCAGGGCGCTGACCGCCTGCAGGCCCTGCCCGGGGAGCAGCGCCACAAGCAGGGAGGTTGCCCCGATGATGATGGCCGTGACGAAGGTGATGATCTGCGCGTATCGGACCCATCGCTGCCGGCG
Source organism: Candidatus Dormiibacterota bacterium (assembly GCA_036561525.1). GTDB lineage: Bacteria > Chloroflexota > Dormibacteria > Aeolococcales > Aeolococcaceae > Aeolococcus. The sequence continues at coordinate 12,154 of DATBPD010000031.1, read as the reverse complement.
TGTCAGAAGCGTCGCCAGGATGATGAGCAGGCCGGCGAGCGAGGCGGCCGACACAGCCGCAAGAATCTGCTCGCCGATGCTGACGCTGACGGTGCGGCTGCCAACAGTGGCCTGGCCGGCGAAGGCCGCGAGGGCCGCGAGCAGCGCGAGCAGCGCGAGCAGCATGTCCCAGGTGTAGATCGCGAGGATGATCGCCGGCCGCTGTTCGTCGCCGGCTTCGGTCTGCGCGTTGGTCTGCACGCGCCGATCATAGGGAGGGCGGCGGCTGCGACCGGGCCTTGGCCGCGGCTACGCTGTCGGCGATGACGGCGACCATCGCGATTCTCCAGGGCGACCAGACCGGGCAGGAATTGCTCGATGAGGCACTGCGGGTCTTGGCCCCTGAGGTCATCGGCGTCGACCTGGTGCTGCGCCCGTTCGACCTCTCCCTGGAGAACCGGCGCGCCACCGCCAACGCGGTCGTCGTCGCGGCCGCCGAGGCCATGGTGGCATGCGGGTTCGGTCTCAAGGGCGCCACCATCACGCCAGAGCACGCCGGCGACGTGGGCAGCCCCAATGCGCTGCTCCGTCAGCGGGTTGGTGGCAAGGTCATCCTGCGCACCGGCCGGCGCATCCCGGGCGTCGCGTCGGTGGGTGGTGCCAGCGCGCCGATGAGCGTGGTGCGGATGGCGGTGGACGACGCCTACGGCGCCAACGAGTGGCGCGAGGAACGCGACGGCGACGAGGTCGCCTTTCGGACGGAGCACATCTCGCGCTCGACCTGCCGGGCGGTGGCCGACTTCGCGTTCGTGCAGGCGCGGCGCGCCCACGCGTGCGTCTTCGGCGGTCCGAAGTACACCGTGTCGCCGGTCTACGAGGGGATGCTCAAGGAGGAGATGGATGCTGCCGCGGCGCGCTTTCCCGACGTGGCCTACGAGCCCCAGCTGATCGACGCGACCTATGCGCTCCTGCTGGCGCACGGTGGCGACGCGCTGGTCATCCCCGCGTTGAACCGCGACGGCGACTGCCTCAGCGACTTCGTGCTGCAGCTTTTCGGCAGCATCGCCGGCGCGGAGTCGCTGCTGCTCGGATTCACCGAGGACTCGACCAGGCCGGACGTTGTCATGGCCGAGGCGCCGCACGGGACAGCGCCGGCGCTGCAGGGCAAGAACATCGCCAACCCGATGGCCATGATCCTGGCCGCCGCGTCGTTGCTGAGCTTCATCGACGACGCGGCGTGCAAGGCGGCCTCGCGCGCCATGTACGAGGCCACGTTCGAGACCGTGCGCGCCGGTACCAGGACCGCCGACCTCGGTGGTCATTCGTTCACCGATGAGTTCACCGATGCTGTCATCGAGGCGGTGCGCAACAAGCTGGAGCTCTGGGGCTCACTGGGCATGAGCTGATGGACTCCGAGCGCATCTACCTCGACCACGCCGCCACCACGCCGCCTGCCGGCGAGGTCATCGACGCGATGCTGCCGTATCTCCGCGACAGCTGGGGCAATCCCTCCTCTCCGCACGCCCGCGGCCGGCGGGCCCGCAGCGCGATCGACGGCGCGCGTGACCGGCTCGCTGACCTGATCGGCTGCGCGGCACGCGAGGTGACCTTCACCGCCGGGGGGACAGAGGCCGACAACCTGGCGATCCGCGGCGTGGTCGGACGGTGGGGCGCGGAACGTGGCCGCCACCTGGTGGTCAGCGCGATCGAGCACGAGGCCGTTCTCGGCACGGCGCAGGCGCTCGCCGAGCAAGGTGGCTGCGAGCTGACGGTGGTCGGCTGCGACGGCGATGGTCGCGTCGACGTGGGCGAGGTCGCGGCAGGGCTGCGCCACGACACCGTGCTGGTGTCGTTGATGCTCGCCAACAACGAGATCGGCACCGTGCAGGACGTCGCCGCTGTGGCCCAGGCGGTGCGTGAGCGCAACCCGCGCACGCTGGTGCACACCGATGCGGTGCAGGCCTTCGGACGGCTGCCAGTGGACGTCGACAGCCTCGGCGTCGACCTGCTCAGCCTGTCGGCGCACAAGTGCTACGGACCCAAGGGAGTCGGTCTGCTCTATTCGCGCTGGGGCACATTCGTCCGTGCCCAGCAGGAGGGCGGTGGCCAGGAGCGCGGCCGGCGCAGCGGCACAGAGAACGTCGCCGGCATCGTCGGCTTCGCCGTCGCCGCGGAGCTTGCCGAGCGCGAGCGCGCCACGGAGACGGCGCGCCAGAGCGCCCTTCGCGACCGGCTGGCGGCGACGGTGCTGGCCGCGTTGCCCGGTGCGCGTGTCGCCGCCGCCGGGGCGCCGCGGCTGCCCAACCTGTGCGCGCTGCTTGTCGACGGCGCCGCGACCGAGGTGCTCATCGCCGCCCTCGACCAGGCCGGGGTCGAGGTATCGGGAGGCTCGGCGTGCACCAGCGGAGCGGTGCGCGACTCACACGTTCTGCACGCCATCGGAGAGGACCCGCGCGCGACGGCGCTGGTCCGCTGCTCGCTGGGCCGCGGCACCTCCAACACGGAGGTGAGCCGCGCTGCAGCGACGATCGTCGCCGCTGTGGCTCAGGCCACCCGCGTGCCGTCGGCGGTCGGCACCCAGTAGCGCAGCTCGCCCCGGCGCTCATCCTCGAGGACGCCGCCGTTGTGTTCGATGACCCGCCGCGAGGCGAGGTTGTCCGTGCGGCAGGTGACCAGAGCTGGATGGATGCCCAGCGCGAACGCTTTGGGCAGAACACCGCGCAGCATGGCGGTGGCATGACCGCGACGACGCGCGCTGCGCCGCACGCCGTAGCCGATGTGACCGCCAACCTCGCGGAGCCGCTCATTGGAGCCGGTGGCGCAGAGTGATGCGTCCCAGGTACTCGTCGCGGTCCAGCAGCCACCACGTCGTCGACGGCACCCAGCCGTCTGGTCGCGGGGTTCTTTCCGAGGCGTCGGCTCGAACCGCGGCGACGTACTTCGCGAACCCCGGAGGAGCGCTCCACATCTGACTCCGGTCATGTACTTCGACCCCGACCATGGGCTGGTCACCGACATCCCCGATGCCTTCAGCCGCGAACTCCGCCATCGCCGCGAGAAAGGACGAGCGCACGCGAATAGTCGGAAGAGCCAGCTCGGCCACCTCAACATCATGCAACCAACGAGGCCGCACACCGACCACCTTCCGCTGGTTCGCTCCGCGTGACCTGCTCGAGACCACCACCACCGATGAGAGCTACCGGGCCCTGAGGACCTTCTTCGCCGAGGTGAAGCACCACCTCTCCCCCGGCGGCCGGATCCTCGTCTTCTTTGGCACCTCAGGCGACCTTGCCTACGCCCACCAACTGATCCGGGCCGCTGGGTTGAGGGCCGAGGTCGCCGCAGAAAGTCGAGTGACCAAGGAAGACCACGAAACGACCTATTACCTTCCGCCTGACCGCCGCCATGAGCGATCAAGTCCAAGTAGGTGCTACCTGAGGGCAGGGGAGGTGCCCACAGGCGACTGAGGGAATGTGCAGAGCAGCGGAGAGATCCGCCTGCCGAGCGGGCGAGCTCGGAGCGCCCGCGAGGCTTTGACCGAAGGCGCCTGTGGGCCCCTCCCTTGCCCGGCTTGGGATAGCCCTTGGGACTTGGCGCTGCGGTATAATCCTGACCATGGCGGTCGGAATTTCCCACACACAGCGCCCGGAGGCTCTCCCGAGCTCCTCCTTCTCGATGCGCGTCAGCTCGAAGGCTCACTACGGGCTGCGCATGATGACCGAGTTCGCCCGCGCCTACGGTCGCGGCCCGCTGAGCATCGCCGAGGTGGCCAGGATCGAGCACCTGCCGCTGGCGTACCTCGAGCAGCTGGCCGGCCTGCTGCGCCGCGGCGGCCTGGTGGAGAGCACCCGCGGGGTCCATGGCGGCTACTCGCTGACCCGCTCCCCCCAGCTGATCTCGGTCCTCGAGGTGGTGCACACCGTCGAAGGTGAGGTGTCACCGGTGGAGTGCGTCTCCACCGACTACGTCACCGGCAGCTGCCTGCGCGAGGGCGAGTGCGCCTCACGCGGCCTGTGGATGCGTCTCAAGGAGAGCATCGACTCCGTGCTGCGCCAGACCACCCTCGCCGAGCTCATCCATGACCAGTCCCTGCTCGAAGCGATGGCGCCTGCCGAATCACACCCGGAGACTCCCCATGACTGAAGCCAGCGCCGCTGCGGCGGCAGCCGACCTCGTCGTCCGCGGTCTGACCGTGTCCGTGGAGGACAAGGAGATCCTTCGCGGCGTCGACCTGTGCGTGCCCGCCGGCGAGGTGCACGCCCTGATGGGCCCCAACGGGTCGGGCAAGAGCACGCTGGCGTACACCCTGAGCGGCCACCCCAAGTACACGGTGACCTCGGGCAGCGCGGCATTCGGCGGTGCCGACCTGCTCGCGCTCTCCGCCGACGCCCGCGCCCGGCTCGGGCTGTTCCTCTGTTTCCAGTACCCGACAGCGATCCCCGGCGTCACCACCGTCAACTTCATGCGCGCCGCGCTGCGCGCGCAGGGCAAGGAGATGCCCGCCCGTGAGTTCATCAGCCGGCTCAACAAGGAGATGGCCTCCCTCCGGATCGACGAGAGCTTCCGCGCCCGCTACATCAACGACGGCTTCAGCGGTGGCGAGAAGAAGCGCGCCGAGATCCTCCAGATGGCCATGCTTCGCCCCCGCCTGTCGATCCTCGACGAGACCGACTCGGGGCTCGACGTCGACGCGCTGCGCACCGTGGCCAACGGGGTGACCCGCCTCGCCGGGCCGGACATGAGCGTGCTGGTGATCACCCACTACCCGCGCATCCTCGAATACCTGAAGCCCGACCGGGTCCACGTGCTCCACCAGGGTCGGGTGGTCACCTCCGGCGGGCCGGAGCTTGCCGACCAGATCGAACGCGAGGGCTACGAGCCCATCACCGGACCGGTCGCCGCTCAGGCTGCGGCTTCACAGAGGTCATTGACCGGCGTGGTCGCGGAGGCGAAGGCATGAGCGTGCAGGCTCGCGAGCTGACCAAGGACTACAAGTTCGGCTTCCACGACGTCGACGTCTCGGTGTTCCGCACCGAGAAGGGCCTGTCGCCCGAGGTGGTCGCCGCCATCTCGCAGCACAAGAACGAGCCCGAATGGATGCTGAAGTTCCGCCTCAAGGCCTACGAGCACTGGATGAAGCGGCCGATGCCGACGTGGGGGGCGGACCTCTCGGGCATCGACTTCGACGACATCTACTACTACGTCAAGCCCGCCGGCGAGCAGTCCCGTTCCTGGGACGACGTGCCCGAGTCGATCAAGAACACCTTCGACCGGCTCGGCATCCCCCAGGCTGAGCGCAAGTTCCTCGCCGGCGTCTCGGCGCAGTACGACTCCGAGGTCGTCTACCACAACATCCGCGACGACCTCGAGAAGCTCGGGGTCATCTTCTGCGACTGCGACACCGGGCTGCGCGAGCATCCCGACATCTTCCGCAAGTACTTCGGGACGGTGATCCCGCCCAATGACAACAAGTTCGCCGCGCTCAACAGTGCGGTGTGGTCGGGCGGCTCCTTCGTCTACGTGCCCGCCGGCGTCAAGGTCGACATCCCCCTGCAGGCGTACTTCCGCATCAACAGCGACAACATGGGACAGTTCGAACGCACCCTGATCATTGCCGAGGAGGGCTCGTCAGTCCACTACATCGAGGGCTGCACGGCGCCGAACTACTCGAGCGACTCGCTGCACTCCGCGGTGGTCGAGCTGATCGCCCACAAGGACGCCAAGATCCGCTACACCACCATCCAGAACTGGTCCGACAATGTCTACAACCTGGTCACCAAGCGCGCCATCGCGCACGAGCGGGCGACCGTCGAGTGGGTCGACGGCAACCTCGGCTCCAAGGTGACCATGAAGTACCCCGCAATCTACCTGATGGGTGAGGGTGCGCACGGCGAGGTGCTCTCCGCCGCCTTCGCCGGCCCCGGTCAGCACCAGGACGCGGGAGCCAAATGCATCCACGTGGCCGCGCACACCACAAGCAACATCGTCTCGCGCTCGATCAGCAAGGGCACCGGCCGGACGTCGTACCGCGGCCACATCAAGGTCTACCCGAAGGCGCACGACGTGCGCATCAACGTGCGCTGCGATGCGCTGCTGCTCGACGAGGAGTCGCAGAGCGACACCTATCCCTACATGGACGTCGAGAGCCCCGACGTCACCATCGGCCACGAGGCAACGGTCAGCAAGGTGGGCGAGGACCAGGTCTTCTACCTCACCTCGCGTGGCATCGACGAGAACGAGGCGACGGCGCTGATCGTCAACGGCTTCTTCGAGCCGTTCGTCAAGGAGCTTCCGATGGAATACGCCGTCGAGCTCAACCGTCTGCTCGCGCTGTCGATGGAGGGGTCGGTCGGGTGATCAGCGACGCACCTGGCGTTGCCACGGACGCGCCGGCGTTCGAGGACGGCGCCCAAGGACGGATCGCGTCCTCGACAGGGTGGTTGCGCGACCGCCGCCAGGCGGCGTGGGACGCGTTCACCGCGATGCCGATGCCGTCGTCGCAGCGCGATGAGGACTGGCGGCGGACGGACATCAGCAAGCTCAGGCTGGCGTCGTTCCACGAGAGCGACCCTGTCGACGAGACACTGGTCGCCGCCATCAGGGAGCGCCGCGACCACGCGACCCCGATGGCGGCCCTGGTGGTCGACGCCGCGCCAGAGACCCGCATCGAGCAGAGCGACGCCCTGGCCGCTGCGGGAATCGTGGTCAGCTCACTGGAGGAGGCGGTGCGGCTGCATCCCGCCTTGGTGGAGCGGGCGCTCGCCACCGTCGGGGTTGCCGAATCATCGTTCATCGCGCTCTGGAACGCGATGTGGAGGGCCGGGGCCTTCATCTACGTGCCCCGTTCGATCGATGCGGCCGTGCCCGTCTGGGTGGCGCACAGCGCCGCCGGCGACCGCTCCGCGACATTCCCGGCAACCGTCGTGCTTCTCGAGGACAACTCGTCGCTCACGCTCGTCGACGACTACCTCTCCGCGGTGGGCACCGACGAGCTCTTCAGCGATGCACTGACCATCGCCGCGGTGGGCCGCGACGCGCGCCTCGATCACCACGTGCTCCAGCAGTGGGGTGAGGCCACCTGGCACATCGCCCTGCACCGCACAGTTCTCGCCCAGAACGCACGCCTGCGCATGTTCGGCGCCACGCTGGGATCGCGGCTGCAGAAGGCATATTGGGAGGTGCTCCTCGACGGCCCCGGCGCCGAGGCGGAGATCGCCGGTGTGGCGTTCGGCGACGCCGTCCAGCACCTCGATCACCAGTCCCTACAGGCCCACCGCGCTCCCCAGACGACGAGCCGGTTGAAGCTCAAGGTGGCAGTGCGCGGCCATGCGCGCAGCGTGTACAGCGGCCTCATCGACGTCGATCGGATCGCACAGCAGACCGACGCGTACGTGCAGAATCGCAACCTCATCCTCAGCCACGGCGCCACCGCCGACTCGGTGCCCCGCCTGGAGATTCGTGCCAACGACGTGCGCTGCGGCCACGGAGCCACCGCCGGCCACATCGACGACGACCATCGCTTCTACCTGATGGCGCGCGGCATCACCGAGGAGGACGCCGACCGGCTGATCGTGCGCGGTTTCCTCGAGGACGCGCTGGCCCATTGCCCCAACGACGGCGTCGCCGAGCTGATCGGCAGCCTGCTCGACCACGAGCTCGAGGGCGATGAGGTCGCGGGCATCGCCCTGGTGGGACCATGAGCGTGGCCACCTGGGTGGAGGTGGGGCGCATCGAGGACGTGCCGCCGGGCCACGCTGCGCGCGTCGAGATCGACGAGGTGCCGGTTGCCATTTTCAACTGCAACGGGCAGTTCTACGCGCTCGACGACACCTGCAGCCACGCCGAGGCGTCGCTCAGCGACGGCGACCTCGACACCACGCGCTGCGCCATCGAGTGCCCCCTGCACGGTTCGGCATTCGACCTCGCCAGCGGCGATCCTCTCTCTCTCCCCGCCGTGGTCCCGGTGCGGTCGCACGCGGTGGACACCTCGGATGGGGTCATCCGCATCTCGCTCAGCGAGGACGCGGCGTGAGCGGTGTCGGGGTGGCGGCGCCCGGACTCGATGTTGAGGCCATCAGAGCCGACTTCCCGCTGCTGCAGCGCACCGTCAACGACCGTCCGCTGGTGTACCTCGACTCCGCCGCAACCTCGCAGAAGCCGCGGCAGGTCCTCGACGCAGTCGAGGAGTACTACCGCGTCCACAACGCCAACGTGCACCGCGGCGTGCACACCCTGGGCAATGAGGCCACCGACGCCTTCGAGCGCGCCCGCGAGCGCGTGGCCGCATTCATCGACGCTCCCGCCGAGGGCATCGTGTTGGTCCGCAACACCACCGAGGCTCTCAACCTGGTGGCGTCGTCCTTCGCACGCGAGCTGCTCTCCGCAGGCGACCGCATCGTGCTCACCGAGATGGAGCACCACAGCAACCTCGTTCCGTGGCAGCTCGCGGCTGAACGGGCTGGGCTCGAGCTCGCCTTCCTTCGCCTCGACAACGACGGCGCGCTCGACCTCTCCTCGCTCGACGAGTTGCTCGCCCCGCCCACCAAGCTGGTGAGCCTCAGCCACCAGTCGAACGTCCTCGGAACGGTGGTGCCGTTGCGCGAGGTCATCGAGGCGGCGCACGCGCGCGGCGTGCTGGTGTGTGTCGACGCCGCCCAGAGCGTGCCGCACATGCCGGTGTCGGTGCGCGACCTCGAGTGCGATTTCCTCGCCTTCAGCGGCCACAAGATGTGCGCCCCGATGAGCGCCGGTGTGCTCTGGGCGCGCCCGGAGCTGCTTGAGCGCATGCCACCGTTTCTCGGCGGTGGCAGCATGATCCTGCGCGTCTCATTGGAGAAGTCATCGTGGAACACGGTGCCGCACAAGTTCGAGGCGGGCACACCGGACGTCGGCGCCGCCGCCGGACTTGCGGCCGCCTGTGACTACCTCGACGGCGTCGGCATGGACCGCGTGCACGCCTACGAGCTCGAGCTCACGTCGCACCTGCTTTCGATGCTCGAGGAGATGGACGGCGTCGATGTGTACGGCCCCCGGAGTCTGGACGCACGTGGTGGGGCGGTGAGCTTCAACGTCGCTGGTGTGCACGCGCACGACGTGGGCACGATCCTCGATCGCGAAGGCGTGGCGGTGCGCGCCGGGCATCACTGCTGCCAGCCGCTGATGAAGCGACTCGGTGTCGCCGCCACGGCGCGAGCGTCGGTGTACCTCTACAACACGCACGAGGAGATCGACACGCTCGGCGCCGCGCTGGGGGAGGTGCGCCGGATCTTCGGATAGCCGCAAGGGCGACCACAGCCGAAGATTCGACCTCGACCACGCGATCCTCGTCCTGGGAGGAGCCGCTTTGCGGGACGGCGCCACGCGACGGGTGGCGCCGCCCCTGGCGTAGAAAGCAGACAAGCCACTTAGGCGGTGTCTCATTATCTTATAGCGTTGGTACCAGGTTCGGCGCCATCTGCGGCGCCTGCTATCAGGAGTCCAGCGGAACCCCGGGCACCTCGACGCCGCCCGCCCGGATCGCACCCGCCGCCCGCGGGGGCAGCGCCAGCGCGCACAGGATGGCCGCCATGAAGAGCGCGCCGGCGGCGCCCCAGAAGGCGATCCCTTCGCCGAAGCCGTAGAGCGTGCCGAGCACGGCGGCTCCGAAGGCGCTGCCGCCGAATTGGAACAGGCCGCCGATGCCCATCGCCCGGCCACGCTGGGCTGTCGGAGCGCTGTCGCCGATCACAGCGAACAGGGTCGGCTCGATGAGGACGAAACCGCAGGCCTCGACGCTGCCAAGCGCCACGATCGGAGCCAGCGCGTGGAGGGTCGGATACAGCGAGGCGCAGGCGCCACAGACCGCGAACGACCCGACCATCAGCCAGCGCCGGTTTGACCGATCAGCCAGCCGGCCTCCCGGACGGGCCAGCACCAGGATTGGGATCGCGTACAGGCTGATGGTCAGGCCGATGACGAAACTGCTGTAGCCGCGCGCGTTGAGATACAGAGGCCACACCACGTCGTACATCGAGAACACCGTGCCCAGGGCGGCAACTCCCAGGCAGGGCACCAGGATGCCGGGATTGCGCCACCAGCGCAGACGCGCCGCCCGCTGGGTGGCGTCGCCGAGCACGCGCGTCTCCGGGATGCGCCACATCGGGATCAGCCCGACCAGGTTGGCCGCTCCGGCGATGAGGAAGATGCCGGCGTCGTGCCAGAGCGCGATCAACCCGCCGAGGAACGGGCCGACCAGCAGCCCGATCATCTCCACGGCCTGCAGCTGCGCGAACCGCTCGGCGCGCTTCTCCGACCCACTGAGGTCGACCAGAGCGGCGCGCAGGGCGGGCACGTACCCGCCGGATGCCGCCCCCATCAGGGTTCGGAGCAGCGCCAGCAGCCAGAGCGGGCCGACGTCGGCGAAGAGCGCGAAGGCGAGCAGCCCGTAGACCGCGCGTGAACCCAGCAGCATGGGGCGCCGGCCAATCCTGTCGGTCAGCCGTCCGGCGGGCACCTGGGCCAGCGTGTTGGCGATCAGCGGACCGGCGATGAAGAGGGCGATGTCGAGCGACGACCCCCCGTGTCGGCGCACGTAGAGGGGCGCGACGGGGAACATCGCGGCCACCCCGGTGAACATGATGAGCTGGCCGCTGAGCAACCAGAACACGGGGGAGGTGCGCGGCCGGCGGAGCGTGAGCACGTGGGCGATTGTCGCCGGAGGTGGCGGTGACTCCATCGGCGGTATAATCCTGACTGTGACAGTCGGATTTACGCCGGTCGCCGACGATCTCTACCGGGAGATCATCCTCGACCACTACCGCCACCCCCGCCACCGCGGACGCGTCGACCCCGCCGACGCTGTCGTTCAGGCTGACAACCCCCTCTGCGGTGACCAGATCGACCTCTCGGTGCGGTTCGAGGGCGGCCAGGTGGCCGATATCGCCTTCGACGGCAGCGGCTGCTCGATCAGCCAGGCGGCGTGCAGCATGCTGTGCGACGAGGTCAATGGGCGCAGCCGCGAAGAGGCTGCCGACGTGGCCAACCGTTTTCGCGCGATGCTGGTCGAGGACGGCAGCCCGGACGATCTCGGCGACCTCGAAGCGCTCCGGGGCGTGCGCGCCTACCCGGTGCGGGTGAAGTGTGCGACGCTGCCCTGCAACGCGCTGCTGCAAGCGCTCCAACCGGCGGAGGACATTCGATGAGCGACACCGACACATCGGTCGCCGCCAAGAGCAGCGCCGGCGCCAAAGCCTCGCCGGAGCTTGTGCTCGCCGCCTTGAGCGAGGTCTACGACCCCGAGATCGGCATCGACATCGTGTCGCTCGGTCTGGTCTACGGCTCGCACATCGACGACAACGGGCTGCTGACCATCGAGATGACCCTGACCACGCCGTACTGCCCGATGGGCAGCATCATCCAGGGGCAGGCGCATGCCGTTTGTCATGGGCTCCCGGGCGTCAAGGATGTCCACGTGGAGCTGGTCTGGACGCCGCCATGGGACCCGCGCACCATGGCCTCCGAAGAGGCCCGTCTCGAGCTCGGCATCTACTGACACCACCGCGGAGTCCGGTCGCGCGCAGCAGCTGAGCACACTGGCCACGCTGGTTCGGGTGTCCAAGGTACATTGCCGTACCTGGGATTTCGAACGCAGCGCGCACAACGGCGAGGTTGCTCAGCGCTGCGTCCGTGTGTGCTGCTCACACGATGCCGTCAGCAATGGCCGGAACGCGCGAGCCCGCCGGATCAGCCGGCCAGGCCCCGCGGGCGCTGGTGCAGAACGCCGGCCCACGGCTACACTGGCGGTGCGTCTCTCGGTCTCGCCGCCGCCGCACATCCACCGACGCACGCGGACGGGCGTCGAGGCACTCTCAGAAAAGGAGGGTCCTGCCCATGTCCGATTCTTCTGGTAGTAGTCAGCCGACCCGCGCCGGAGTGGCGGGCTGATCGCCGGGGCGGATACCAGGTAGCGCGCGGCCTGTCGCGCGCACCGAGAGAGACGCCTGCCGTCTCGAGGTACCCGACGCTTCGACGCAGAGCGGCGGAACCCGTGCCGTACGGGTTCCGCCGCTTCTTCTTTTCCGGGCCGGGTTTCCGGTGCGGTCACATATGCAAGCTGGGTCGGGTGTGGGCATTCGCGAAGGGAGCATCCGCAGCAGCAAGGAGACAGCCGTGCTGGCTCCGTAGCGCCCGCGAGGAC
>DATBPD010000030.1:0-10709 GCA_036561525.1 Candidatus Dormiibacterota bacterium | reverse complement strand
CAGAGCGTGACCGCCCCGCATCTGTCGCGCTCTCGCCGAGCGCCGCCCGACGCGATAGCTCACGCTGACGCCAACGGATCGGTCATCGCCTCGGAGGTCACCACGGCGGTCGGAGGCTAGAACGTCTCCAGAACAGGGATGACCCGCTCAGCCATCAGCTCGATCGGGCGCAGCGACCCGGCGCCGGTCAGCGTGCCGTGCGCGACCTGGATGCCGAGGTCGGCCAGTTCGCGCAGATGGGCGATGGTCTGGTCAATCCGCTCCCCGTGCTCACCCAGGTCGAAACGAATCTGCACCGTCTTCTCGATATCGTCGTAGCTGCGCCCCTCGTTGGAGCAGTGCTCGCGCAGCACGGCCAACTTGTGGGCCAAGTCAGGTGAATCGAAGATGTTGCAGGCGTCGGCGTAGCGAGCGACCAGACGCAGAGTCTTCCTCTCGCCGGCTCCGCCGATCAGGATCGGTGGATGCGGCCGGCTCAGCGATTGCGGCGAGTTCAGGGTGCGCGCGAGCTGGTAATGCCTGCCGTTGAACGGGCCGTCGTTGTCGCTCCACATCGCCAGGCAGATTTGCAGCGCTTCCTCGAGACGCTCGAAGCGCTCAGCGATCGGCGCGAAGAACAGGCCGAGCCCGTTGGCCTCCTCCTCGTTCCAGGCCGCGCCGATGCCCAGCATCGCCCGTCCGCCGGACAGCACGTCCAGGGTGGTGACCGCTTTCGCCAGCAGACCCGGCGCGCGATACACAACTGCGGTCACTACAGTCAGCAGCTTGACCCGCTCGGTCACGGCAGCGAGGTAACCCAGCGTGCTGTAAGCCTCGAGCATCTCGTGCTCAGGCGGCCCGAGCGGTCCGATCTGCCAGACATGGTCCATCACGCTGATCCGGTCCACCCCGGCCTGCTCGGCCATCCGGGCCACCTCGGCGAGGCGCGCACGCAGCGCCGGTGCGCCCCCTTCCCACGTGAAGTCCGAGATGTGCAGCCCCACCTTCATGCGCGCACGCTCCTCAGCACTCGATACTTGCGTCTATTCCACCAGATCGACGCGGGACTCCGTCGGCATCGCCTGGTCGGGTGGTCACCAAAGGGTTCACGCGCAGCGGAAGATGTCCCGTATGGCAGCAGCACCGAGCGCTGGCGGGGATGAGCGGGAGGGCGTCCCGCTGACCAACCTGGACGACACGTTGTTCGAGGGCGCGAGTGCCACCAAGCGTGAGCTCATCGACTACCTCGACGGTGTGGCCGATCGGCTCCTTCCGGTGCTGCGTGACCGGGCGCTCTCCGTGATCCGCGTGCACCGCGGGCAGGAGGCGTTCATGCAGAAGAACCTGCCGAGCTACGCCCCAGAGTGGATCGAGCGGCTCAGCTCCTGGGCGGAATCCTCGAAGCGGGAGGTCACGTACGCACTGTGCAATGACCGCCGCACCCTGCTGTGGTTCGCCAATCAGCGTGCCGTCGAGTACCACCCAGCCCTCACCAACGCCTCCGCTCCCGACCGCGTGACGCACCTGGTGCTCGACCTCGATCCGCCGGACGCCGACGCCTTCCCCATGGCGGTCCGCGCTGCAAACCTGGTTCGCCGGGCGCTTGCCGATGCGGCCCTCCAGGGAGCCGTCAAGACCAGCGGCGCCAAGGGCGTGCACGTCTTCGTGCCCATCGCCGGCGGAGCCCCGGCCGAAGCGGCGGCGGCGACTCGCGCACTCGCGGCACGCGCCGAGCGACTCGATCCGAGCCTGGCCACCACGGCCTTCATGAAGGAGGACCGCGGCGGCCGCGTCTTCGTGGATGCCACGCGTGTCGGTGCCGCCACCGTGGTGGCCGCGTACAGCCCGCGACTGCGCGCGGGGACGCCGGTGTCGTTCCCGGTGGAGTGGGACGAGCTCGACCGTGTGAAGCCCGGTGACTTCACTCTGCACACCGCGCTGCGGCTCCTCGGGGACCGCGACCCATGGGCGGCCACCATGCCGCGGGCGCAGCCGTTGCCGCCCGGGCTCGTCGAGGAAGGCAGAGCGATTCCAGCAGGCCGTCTGCAGGCGATGCACGAGGGGCGGCGACGCTCCCGAGCCCGCCGCGGCTGATCGAGTCGCGGCTCCACCGCGCACCGTGCACCTGCTCGTGCGCATGATGTGCAGGCCGTCGCCGTCGACCTCCCTGCTCCGGGCGGCGGCCAAAGGGGACTCTCAGATGGCCGGGATCCTGTGGGCCGTTGTCGTCGCTCTTCTCATCCTCTGGCTGCTCGGCCTGGTGGTGGTGCACGTCGCCGGCTTCTTCATCCACATCCTCCTCATCCTGGCTGTGATCGCCGTGCTCTACGCGGTGTTCGCCCGATCGCGAGTCTGATTCCAAGCAGACGCCGGTGCCGTCCCTGGCATACGCCGGCATCCCGTCAGATGTTCACTCTTGGATCCGCCGGTCAGAGGTGAAGCCAAATTGAGGACGTCACCGTGCGGGACTCCTGCTTGACTGACGGCGAGCCGTCCGCGCCCGTCGACACCGCCCGCGTGCTCGACCGCATCGCGTTCCTGCTGGAGCGCGAGTCCGAGCCGGCATACCGCGTGCGCGCGTTCCGCAACGCCGCGGCAGTGGTGCGCGACCTCGCCCCGGATGCGCTCGCGGGCCACGTGCGCGCGGGCACGCTGCGCACGCTCCCCGCAATCGGACCGGTCACGGCGGGCATCATCGCCGAGGCACACGCGGGCGAGGTGCCCGAGTACCTGCGGCGGCTCGAGGCCGTCGAGGCTCGGGCCGTTCCCGACGCCGCGCGCGCACTGCGCGCGGCCCTCCGCGGCGACTGCCACACCCACTCCGACTGGTCCGACGGGGGCAGTCCCATCGCGGAGATGGCGCTTGCCGCCCGCGCCCTCGGACACGAGTACATCGTCCTCACTGATCACTCGCCTCGACTCACGATCGCTCGCGGGCTCACCGAGGAACGCCTACGCCGCCAGCTCGATGTCGTCGCCGAGCTCAACGCGACCCTTGCGCCGTTTCGCATCCTCACGGGCATCGAGGTCGACATACTCGAGGACGGCGCCCTCGACCAGACGCCGGAACTCCTCGGCGAGCTCGACCTCGTCGTCGCGAGCGTGCACTCCAAGCTGCGCATGCCCGAGCCCGAGATGACGCGACGCATGCTGGCAGCGGTTGCCAATCCGCACACCGACGTGCTCGGCCATTGCACCGGGAGGATCGTCGTCGGCAGGGGGCGCCCGGAGTCGACGTTCGACCACCACGCGGTGTTCACCGCGTGTCGCGATCACGGCGTCGCCGTCGAGGTCAACTCACGCCCCGAGCGGCTCGACCCACCACGCCGGCTGCTGCGCGCCGCCGTCGAGCTCGGCTGCCGCCTGGCGGTCGACACCGACGCGCACGCACCCGGGGAGCTCGAGTGGCAGATGAACGGGTGTGTGCGTGCCGAGGAATGCGGCGCCACCGCGTCATCGGTGGTCAACGCCATGTCCGCCGACGAACTCATCGCGTGGACGCACCAGAGCCTGCCGCTCCCCGGCCGCCGCCAGACCGTCTACAGCCCGCCGAGCACGTCCCGCAACGCCCGGGAGTAGGCGTCGAGTGCCGCACGGCCGCGGCCGGTCAACGCCACTGTGGTTCTGGACGCGGCCCCGTTGCCCGTCTTCGTACTGCTGACGTAGTCGGCATCCGCGAGCTTGCGCAGGTGGATGATCAGGTTGCCCGGTGTCAGCCCGATCATGTCCTGCAGGCGGGTGAATGACAGCGTGTCGCCGTCATCCAGCGCCGCCAGCGTCGCGACGATCCGCAACCGGGCCGGGACGTGGATCAGCGGGTCGAGCGCGTCGTTGGCCATGGCCACACCGTTACGAGCGCTGCCACCAGGCGACGGCGGCGGCGACGCACAGGCCCATCCCGGCGACTGCCCACGCCCCCACCGGTCCCGCGAACACGCCCCCGGCGCCGACGACGGCAACAGCGAGCGCGGTGCCAAACGCACGCCACTGGGCCCGTGCCGCCATCATGCCCGCCCAGGCCACACCGGCGACCATCAGCGCCACCGCGACCGGGTACCAGCCGTAGACGATCGCGCGGCTCACCCGGCGCCGGCCAGCGCCCCCATGACCACGAACACGCCAACCCAGATCACCACCATGACGGTGATCTCGGCGGGGCGCAGCCGGGATCGCCCGCTCACCCCGGTTGTCCGACGCCTGGCAACCGCGAGGGTCGCGACGAGGTTAACGACCAGCAGCGGCACCACGACGAGGAGGGCCGTAACGGTCGGGCCCTGGTAGGGATGTTGTCCGCGCACCGAGAGCCAGACCGCGCCGCCCGCGGCCGCTGAGCGCTTCCAGTGGGGTTGGAGCGCTCTCCACTGCCTCCCCTCGGCCATGACGGCAGCGCCCGCGGCGGGCACCGGGGCGATCATGCGTACGCCGACCTTCCGGCGCTACGCCGCGGCCGCTGGATTCGCCGACGTCGAGGTACTGCCGATCGAAAACGTCTTCTGGCGCTTCTACCGTCTCGTGGGGTGATCGGGGCGAGCGGCAAATAGCGCGGCCTACCGAGCCGCCGCCGAGGGCCGTGCCTGCGGCTACTCGCCGCCATGCCAATTGGCGCTCACAAAGCGGCGGACGAGGCGCGATCCCACGTGTCTCGCAGCAGGTCGTTGAATGCGTCGGATTCCTCAACCTGCGGATTGTGTGCGGACCGGTCGAAGAGCACCAGCCGCGCTTTGATCTGGTCGGCGAGTGAGTCCGCGACCACGCGCAGGGCCCGACCGGCGGCTTGCCGCCCGGGGAAAAGGTCTGCGGGCCAGCCGCCGACGACCACCAGTTTCGGCACGGACAACCGCGCCAGGGTTGGCACCTCCAGCCGGGCATCCCCCGGCCACCGCTCTCGCCGTGTCGTCTCGGCCGCCGCCCAGTCCGCGGTTCAATGACAGTCAGCGAACGCACCAGGTCAGGTCGCTGACCTGCAGCGAGCAGCGACACGACCGCTCCGTATGACTGACCAACCAGGTGCGCCCCCTTGTACTCGTCGAGCAGCGCGATCAGGTCGTCCACATCCACCGGCCAGCCCGCTACCTCCCCGGCAGGACTGTCCCCGAAGCCGGCGCGATCCAACAAGACGACACGAAACCGATCCGCCAGCGCCCGCTGCTCTGGGAAGGTGTCGAGCCCCCAGCTGAAAGACCCATGCACGAAAACGGCAGGATCACCAGCTCCGAACTCAACACGATGGACTCCCATACCTAACTCCTGGACACGACGATTAGGTAACCGAGGTCCCCGCTGCGGATGGCGCCGCTGCTCCCATCGGCGTGCTGGGAGCTGGGGCCGGCTGGTGGAGACCGGGGAAGGATGCGGGTGCCGCGGCGATCCAGATCCCCAAGCCGATGAAGGCGGCCGCGAACACCGGCGTGAGCCGGTGCCCGAAGGGCAGCACCTTCTCGGCAAAGATCAGTCCCGCGACCACGAGCATCCAGACGATGCTCATCACCCCGATGGCGAACAGGATCAGCATCAGCCCCCAGCAGCAGCCGACGCAGTAGGCGCCGTGCTCGATGCCCATGCGCAACGCCCCGACGGTGCCACTGCGCCAACCGCCGAGAACGTAGTGCAACGGCGAACGGCAGTGGCGCAGGCAGACGCGCTTGAGCGGAGTCAGCTGGTAGACCCCGGCCGCGACGATCGCGCCTCCCGCGATCAGCGGGCCCTGTGCGTTCCACGCGAATGCGTGCAGGTCCGCGGCCCGCACCGCCATGAAAACGCCGTACGCAGCAAGTCCGTACGCCGTCCACGCCCCCAGGTACCCGGACAGGAACACCCAGGTGGGCACGAACGTCTGCCCGCGTCGCCGCCGTTCCCCACTGACGCGCGCAAAGATCAGCGCCATGGGAGCGACTGATGGCAGCATCATCGCCGCCATCATGGTTACCCACACGCCGACAAACCAGCCGAACGCGCCAAGGTCGGTACCCGGTCCCGCGTCCATGCCCTGCATCCGGTAGACGGTCACGATCCAGGTGGCGATGCTCGCCCCCGCGAGCACCGCCGCGACGGTGACGGGGCGGCCCAGCCGGGACGACGGCAGGCGCGGTGAACGCGCAGCGGTGGCGCCGGCGCCTGCCTCCACGCCGTTCTACCCGAACGCTCGCTCGACCACCTTCGGGTCGTGCGCGCCCGTGTGCACGCCGCTGCCGTGCTGAACGTACGCCATCGAGCTGTGCCCGTTGGTGACTTCGAACTCGATCGGCCCGTGCGCGACGATGTGCTTGGCGAGCGCCGTCTCCGCGTCGTGGTTGGGCCCGGTGTACTCCATCCCGTTGGGGATCGTGACCAGCACGCGGTAGGGGTCCGGAGGCTCGATCCCGCGCAGCGTCTCGACGTCAGCCTCCAGCACAGAGCCGACCCGCAGGCGCCCGCTGCGGCTCTCAATGTCGAACTCCCACTCGACGGGAGCTATCACCGGCTGGTGCACTGTCGGGCAGATGACCGAAAAGACCTCCATGAAGGTGTCGCCGTGCTTGCCGCTGGCGAGCTCGAAGATCGCGCCGACCTGCTCCTCGGACGCCTTGGAGTCGACGAACGGCTGCATCTCACCATTGCCCTCGTGCAGGGCGCCCGGCCAGCGCACGATCGCGCCCCATGTGACGCCGGCGAGGTCGACCTCGCCGAACTGACCCTTGGTGATCCGCATCGCGGCCATCCCCTCGCAGAAGCCCTTGGTGGGTCTCTGATTGAAGTCACAGGGGCAGCCGGGATCGCAATTGCAGTTCTTGAACCACTCTCCCTCGATGTGCCAATCGGTCATGCTCGGGACTCCTCTGCAGCGATCGGTGGACGAAGGAGCGCAGGGTACGCCTTACGGTGTAAGTTTTCAAGGTGACCACCACCTGCCGACGGCCCTGACCCGCGCCACCGCGCGCAAGCTGGGCAGCCGGGCACGGCTGAGCCGGCACCGCATCCTCGAAGCCGCCCTCACCCTGGTCGACCGCGAGGGGGCGGTGGCACTGTCGATGCGCCGCCTCGGCCAAGAGCTTGGCGTGGAGGCGATGTCGTTGTACTCCTACATCGCCGGACGCGATGAGCTGCTCGACGGGCTGAGCGAGGTCATGGTCGGCGCCCTGCCTCGCCGTGCCGCGGAGGTGGACTGGCGCCGCTCGATCCAGGCGCTGGCGCACAGCATTCGCAACACCGCCAAGAAGCATCCCCAGGCCTTCCTCCTCGTGGGAACGCGCCCATTGAGGACCGGCAACGCCCTCGTCCCGGTCGACGCGATGCTCTCCGCACTCATGGCCGCGGGACTCAGCGCGCCGGAGGCCGTTTCGGTCTACAGGATGGTCGTTTCCTACGCGCGCGGATTCGCGCTCGCCGAGATCGAGGGCTTCACTCTTGATACCGATGTCTCGACGCCGCTGGCGACGACGCATCCATCAGTCGAGGCGGCGCGCGCAACCCCGGGAGCGCTGGACCACGACATGGCGTTCGCCTCCGGGCTGGAGACGATGCTCGCCGGTCTGACACAGCGATACTGCCCCTGACGCGCAGACGTCGGGCCCGCAGTCGGATCCCCGCTCACCAGCGAGCCGAACGGCGAGCCGGCGCGATTCATCGCGCCGAGTGGGGAGTGAGCGGCGGCGGCTCCGCCGACGCGGCGAGAGGGGCGCGTCGCCCCTCTGTAAAAACACAGGGGTCCCCGGCCAATCGCAGGGAGCGCAGCGACCGGAGATTGGCTGGGGAGAGAGGATTCGAACCTCTGATTGGCTGATCCAGAATCAGCTGCCTTACCACTTGGCCACTCCCCAGCGGCGGGGCCACAGTCTAGCCGAGGCGCGTCGCGCAGCCCGGGGATTGGCCTTCCGAAACGCGCCCCGGCGGCAGTTCAGGACGGTTTGGCGATCCTGAGCACCGGTCTATACTGGATCTGATGGACCTCCCAGAACTGCTCCGCTCGCAGGCCAAGCGCTATCGCTGCGCGGTTTGCAACACCAACATGGCGGACTGCGGAATCAAGGTGATCACCCAGCAGGGCAACCGTGCCCTGGTGCGCGTGACGTGTGCGGCGTGCGACGACGAAAACCTGCTCCAGATCATCTTCCAGACCGACGGAGAGATCATCGAGAACGAGGGCCAGAAGGTCGCCACGATCAGCGAGGGCATCCCCTCGGTGCCCGACCCGATCAGCTCTGACGAGCTGCTCGACCTCCGCGACATCCTGTCCGCCCACCAGGGCGGCTTCCGCGAGCTGCTCGAGCGCCGCTGACGCTCAGCTCTGGACGGCTCGCCGCGGCGCTTTGGCCGCCGGCTCGCCACGTGGCGCGGCGTGCGCCGTCGGCGTCGACTGGGCCTGTCCTTGACCAACCGTGGGCGTCGGGAGTATCGGCGACGTGGGGGTCGGGAACGGGGTGAGGGTCACCGGCGGAATCGACGGCGTCGGCGAGGGCGGGGCTGTTGGGCTCGCCGTCGCGGTGGGGGTTGGCGTCGGACACGCGGACGACGTGTCGCTGAACGCGGAATCGCTCGACGAGCAGTCGGGCAGGCTGCCTGACACAGGCGTGAAGGCGCTCGGCTTCGGCAGGCTGTTGACGAACGGCACGGCGATGGCCGCGCCGGTGCTGGTGCCGAACACCTGGTTCATCGGCTGCTCGGCCTGCTGGGTGCTGGTGTGTCCCGTCCACGTGGCCACCACCCAGCCGGGCGTGTAGGTCATGTACCACGCGTCGACGAAGTGGTCGGTGGTCCCCGACTTGCCGGCAGTGTCGTACTTGAAGGGCAGGTGCCACGTCCTGGCGTAGTTGCGCAGGATCGCAGTGATGCTCCAGGCCTGCGAGGGGGTCATGGTGTCGCCGTAGTTGGGCGGCTGGGTGAAGTCCTTGAGCACCGTGCCGCTGCCGTCGGTGACCTTGAGAATGCCCCGGGCCACCACCTTGTGGCCGCCGTTGGCGAACGACGCATACGCCGACGTATGGTCGATCATCCGCACCGCGGAGGTTCCGATCGCGGTGCTCAGGTTGGCGGCCTGCGGCGTGCAGGTGCAGATGCCCATGCCGTAGGCGAAGTCGATCACGTTCTGCACGCCGGCGATCTGCATGGCCTGTTCGGTGGCGATGTTGCGCGACTGCACCAGCGCGCGCGCGGCGGTGATCGGACCTTGGAACTGGCCATCGAAGTCCGGCACGCCGCCCAGCTTCTGCGACTCCGCGCGCGTGTCCTGGAGGATGGTGTCGGGCTTCAAGGTTCCGTTCTTGAAGCCCTCCTCGTAGACATACGGCTTGAAGGAGGAACCGGGACGACGTGACGCGGTGACGATGTTGTACTGGCCGTCGATGGAGTTGTCGTTGAAGTTGGCCGAGCCGACCATCGCCTGGATGTTGCCGGTGCGCGCGTCGATCATGAGCAGCGCGCCGTTGGTGGCACCATTGGGTTTGAGCTTGTTGACGCCGTTGACAACGGCGGTGTTGGCCAGCTTCTGGAGGGTGAGATCCAGGGTGGTGTTGACGGTCAGGTCGCCCTGGAGGAACTGGGGGTTGTCCTGGCCGAAGATGGTCTGCAGCTGGTCCTCGACATAGGCGACGAAGTGCGGTGCAGCGCCGGCGCTCAACGTCGACCTGCCATTGTTGAGGTCGGCACTCAGAGCCTGACGGTTGGTCTGCTGCTCCGCCTGCTGTTCAGGCGTGGGCGAGTCCCCGCCAACCAAGGGGTCGACGGCGTTGGCCTCGGACTGCTTGATGATTCCGACGGTGACCAGGCTGCCGAGCACGTAGTGCATGCGGTCGTACGCCGCATCCGGATTCTTGTAGGGATCGTTGAACGACGGCGCCTCGGGGAGCCCGGCGAGCAACGCCGCCTCAGGCAGGGTGAGATCCTTGGCGTGCTTGCCGAAATAGCGCAGCGCGGCCGACTCCACGCCGTACGCGTTCTCGCCGTAGTAGGTGATGTTGAGGTATTGGTCGAGGATCTGCTGCTTGCTGTATTTGCTGTCCAGCTGGTTGGCGAGCAGCGCCTCGCGCACCTTGCGCAGTGGCGACTTCGATGCGTCGGCACCGAAGAACGCCTGCTTGGCGAGCTGCTGAGTGATCGTGCTGGCGCCCTCCGCAGGGCGGCGGAGGATGATGTCGTCGACCATCGCCTTGACCACGCGGGCGGGGTTGAACGCGCCCTCGTTGTAGAAGTTGCGGTCCTCGGCGGCGATCGTGGCCTGCTGCATGATCGGCGCGATCTGGTCGATGCTCACGGTGTGCCGGTTCTCGTTTTTGTGACCGACTTCGGCGAGCAGTGTCCCGTGTGCGTCGAGGATCTTGATGGTGCCTGTGGCCTTGCCGATGCTGTTGATGTCGGGCAGGGTCAGCGCCGCGTAGGCGACCAGGCCGCCGAGCGCCACCATGCAGAGCACGAAGAACCCTGCAGCGATGGCGAGCACCCGTTTCCAGCGCTTGCTCAGCCGCCAGCGTGACTGCGACGCGCGTGTCCTGGTCGAGCGGCGCGGACCCAGGGGGGCCGCCGACCTCGGCGGCGGTGGCGGCGGCGGGCCGGCCACGCTCAGCCCTGCATCGCCGGCTCTGCGGAGGCTGCCCCGGCGCGAGCCATGTAACGGCGCGCCGCGAAGGTCCCGCCGGCCGCGGCAGCGGCTGAGACCGCGCGCAACGCCAGCTTCTGCCACACCGGACCGGTGTCCGCCTCGATCTTGGCGTGGTCGAGCTGCTTACGAATCGCAGCGAGCTCGGCCGCCATCTCCTGCA
>DATBPD010000029.1:0-7572 GCA_036561525.1 Candidatus Dormiibacterota bacterium | reverse complement strand
GGCGATGAGCGCCGCCGCGCCGGCCAGGCCCAGCAGGATGCCCGAGCCGAGGGGGCTGGCGCCAAGGCTTGCCGGCACGCCGGCGATGTGAAAAGGCGCCAGGCCGGCCCGCACGGCCAGGCCGGCGAACAAGATCAGGATAGGAATCGCGAGCGGCAGCGTGGCCGATGCGCTGGCCATGGACTGGCGTGCGGTCAGCAGGTCGGCGGTGCCCGCGGTCGCGTAGACGAACGCGAAGCCCACCACGAACATTGCGGTGGCGACGCCTCCGGCAATCACGAGGCGCAGCCCGATGTCTGGCCGCCTCAGGCCCACCAGCACCACGCCAGCTGCGGCAGCCAGCTCGAGCCCGGCCCACAGCGGGACGAAATCTCCCGCCGATGCCGCCACCATCACGCCGAACGCGGCCAGCAGCAGCATCGAAAGACCGATCGTGGTCGAGTCCTCGGCGTTCCAATCCGCCACCGCGATGGCCGCCGCGACGGCGAGCAGCACGGCTGACTTCGCGAACAGCGCAAAGCGATCCTGGATGAACCCGCCGCCGAAAAGGCTGGACAGGGTCCCGCCCACCCACAGCTCGACGATCAGGGCCACGACGACCGCCGCGGCCACGATCGACGGGAGGCGGCCGCGCCACGCCCGCGGCACGAGGCCCAGCTGGCCACCCACCAATAGAAGGATGGCGGTGCCGGCCACCAGCGCCTCAGGAACGAGCAGAAGGGACCTCATCACTTGGCCGCGTACGGAGCGGCCATCTCCGTGATGCCTGCCGCCATCGAGTTCACGAGGCCGGGGTCGAAGATCGGCGTATCTGTGCCGGGTAGCTTGGGGCCGCCGGGAAACAACCCGACCCACAGCAGCGCGCCGGCCAGGATGCCAAGGAACCACTTCTCGCCGGACGACGCGTCGGAGACACCGGGCGCATCGGGATTCGGGCTGCCGAAGAGCACGCGGTGCAATATCGCCACCAGCGCGGCGGCGACGATGGCGAGCCCGCCGGCGACGGCGAAAGCCGCCAGGGGTTGGTTCTTGACCGCCCCGAAGAATGTCATCTCCTCAGCCGGAAACGACGCCATGAGCGGAAGCCCGAGCAGGCCGAGAACCGCAAACACGGTGATCCACGTGAGGCTTGGCATGCGCGGCGCGAGGCCCTTCAGCATCTGAAGGCTCCCCGTCTGCGCGCGCTCCGCCAGCGTCGCGAACACGCCAACGATCAGGGCGGCCGCGAGCCCGCCGGAGAACAGTGACAGCACGCTGCCACCGATCGCGAGCGGCGAGAGCGCTGCGAGGCCGAGCACCGTCACGCCTCCCGGCACCATCGACAGGTATGCCGAGATGCGGCGCAGATCGTTCATGCGCAGCACGACGAGCCCCGCGTAGATCACCGTCGCCGCGGCCATGAGCGCCAGCAGCGGCGACAACAGCTGCGCCCCGATGGGCTCGGCGCCGATCAGCACCCGCAGCAACAGGTATGCGCCCAGCCGCGACGCGCTCCCGGCGACCACAACACAAACCCCGATCGGGGCGTGCGAGTACACGTCGCGCACCCAACCCTGGAACGGAAACAGCGGAAGGCGCGTCGCCGCCGCGACGATCAGCGCGAGGCCGGCCACGAGCTGGATCCCAGGGCTCACGGGCACCTTCAGCACGACGTCCATGTCAAAGCTGTTGGCGCCCGCCGCCGCATAGAGCGCAAGGGTGGCCACCAGGAGTGCGATGGTGCCGAGGCCCCAGTAGCCCACCAGTCGCCACGCCGCCGACTCGCGGCGGGGTCCGCCCCACCCCAGGACCAGGAGCGCGAGCGGGATCGTCGAGGCGCCCCAGAACAACAGGAGCACGAACATGTCGTGGGCCACTACCGCGCCGTTGATGCACGCCTCGGATATCAGCAGCAGGCAGAAATAGGAGCGCACCCGCTCGCGGATGCCCCACGACGCGAGGATCGAAGCCAGGCCGATGAGGCCGGAAAGAATCAGCATCACGAGGCCGGGGCCGTCGATCCCGAGGTGGTAGACGGCGCCGATCCGAGACAACCAGGGCACGTTCTCTTCGTACTGGACGGTGCTGAGGAAGTTCTCGAACTGGTTGTAGGCAATCCACAGCACGAAGAGCATTCCGATGTTGGTGAAGAAGGCGATCTGCTTCATCAGCGTGTCGAAGCGCCCGCGCGGATTGGGCAGCACCGCGATGACAAACGCAACCAGCACCGGCGCCCAGATGAGCAGGCTGAGCAGCAGCGATGACTGGAAGATCCCGGAGCCGGGCACCGTCACCGGCGCTGGTGTCGGAGACGCCGTAAGCGCCCCGGTCACGAGGATGGTCATCGCGCTCACCGGAACACCCCCGGCGACACGAGCCCCAGAACCACGGCGAGCGCCACCGCCAGGAGGATGACCGCAGGTACCGCCGGCACGCGCGCGGCAAGCGCCGCAAGCCGGCCGGTCGCAACAGCGGACAGCGCCAGCGCGTCGTCGCGCACGACGCTCCACTCGTCGGCCCCCAGCGCGATGGCGGCCGCCGGGCCGACCATGAACCGCGCCGCCCAGCCTTGGACCTGCCAAACGGACCTGCCCAACGCGTTGCCGGCAGTGGTCGACGCCCGGATCGCGCCGTCCTTGCTGGCCCTGAATGCGATCGCAGCCGCCGCAAATCCAAGGAGGGCGACGACCACCCACAGCACGTGCCCGGCTGCGCTCGGGGCAGGATGAGCACGGCCGTCCAGGTAGTCCAGCCAGCCGTGGGCCATCGAGAACGCGACCAGCACGGCGCCCGCCAGCGCCAGGCCGTAGCCCCAGCTGAGCGCGCTGGCCGGAATGTCGCGGACGCGGTCCGGCTCGAAGGCGCGACGACGGCGCAGCGGCCCAATCGCAACCCCCATGAAGATGCGCAGCGCGCCGACGGCGATGAGCAGCACTGCCTCGCCAAGGACCAGCCCGAGCTTTGATCCGGAGGCGATGGAGTAGGCGAGGGCCCCGGACGCGCTGAGGCTGAGCACCACCACCGCCGTCAACAGCGCGACCGCGCTGCCGCGCATGCGCCGCCACGCATCGCCCATCTCTGAGATGTCGTCGGTGCGCATCGCCGCGGCGACGGTGGACGCGGCCATGATGCCGGCGACACGAGCCGGCGCCGCCGCCAGCACGCAGGCGACGCCGGCGACTGCAAACGTGAAGGTGAAGTGAAGCTTCTCGGAACCGGCCACGACCACTGCAGCGCCAACGGCGGTCGCACCAATGCCGAGCAACGCAACCGCACGGCGAGGCTCGTTCGTGGCGAGCGCCAGCAGGGGAGCGATGACGGCCGTCGCGGCGCAGGCGTAAAGCAGGGCGCGCAAGGTCTGTGTGTTGGACGCGCCCGCGATCGGCATCAGCCGGTA
This sequence comes from Candidatus Dormiibacterota bacterium, assembly GCA_036561525.1. GTDB lineage: Bacteria > Chloroflexota > Dormibacteria > Aeolococcales > Aeolococcaceae > Aeolococcus. The sequence continues at coordinate 4,196 of DATBPD010000029.1, read as the reverse complement.
GAGGACGACAATCGCGACCACCGACCACACGGCCTGCGTCATCGCCGACGCCGCGGGCGGGGAATCAACCGATGTGCGTGTCACCCATGAGTGGACCGGCCACAGCGCCAGCCTCCCGCCGATCCCGATGAACAGAAGCACGGCGGCGATGGCAAGCGCCTTGACCGTCGCCCCCGGCGTAGTGCTGAGAACCGGCAGGAGAGTCGTCAGGTTGAGCAGCCCGAAACGCGAGTAGACGACCGACACGCCAAGTAGAAGGACGAGGTCGGTGGCAAAGGGCAGCGCCAGGGCGATGCGCGTGCTCCTTGCGGCCCCGTCGACGCTCCAGCGATGAGCTAGCAGCAGATAGGTCGCGACGCCGGCCAGTCCCCAGAACGCAAGGAGTCCCGCAAGGTCGGTGGTGAGCAGCACGCCGATGCACGCAAAAAGCAGGAGGCTGACGAGCGCATGAAAGCGGGCGGCGCCTGGCTCGACGCGTCCCATATATCGATGCCAGCCAAGCGCACCGATAACGCAAAGCTCCACCACCAACAGCGCTGCGACAGTCAGATGGTCGACTCGAAGCACGATGTCGATGCCGAACCCCTGGAAGTTGACCGGGCCTGAGAAGGCGACGGGCAGGTTGATGTACGGGTAGGTCACGCTGTACGGCGCGCTCGTCTTGGCGAGGCCCCATCCGATCAAAAGCGTCAGCGCCAGCGTGACCAGGGCTCCGAACATCGCGAGGTTGCCGGCCGACCGCCGGGTCCGCACGCCCGAGATTGCGAACACGAACATCGCCAGCGGGGTCAGCATCAGGAACGGCACGGCCCAGCCAAGGGTTTTGAACGGGTCGAAGCTGAATGTGCGTGGACCGGATGCGGCGCCTGAAGCCGCGGTGAGGGCGGATAGCGCGATGAGCGAGCTCAGCGGCGCCCCTCCCGACCGGCGAGCCCGACGCCCATGACGACAGCAGCAAGGGCAGCGACCGATAACAGCATCGCGACCTCCTGCCCCAACAGCTGCCCGCCTCGGGCGGGGGCGGCGGCAAATCGCGAGACGCCGACGAAGGCTGCGCCTGCACCGCCAAACATCAGCGGGATGCCGGCCAGCGCCACGGTGAGGTCACGGCGCCACGTCACGATGAATGCGCCGATCGCCACCAACGCGACGGCGACAAACAGGACGGCGGCCAGTCCGGGGGTCACCGGCTGCGATCCCTCGTCCGCCAGGCGATGCCGGCGCCGACCAGGGCCACCACCACCAGCGCCGCAACCGCCTCGGTGGCGAGCGCATCGTGCGCGAACAGCCGCCTGCCGAGTGCCGCGCTGCCAAAGTCACCGCCGAAGTATTTGTTGCCGGCGAAATCACCGAAGTAGGCGGCGTAGGCCAGCGCGACGAGCAGGGCCGCCGCACCGACCGCTCCGAGCTGCCGCCAGACGCCGGCGGTGACGCTTTCGACAGCCCTGTAGGTCGGTCCGGCCAGCAGCGCGGCGCAGCCGCCATAGCATGCAAGCGCGACGAGGGCGGCGAAACCGGCCGACAGCGAGAGATACAGCCCGGCCACCCCGATCGCAACCGCGCCCAGGGCCATGCCGCGGCGTACGCGGTCGGGCAGGAATGCTACAGAGAGCCCACCGGCCGCCGAGACGGCGGCGGACACGTAGAAGCCAATCGCGTGGAGGGAGTCCATCGGCACTCCGTGGTTGGTGAGAGTGGTCTCTTACCGGCTAATCGGCGATGCCGCCGGCAGCAGGCCGCCAAGCATACAGCAGGCCACAACCGGCAATCGCGATGGCGGCAAGAGCGGAAACGAGGCCACCAGCCGTCGGCCGAGACTCGATGGCGGCGAACCCATAAGCGGCGAGCATCAGGACGAAGGCAAGCGCGAATGCGTATACGGCGACACGCAAAGGATCGGTGCGCAAAACCATCGGCCGCAGTATGGCATTGAGAGCGGGCCTGGGGCCTAGGCGAGAGACTCCACCCAGGCCTTATGCAGCGACCCGTAATGGCCAATCTCCTGCCTGAGCTCTGATGGCCGCCCATCCTGCACCACCCGCCCGTCGTCGATGACCAGCACCCGGTCCGCGATGTCGACGGTCGACAGGCGGTGGGCGATGATCATCGCGGTGCGCCCGCGCAACAGCGTCCGCAGCGCGTGCTGCACCAACCTCTCCGACGGCAGGTCGAGCGACGAGGTGGCCTCATCCAGGATCAGCACGCGCGGATCCGCCAAGAACGCCCGCGCAAAAGCGACGAGCTGCCGCTGCCCCGAGGACAGCCGCACCCCCCGCCTCCTCACATCCGTCTCGTAACCGTTGGGCAGCGCAGAGATGAACTCGTCGGCGCCGATCGCTCGCGCCGCTGCGATCATCTCCTCCCTGGTCGCCTCGGGACGCCCGAACAGCAGGTTGTCACCCACAGTGCCCGAGAACAGGAAGCTCTCCTGGGTGACGACGGCGACGGCACGGCGCAGATCGGGCGTGGCGATCGACCGCAAGTCGATGCCATCCAACGTCACCCGCCCCACGCTCGGGTCATAGAAGCGGGCGATGAGCCGAGCCATGGTCGTTTTCCCGGCCCCCGTCTCCCCGACAAGCGCGATGATCTGGCCGGCGGGGATCTGAAGCTCGATGTCGTGCAGCACGTCCCTGTCTCGATACGCAAAGGTCACGTCCTCGAAACCCACCGCGCCCTTCACCTCGCCCAGCCGCACCGGTGCCCGTGGCTCCGGCACGGTGGCCGTCTCCTCCATCACGCCTGCGAGCTTCTCAAGCGCCGCCCCGGCCGCCTGGAACGTGTTGTAGAACTGTGAGAGGTCCTGCATCGGCTCGAAGAACTGCCTCAGATAAAGGACGAAGGCGGTAAGCACGCCCAGGGTCAGCTGACCCTGCACGACGAGAAACCCGCCGAACACGAGCACCGACATCGTGGTCAGCCGGCCGAGCAGGATGATCCCCGGCCCAAACGTCGAGGCGAGCCGGTTCGACCAGATGTTGGCGTCGCGGTAGCGCCCGTTGACGTCCTCGAAGATCTCCTGGTTGCGCGGCTCGCGCCGAAACGCGTGGACCGCGCGAATGCCGCCGAGCGACTCGACGTAATGCACGATCACCAGCACGATCGCCCGCCGCACCGCTCGGTACGAACGGCCCGAGTTATGGCGGAACCAGGCGGTCAGGCCGAGCACCAGCGGCATCACCACCAGCGTGACGACGCCGAGCCGGGCGTCGAGGTGCAGCAGGATCACGGTGATTCCGACCACCGAGATCAGCGAGGTGAGGACCGAGGTCAGGCCCGTCGCGAGTAGCTCGTTGAGCGCGTCGATGTCCGAGGTGAGCCTCGAGATGATGCGCCCCGACGTGTAGCGCTCGAAGAAGGAGAGCGACAGCTCCTGCACGTGACTGAAGAGCAACCGGCGCAGGTCGAAAAGGATGTCCGCCCCCACGCGGCCCGACAGGCGCATGAACGCATAGTTGGCGACGGCGTTCAGCGTGAGCGCGCCCAGGAGTGCCGCGACGATGAGGACGAGGGTCGTGAGGTTGCCGTTCTTGCCCGCGAGGATCCCGCGGTCGATGCCGAGGCCGACCAGGTAAGGGATCGCGAGAAACGCAGCCGAACGGATGAGAATCAGCAGCCCGGCCAGCGCAAGCTCTTTCTTGTACGGTCGCGCGAGGGTCGCGAGCAGGGCGCGGCTGCGCTTCCGGAGCAACCCGGCCACCGTGGCCGAGAACTCGTCCACCTCCTCCGCAGCAACACCCCGCCACCTGTCGGCGGGTGCGACGGCGCTCACGATCCGGCCACCGCGGGTTCCATCTCGTACTCCTGCGACAGCAGCGCTCGGTACAGATCGTTGGAGCGCATCAGCTCGGTGTGGGTGCCGGTGGCGACGATGGTGCCGCCGTCGAGCAGCGCCACGCGATCGGCCAGGGCAAGCGTCGATGGCCTGTGCACCACCAGCAGCGCCGTCACGCCCTCGAGCACCGTCGCGAGAGATGACTCGATGAGCGCCTCGGTATGGACGTCCACCGAGGAGAGGGGGTCGTCGAGCACGAGCACCTGCGGCCGGCCGAGCACCGCCCTCGCGAGCGCGAGACGCTGCCGCTGGCCGCCGGACAGCGTGTAGCCCTGCTCGCCGACTCGGGTCTCGAGGCCCCATGGCAGGTCCCGCACGAAGCCCGCCTGCGCGACATCGATCGCGCGCTCGAGCTCCTCGT
>DATBPD010000028.1:0-32448 GCA_036561525.1 Candidatus Dormiibacterota bacterium | reverse complement strand
CAGCGGTATCGAGCGCACGTTCGATATCACCGAGCGACGCCATCCCCGTGGAGATGAGCAGCGGCTTGCCGGTCTGCGCCGCGTACCGGATCAGCGGAAGGTGGTTCACCTCGTATGAGGCGATTTTGAATGCGGGGACACCGACCTCCTGGAGCAGGTCCACCGCCGCCTCTTCGAAGGGAGTCGACAGGAAGGCGAGGCCCAGGTCAATGGCGTGCTGCGCAAGCTCCGCGTGCCACTCCCAGGGAATCTCCACTCGTTTGATCAGTTCCCACACCGATTCACGGTCGCCAACCAGACCTTTGTCCTTGAGGTAGCTCATGTCAGGTGTGTGCCGTGAGTACAAGCCCTCGGCGGTGTACGTTTGGAACTTGACAGCATCCGCACCCGCTTCCACTGCGACCTCGATCAGGCGCAGCGCGGTGGGGAGGTCGCGGTTGTGATTCGAGCCGGCCTCGGCGATCACATAGCAGGGGTGTCCCGGACCGACTGGGCGGTCGCCGATGCGGAACTCCGCGTTGCCGTAGACGCGCGCACTCACCGGCGGCGGACCACCAGCGTCCGGGCAGGCGTGGTCATGTGAGTTGGATCTTAACCGCCTGGCGCGCCCCAACGAGTGCTCGCGTACCGGCCGTTCCGCGCGGTCACCGTGCGCAGATACGCGTCCGCCGAGTACCACTTCTCACGCACCGGCAGCGGCACCGTCCGGCCGCCGAACCCGCGTTTGAAGCGGGAGATCCCCAGATCCTTCGCCGATGGCGCGTCATGGGGGAGAGGCCCGAACTGCTGCAAGCCGACTTCGTAGCGACGGATCCCGCGCTCGCGCAGCCAGTCGATGGCGGCGGCGTGCAGCACGTGGCCGATGGGATCCTGACCATGGTCGGGATGGTTCGCGGCCGACGCGTAGTACGCACCGGCGCCATGGAGGAGGAGATAGCTGAAGCCCACAGGCTCGCCGTCCTTGGTGGCCCTGGCCAGGGCGGCCCCTCCTGTGGCCAGCCACGTCTCCATCAGGTCGAACGTCGCCGGCGGACGCGTCACCCGGCCGGCGGCGAGCGCGTGCATTGCGCGATAGGCGGAGAAGTCAGCCGCTGCGTCTGAGCCGGTGACCACGGCGGTCTCGAGGGTGCGCCGCCCCCGGGTGATGTCAGCGCGGTGCCCCTTCGACATCGCGACCCTCAGCCCCTCCGGCCGATCGTCGAGATCGATGACCTGAGAGCAGAGGCTCACGTCGGCGTAGCCCGCTCGCGTCGTGGCCACGAGGAACTCGGAGAGGTGGTCATCGAAGCCGGTGCCGAGTGGGCTCAGCCGCAGCGCGACGGAGTCCACGTCGTGATCAGCGGCGAGGTCGTCGACGTGCTGCAGGGCCTCGCGCAACGCGACCCTCGCTCGGCTCGGCTCCGTTCCCGCCACCAGCACCGGCGACCAGCACGCGTCGCCGCCGAAGGAGAAGCGCTGGCCTCCCTCCCCGTCCAGCTTCTCCACCATCAACGGGACCAAGGCCACCGGACGCCCCGCGTCGACCACCACGAACGCCAGGCTCTGGCTCTCGAGCGTCGGGCGGTACGCCACCGTGTAGGCGCGCCAGCGCGAGGTGTGCCAGAACCAGGCTCCGACCGCGTCGGTGCACAGCTCATCCCAACTCGCGTCGCCGATCTCGCCGGCGTCGATGACCTCCACCGTCAACTGTGGGCGGCTGGAGTGATCACCGGGCCGTCCCCGTCGAGGATGCCCTCCATCAGGCGATCGAGGGCCGGGTGGCGGCCCGGCGCAAGGTCCTCGGCCGACGCCACCGTCACGCGGGGACGGCTCCTGCCCTCCTCGTCGACCACATCCAGGAACTGGTGGTAGCGGAAGAAAAAGAGATGGGCGTATCGACGCGCCAGCCCCTGCATCCGCTCGCGTTCGGCCGCGGCCGGCGGTCGGTCGACCAGGCGCTCCACCTCCGCCCAATACTCCGCCGTAGTCGGCGGGTCGACGGTGAAACCGCGACGGCCGTAATGGGTGGCGGCGGCACACACCACAGGGATGCCTCGTGCCGCCATTTCCAGCCCGACCGTCGATGTGTACACAAGGCCAACAGCCGCCATTTCCATCAGGGGGTACGAGCTGATGCTGCTCTGCGCACCGACGACGTGGACGTTGTCCGGAAGCTGCGCGAACCGCGCAGCGATATGGTCGGCCATCGGTTCGCGCGACAGGTGGTTGGCCAGCTTGACCTCAGCGGGGTGCAGGCGCACGACGACGTCGACAGCCGGATGTGTTTGCGCCCACTGGATCACCTCGACGAGCCAGTCGCCCATCGACGCAAAGGCGGTGTCCTTGTCCTGGATGGCGCTGTCCCAGAGGATGTTGAGGAACGCGGCCACGGTGGGGCGCCCTTCGCGCAGTCCCAGCTGCTGACGGATGCCGCGCCGGTCGGCGATGCTGTTCAACCAGAAGTTGTCCAGGGTGCGCCCACCGCGCATCCGCTCGTCGAGATATGCGTCGACGGCGCTGGCCTCGTCCGGCCGCAGCGGCGTCGTCGCAGCCTCTCGCCAGGCATCCTCGCCGGGATCGAGATCGTCCGCGCCGGGCCGCCAGCGACCTGCCAGGACCGTGTTGGTGAGGAAGCCCTTCTCGTAGCGGGTCACGGGAATCGCTCGCTGGGTGGCCAGCTCCGAGAGGATGCGCTCAGGGAAGAATGCGCCGTTGAGCACCAGGATCCGATCCGGGGCCACCTCGTCGAGCAGCCGCAGGAATGCCTCACGCAGCACCATCCCACTCACCAGGAATTTGCGGTACGTGGCCACCGTCTCCGCGTCGTCGAGGAGCGTGCCGCGAGAAAGGAACCAGGCCACCGAGGTCTTGACGAACCGCCCGACCGCGAAGCCCTCGACGGTGTGCGCCTCGCAGGCCGCAACGGAGCGAAGGTCCTCGATGTGGCGTCGTGCGCGGGCCGACGACGCACGGATGTCCACCAGCGATCGAACCATGATCGGGTGAAAGCCGGCCGCCTCGATGGCATCGACCGCGTAGCCGGCGCATGAGTGGCAGGGCATCGGGGGTGCGGTGTGGACCGGGGCGACGTCGCAGACCGGCAGCCTGCCGCCACACGTCGCCAGGCTGACGCTCCAGCCGCGGCGGCGGGCCGCATGCGCGATGGTGGTCTCGGTCACGATGTGGGTCGACCAGCCACGGGTCGAGAGGATCAGCAGGCGCCCCGTCGCGCCGTCGGCCGCCGGCGCAGGGGTGTCGCGCAGGCGTCGGAGATCCTTGAGCTCGACCGGCTCGAACGGGGCCGGCAGGTGAGCGAACCGCGCCACCTCGCGGCTCACCCCCCAGCCTTCACGGAGCAGCATCTTGGCCTTCGGATGCGCGTACGACCACTCACGCAGGCGATCGACTGTGTGGCCCTGCAGTCTCATCCCTTGCGGAACACCAGCAGGTCCGCCCGGGTGCGCGCCAGCGGAACGCCCAGCCCGGGCGCGAGCCACTGCCAGCGCACCCCGGGGACACCGTGCAGCCATGACTCGATGAGCGCACGGGACAGCGGAAGGCAGTAGCCCGCGGGCATGCTCAGTGGATTGGGCCGCATCGGCTGCCGGTGAAGGCCGCGGAGCACGCGCCGGCCCCCGGTCCATGCTCGCCGGACGGCGCGTTGCCATGTGGAGTGAGGCAGGTCGCCGGCTGGCATCGGCAGGTTGCCAAACAGCGCTCGTCCGCCCGGAGCGAGCATCGCCAAAGCCCCGCGCACGAAACGCTCGCCGTCTGCCTCGCTGACCACGTAGTGGAGCGCGGCGTAGACCAGCAGACGGTCGAACGTCCCGAGGTCACTGAGATCGTCGTGGGTCACGTCAGCGCAGCGGATCGTCGACCCCGGCAGCCGCTCCCGCAACACCTCCACCGCGCGCGGTGAGATGTCCACCCCCACGTACCTCGATGCCCGCCGGGCGATGGGCATCCCCAGCACCCCGGTGCCACAGCCCAGCTCGATCACGCTCGCGCCGCCAGGCCGCAGCTTGGCGATCACGTCCGCCACCATCCTCCGCATCTCCAGCGCCGCGGTGGTGGCCGGCCGGGTGCTCGCCACCACCGGGTCCGCATTGCGAGCGACTGCGTCGTGGATGTCACGGACGGGGTTGTCTGACACGGCCGGATGGTAGCCCGGTCGCCTCAGGAGGCGGCTGCGGCTCCGCGGGGAGTCGCCGGTAGAGATGGCGGCGATCCCCCACCCACGGGCGTCCGGCGGGCGGCCTCCACTACCCCCGCCCAGAACCCCGCGCCCCAGGCTCCATGCAGCACCACGAACATCGGCGGCACCGCGAGTCGGACCGCGGCCGGCTCGCCGTGGCTCCCGCGCAGACCGGCGGCGACGCAGGCGGCCCCGTAGAGGGCGGCGGCGGCGACGGCAAGCCGCCGGCGCCGCTTCGACAACGCCAGCGCGCTGAGCAGCGGCACTGCGGCGACCAGGGCGGGCGCGGCGAGGTGGTAGGGGCGGATGACGCCAGGGCTGTGGCGCGCCACCCGCACCTTGGCTCGCCCGTAGCGAAAGTACTGTCGCGCCAGGGCGGTCGTCGAGCTTCGGACGTGGTAGCGGGTCGGGATGTCGGGGCTGAACAGCACCTGGCCGCCGCTGGACCTGATGCGGTGATTGAGCTCGTAGTCCTCGTGCGGCGGATACGCCTCGTCGAACAGGCCCACCCGCTCGAATGCCTGCCGGCGGAATGTCCCGGGAAAAACCGTCGGCACCTCTTCGAGCCGCTGCGAATAGCGAAAGCGCGCCGCACCGACACCGAATGGGGATCGCATCGCGCAGGCGATGGCGCTGCCGATGGTGCCCTGCCCGATGCCGTCAGCACGGCCACCGACGTTGTCGGCACCACTGTCGACGAGCAGCTCGACCGAGCGGCGCAGGTGATGCCGTGTCCACTCCGCGTGGCCGTCCTGACGCGCGATGAACTCACCCCTGCTGACCGCGATGGCGCGGTTGAGCCCTGCCGCCTGGGTGCGCCCAGGGTTGTCGATGAGGCGGACGTTGGCGTGTCGCGCGGCGATCCCGTTGACGACGTCGCGGGTTCGATCCACGGAGCCGCCGTCGGCGACGATGACCTCGTACCGGTCGGACGGGTAATCCTGGTCGAGGACCGACGCCAGGCAGGACGCGATGTGCTGCTCCTCGTTGTACACCGGGATCACCACGCTGACGAACGGGTCGAGGGCCGTGACATCACCCTCGGTGCGGGCGCGGCCCGCCTTGCTTTTCACGTTGAGGATGATCGCATCCTCGGCGCGCCACGCCGATCCAATATCATCCGCACTCAATGTCAGGAGACGCCCCTGTCGCGTCCCCGCGACACCGCTACCTGGTCACCGGCGGGGCGGGCTTCATCGGCAGCCACCTCAGCGAAGCGCTGCTGGAGCGCGGCCACGAGGTCGTCGCGCTCGACAATCTCTCCACCGGCAGTGCCGCCAACGTCGAGTCGCTGCAGTCCGACGGCAGCTACCGGCTGGTCCTCGGCTCGGTTCTCGACACCCAGCTCCTCGACGAGCTGGTCGAAGAGTGCGACACCGTGCTCCACCTGGCCGCGGCCGTCGGCGTCAAGCTCGTCGTCGAGCAGCCGCTGCGTTCGCTGGTCACCAACATCCGTGGCACGGAGCACGTCATCGAGGCCGCGCATCGTTACCGTCGCGCCGTCTTCATCGCCTCGTCAAGTGAGGTCTACGGCAAGAACACCGACGTGCCTCTGCACGAGGCATCCGACTGTGTCGTCGGCACCCCCAGCAAGAGCCGCTGGGGATACTCACTGTCGAAGGCCATCGACGAGCACCTGGCGATGGCGTACTCGCGCGAGAAGGGGCTGACCACCGTGATCGCCCGCTTCTTCAACACAGTCGGTCCGCGGCAGTCGCCCTCATACGGCATGGTGATTCCGCGAATGATCGAGCAGGCGCTCGCCGGCGATCCGCTGACCGTCTTCGGCGACGGAACCCAGACGCGCTGCTTCTGCCACGTGACCGACGTTGTCCGAGCGGTGATCGGCCTCCTCGAGGAGCCGCGCGCACAGCGTGACGTGTTCAACATCGGCAGCACGGAGGAGGTCAGCATCAACGAGCTCGCCCGGCGGGTGATCGACGTCACCGGGTCGGCCAGCCAGGTGGTGCACATTCCCTACGAGCAGGTGTACAGCAGCGGATTCGAGGACATGCTTCGTCGCGTCCCCGACACCGCAAAGATCAAGTCCCTGATCGGCTGGAGCCCCACCCACAAGCTCGATTCGATTCTGCGCTCCATGCTCGAGCACACCGCTGCGGGCTGACCACCCCCAATTCCTCCCGGCAGGCTACCCTAGCCTCGATGATGGCCGAGGAGGCTGCGGTCGCAGCCGTCGGGGCCCGGCGTCGGGGCATCCTTGTCTCTGAGCGCAAGCTGCTCATCGCCGCCGGCGACGCGCTCCTCGTCGCCGCTGCGCTGGTCGCCGCGTTCAACCTCCATTCAGGCCCAATCCAGCGCGCCGGCCTTTCCCTCCCGTGGAGCGGGGTGGGCACCGTCACGGGCAGCTGGCTCGGCGTGGCGCTGATGGTCGATGCCTACGACCTGCGCGCAGCGGTGAGCGTCCGCGGCATCTTCCGCGCGGTGGCGACGACCGTTGCGGTCTCGACCGTCGTGCTGCTCGCGGTGTTCTTCGTGGTGCCCTATGGGGTCACCCGGCCGACGATCCTCATCTGGCTGCCCGTCGCCAGCTTCGCGGTGCTCTGTTGGCGGCTGCTCTATCGCCGGGTGTTCGCCCGGGCCATCTTTGCCGGGCGGATCCTGCTTGTTGCCGACAGCCAGACGTTGGCGAGCGTCTGGCCCGAGGTCGACGCGTCGATGGCCGGCCTGTACCAGACGGTCGGAACCGTCGACCCCGATGAGCCGGACGCGGGAGGCCGCCTGGCGCTGGCCGCCAAGCGCCACATGGCCGATGTGGTTGTCCTCGGCGCCCACGAGGACATGCCTGAGCCTCTCTTCGCCAGCCTCGTCGACTGCTACGACCAGGGGATGGTGGTGCGCTCGCTCGCCGACCTCTACGAGGAGTTGACCGGTCGCCTCCTCGTCGACAGGCTCAGGCAGAGCTGGCTGCTCTCCCTGCACCAGCGCAGCCAGACTTCGCGGCTCTACGCGCTGTTCAAGCGGATCGTCGACATCACCGCCGGCCTCATCGGGGTGGTGCTCCTGGCCGTCGTGCTCCCCGTGGCCTGGGTGGCCACCAAGCTGCAGGACCGCGGCCCCGTGTTCCATCGCCAGCTGCGCGTCGGCCAGTACGGCCGCCCCTTCGAGATCCTCAAGTTGCGCAGCATGCGCGTGCTCCCGGAGGACGACCTCAGCTGGACCGAGACCAACGATCGGCGGATCACCCGAGTCGGGTCCGTGTTCCGCCGCCTGCACATCGACGAGCTACCCCAGGCATGGAACATCCTGCGCGGCGAGATGAGCGTGGTCGGACCGCGTCCCGAACAGCCACGCTACGTCGAGGAGCTGCGCGCCAGCATCCCCTACTACAACACCCGGCTCTCGGTTCGGCCCGGGCTGACCGGGTGGGCCCAGGTGAACTTCGGCTATGGAAGCGGGGTCGAAGGCTCGAGGGTGAAGCTCTCGTACGACCTCTACTACATCAAGCGGCAGTCGGTGGCGCTCGATGTGCTGATCATCGCCCGGACGGTGCTTGCCGTGGCGACGCTGCGCGGCCGCTGACCCGGTATTGCGACTGCACGACCTCGTCCAAGCAGTCCCCGGCATTCTCATCGCGGTGCTGCTTCCGGGATGGGCGCTGGCGACGCTCATCGCCCCCCGATGGCGGGCCTGGGAGCGCCTGGCGGCCGCGCCCGGACTGTCCGCTGGGTTCTTCGGTGTCCTCGGACTCAGCCTGCGCGTGGTGCACGTGCCGTTCGAGCCGCTCACGGTGTTTCTCTCCATCGCCGTGGTTGCGGGGGCAGCGCTCTTCCGCCGCCACCTCACCGGCCCGAACCCGAGGGATGACGCACCCCGATGGCTGCCGGTTCCCGCGCTGATCGCAGGAGCGGTCGGCGCCGCAGCTTTTGCGGTGGCTCTGCACGGGCAGGTGCTCCCCCCCGACTGGGACCCGGCCGTGCACGCCACCACCGCCAACGGCATCGCGCTCACCCACAACGTCCTGCCTGCGGTGCAGATACCGCTGGAAGGGACCTTCCTGACCAAGGCGCGGCCGGGATTCGAGGCGATGACGGCGGTGGTCTCGTGGGTGGGCGGCCCGCCGCCGGCCCTGTCGATGGCGCCGCTGCTCACCGCGGTGCTGGTGCTGATGCCGCTCGGCATCACCCTGCTGGCGCTGGAGGCGACGGGGTCCATCCCCCTGGCCGCCATCGCGCCACTGTTTGCCGTCGGGCTGGCCTTTCCCGCATTCCAGGCGATTCTCGGGCGCTACCCGCAGGTGGTCGATTCCACGCTGGTCGTTCCCCTGGTCATCGCCGCGCTGCGTTTACTGCGCACACCGCAGGTTGCCGACAACGCCCTGCTGGTGGGGACGATCACCGCCTCGATCTGGGTGATCCACGGGCTCGAGGCGCTCACCGCAGCGGTGGTCGGCGGCTCGTTGCTGATCGCGGCCGCGGTGGTCGCGGTGCGCGCATCGCCACGGTCAGCGTTGATGCGCGTTGGTGCCGGCGCGCTGGCGACCCTGGCGGGCGCCCTGCTGGTCACCAAGCTCACCCGGGTCCCGCACGCCCCGCCCCCGATCCATCCCGAGGTCTTCGCGCCGTTGAGCACTGCGGCGAGCGCCCCGGCCCACCCCCTGCAGCTCATCGAGTTCATCACCCAGACCGACCTCACCAGCCCGGTTGCGGTGGCATTGCTCGCCGCCGGCGTCCTCGCCATCGTGGTCACGCGCCGGATGCTCTGGGTCCTGGTCTCGGAGGCCGTGCTGCTGATCGCCATGGCCGACAGCTTCTCCTGGCACGTGCTGGCCAGATTCTGGAACCACGTGGTCAGCCCCTGGGGAGAACCCGACCGCATCGTCGGCGTGCAGTACTGGCTGATCCCGCTCATCCTGGCGGCCGGTCTCCTTGCCGTCGGGCGTGTGATGCGCGAGCTGTCGCAGCGGCCCAGGGTGCGCCGGGCGGCGCCGTTGGCGGCGGCAGTGCTGGCGATCGCCGTGCTTCTGACCCAGCAACCCGTCGCCAGCGTGTGGAACAGGTTCTTCGGGCTCACCATCGCCTTGCCCCCGCTCGGGACGTTCAACGCGCTGGCGAGCCTGTGGGCGTGGACCATCGCCATCGTCGTGGCGGCAATCGCGGTGGTCCTTGCGTGGCTGGCGATGGTCGCCGGCCTCGGCGGCCCAGGGCGGATCCGGCGGCTGGTGGGGAAGCACGGCGGGGGCGCAACCGCCGGCTGGGGGGCGCTGGGCGCTGTGGCGGTCATGTGCGTGGTCGTTGGAGCCTCGGCCGACCTCACCGTGTACCAGCGCGGAGTTGCCACGCGCGGGCTGACCGCGCCCGCCGACCTCACGGTGTTGAACAGGATGTCCGCCGTGCTGCGGCCGGGCACCCTGGTCCTCACCGACTCCGATGTCGACGCAGGCAAGTGGATTGCGGGGGTCACCGACCTGACGCCGCTGGTCCCCGGCCAGTACGAGAATGGCCCGCTGAGCGCACCGCTGGTCACGGCGCTGGCCAACGCGTGCACCGATCCCTCGAGCGCGGAGCAAGCCCTGACCCGCGTCGGGGCGGTCTTCGTCGGAGCGCACCACCTGCTCGGCGCCACCAACACCTGGAGCGAGGCCTGCATCGCCCGGCTTCCCGGCCTGCGCCTGATCGCGGCCGAGGCGTGGCAGGGGACTGAGTCAGCCGCCTTCGCAGTGGATCATCCCGGCGGCTGAGACACAGCCATGGCGGTGGCATAATGCCGGCGTCCCCGGGACCGGTTCGGCGGTGAAGCGCCAGCGCGCACCTCCCGCCGATGGCTCGACAACCCGAAGGGAGTCGCATTGCCACTACACGACCTCGCCAAGGCGATCCCCGGAATCCTGGTCGCGGCGCTGCTCCCCGGGTACGCCCTGGCGACGCTGCTGGCGCCGCGGTGGCGTGCCTGGGAGCGCCTGGCGGCGTCCCCGGGCCTGTCGGCCGGTTTTTTCGGGGTGCTTGGCCTGGGCATGCGCGTTGTGCACGTCCCCTTCGAGCCGCTGACCGTCATCCCCGCCACGCTGCTGCTCGTCGGCGCCGCGTTCGCCCGACGCCGGTGGGCCGGCCCGCTGCCGGCGACAGGCACACCCTGGTGGATCCCGATCCCTGCCCTGGTGGCCGGCTGCGCCGGAGCCGCCGCCTTCGCCTGGGCACTCCACGGCCAGGTCCTCCCCCCCGACTGGGACCCCCGGGTGCATGCCACCGTCGCCGCGAGCATTGCCCGCACTCACGACGTGCTTCCGCTGTTTCCCATCCCCCTGCAGAACACCGCGTTCGCCAGGATCCGGCCGGGGTTCGAGGCCATGACTGCCGTGGTCTCGTGGATCGGCGGCCCCGATCCCGCCATGTCGATGGCTCCGATCGTCACGGCCGTCCTTGTTCTGATGCCGCTGGGACTCACCCTGCTCGCCCTCGAAGCCACCGGGTCGGTGGCCTTCGCGGTGGTGGTGCCGCTGCTCGCCGCCGGCCTGGCCTTTCCCTCGGACCAGGCCATTCTCGGGCGGTTCCCCCAACTCGTCGACTCCGTCCTTGTCAGTCCGTACATCGTAGCCACGCTGCGTCTGGTACGCGGTCGAGACGTGCTCGACCACGCCCTGCTGCTGGTCGCGTTCGCGGCATCCATCTGGGTGCTCCACGGTCTCGAGGTGATCACGACTGTCCTGGTCGGCGGCGGCCTGATCGCCTGGGCGGCGCTGGCGGTGTTGCGGACCTCACCACGTCAAGCGCTGCTGCGTATCGCGGTCGCCTGTGCGGCGACGCTGGCGAGCGCTGCCGTGGTGACCCGGCTGATGCGTCTCCCGCATACGCCGGCTGCACACCCCATCGAGCCCTCGACCACCGTCCCGTCGGCAGCCACCCTGCCGTTCCATCCTCACCAGCTCCTGCAGGTTCTCGCCCAAACGGACCTCACAAGCCCTCTCGCCGTCGCCCTGTACAGCATCGGCATCGTGGCCATCCTGCTGGTCTATCGCCGGCTGTGGTGGGTGCTGCTCGCCCACGTCATCTTCCTGGTTCTGCTTGCCGATTCACTCTTCTGGCACAAGGTGAACAACCTGTCGTTCAACCTGTTTCCGTACGGTGAGACGGACCGTGTCGTCGGGCTTCAGTACTGGGTCATCCCGTTCATCCTCGGAGCCGGCTTCCTCGCCGTGCTCAAGCTGATCCGGGCGATCGCTGCGGAGCGGCGGCTCTGGACGCGGCTGGCGATCGGCGCGGGCATCGCCGCGCTCCTGGTTGGCATCGCCCACGGGCCGATCGAACGCGTGTGGTCGAGCGCCTTCGGCTACACCGCACCCGTCTTCATCTACCCGATGGGAACCTTTGAAGCGCTGACCAACCTGGCCAGCTGGCGCCTGCTGGTGGCGGCCTCCGCGCTGGTGGTGCTGATTGCGTGCGTGGTGGCGTGCCGCCGTGTCGCCCTGCCGGCCGCGGTGCGCGCTCGGTTCGGTCCTGGCGCATCGGGCCTGGATGCTGTCGCGGTGGTGCTGGCCGTGCTGATCATGGTCATGCTCGGGCTTGGAGTTCGCGCCGAGTTCGACCTGTACACCCGGCAGGTGGCGATCCGATCGTTGTCCACCCAGGCGGACGTGAACGTGCTCCATCAGATGTCCGCGAGGCTGGCGCCGGGCACGCTGGTTCTCACCGATGGCCTGTCGGATGCCGGCGTCTACCTTGCCGCGCTCACCGACCTCACCCCTCTGGTCCCCAACGGCTCCGAGCTTGGCACGCTCAGCCTCCCATTGGTGACGGCCCTCGCCAACGCATGCACCGACCCGGCGGCGGCTGAGCAGGCTGTCCAGCCGGTGGGCGCGGTCTTCGTCGGGTCGCATGACATCCTCGGCGCGAGCGTGCCGTGGAATGCCGATTGCATCGGCCGCCTGCCCAACCTGCGGCTGGTCGCCTCGGACAGCTACCAGGGGCAGCGGGCAGTGGCGTTCGCGGTGGTGCGCTAGCTGCTCAGGCGGGCGCCGGCGTCAGTCCCCCCGCGGGCCGGCGCAGCTGCCAGGTGACCAGACCGGCCAGGCCGAGAAGCGCCAGCGGCACCAGCCGCCCCGGCGGCCCGACCCCCTGTGCGCCCAGGTCGAGCGCGGCGGTCAGCGACAGCACCACCCAGCCGGCGAGCACCGCTCGGCTGCGCGGCCCGGGCCACGGGGCGGCTTGATCGCGCAGAGCCGCCCACGCCATCAGGGCGACCAGCATCGGCGCGAGCAGAACCAGGTCGTGGGCGAGAAGGTGAGGAGACGCCAGCAGTGAGAGGACCGTGGCCAGCGCCAGGCACGGCTCCAGGGCCGCGCGATCGCGGCTGAGACGGCGGCCGAGGGCCACGCACGCGGCCAGCGCGGTGGCACTGAAAACTGCGGCGATCAGCGTGGCCGCGGCGCTGTCGCCGAGCCACGACCCGGTCAGGCCGGTGAAGCCCTGCATCGAGGCCATTGGCACGGCGCCGGCGTTGGCGCCGGCGGACCCCAGGAACCCGTGGATCCCGGCCGGCCCTACTGCGGCCAGCGAAACCATGCCGAGGACCGCCACCGCACAGGCGGCGCCTGCGAGCAGACGGCGGTCACGCCACGCCAGCACCAGAGCGGCGAGGCCGAGAGCGAGGTGCGGCTTGGCGAGCAGGACGCAGCCCGCCAGCACGGCACCCCCGCTGAAAGACCGGTGACGTCGCCAGAGTGCGTAGGCGACGGCAAGGCCGAGCGCGCTCAACCCGTCCCACTGGCCAAGCAGTCCGAGCGCCAGCGTCCCCGTCCCGGCGAGTGCGGCGAGCACGGTGGCCACCGTCCCGCCCCGCCGCAACCGCTCGGGCCACGGTGAAGACCGCGCCGCGATCAGCACCGCGGCGACCAGCATGAGGAGCTGAATCGCCTCCCAGACGCGGTAGGCCGCGCCGAGGGGCAGCAGCGTGATCGGGGCGATCACCACGGCAGCCACCGGAGGATTGACGAAGGGGAGGTTGACACCCTGCTGCGGGGCGATCAGCGACGAATGGAGGTCCGTCTGCAGGGACCGGTCGTAGATGGCGGCGCCGTATCCCTCACGCAGCAGCGTCCCACCGACGTAGAAGGCCGTGAAGTCCGCACGGTTGACGTTGGTTGGTGATACGCCGGTCCACAGCGCCGCGTAGCCGGCCAGGAGAATGGCGGCGGCGGCGGCGACCACAGCGGCAGGCGAGCGCGGCAGCGACATGGTGGCTCGAACCTAGCATCGAATCGCCGGCCGCCCATCGCCTCGGTGCAACGGCTTGGTGAGCGCTCTGCTCCGCGGTCGTTCCTATACTCGCGGCGATGCTGAGCCGGATCGACCACGTCGGGATCGCCGTACGTGACATCGACTCTGCTGTGGCAGCGTACAAGCAGCTCCTGGGTCGCGCCCCCAGCCACCGCGAGGTGGTCGAGTCAGATGGCATCGAAGCGGTCATGTTCGAGGTTGGCGAGTCGCGCGTGGAGCTGCTCGGGTCCACTGGGCCCACTTCGAAGATCGCCGCCTTCCTCGAGAAGCGCGGCGGTGGGCTCCACCACGTCGCCTACGGCGTCGACGACGTCCAGGCGGCGTTGGACGGCTACGCCGCGCTCGGCCTACAAGCGCTCGACGCCTGTCCCCGCCGTGGCGCGGGTGGCCGGCTGGTGGCCTTCCTGCATCCATCTGCCGCCGCCGGCGTGCTCACCGAGCTATGCCAGCCTGACCCCGCCGCGGCCGGTCGCCACGCGTGACCGACGCCGGCGCGGAGTCGGTCAGCACGGAGAGCGGACTGCCGCTCGAGGCGGTGTATCTGCCGTCCGGCGGCCCACCGGCGCCGCCTCCCGGCGAGTACCCGTTCACGCGCGGGGTGCGGGCGGACGGATATCGCGGGCGCCTCTGGACGATGCGTCAGTACGCGGGGTACGGCAGCGCCGAGCAGACCAACGAGCGCTTCCAGTACCTGCTCGCCGCCGGCCAGACCGGGCTCAGCTGCGCCTTCGACCTGCCCACCCAGATGGGCTACGACAGCGACGACGCCATGGCTCGCGGCGAGGTCGGCAAGGTGGGGGTGGCGATCGACTCCCTCGACGACATGGAAATGCTGATGCGCGGCATCCCCCAGGACGAGGTCACCACGTCGATGACCATCAACGCCCCGGCCGCCCTGCTGTTGCTGATGTACGAGCTCGCCGCGGAACGCAAGGGAATCGACGCGGCACGCCTGGGCGGCACGGTGCAGAACGACATCCTCAAGGAGTACGCCGCGCGCGGCACGTTCATCTTCCCGCCGCGCCCGTCGATGCGCCTGGTCACCGACACCTTTGCGTACTGCGCGCAACGGCTGCCCCGCTGGAACACGATCAGCATCAGCGGATACCACATTCGCGAGGCGGGGGCCACGGCGCCGCAGGAGATCGCCTTCACCCTGGCCAATGGCATCGCCTACGTCCAGGCGGCTCTTGACGCTGGGCTTGCGGTCGACTCCTTCGCACCGCGGCTGAGCTTCTTCTTCAACGTCAGCAACGACTTCTTCGAGGAGATCGCCAAGTTCAGGGCGGCCCGCACCATCTGGGCGGAGGTGATGCGCGAGCGCTTTGGAGCCCGCGACCCGCGCAGCCTGTCGCTGCGCTTCCACGCCCAGACGAGCGGCGCCTCGCTGACAGCCCAGCAACCACTCAACAATGTCGTGCGCGTGTCCCTGCAGGCGCTGGCCGCTGTCCTCGGCGGGACACAGTCGCTGCACACCAACAGCTACGACGAGGCGCTGGCGCTGCCCTCGCAGCAGGCGGCGGAGATCGCGCTGCGCACGCAGCAGGTGATCGGCTTCGAGTCAGGGGCGGCGGCCGTCGCCGATCCGCTCGGCGGCGCCTACCTGGTCGAGGAGCTGACCGCCGAGCTCGTCGAGGCAGCGACCGCGCTGATGGCTCGGGTGGAGGAGCGCGGCGGGGCGGTCAGCGCCATCGAGGAGGGCTTCTACCAGCGGGAGATCCAGGATTCGGCGTACCGCCACCAGCAACTCGTGGAGAGCGGCGACCGGGTGATCGTCGGTGTCAACCGCTTCGCCGAGACCTCGCAGGAGGATGTCGCGATCCTGCGCATCGGGGCCGAGCTCGAAGCGGCCCAGCTGGAACGGCTCGCCGCGCTCCGTGCCCGCCGCGACGCCGCAGCGGTGACCCGCGCCGTCGACGACGTGCGCCGCGCCGCGCAGGGAACCGAGAACCTCTTTCCGGTGCTGCGGCACGCGCTGGCGTCGATGGCGACCGTCGGCGAGATCTGCAACGGTCTGCGCGATGTCTTCGGCGTGCACCGGCCGGGAGGCGACGTCTGAGGGCGGGGTCGCGGTGCGATCGGTTCAGGAGACGGGGGCGGCGCTCCGCTCCGGTGCGACCGGTGCATAGACGGCCGCGGTTCGCCCGCGGCCACGCAGCTCGATCTCGCCGCGCGATTCCCAGTGAGCTCTCTCGTCATCGCCGGCGGCCTCCACGCTGGCAGCGTCGACGAGCAGGCGGCCGGCGCTGTCCTTGGCAAGCTCGCAGAGACGAGCCGCGACGTTCACCGGGTCGCCGATGACCGTGTATTCGTAGCGGCGCGCGCTGCCGATGTTCCCGGCCACCACGTTGCCACTGGCGACACCGATGCCGGCGTCCAGCCCGGCATGGCGCCGGCCCAGCTGGTCGAGCTCACCGCTGAGCCGTCGCGCCGCGCGGAGCGCCCGGCGCGCGTGGTCTGCCTGCGGGATCGGCGCACCGAAGATGCAGAGCGCGGCGTCACCCTCGAACTTGTTGGCCCAGCCATCCTCTGCCTCGACTGCGGCGACCACGGCGGTGAACAGGTCGTTGAGCATCGCCACGACGCGATCGGGAGAGAGCCGTTCGGCAAGGGCGGTCGACCCCTTGATGTCGATGAAGAGAACCGACACCTCGCGCAGCTCACCACCGAGGTCGGTGTTGTCCAGCGCGTACCTGGCCACATCGGTGCCGACGTGGCGGCCGAACAGCTCGCGGAGATGCTCGCGCTCGCGCAGCCCCGCGGTCATGCGGTTGAAACGCAACTGGAGATCGCCGATCTCCCCGCTGTCGGCGATCGGCACGGTCGCTGACAGGTCCCCGGCCTCGACGCGCTCCATGGTGCGGTGCAGCGCGCGCAGCGGATCGGCCACCGACCCGGCGGCCAGGATGCTTGTGTACGCCCCGACGACGATGCCGGCTGCGGTCAGCACCCCAAGCAGGATCAACAGCCGGGTGTGGTCGGTGCCCTGCTGCTCGATGAGGGCGAGGCCGATGCCGACCAGCGGGATGCCCGAGCCGAGCAGCCAGGCGAGCAGCAGGCGGCTGCGCACGCTGGGCGCGCACGCGCTCACCTCGGGGAGGACCTCACGCAGCCGCGTCACAACGGGGCGCATGCCTCGCTCGAGGAGCAGGAAGGCGATCGCGCAGGTGGTCATCCCACCGAGCAGCACCGTGAGCACGCCACGGAAGACGAGGAACGGTTGAACCTCGAGAACCAACCCAAGCAGACAGCCGACCATGACTGCACCGCCGAGCCAGTAGCCCGCGGTGTAACGGGTCTGCCGCCATTGGTTGCGCAGCACCGACTGCAGTCTCGCGGGCGGCACCTCCTCCTCCGAGGTGAGCACGCCCTCGGCCTCGGCCGCGATGCGCAATGCGGTGATCGTCCCCAGGGTGAGCGTCAGCACCAGGTAGCCACCGGTGGCGACCGCGAGGATGGCGATACCCCGGTCAGTGACGGCGCTGGTCGGGAAGGCCAGCACCCCGATGGCGAAGGTGATCGCAGCTCCGCAGATGTCGGCCATGCACAGGGTGATCGCCGTGCTCCAGCGGGCCCGGCGAATCTCCGGATCCGAGCGCGTGAAGATGCAGCGCATCTCCCTCCGCGCGCTCAGCAGCACGTCCACACAGGCATCGTACGACGGCGGTGACGCCGCAGCGGCGGGTGCCAGCCTGAAACGCGCCTGACGGGGGTCGTTCGGCTGCTGGCTATCGCCTCCTGGAGGCGACCAGTGCGAGCGCCGGACCGTGAGGATGATCTGGTGTGTCGAACGCGACCTCGCCAACCTCCCATCCGAACCGGTCGAGAGCAGCGAACAGGTCCGTCCGACTCAACCAGTTGCTGTACACAGCGCTGCCGCCGCAAAACCCTTTGCCGGACAACGCTCCGGCGTAGTCGAAGCGGTGCAACGTGTGCTCGAACCCCTCATACGAGGCCGGCACGGAAGTCTTGAAGCGAGGGCTGAGCAGTTCGCTGGCGCGGATGATCTCCCCGTCGTAGACGTGCGTCCACAAGAACAGATGATCAGCCACATCGCCCATCAGCGCGATCGTCTCGACCGGGCTGAGCATGTGATACAAAACCCCGCTGGCGAAGCAGATGTCCACGTGCTCCGGTGCAGCGCGCAGGTACTGCATGAAGTCGCCCAGCAGGAACCGAGCCTCCGCCATGAACAGCAGTTCCTTGGCTATCAGGCACTTCAGGTATGCCCTGGTCTGGGCTTCGATCGCGGTCACCGACGCACCTTCACGCAACAGCTGGTACGTGTGCCCACCCTCCAGCGGCCCCAGCTCCAGCACCGACCGCCCGGCAACTCCACCCAACCGCGCAACGGCCCAAGCCACCCGCACGTCCTCGAACAGCCCAATGGAACCTGCCGTCACCTCGTGCAGCGGTGCGGGCAGGGCCGAGGACCACTCACCCGCGAAGATGTTCACCGCGTTCTGCGGCGACGGCGCCGTGGCCACGTACTGGTCCAGGATCGACGACTCGCGTGTCCGCGCCGGTGCGAACTTGCCGACGGACGCGCGGACCTTGCGGCGCACACGACTCATTACCACGAGACCGCCAAATGTACGTCCTGCGGCGCAGGGTGTGTCGTGAATCGGCGTGAGCCGGGAGAGACGAACAGCGATCTCGGTGGCTGGGGATCCTGCGGCCTTCCCCGCCTGCTCTTGTAGGCGATGACCGCCGCCGCGCACGCCGCTGTCCGATTATCCTGCGAGCATGCCCCGAACCACGCGGAGGGAGCCGACGCCCGAGCAGTTGGGCGACGCCGAGGTCACGGCCGCGTCCTCGAACGGCAGCGCGGGTGAGCCCGGCTCGGCCACCGAACGCGCCATCAACGTCCTGCGCAAGCGGCGCTACGACGCCGTGCACCGCGGTGGCGCCGCCGAGCGCACCCAGCATCCCAAGGGCAAGCTGACCGCTCGCGAGCGGCTGGAACGCTTTCTCGACCCGGGCTCCTTCACCGAGACCGACGTGTTCGCGGTCCACCGCACCAGCAACTTCGGGATGGAGGAGCGGCGCGTGCGCGGCGACGGCGTGGTCACGGGATGGGGAACGGTCGACGGCCGCCAGGTGTTCGTCTTCAGCCACGACGCCTCGGTCTTCGGCGGCTCTCTGGGCGAGGTCTTCGCCGAGAAGGTCACCAAGATCATGGACCTGGCGGTGCGCAGCGGGTGCCCGTGCGTGGGCATCAATGACTCCGGGGGGGCGCGCATCCAGGAGGGGGTCGTCTCGCTTGCCGGTTACGCCGAGATCTTCTACCGGAACGTGAAGGCCAGCGGGGTCATCCCCCAGCTGTCGCTGATCGTCGGACCGTGCACGGGCGGGGCTGTGTACTCACCCGCGATGACCGACTTCATCTTCATGGTGCGCAAGGTGGGGTACATGTTCATCACCGGCCCCGACGTCATCAGGGTGACCACCGGCGAGCGGGTCACATTCGAAGATCTCGGCGGATCCGACGTCCACAACCAGCGCAGCGGCGTGGCGCACTTCAACGCCGATTCCGAGGACGAGGCAATCACCCAGATGCGGGCTGTGCTCGGCTATCTGCCCGCCAACAACACTGAGCAGCCACCCTACAAGGCCACCCTCGACGATCCGCTGCGTGCCGATGCCGAGCTCCAATCGATCATCCCGGACAACCCCAACCAGCCATACGACATGCGCGCCGTGGTCAGCCGCGTAGTCGACGACGGCGCGTTCCTCGAGGTCATGCCGTACCACGCGCAGAACATCATCTGCGGATTCGGCCGACTCGACGGGCACTCCGTCGGCGTGGTCGGCAATCAGCCGCGGGTCCTGGCCGGGGCACTCGACATCGAGGCATCGATCAAGGCGGCGCGCTTCGTGCGCTTCTGTGACGCGTTCAACGTGCCCCTGGTCACCTTCGTCGACGTGCCGGGATTCCTACCGGGCACCGACCAGGAGTACGGCGGGATCATCCGCCACGGCGCCAAGCTGCTGTACGCGTACTGCGAGGCGACGGTGCCGAAGCTGACCGTGATCACCCGCAAGGCCTACGGAGGCGCCTACGACGTCATGTGCAGCAAACACATCCGCGCCGACTACAACGTCGCCTGGCCGACCGCGGAGATCGCGGTGATGGGCCCGCAGGGGGCGGTCAATATCATCTTCAAGCGCGAGATCGCCGCCTCCGACGACCCCGTGTCGCGCACCAATGAGCTCATCAACGAGTACCGCGAGCAGTTCGCCAACCCGTACTACGCGGCCGAGCGCGGGTACATCGACGACGTCATCGAGCCCAAGCAGACTCGTGCCGCCCTCATCAAGGCTCTGCACATGACCATGGGCAAGCAGGTCACCCTGCCGCCGCGTAAGCACGGGAACATTCCCCTCTAAACGAGCTGGGGGGTTCCCCCCTCGGGCACCCCCCACAGTGGTGTCAGCCTCGGCGACGTGAAGTCGCCTGCGCTGGCGGGTTGGAGCGTGCGGTGAACCAGGGACATCCCGGCGACGGCGATGAGCAACACCGCCAACGGCGTCAGAGACGCAACCAACACATGGAACGGCCAGGCCATGGGCAGGATGGCGATCGCGACCAGCGCAGCAGCAGCGACCCCGCCGCGGCCGATGCTGTCCCACCGGCGCCACAGGGCGGCCGCGGCGGCCAGCGTGAGCACGCTGCCGGCAACCGGCGACAGCACGAATGAGGTGATCAGCGCAGCGGCGCCCGCGAGTGCCCACACCAGGTCGCGCTGGCGTAGATGCACCGCATCGGCGCCGACGACCAGTGCGAGCATCGGGAAGAGCAGGACGTCGTCGTTGGGGTGGGCATACGGGGTTGCCACCAACCACAGCGCCAGGCCCGCGCATACCCCGAGCGCGGTGCGGGTGTCCGGCGCCAGGGCGAGGGCTGTGCGGTTCAGCGCCCAGTAGCCCACAAACCCGAGGGTGGCCAGACCGCCGAGCGCTGTCACGGCGGCGGCAACGACACCACCGCCCGGGAGGTGCGCGAACATCCCGGGCAGCCCGGAGAGGTCGGGCTGCACTGACGAGATCCGCCCGCCGAAAGCAAAGAGGTGGGAAAGGAATCGCGCTGTCGACCCGGGCATGAGGATCTCGCCCCCGGCGATCACTGCCGTCGCCGTCGCCACCGCCGCTGCGGCGCATCGCGCTGCGTCGCGGCGGTCGGGGAGCTGAGAGACCGCAAGCAGCAGCGGGAGCGGCCAGAGGATGTGCGGTTTGATCAGCGCCGCACTGGTGCAGACCGCGCCCGCCAGACCAGGGTGGCGGCGCATGGACAGGGCCATCGCGGAGATGGCCAGGGCAAGCAGGAGGAGGTCGAACTGGCCACTGTAGACCCCGAGCAGCGCCGGCCAGGACAGCATGGCGAGCACCGCCCACGGCGCGGAGCCGCGCCAGCCCCAGCGACGCAGCCAGGCGAGCAGTGCAATGGCGGCAGCGATCATCCCCAGGGCCGCCGCGAGCACGTAGCTCGCCCAGAACGGCAACGCGGTCAGGGGCTGGAGCAGCCAGGCAACGACCGGCAGGTTGGCGAAGTCATCGAGCGAAGGCTGCACGACCGCGTAGTGATCGGCCGCCTGCTCGGCGGGATGGATGAGGGCCGGGTCGTAGGGGCTGCCGCCGTGCCCGACCACGGTCGCGGCCGCGTAGAAGACACGCCAGTCGTCGGCGAGGCCGTAGGACTGCGGTGGGAACATGCGCGAGGCTGAGAACGCCGCGAAGCAGAGCACCAGCACCGCGAGGATGCCAAGTGCCAGTCTCGGCCGGCCACCTCTTCGCGTCCGCTCCGACTCCCGACGGTCGGTGCCCTGGGAGGGCACAAGGACGGTCACGCGAGCGATCCTATCCCGGCCGGGAGGCACCGGCCGATCTCCTGGCTGTGACAACTTGGCGCCGACGCAACACGGCAACCGGCCGTCAGCGCCGCGTCAGCCCGCCCAGCCCCCGTGCGAGTAGATCCAGGCGAAGACCCCGGCGGCGGGCAGCGACAACGCGACCAGGGACAGCTTCGCCCAGCGGCGCTCGGCAGCGAACACACCGCCTGCGATGAACAGGGGGAAGGCGTCGAGGGTCCAGCGCGAGGTGCCGACCAGGGAGGTCGTCGAGGTGAATACCGCCAGCTGCACCACGAGCAGCACCGCGTAGGAGCGCCGCAGCCGCCGCCACGCGTACACGGTCGCCGCCACCAGGACGATGACGCACGCGATGTCGAGAATGCTCGCAGCGTCGTTGATCCCCAGGGTGGGCATGGGGTTGATCGCGTTCCCGAGGGCCACCCAGGGCGCCGCGAAGTGGCGGCCCACCCAATCCTGCTGCGC
Organism: Candidatus Dormiibacterota bacterium; assembly: GCA_036561525.1. GTDB lineage: Bacteria > Chloroflexota > Dormibacteria > Aeolococcales > Aeolococcaceae > Aeolococcus. The sequence continues at coordinate 10,711 of DATBPD010000028.1, read as the reverse complement.
TCCGAGGAAGCGCAGGGCATCCCCGAAGACCATCCAGTAGAACAGCGCCAGCCCTGTGGCGCCGAGCGCGGGGCCGACCGCGAGCCTGGCGAGCACCCGAAGCCGCGCCCTGGCCGCAGGTGCGGACACCGCCAGAGCCTCGACGGCAAGCGGGACCACGAGAACGATCGCGTACAGCTTGGTCAGCGTGGCGAGCCCGACCAGCACCCCTGCCAGCAGCGGCCGGCCTGAGCGCATCGCCAGGAAGGCCCAGACAACCTCGGCGATCACCACCGGCTCGGCGTACGGGGCGCCGAGGAAGACGGCGGCCGGGAAGATGAGCAGCAGACCCACCGAGAGACCGGCGGCGCGGGCGCCGAAGTCGATCTCGACGAGCCTGTGCAGCCCGATGGCGGCGAGCGCCAGCGCCAGCGTCACCACCATCAGTCCCGCCACCAGGACGCTGCTGCCTGTGGCCAGCGCAGTGACGTGCATGACCCCGGGCAGAAGGGGCTGGAAGGCGGCGCTGCTGAGGACGTGGGTCCCCTGGCCGATCTGCGCCCAGGTGCGAAAGCCGGACTGGGCGATGGCGAGCTGCCACTGGGCGTCCCACTTGTCCCAGGGGCGTGCCATGGCGGCGGGGTCCGCGATGATCGTGCGCAGGGCGGACGTCCCGTACAGGCCGACCAGGATCATCGCCTCGGCGGCCACCCGAAAGGCGAGCACGGAGACGATTCCGAAGCGGACCGAGCCCCACCAGCCTGACGGCGCAGCCGTGCGCAGAAGCCTGACCGCTGATGTTCGAGGCGCGGCCAGAGCCCTCATCACGACGACTGTGGGCGAGGAACGCGCCGCCGGGGCCGCGTTCGCCGCCCCTGTAGCCGACGTGTCACGCGGCTGTGCGAAGCAGATTCACCGGGGCCGGACGCTGCAACTCTCGCGCCTCATCCAGCCGCGGAACGCGGCGAGGCGGCTCTTGCCCCCGGTCGGGATGGCGGCCGCCGCGATACCCCGAGGCTGACGGCCAGGGGTGTTGCCCGCAGAAGCAGCGACGCCAGCGTTGCCGCCACCAGGCCGCCCAGGGTGAGCACCAGGAAACCGACGAACGACAGCGGCAGCCCGGGGTTGAGCAGCCCTGATATCTGCCGCCCGATGGCGAACACCACGATCGGGTGGAGAATGTAGATGCCCAGCGAGTTGTCGCTCAGCACGGCGATCCCGCGGGCCATCGGTCCGCCGACCGACAGCAGTGGGCCGCCCACCAGCCACACCAGCACGGCGATGGCCAGGACGAAGAGCGGCTCCTGGGGCAGCAGGAACGCCCCTGTGCCGACCTGGAAATCGCCGTGCGGGGCGCCGCCATAGCTCACCGCGATCATCAGCCAGCCGCTGATCGCCACCACCGCAGCGGCGCCGACCACCGGCAACCAGTGCAGCTGGGACGGCTCGCCCCGACCCAGCAGGGTGCGGCCGGCGGCCACGCCGACCGCGAAGTAGCCGATCCAGAAGGCGAGGAGCTGAAAGCCGTGCCAGAGAAAGAGCTGGTCGACGCCGATCGGCATCGGACCGTAGAGGCGATAGACGCACAGGGCCGTCTGCAATGCCAGCGCGCCGGCGGCCCACCACCACAGGTGGCGACGCGGCCACACCAGGTAGACCAGGTACATCTGGGGGATGAGCAGCAGGAACCAGAGATGGCCGGCGCCGTAGATCAGGAAGTTGACGACCCCAGTGACGCTGTGCTGCGGGTCGGTGCTGAAGAACCATCCGAACACCGCGTAGACCGGGGCCCATGCCAGCCAGGGGACGAGGCTGCGTGAGAAGCGGCGGCGCAGGAAGTCGCTGGTGGATAGCCGCCTGCCCCCGTACTGGTAGCTGAGCAGCACGCCGGTGAGGAGCATGAACGCGGGCACCGCGAAGCGGCTGAGCGTGTCGAGGCCATCGAACAGTGAGGCACTGGGCGGCCAGTGCGTGGTGTGGATGACCACGACGAACACCGTCGCCAGGGCACGCAACGCAACTGCCGATTGCAGGCGTGCCGGACGCGGCGCGGCTGGCTCGGTCATGCCGTCAGCGGGGTTGCTGTCGCCGGCCGCCCTGGCTCGGACCGGCACCGTGGGCGGGCGACAGGGGCGTATAGGCGCGCGCGAATGCCTCCGTGTTGCGTCCCTGCACATGGTGGATATAGGGAACGACGACGCGCAGCAGCAGGACCTGCAGAGCGGACGCCACGGGGACGGCGAGCAGCGCCCCGATGAGTCCCTCGAGCGCACCGCCGATGAGCAGCGACATCACCACTGCGAGAGCTGGGAGCGACACCACCCGGTTCATGACCATGGGAACCACCAGGTTGGCGTCGAGCAGCTGGATGATCAGGAGGACGACGAGCACGAGCACCGCGTGGCCGGGGCCGATGGTGAGGGCGAGCAGCAGCGGAGGGACGATGCCGAGGAACGGCCCGACCAGCGGGATCGCCGCGGTGAGGCCGGCGAAGATTCCCAGCAGGACCGGGCTGGGCAGGCCGATCACGGTGGTGGCCACGCCGGTCAGCACCCCGACGACCACCATGTTGATGGCCGTCGCCCGCAGGAATCCGCCCATGCGCAGCCCCATCTCGCGGAACACGTCGGCGGCGAGCGCCTGGTGGTGAGTCGGCAGCAGGTCGACGACGAACGCCTTGAGTCGATCGGCGGTGACCAGCCAGAGGAAGCCGATCACCAGCACCAGCACAAGGTTGACGAGCACGCTGACGATGTAGCCGCCGATGGTCAGCAGGATGTTCTTGGCGGTGTCGAGGCTGCCGGCGAGAGCGTTGCCGACGTTGGGGGTCCCGGTGCCACCGAGATTGAGCTGCTGCTGCCAGGACGTGATCGTCGATTGGATCCTCGATTGGTAGCTGGGCAGGTTCTGCGCCAGCGACTTCGCTTCGTCGACGATGGGTTGTACGAACAGCGTGACCAGCAGGACGAGCACGGCGATCAGCCCGACGTACACGACGGCGATCGCCGCCGGCCGGGGTAGCCTCATCTCACCGTGGAGACGATTGACCAGTGGCCGCACGCCTTCGGCGAAAACGATGGCCACGAGGATGATCAGCAGGAGGCTGACGACCGACGCCACCAGCGTCAGCAGCCCGAGGATGGCGATGACGATCAATGCGGCCACCACCAGAGTGCGGACCGAGACGGCGGGGCGGACCATGACAACCGGCGCAGCCACGGTCGCGGCGGGCACCTCGGGGGCCGCAGGCTCGGGCATGGCGCGAGCCTACCAGCGGCGGCCCGTTTCGGACGGAGTCCACCCCGGGTGTCTGGATCGCGAGACTAGACTGACCCGCCGTTGCTCACACTGCACGAGGTCAGACACCTTTGAAACTCCTTGAATACCAGGCCAAGCAGCAGTTCGCGGCGGCCGGCATCCCCATCCCCGATGGTCGGCTGGCGCGAACCCCGTCGGAGGCCGCCGCCGCCGCCGCGGAGCTGGGTCGGGTCGCCATCAAGGCGCAGGTGCCGATCGGCGGCCGCGGCAAGGCCGGTGGCATCGCGGTGGTTGACACGCCCGCAGAGGCCGAGCGTGAGGCGACGCGCATCCTCGCCATGGACATCCGCGGCTATCCCGTCCGGAGCGTGTGGTGCGAGACGGCCCTCGCGATCGGCAGTGAGCTCTACCTCGGCGTCACGCTGGACCGCGACCGCCGGCGCATGGCGATCATCTTCTCGGCTGCAGGCGGCATGGAGATCGAACAGGTGGCCGAGGATGCGCCGGAGAAGATCGCCACCTTGTGGCCCGATCCATTCATGGGCCCGCAGCCTTTCGAAATCCGCCAGATGGTTTTCGACGCCCTCCGTCATGCACCGCAGTTGCGGGACGGCGCAGCCAAGCTAGCGGCGCAACTGGTCGGGCTCACTCAGAAGCTCTACTCGCTGACCGTGCGGCTCGACGCGCTGACCTGCGAGATCAACCCACTGGTGCTCTCCCCGGACGGCCGGTTCACGGCAGCCGACGGCAAGCTGGAGATCGACGAGAACGCTCACTACCGTCACACCGACCTCGCCGGCGAACTGGCCGGCGATGCCACCGGTGACGACGGCGGCACGGGCGATGACCCCTTCGAGGTGGAGGCGGCACGCCGCGGGCTCACCTACGTGCATCTCAACGGCGACATCGGCGTGATCGGCAACGGGGCCGGCCTCGTGATGAACACGCTCGACCTCGTCAAACAGCAGGGCGGGGAGCCCGCCGACTTCCTCGACGTGGGCGGCGGCGCAAGCGCGGAGAAGGTGCGCAACGCTCTGGAGATGGTGTTGCTCGATCCCAAGGTGCGCGGCGTGTTCATCAACATCTTCGGCGGCATCACTCGAGGTGACGAGGTTGCCCGCGGCGTCATCGCGGCGCGCGACGAGCTGAAGATCACCAAGCCGTTGGTGGTGCGCATGACGGGCACGCGCGAGGAGGAAGGGCGGGCGTTGCTCAGCGACGCGGGCATCACCCCGGCGGTGAGCGCCACAGAGGCCGCCAAGAAGATCGTCGCCCTGACCGGGCAGGCGCCGTGAGCGTGCTGGTCGACGGCACCAGCCGGGTGCTGATCCAGGGGATCACCGGGCGTGAGGGCGCGTTCCACACCGAGCAGATGCGTGCCTACGGAACCAACGTGGTCGCCGGCGTGTCGCCGGGCAAGGGTGGCCAGGACGCCAACGGTGTGCCCATCTTCGACACCGTCGCGCAAGCGGTGGCCGCGACCGCTGCCAACGTCAGCGGCATCTTCGTCCCACCGCCCTTCGCCGCGGACGCGATCATGGAGTCGGCTGCATCCGGAATCCCGCTGACCGTCTGCATCACCGAGGGGATCGCGGTGCACGACATGATCCGCGCGCGTGCGTTCGTCGAGCGCTCCGGCAGCCGCCTGCTCGGCCCCAACTGCCCAGGACTGGTCACACCCGGTCAGTGCAAGGTTGGCATCATCCCCAACCACATCAACACCTCTGGGCCGGTCGGCATCGTCGGCCGCAGCGGCACGCTGACGTACGAGGTGATCCAGGGCCTGGGCCAGGGAGGGATGGGCCAGACCACCTCGGTCGGCATCGGTGGTGACCCCGTCCTTGGTATGTCATTCATCGATGTGCTCGCGCTGTTCGGCCGCGACCCCGAGACCCGCGCCGTGGTGATGATCGGAGAGATCGGCGGCAGCGACGAGGAGCAGGCAGCAGAGTTCATCCGCTCGTCCGGCTTCGAGAAGCCGGTGGTGGCGTTCATCAGTGGCCGGACCGCGCCACCCGGTAAGCGCATGGGCCATGCGGGCGCGATCATCAGCGGGAACACCGGAACCGCACAGAGCAAGATCGACGCGTTGACCGCGGCAGGAGCTGCGATCGCCGACACGATCGAGGATGTGGTGCGGCTGGTGGCAGACAGGCTCGGCGCGCTACCGTTGCCACGGCCGTGAACTTCGACCTCAGCGACGAACAGCGCCAGATCCGCAACACTGTGCGGGCGTTCGCCCAGGACGAAATCGTTCCACGCGCGGCCGCATACGACGTTTCCGGCGACTTTCCGTACGACCTGGTGGCGGGCATGGCGCGGCTCGGCCTGTTCGCGCTGCCGTTTGCGGAGAGCGACGGTGGCGCGGGCGGCGACTTTCTCTCCTACTGCCTGGCCCTCGAGGAGATCGCGCGCGCCGACGCGTCGGTCGCGATCACGCTCGAGGCCGCGGTATCGCTGGGCATCAGCCCGATCGTCAGCTTCGGCACTGCCGAGCAGAAGCAGCGTTGGCTGCCTGCGCTGCTCTCCGGCGAGAAGCTCTGGGCGTTCGGCCTCACCGAGCCCGAGGCCGGTTCGGACGCCGGCGGCACCCAGACCCGCGCCGATCGCAGCGGCGATGAGTGGGTGATCAATGGCCGCAAGGTATTCATCACCAACGCAGGCACCGACATCAGCGCCGGCGTGACGGTCACCGCAATCACGGGCCAGGAGAATGGCACCAGGCAGATCAGTGCGATCGCGGTCGAACGCGGAGCGCCCGGCTACGAGCAGGCGCCCAAGTACCGCAAGCTCGGCTGGCACGCCAGTGACACGAGGGAACTGCTCTTCGACGACTGTCACGTGCCCGTCGCCAATCTGATCGGCGCCGAGGGGGGGGGTTATCGCCAGTTTCTGCAGATACTGGAGGGCGGTCGGGTCGCCATTGCCGCCCTGTCGGTCGGTGTCGCTCAGGCCTGCCTCGATGCCTGCCTGTCGTACAGCGCCCAGCGCCACCAGTTCGGCCAGCCGATCGCGCGCTTCCAGGCGACCCAATTCAAGCTGGCCGACATGGCCACGCAGATCGAGCTCTCGCGCCTGATGACCTGGCGCGCCGCCACCGCGATCGACGCCGGCGGGAGCGCGGCGCCCTACGCGTCGATGGCCAAGCTGCACGCCTCGGAGGTCGCCACCGCCTGCGCCACCCAGGCGGTGCAGATCCATGGTGGCTACGGCTTCATGGAGGAGTCCCCCGTGGCCAGGTACTACCGCGACGTCAAGGTCAACGAGATCGGCGAGGGGACCAGCGAAGTCCAGCGAATCCTCATCGCCCGCCACCTCCTCGAGGACCTTCTTCCCGTCCGAGACTGAAACAGTGCGGCGCCAGGCGGCGTAGCATCGGAGCCATGAACGAGGTGCTCATCGTCGCGGCGGCGCGGACCCCGTTTGGCAAGCTCGGCGGCGGCCTCTGCGGCCTCGCTGCTACGGACCTGGGCGCGCATGTCATCCGCGAGGTGCTCGAGCGCACCGGCACGGCCGGTGGCGACGTCGACCAGTTGATCATGGGCACCGTTCTTGCCGCGGGTCAGGGGCAGGTGCCCTCCCGGCAGGCAGGCCTGGCGGCGGGGCTGCCGGCGTCGGTCTCGTCCTTCACCGTCAACAAGGTGTGTGCCAGCGCGCTGAAGGCGGTCAACCTTGGTGCGCTGCTGATCAGCGCCGGCGAGGCCGATGTCGTGGTGGCCGGGGGCATGGAGGCCATGTCGCGGGCGCCCTACCTCCTCCAGGACCAGCGGTTCGGCGCGCGCCTCGGCGATCGGGCAGTGGTGGACAGCATCTACCGCGATGGGCTCTGCTGCCCCGCCGACGGCGTGCTGATGGGTGTGCACGGCAGCGATGTCGCGGCCGAGCTCGGCGTGACCCGTGAGGAGCAGGATGCGTGGGCGCTGCGCTCACAGCGGCGCTACGCTGCAGCGCTCGCCGCCGGTCACTTCGCGGAGGAGGTCGTGCCCGTCCCCGTGAGGGGTGGCGCCATCACCCAGGACGAGCAGCCACGTCCGGATTCGACGCTCGAGAAGCTCGCCTCGCTGCCGAGCGCCTTCGGCGCGCGCAGCACCGTCACGGCCGGCAACGCTCCGGGGATCAACGATGGGGCCAGCGCGGTCCTGATGATGAGCGCCGAGCGCGCCCGCGCCGCCGGGCTCGTGCCGCTGGGCACGTGGGTGACATACGCGGAATCGGCCGCCGATCATCCATACCTCGCCACAGTTCCGGCCATGGCTGTCGAGAAGGCGCTGGCACGCACGCACGGTGAGGTCGATGCCGGGCGCCTCGACCTTGTCGAGATCAACGAAGCGTTCGCCGCCGTGGCGATCACCAGCATCCGCATGCTCGAGGTGGATCCGGACCGCGTCAACGTCAATGGCGGTGCGATCGCGGTGGGCCACCCAATCGGAGCCTCCGGGGCGCGCATCCTCATGACCCTTCTGTACGAGCTGCGCCGGCGGGGTGGAGGCTACGGAGCTGCCGGCATCTGCAGCGGCATGGCCCAGGGCGAGGCGACGCTCGTCCGTGTCGGTTGAGGCTCCGGCCTTCGCGCTCGACGAGTCGATCGACCGGGTCACCGCCGCCTACGTCGGCGATGTGGTGCGCCCGCAGGCCGCGGCGATGGCCGCCGGCCAGGGGCCGGCTCCCGACGAGCTGGTCAGGGTTGCCGGCGAGCGCGGCATCGCCGGTCTTCTTGTGCCACCGCAGTACGGAGGCGCTGGTGCGAGTCACCTCCAACTCGCCCGTTTCATCGAGGCGGTGGCACGGGTCTGCGCCAGCACCGCGGTCATCCTCGACGTGCACCTGAGCGTCGGCAGCGAACCGCTGCTCCTGTTCGGCAACCCTGAGCAGCGGCGGCGCTACCTCCCGATCCTCGCGTCCGGCCGGTGCACCACCGCGTTTGCGCTGACCGAACCGGACAGCGGCAGCGATGCTGCGGCGCTGGTGACGCGAGCCGAGCGCGACGGTGACGGGTACCGTCTCACGGGCAGCAAGGCATTCATCACCAACTGCGGGGCCGCAGGCCTGTACATGGTCATGGCCCGCACCGGACCGGGCGCGCGCGGCATCACCGCATTCATCGTCGATGCCGACAGCCCTGGCCTGCGCTTCGGAGCACCACTCCACAAGATGGGACTCGCCGGCTCGTGGACCGGCGAGGTCGTCCTCGACGGAGTCCCTGTGGCCGCTGCCAACCGACTCGGAGAGGAAGGAAGCGGTTTCGGAGTTGCGATGGCGGCGCTTGACAGCGGCCGCGTCGGCATCAGTGCCCAGGCTGTCGGCATCGCGCAGGGATGCATCGACACCATCGTTGCCTGCTCTCGGGTGACCCAGACCGCGACCGACGAGACGCTCCTGGCAGACATACACGCGCGTACCACCGCCTCGCGGTTGCTGACCGCCCACGCCGCTCGCCTTGCTGACGCCAACCTCACGATGACACGAGATGCTGCGATTGCCAAGCTCTACGCAACCGACACCTGCGTTGCGGCGGCACACGCGGCAGTGGACCTCTGCGCACCTGACTCGGCGCGCGCCGACCATCCGGCGGCGGTGAGGTTGCGCGATGCCAAGGCATCACAGATCTACGAGGGCACCAACCAAGTACAGCGAATGGTGATCGCGCGTGCCCTGCTGAGCGACCCGGCGCCACCACGCGGCGGCGGCCCCGCCACTGACACTGCGCCCCGCCGCGCATAATCGGCCGCGTCGAGTTCGCGCCGCTCACGGGCGGCCCTGGAGCACGCCGCGTGGACCTTGCCCTCAACGAGGAACAGTTGCTGATCCGCCAGTCGGTGCGCGAGCTGGCGCGCGAGCGCATTGCCCCGCGCGCACGGGAGATCGACGCCACCGCCGAGTTCCCCTGGGACGTTGTCGACCTGTTCCGCTCGCACGACATCTTCTCGCTGCCCTTCCCCCCGGAGTACGGCGGGCTCTCTGGCAGTGCGCTCACGCTCAACGTCGCCATCGAGGAGGTGGCCAAAGCCTGCGCCAGCAGCGCGCTCATCCTCGCCGTCCAAGCCCTCGGTGGCTATCCGATCATGCTGGGCGGCAGCGCCGAGCAGAAACAGCGCTTTCTCCCCGATCTCGCCAGTGGCAGAAAGCTCGCCGCGTATGCCCTCACCGAGCCCGGCGCCGGCAGCGATCCGGGCGGGATGGAGACCAGGGCCAGGCGCCAGGGCGACGACTACGTCATCACCGGCAGCAAGATCTGGATCACCGACGGCGGCGTCGCCGACACCATCGTGGTGTTCGCCAAGACCGATCCCAAAGCCGGACCGGGCGGCGTCAGCGCGTTCGTCCTCGACAGCGCTCGGGAGCTCGCCGGGTTCACCGCGACGGAGATTCACGGCAAGCTCGGCATCCGCGGCAGCAACACCGCCGAGCTGCATTTCAACGAGGTGGTCGTCCCTGCCGCCAACCGGCTCGGCGACGAGGGCAGCGGGTTCTCCCTCGCCATGCGGGTGCTTGACCGCTCGCGCCCCGGCGTCGCCGCGCAGGCGCTCGGCATCGCCCAGGGCGCGCTCGACTATGCGGTTTCCTACGCCAAGGAGCGCAAGCAGTTCGGCCAGGCGATCGCGGAGTTCCAGGCGATCCAGTTCATGATTGCCGACATGGAGACCCAGACCGCCGCGGCACGCGCGCTGGTCTACCAGGCATCCCAGTTGATCGACGAGGGATCGCGCGACGTGACCCACTTCGCGTCACTGGCCAAGCTGGTTGCCAGCGATGCGGCGATGAGGGTGACCACCGACGCCGTCCAGGTTCTCGGTGGCTACGGATACGTGAACGAGTACCCGGTCGAGCGGATGATGCGCGACGCCAAGATCACCCAGATCTACGAGGGAACCAACCAGATCCAGCGCCTGGTGATTGCTCGCTCGCTGCTGCGCGGCGGGCCGTAGCCGGCGTGCCCACGGCGCCAGCACCAACGCTGAAGGTGGCACCATCCACGCTGCTGAAACGCGCCGCGAGTCGCACGCTTCGGCAGGTCCTTCATGCCACTTACGACGGCCTCGATCGTGCGCTGCGCACTGCCGATCCGCTCGTTCCACCGCGCGCGATCAATCCCAACATCGGCCTGATCCCGCGCCGAGGTGCGTACGCGGCCGAGTTCATGGCTTCCGGGCAGCGCATTGCGGACATGCTCATTGCGTACGCCGATCTCAAGCCGGATGACAGGGTGCTCGATATCGGATGCGGCATCGGGCGTGTGGCGCGGGCTTTGACGACGCTTTTGTCACCGACTGGGCGCTACCGTGGATTCGACGTCGATCCCCAGGCGGTCACCTGGTGTCGGCGCGCGTATCGATCGTTTGACAACTTTTGCTTCGACCATGCCCCCGTTGGCTATGTCAACGTCAGGGGCCGGGCGCCGCTGCGAGGTGAGGAATTCGTCTTCCCATATACGGACGCCAGTTTCGATCTCGCGTTCTCGGTATCGGTGTACACG
>DATBPD010000027.1:0-7755 GCA_036561525.1 Candidatus Dormiibacterota bacterium | reverse complement strand
CGTCCTGGGCGACATCCTCGGCCTTGGCCCCGTCGCCGAGCACGCGGCTGGCGATGCCGACGACCCGCGCGTACTCTGCCCTGAACACGCGCTCGAAGGCCGGGTCGGTCGCCTCAGAGACGGCGGGCGGGACGGTCATGCGCCAGACGGCCTCTCCATTCATACAGATACAGCACCGCTGGGGCGCATCTTGTGACACCGGAGACGGTCAGGAGACTCCGATCGGAGCCGCCCTGTGAGGGGGAAGCGGACGTAGGCCGGCTCCCGTGAGGCTTCCTCTAACTACTGATAATGTAGATTCTCATGATCTAGCGGGCGCATGAGCTCATCATCCGACAGCCCCTCTCGCGTCACCGGCGGAGACCCCGCTTGCACAGGGCCCCCGCCGTGTCGGCTCAGTTCTGCTCGGGGCTGCCGCCCTGCCAGTCGAGCGTCGTACCCGTCTCGAGCAGCGTCTTGAGACCGCTGAGCACCCAGTTCCAGCCGCCGCCGGCGCCGCCGTCTTCCATCTGGCCACCGACCAGCAGGGCCAGCTGGGGAGCGCCGGCGAGGTCGTGGATCACGGTCAGCTTGCTGACGCCGCCCTTGCCTGCCTCGATCTCGTAGGTCAGCCGGGTGAAGCCTTCGGCCATCAACTCCGGTCCTCCCATGACCATGCGCCAGGTCTGGACCAGCTTGCGCGGCGGGTCGGCCTCGATCACCTCACCGTCGACGGCCACGTCGCCGGCGCCCATCGACCGCATCGCCTCAGTGGTCGGCGCCACGTACTTGCCGCCGGGCCGGAGGTCGTATTCGGCACGGCCGCCGTAGCCGTATCGGTCCGTCCACTCGGGCCTGGTGATCGCATCCCAGATCGCCTGGGGGGTCGCCTTGATGTACACCCGATACACCTGGGTGGTCGCTGGGGTCGTTGCCGTGGTGGTCATGCCGTGTCCTCCAATTGGTTCTTCAGGTCCGCGAGCGCCGACACCTGGCGCTCGGTGTACTTGTCGATCCACCGGTCGTGGATCAGCCGGATGGGCACCGGGTTGAGAAAGTGCAGCTTCTCTCGACCCGAGCGTCGTGCCACCACGAGCCCCGCATCTTCAAGCACGCGCAGGTGCTTCATGACCCCGAACCGCGTCATCTCCAACTCGGACTCGAGCTCGGTGAGCGTGCGGCCGTCACGCGCGAAGAGCCGGTCGAGCAGGTGGCGACGGGTGGGGTCAGCCAGCGCCTTGAACACTTGGTCGTCGTCGGTCATGCCGAGACAATACGTGACCAAATGGTCACGTGTCAAGCGCCACGGTCACCTCCCGGGTAGCCGGCCTGGATCCGCGCCGGCGACGCCATTCCGGCCAGCGGCAGCGGCGCCCGCTCACCGATCAGCGTCTGCTCGTCGACCCGTTGCTCCGGCTGGATCCGCTTGCCCTGCTGCCAGCAATCCAAGGCCAGCACGATCAGCAGCACCAGCTGACGGACCAGCAGCTCGACCACCTCAGGCCGGGGCTCCTGTCCGTTGTTGTCGCGAGGAGCAGACAGGCGCGCGATGACCTGGGAGTTGACCTTGGCCAGCACCTCTCCCGGCTCGGACTCCTCGACCGCGATGGCCACCCGGGCGCTGACGCCGACGGCTGAACAGGTCTTCCAGGCCCGCTCCCAGGTCGGCTCCCGGTTGCGTCCCAGGAGAACCCGGCGGACCGGGTCGGCGACCAGCACCTCGCCGCGGTCGCGGCAGATGTCCTGCAGGGCGGCGACGATGTCGTCCTCGGCCGTCCGCGAGATCCAGGCGATCAGCGCGGGGAGGCGGTTGTCGAGATCGGGATGCTGGGTGTCGCCGAAGTCCGAGTGCATGCCGCTCATGGTGGCGCCGTGGAGCGTGCAGAAGACAGTGTTCTCGAAGACGGTGCGGTGACCGGGGCACCACGCGGTGGGACAGACCCGCCCGCGGCGGTCGACGTAGGCACAGAGAATGCCGGTTCGGGCTGAGCAGCCGATCCCGTGGCACTGGGCGATGCCGAGCGCGACGTGGGCGCTCGGGGGCTCCGGCTCGACGTGCTCGAGGGGCGCCGCCTCATTCTGGGCTGGTCGAGGTAGGTGCATGATTCTCCGTCCGGTGGCGCTGCTCTTCGGCTCCAAATCGTTGCAACTGCGTCACATCGTAGGCCCCTGCCTTCAGAAGCAATTGGTCGGGTCGATGACAATCCGATGGTTAACGTGCAACGACTGCCGGTGCACCACGAATCTCCCAAGCTCCTGATAATGTCGGGATGGGCGCCTCCCCCATCCGCCGCCGCCCCAACGCCCCGACAGCCGTCCGCGGGCCGGCCTGGGCCGCCGAGATCCCGGGGCCGTCCGACGCGCTCCCTGACCAGGTGCAGCAGTTCCTCGATTGGCTGCGCATCCAGCGCAACCGCCCCCTCAGCACCGTTCGCGCCTACCGGCAGGATCTGGCCAAGTTCGTCGCCTTCATGCGCTCGCGGCCGCTGGGCGACGACTTCACCGCGGCCGTCGACCGCGGCGCGCTGCGCCGCTACCAGATCGAGCTGGCCGATGTGCTGCCCAACCCGCGGACGCGGGCCCGCGCCCTGGTCGCCCTGCGTCGCTTCCTCTCCTACGCGTACGACGAGGGCTGGAGTGAGAGCGAGCTGAGCCGGCAGGTGAGCGTGCCGACGTATGTGGCCGGCGACCCCCACCCGGTGGCCACGGAGACCGTTCCACGGCTGCTCGCCGCGCTGCCCACCGACACCCTGCGTGACCTGCGCGACCGCGCCCTGATCCACCTGCTGGTGAGCACCGGCTGCCGGATTGCCGAGGCCTGCGCGCTCGATCGCGGCGCGGTTCGCGCCGAGGGTTTCCGCGTGCTGGGCAAGGGCGGCAAGCACCGCACCGTGTACCTCACCGAGGACGCCCACGCCGCCGTGCAGGACTACCTGCGCAAACGCGGTCCCGACCCCGCCCCGGCGCTGTTCATCAGCGTCGCCCGCGCCGACATGCCCAAGCATCGCGCCCTCCCCCACAACCGGCTGACCACGGATGGCGCGCGTCACGCCCTGCGAGCGCTCCGCCATCGCTTCAGCGCCGACCCCGCGCTCTTCGCGCTCATCGATGACCTGCGCACCCCGCACGCGGCGCGGCACACCGCGGCCACCACCCTGCTCGAGGCGACCGACGGCGACGTCCGGCTGGTGCAGGAGGTGCTCGGCCACGCCACGCTCGAGACCCTCCGCGTCTACACGGAGATCACCGACCGGCGCAAGCGAGCCGCCTACCAGCGACTTGGTGACTACCTGCGCGAGGTGAAGGCGGCCGGCTCGGTCGAGTGAACCGGCCTGGCTGCGGCGGGCCGGACCTCATCCAACCAGTGCTCGACGAGACGCACGAACTCCCGGGGGCGCTCCAGCTGCGGCACGTGGCCGGTGTCGGCGAGGACCCGGAGGCTCCAGTCCGGCCGGAGCGCGGCGGCCCATCCGGCCGCGGAGACGCTGACCAGCCGATCGCTCTCGCCGTGGATCAACAGGGTGGGCGCCCGCACGCCGCGGATGTGGCTTTCGAGCGTCTCGCGGCGGAGCAGCCAGCGGGTCAGCGAGCGTGAGGCCTCGACGAAGGCCCGATGGGGATCGTCGAGCTCGGCCCGCCACCTGGTCAGCTCGACCTGCGCGGCGCGCGTCGCCGGGTTGACCCGGGAGGCGTCGACCGTGCAGAGCTCGAGGACGTCGTCGACGAGCCGCTCCGCGCCCCGGCGTCGCGTGTGGTTTTGGGTCAACCACTCCCCGACGCCGGGCATGGCCAGCACCAGGAAGGCCGCGGTGATCATCAGCGCCAGGCGGCCACCACGCGTGCGTGGCAGCGCTGGGTCGACGAGCACCAGTCCGGAGATGAGGTCGGGCCGCCGCGACGCCTCGACGATGCTGATCAGGCCGCCCATCGAGTTGCCCATCAGCAGCACCGGCTCACCGCGGCCGATGTGCCGCACCATGACGTCGACGAGTCGCTGGTTGGCCGCCACGGTTGCGTGGCGGTTCTCGATGGGGGTGCGGCCGAAGCCGATCAGGTCGAGCGACCAGACCCGGTGATGGCGCGTCAGGGAGGGGGCCACGTCGCGCCAATCGAGCAGGGAGCCGCCGAGCCCGTGGACCAGCAGCATTGGCGGCCCCGCGCCGCCATGGTCGACGGCGTGGACCGGTCCATCGAGGTCGAGGATCAGGTCGGCCACACGCAGGATGCTATCGAGTCCTCCCCCGGCGCCCGCAGCGCGGTCCTTCAGTGTTCGGGGCGCCAGACATTACCGAGCACGCGCACCTGGCCGCTGAAATCCTCGGCCCAGCAGGCCAGGACCTCGGCTGCGATCGGCGGATGCATGTCGAGGGCAGCGATCTCGCCGCGGCGATGCCAGGCGACGTCCTCGAGCACCCCGTCGCGTCCGACGCGCAGCTCCCCGCCCGTGCTGCGGGCGGCGAAGACGAGGTTGACGAGGTGCCGGCCTCCCGGCTCGATGGCCTCGCAGACGATGATCAGCCGCCCGACCTCCACCGCCAGGCCGGTCTCCTCGAGCATCTCCCGCGCCGCGGCCCCCATCAGCGTCTCGCCGGGCTCCACCCCCCCGCCCGGCAGCAGCCAGTGGCGATGACCGCGCGCGAAGTGCTCGGCGACCAGGATTCGATCGCCGTCGACCAGGCAGACGGCGACACGCACGCGCACCCTGCTGGCACTCACCTGCGGATTATCCGTCCAGCGCTTGACACGAACAGTTGTTCGCGGTATCGTCGGTCCCGTGGGAACATTTGTTCTGGTGAGGCAATGATCCGCGACTACGGCTCTCAGGTTCGCCGCCCGCGGCGAGGGCGGTGGCAGCGTGATCCGCGGGTGGTCGTTGCCGGCGTGGTCACCGCGGTGGCCGGCTCCGTCCTCCTCGGCGGCAACGTCTACGGCGCCCTCAACGTCAGCCAGCCGGGCCATGTCCAGGTGCACCGCGGCGACAGCCTCTGGAGCATCGCGTCAAGAAACTACCAGAGTGGCGACGTGCGCGACCACATCGACCAGATCATCGCCCTCAACCATCTCAACGGCGGCTCGATCAGCCCCGGCGAGACCCTGCTCCTGCCGGCACCCTGATCCGGGTTCGGGTGACCGCCGGCTCCGGCACCGTACGCCCCGCGTTGAGCTCGGCGAGCCATGGGACCGACCCTGACGGCTGCGGGCTGGGGGTATCGGCGCCCGGACGTGGCCAGCCACCACCGTCACCACCGTCGTCGCCACCGTCGCTGGCGCTCTCGTTGAGCATGCGCGTGAAGATGATCGCGAATGCCGTGAAGAGTGCCAGCTTGCTGACCAGCGCGATGCACGCCCCGGCGACCTGCTGGTCAGCCATGACCCCGAGGCCGAGCGTGTGCGGCGCGAGGCCGTACGCCGGGTACAGCGGATGCTTGGCCAGCGCGACCGTGATGCCGCCGAAGGTCTGGGGGATGGTGGCCACCAGGATGTAGCCGAGCGTGGCCCAGCAACTGAGCACGCGCCGGTCGCCCAGCGGCACCACGATCGGCCACCAGAAGAGCACCGAGGCCAGCAGCAGCGTGACCTGCTGCACGGCGTACAGCTCGGGGGTCCGCAGCGAGGCGTCGTAGACCGGACCGGTGTGCCAGGCGAAGAACGCCACGTTGATGGTGATGATCGCAGTCACCGGGTGCACCAGCAGGCGCGCGACACGCTGGAGCAGGCGCGGCATCGCCAGCCCGGAGCGGTCCGGCAGAGCGAGCAGGATGAGTGGCGGGACCACGCCCATCACCAGGGTGATCTGCAGCAGGTGCGCGGTCAGCAGGTAGTGCGAGGCAATTGTCTGCAGTGGCGACGCCCAGGCGATGGCCAGCAGCAGCAGGGCGACCCACCCCACCGAGCGCCGCCACCGCCCGCGCCCGTGGCGGGTCCGGCGCGCAGAGGCGACGACGACGACGCCCGTCGCCGCAACGCCGGCGAGCAGGAGAGGGTCGAGCGGCACCATCCACATCGAGGGCAGCACCGTCACACCGTACCGCAGCCGTCGCTCGGAAGCCAGACCCACGAGGCCCGCGCAAGGCGCGACCAACGCAACCCCGTGCGGAAGCGGTATACAAGGGAACTGATCGGTTCAACCTGCGCACGGACATCGAGGCGTGGGGCGTCCAGGCGTCATCATCAATGCCCAGTAATCCCTATCAATTCTCGATCCGGACCAGCCGAGTGCCCGGCGACGTGCTCGATGACGTGGCCACCCGCCCGCTGCCGGGGATCGGCGTCGCCGAGCGCGGTGCCCATTACCTGGTGCTGCGCCCCAAGAGGCGTTACCGGTACGGGGCGGACATCGCCGTCGGGGCTTCGATCGTCATCGTCCTGGCGGTGCTCAGCCTCACCGCGCTCACCCCGGTCCTGGTCGTGCTGCTACCGCTGGCCGCGCTGCCCGCCGTCCCCCTGATCTTCGACCATCGCCCCACTCTCGCGGTCAGCGCGATCGTCGACGACGACGCCAGCACGCGCGTCACCGTCCACGGCGAAGCGTCAGCCGAGCTGGCCGCTGCCGTCGACGCCTTCCTGGGGGCGTTACCCGAGGCTCCTCCACCCCCCGCCGACGAGGTGGTAGCCGCCGCGGTGGCGTCGACCGGCTAGCTGATCACCCGGATGACGGCCGTGACCACGCCCTCGATGGCGACGTCGCGGGGGTAGATCGGCTCGAGGTCCGGGTTCTCGGGCTGCAGGCGCACCCGGCCGCCGTCACGGAAGAAGCGCTTGACGGTGACCTCGCCCTCGCCGGTCGTCTCGTTCTCGATCCGCGCCACCACGATCGTGCCGTTGGAGGGTGCGTCCCGGCGCGGCCGGACCAGCACGATGTCACCGTCGTTGATCCCAGCCCCGATCATGCTGTCACCGTGGACCGTCAGGGCGTAGGCGTCATCCCCGCCGGCGATCTCCGGGCCCACGGTGATGTGATCCTCGACGTTCTCCTCGGCAAGCACCGGCGTGCCGGCGGCGACCCGCCCGATCAGCGGGAGGCGCAGCACGTTGCTGGCGAACGGGAGCGCCGGTTGCCCGGCGCCGACCACCTCGACCGTGCGGGACTTGGTCGGATCGCGGCGGATGAGACCCTTGGTCTCGAGTGCGTTGAGGTGGTTCTGCACGGTCGACGACGAGCTCAGGCCGACGGCGTGGCCAATCTCCCTCACCGTCGGCGGGTAGGAATGCTGGCTGGCGTGGGTGCGAAGGAATTCGAGGATCTGGCGTTGGCGCCCCTCGACCGGCTCTGTCATAACAACCTCCAGGGCCATCTTTGGCGGTCGCAATGTACCACGGATCCGTCGACAGCGCAAACGGATGTTCCCATCCAGGTCGGCGCCCTGCCGCCGGCCCTCGCCAACGTCTCTTGGCATTGCCGTCAACGAGCCGTGCCCGACCCATCATGAGGCCGCGTTGACGGCGCCCTAGCATCGGCACCAGTCGTTCGCCAGCCAGATGCAAAGGGGGTACACCAGGGACCGTGAGAACCATGACCGGCCGCGCCAAGACGCCCAGCCTCGACCCGCCCGCCGACGCCCAGCCCATCCCCACGGTGATCCGCTGCGGCGAACCGGGTTGTGGTGGTCAGCCTCTGGAGGTCTGCGCCTATGTGGACAGCCACGGGCGCGCCTGCCGCACCCATTGGTGCGGCCAGCACGGCAGCACCGTGGGCGGCTCGCGCTACTGCCGGCGTCACGCGGGCACCATCGGCGCCCTGGGCAGCAAGGCAAACAATCCCCGAGCGCTCCCTGA
>DATBPD010000026.1:0-2530 GCA_036561525.1 Candidatus Dormiibacterota bacterium | reverse complement strand
AGTCCATCACCGAGCGCCGAATCGAGCGGCCGGCGCTGTTGATCAGCACATCGATGCGGCCGTGGTCGGCGATGACCCGCTCCACCATCTCCTTGCATGCCCCGGGGTCGCTGAGGTCGGTCGGGTAGAGGTGGACGGTGCCATCGCGCGCCTCCACCTCAGCCTTCATCTCCTCGAGCTTCTCGACGCGGCGGGCAACCCCGATGATGGTGGCGCCGGCGCCGGCCAGCGCGGACGCGGTGGCCCGACCGATGCCGCTCGACGCCCCGGTGATCAGCACCACCTTGCCGCCGGCGACGCGCCGGATGTTCTGCTGCGTGGGCAGGTCGGGATCGAGGTGGCGCTCCCAGTAGTCCCAGATCCTCCATGCGTAGTCGTGCAGCCTCGGCACCTTGATGCCGCTGCCCTCGAGCGCCGCCTGCGCCCCGGTGGCGTCGAACGTTGCGCGGTAGTCCATGTAAGCGAGGGCCGCCTCCGGGAGACCGAGCCGGTCGAGCACCTGGGTGCGGACCCGCTGGATGGCGGGCACGCTGCCGACCATCTTCATGGTGTCGCCGGGGATCATCCTGGTCATCCGGCGGTCGAACCGCAGGGCGAACTCCGGCGCGTGGGCGGCGCGGCAGAAGGTGTTGAGCGTGTCGCCCAGCGAGAGCGGCTTGGGGTCGACGAGGTGGAAGACGCGATTGTCGAGCCCCTCGAGGTGGGCGATGTGGTCCATGGCGCGCGCCACGAAGTCCACGGGAACGAGGTTGAACGGACCCCCCTCGGGCCCGACGAACGGGGTCCACTGCGGGAACTGGCTGCGCAGCGTCTGGATCAGCTTGAAGGCGTAGTACGGCCCGTCGATGCGGTCGGCCTCGCCCGTCTGGGACGAGCCGATCACCATCCCGGGGCGGTAGACGCGCCAGGGGATGCGGGCCTCATCGCGCACGATGCGCTCGGCCTCGTACTTGGTGGAGAAGTAGGGGTGATCGAGCTGCTGGCCCTCGGCGAACATGTCCTCGGTGAAGGCGCCCTTGTGGCGGCCGGCGACCGCGATCGAGCTGACGTGGTGAAAGCGCTCGGCGGCGATCGCGTTGGCGAGCTCGACGGTGTGGCGGGTGCCGGCGATGTTGGCGCGCTCGGTGTCCTCGGCCGACGCGGTCAGGTCATAGATGGCGGCGAGGTGGAACACCGTCGCGCCGCGCAGCCGGTCGCGATCCCCGTTGGAGATGGCCATCCCCGGTTCGGCGATGTCGCCGATGACTGCATGCAGCCTGGTGCCGTCGGGGTCGAGCTGCTCGCGCAGGGCAGCGAAGCGGTGCCGTGAGCCGGGTCGGACGAGCACGTGGATCTCACCCTCTCGGGCCAGCAGCAGCGGCAGCAGCTGGTGACCGATGAAACCGGTGGCACCGGTGACGAAGTACTTCACCACGACCTCCTCGGCGGCGAACAGCGCGCAGAGCTGTGTACGAGGTGAGGAGAATAGCCCGGCGGACCGCCGTGGCACCCCGCGCGCCACAATTGACATCCACGTCAACTTGCTCGGAGGCTTTCGCCTGATGCCCGAAGCCGTCATCGTCGCCGCTGGTCGGTCCCCGATCGGGCGTGCCATGAAGGGATCGCTGGTCAACGTCCGCCCCGATGACCTCGGCGCCTACATCGTCACCAAGGTGCTCGAGCAGGTCCCTCAACTCGACCGCGCCGACATCGAGGACCTCATCTGCGGCTGCGGCCTCCCCGGCGGTGAGCAGGGCTTCAACCTCGGCCGCGTGGTCAGCCTCCTCGCCAAGCTCGACGTGCCCGGCACGACCGTCACCCGCTACTGCTCGAGCTCGCTGCAGACGACGCGAATGGCGGCGCACGCGATCAGGTGCGGCGAGGGCGACGTGTTCCTGTCCGTCGGCATCGAGTGCGTCTCGAGGTTCGTCAACGGGGTCAGCGACAACCCCCAGAACCAGAACCCGCGGTTCGCCGCGGGCAACGCCGAGGGGCTCCCCGACGTCTACATCGCCATGGGCCAGACCGCCGAGAACGTGGCCCGCCGCGAGGGAATTACCCGCGAGGAGCAGGACCGCTTCGCCCTGCGCAGCCAGCAACGCGCCGTCGCCGCCCAGGACAGCGGCTTCTTCGCCCGCGAGATCATCCCCGTCGAGCTCCCCGACGGCGCCGCCGAGATGACCACCGACGACGGCCCCCGCCGCGGCACCAGCCTCGAGAAGCTCGCCGCCCTGGCCCCGGTGTTCCGCGAGGACGGCACCGTCACCGCCGGCAACTCCTGCCCCCTCAACGACGGCGCCGCCGCCGTCGTGGTCATGAGCGACACCAAGGCCAAGAGCCTGGGCATCACCCCGCTGGCCAGGGTGGTCAGCACCGGGCTCAGCTCGCTGAACCCCGAGTTCATGGGGCTGGGACCGATCGAGGCCAGCCAGCAGGCCCTGGCCCGGGCCGGCATGGCCATCGACGACGTCGACGTCGTCGAGATCAACGAGGCCTTCGCCGCCCAGTGCATCCCCTCAGCCCGGGGCATCGGCATCGATCCCTTCGACGA
>DATBPD010000025.1:0-16060 GCA_036561525.1 Candidatus Dormiibacterota bacterium | reverse complement strand
GTCCCGCTGGTCAGCCCTGCAATCGCAGAGGTGCTCAGCACCAATCGAAGTCGATTCAAGGTTGCTCCTCCAACAGCCACGCCGGCTCCCATCCGGTGCAGCAACCAAATCAGCGCAATGTGCGCAGCATCCTTCTCGGGTCAGACGCAGCCGGGGGAGCGCGCTCCCGTCGGACGCCAATGGGACGGGCCATCAGGTCTCCCCCCTTTGCCCCCCGTTGAGGCGGATGGCGACTATGGCACCCCCGTGCGGCGTTTGCAACCGGCGCTCGCTGCCGGAAGCGGTGTCGGCGCGCGCCCCGAACGGTGAGGATGCCGGGTTGTTCAGATCGCGGCAGAGACGGCGCCCAGGCGGGGCACGCTTGAACTCCCCGGGACGGCGGTGTTAGTGTCGCCCACTCACGTTGGGTGTCATGGAAGGGATAAACCTATGAAGCGACGGATTGCTGTCATCGTGTTTCTGATGGGTGCCCTGGCGACCGGGTCGCTGGCCCTGCGCAGCGGACCGATCCAGGCCCAGGCATCCGGCTTTCAGAGCCTCACCAAGATGCAGAAGCGCCTGATATCAAGCGCGCTCCTGGCCATCCTGGGACCGTCGAACCAGGCGACAGTCAACGGTGGTAACGACAACGGGGGCGGCACGGACGGTGCGCCCAATGCCGTTCCCGCCGGGTACGGCTCTCCCGGCGGAGGTTCCGGGTCGGCCAACAACTACTTCCCCGGAGGTTCCGGGCAGTGCTCGGCCAGCAAGGGCAACAACGTCAAGGTCAACGTCAACTGCCTGAACATCTCCGACGCCAACCTGCAGGGCCGCGGTCAGGCCAACAACGAGACCTCCATCGCTGCCAACCCGTTCCGGCCCAGCCAGCTCGTCGCCAGCGACAACGACTACATCCGCGGCGACGGCACCTGCGGCTCCTCCTACTCCAGCGACGGCGGCCGCAGCTGGAACAACTCCACAGTCCCCAACGGGTTCACGCGCGGGGCTGACTTCGGCGGCAACGCTCGCCAGTACTGGCAGGGCGGCGGTGACACCTCGGTGGCATGGGACACCCGCGGCAACGCCTACCTGGCGTGCCAGCTCTTCAACCGCGGCGGACCTCCGCTCACCAACAACCCCGATCAGTCGAGCACCTTCGTGGTCTTCCGGTCCACTGGCAACAACGGAGCCTCCTGGAACTTCCCCGGTCGCCAGGTGGCGTTCGGCCATACCGGCAACTCGGGCCTGCCCTTCGAGGACAAGGAACTCCTGACCGTCGACAACACCGTGAGCAGCCCGTTCCGCGACCGCGTCTACGTGACCTGGACCGAGTTCGCCGCGGACGGCACCGCGTACATATACGAGTCGCACTCCAGTGACTACGGGCAGACGTTCAGCCCCCGCACCCTGGTCAGCGCGACCGCAGCGTTCTGCACCAACACGTTCGGGGCCGGCACCAGCAACGGCAACTGCAACGAGAACCAGTTCTCGCAGCCATTCGTCGGCAAGGATGGCGCGCTGTATGTCACGTACG
Organism: Candidatus Dormiibacterota bacterium; assembly: GCA_036561525.1. Taxonomy (GTDB): domain Bacteria; phylum Chloroflexota; class Dormibacteria; order Aeolococcales; family Aeolococcaceae; genus Aeolococcus. The sequence continues at coordinate 14,547 of DATBPD010000025.1, read as the reverse complement.
CCAACTTCAACAACCAGCCCCTCTCAGGCCCTGACAACCGTTACCAGATGCTGCTCGCCAAGTCCACAGACGGCGGCGCCAGCTTCTCCGCTCCCGTCAAGGTCAGCGACTACTACGACCTCCCCGATTGCGATACGTATCAGGGCGCCGGGGCGGATCCAGGACGGTCGTGCGTGCCGGAGAAGGGGACTACCACGAACTCTGTGTTCCGCGCCACCAACTACCCGTCCGGTCAGGTCGACCCGACCAACCCCAGTCGGGTGGTGGTCACGTTCGGCTCTTACATCAACAAGGATTCCAACGAGTCCAACGGCTGCACCCCGACATTCTTCGCGGGTGACGGCAACCCCACCTACAACGGTGTCAAGACAGCCGGCGCGTGCAACAACAAGATCCTGCTGAGCGTCTCCACCAACGGCGGCAACAGCTTCAGCGGCACAAGCGCCGATCCGCGCACCGAATCGCTGGTCACGCAGGGTGAGAACCAGCGCAGCAGCGACCAGTTCTGGCAGTGGACCGCGTTCACCAAGCACGGCACCTTCGCCGTCGACTACTACGACCGCCAGTACGGCAACGACGAGGCCACGGGCTCTTCAGACTTCAGCCTCTCGACGAGCAGCAAGGGGCTGACCCAATTCGACCAGCAGCGGGTCACCTCGAGCTCGATGCCGGCCCCGACGCAGTTCAACGGTCCGAAGGGCGGCCAGTTCTACGGTGACTACACCGGCCTGACCGCGGTCGACAGCATCCATCCCATCTGGTCGGACACCCGCAACGTCGACCTCTTCGTCTGCCCCACCAGCGCGACCGGCCCGGGCAACCCACCGGCGCTCTGCACGGCACAAGAGACCAACGGCCAGATCGCCAACGATCAGGAGATCTACACCGCCACCATCAACGGCAACGGCAACGGCAACGGCAACGGCAATGGCAATGGCGGAGGCGGAGGCAACCACTAACCACTGAGGTGTGGGAGAGCCGGGCGCCGCAGCGCTCGGCTCTCACCCGCACATGGAATCCGGCTACTCGACGACGGCGACGGTCTGCCCCTCCTGGACGACCTCCCCCTCACGCACCAGGATCTCCTTGACTGTCCCAGTGATCGGCGAGGTGATCGGGATCTCCATCTTCATCGACTCGAGGATCATGAGCGTGTCATCCTCCTCGACCTGCTGGCCCACCTCGGTGACGACCTTCCAGAGGTTGCCGACAAGCTCCGCCTTCACCTCCGCCATGCCTGCCCTCCTGACGCCGCGGGACTGCGGATGGCCATGGTAACCGCGCCGTGGCCGCGTGGTCGCGGTGGCTGTGCCACGATGGCGGGCGTGAGCACCGGCCATCACGACATGCTCAGGGTGAGCACGTCCGACAACGTTGGCATCGGCTACGACATCGCCGGTCTCGGCAGCCGCACCATCGCGCAAATCATCGACACCCTGATCGTCGGCGTGGTCATCCTGGCGGTGAACATCGGCTTGGCCGGCGCCCTCGGTGCCGGCAACGTGCAGGACCGGCCACTGCTGATCCTCGCCATCGCGGGGGTCGAGCTGTTCGTTTACGTCGGCTACTTCATGGCCTGTGAGATGGTCACCGGAGGCCGTACCCCGGGCAAGGCCGCCGGTCACCTCCAGGTGCTCGACATCTCCGGCGCCGCCCCGACCCGCGGTCAGCTGCTCATCCGCAACATCGCCCGCGTGGTCGACATCCTCGGGGTGGGCGTCGTGGTGATGTTCTGCAGCCGGCACTCCCGCCGCGTCGGCGACTTCCTTGCGGGCACCGTCGTGGTCCGGGTGCGCCCGACCGCCGCGTTCGCCGCGGCGGGTCCGCCACCGCCGGTGATGCTGCGCACGCCCGACGCCGGGCCGGTCATCGACGGCGTCGACCGTCTCGGCGGCCGTGAGCTGGCAGCGATCCGCACCTTCCTCAGCAGGCCGGGGCTGACGCCTCCTCTGCGAGCGCGGCTGGCGGGCGACATGGCCGCCAGGCTGCTCGACCGCATGCAGATGCCTGCGGGTGCGCCGGAAAGGCTGTGGCCACCGGAGCTGTTCCTGGAACGCCTCTACCTGCAACTCCAGGGTCGCGGGCTGCGGTGACCGTCGAGGCATTCATAGCCGCCCGGCGCGCGCGCTGGCACGAGCTCGAGACGATGCTCAGGCAGAGCCGGCGGGGACGGCTTCGCGACATCCCGGCAGCCCAGCTCGAGCGCTTCGGCGCGCTCTACCGCGAGGCGGCCAGTGACCTGGCCATCGCGCGGCGCGACTTTGCCGATGACGCCATCACCGTCTTCCTCAACAATCTCTGCGCTCGCGCCCACCCGATGCTGTTCCGATCGACGCCGCTGCGCGCCCACGACCTTGTGTTTCGCTTCCTGGTCGGCGTACCGCGTGCCTTCAGGGAGCGACGAACGTACGTCCTGGCGAGCCTCGGGCTGCTGCTCGCCGGCGCGATCGCGGGCTGGCTGGCCGTCGACCTGAGACCGGACCTGCGTGCATCGCTGATCCCCGCCTCGGGTTTCGATCAGCTCGCTCGCGGCCAGCTCAACACCCTGCCCAACGCGCCCCTGCTCGGCACGGTGATCATCACCAACAACATCAAGGTGGCCGCCGTCTGCTTCCTGGGTGGCGCGCTCGCCGGCCTGCCCACCGCGTTCATCCTCGCGACCAACGGGTGGATGCTCGGAACCATCGCCGCCGCGGTGCACCAGGGTGGCTACGACCTTGCCTTCTGGTCGCTGATCGTGCCGCACGGCGTGCTGGAGCTGAGCATCATCGTGATCGCCGGTGCTGCGGGGCTGTACATCGGCGACGCCATCCTGCGACCGGGGCTGCTGAGCCGCAGCGAGGCTTTCACCAGGGCGGCCCTGAGCTCGCTCGGCCTCGCCGCCGGGGCAGCGTCCCTGCTGATCGTGTCGGGGCTGGTCGAGGCCTACGTATCACCGTCGGGCCTGCCGGCGGGTGTGAAGCTGCTGGTTGGGGCCGTGGCTGGGGTGGCCCTGTACAGCTGGCTGCTGCTGGCCGGGCGGCCGTCTCCACGCCGGCGCGAGGTGCACGACGCCCACCCGGGCGCGGCCTCGCGGTACGCGTCGTAGACTGGACCTCGAGATGGAGGTTGTCCGCATCACCCCACGCGGCTACTGCCACGGCGTGGTCGAGGCGATCCGGATCGCCAAGCGCGTCGGCAGCGAACGTGCACCCGGCGAGCAGGTGACCATGCTCGGCTACCTGGTCCACAACGAGCACGTCACCCGCGAGCTCGAGGAGCACGGCGTGGCACTCGTGGACGCCCCCGACCGGATGAAGGGCTTGGGCCAGATCGAGTCGGGCACGGTGGTCTTCACCGCGCACGGCATCTCGCCGCAGGTGGTGGCGGAGGCGCAGCGCCGCGGCCTCAAGGTCGTCGACGCCACCTGCAGCGACGTCACCCGTACCCATGACCTGGTGCGGCGGCTGACCGGCGAGGGCTACCACGTCGTCTACATCGGCAAGCGCGGCCACCCCGAACCGGCCGGCGCGCTCGGCGTCGCTCCCGACGACACCACCCTGGTGGAGCGCATCGAGGAGGTGGACCAGCTGGAGTTCCCCGCAGGCACCCGGCTCGCCGTGACCTGCCAGACCACCCTCTCGATGTGGGACACCAAGGCGATCATCGACCGCCTGGTCGAACGGTTCCCGGACATCGCGGTCCACAACGAGATCTGCCTGGCCACCCAGGAGCGCCAGGAGGCCGCCGTCCTCGCGGCCACCGACGTCGACTGTGTGGTGGTGGTCGGGAGCGCGCGCAGTAGCAACAGCCTTCGCCTCGTCCAGGTCGTGGAGGAGCGGGCCGGCAAACCGGCGTTCCTCGTCGACACCGCGGCGGATGTGCGGCCCGAGTGGTTCGCCGGGATGCAGCGGATCGGCGTGACCGCCGGGGCGAGCACGCCAACCCAGCTCACCCGCGCGGTGATCGCCACCATCGAGGCCCTGCCGGCACCGCAAACGGACGCGCAGCCGGTTCCGCACCGCTGACAATCTCGTCTCGGCCCGGCCGCGGTGACGGCGCGCGGGTAGGATCGGGGCGTGCACCTCAGCTTTGCCGAACGCAGCCTACCCATGACCATCCGGGTGTGCCGTTCGCTGGTGTGGACCCAGGCTGCCTTCGTGATCCTGGGCGGGGCCTTCGTGATCCTCGCGGCGACAGTCCTCGGCGGCAGCAACCAGATCCCCTTCCACGGTGACACGCTCAGCGGCGCCGGCGCCGCGACGCTCGGCTTCGTGTACGTGGCGGCCGGGCTGGTGCTTGTCTACCTCGGCTTCGAGCTCGGCCGGCTGGGGTGGTGGGCGCGGAATGTCCTGGTCGGCGCCCAGGTCATCCTGGCCGTGCTCCTTCTCTTGCGTGCCTTCGACCTCTCCGTCTCGACGGTGCTGAACATGCTCTTCTGCGTGGCCATCGTCGGCCTGCTCTATGCGCCTGACACGAGGCGCGCTCTGGAAGGGGCGGCGTTGTCGCGACGCCCCGGCACCACCGACTCCGCCTGACTTCGCCGCCGGGCTCTCCCATACACTGCCGCCAGGCCGCGGCAGCACCCGGCCAGAAAGGAGCAAGCAACGGTGCCGAACACGGCGACCCTCCCGCCCGGGGTCAGCGCCACCCGGGTGATCGCATTCGTCCAGGGCGGGCTCGGCATGCTCAGCGGCCTCCTCCTCGTCTTCGGCGGGAGCTCCATCGCCACGGCCAGTGGCCTGACCGCAAGCGCGGGCGCCGCGGTCGTGCTCATCGGCGTGCTGGTGCTGGCCGTCTCAGGCCTGCTCATCTGGGGGGGCCTCCTCCTCGGCAGCCTGTCCGCCAAGGCGCGCATCGGCGTGCTCATCTACGAGTGGCTGGCTCTGGCTCTCGGGCTGGTGGGCCTGCTCCACCCGAGCCTGGGAATCGTCAGCCTGGTCCTGGCCGGCGTGGCCATCTACTACCTGCAGTTCGATACCCAGACCAGGACGGCTTTCGCAGCCGGTGGTCTGGACCGGCCGGGCACGCCGCCGGCAGGCCCCTTGGACGCCGGCACCTCCTGAGGGCAGAGCACTCTGGCGACCACACCCCCACCACCGCCGAGCCAGCCACCCTACGGTCCACCGCAGGCGCCACCGCCGGCGTTCGCGCCGCAGTACCCCTACGCGGGCGCCCCCGGCCCCCCCGGCGGCGGCGCGGTGGTGTACCGGCCCGGGCCCGCACCCGGCCTTGTCTATGCCGGCTTCTGGATCCGCTTGCTGGCCTACATGATCGACTACATCCCACTGTCCGTCCTGGCCGCGGTGACCAGGGTGTCGGGTTCGAGTTTCACCTCCACCTGCACCTCGGACGCGGGCACCTCGATCTGCACCTACCACGTGGACGGCGGCAGCCTGGCGATCATCACCGCGGTGCTCGGTGTCTACTGGGTTGTCACCTGGTCACAGCTGGGCGGCTCACTCGGACAGAAGGCGCTCGGCCTGCGCGTGGTCAACGCCGCCGACGGCACGAACATCGGCATCGGCAAGGCGGTGCTGCGGTTCATCGGCTACATCATCTCGGCGATCCCGCTGACTATCGGCCTGATCTGGGCCGCGTTCGACCACCAGAAGCAGGGCTGGCACGACAAGATCGCCGGCACGTTCGTGGTCCGCCGGACCTGATGCGACCTCAGAGCGCGGCGCGGCGTTTCAGCTCGAGGTAGCGGTTCACCAGGCGGGGCGAGAGCGTGCGGGCGTCGGCGTCGATGACGTCGACACCGCCGGCGCGCAGCAACCGCAGAGCGTCCGCGCGGTCCGCCGCGATGCCGGCTGCGATGGCGCGGGTATAGACGGCCGCGGCGTCGCTGGGACGTTGCCGGGCGATGTCCTCGACAGCCGGGTCACGCACGGTGATGACCAGCGCGAGGTGCCGTCTGCGCAGCAGCGCGCACTGCTGGATCAGGGCGGCCGCCTGGTCGCGGTCGACGACGTCGGTGAAGATCGCGATCAGCGCGCGCCGGCGCTGGCGGGTGCGCACCTCGGTGAGCGCCGCGGTGTGGTCTGACTCGATCTCGCCGGGTCGCAGCGGACCGATGGCGTCGAGCAGACGGCGCAGCTGTGCAGAGCCGCGGCGCGGCTCGACGGTGGCGGTGACGCCGTCGGCAAATGCGACAAGGCCGGCGCGGTCGCCGGTACGAAGAGCCACGTGGAGGAGCAACAGCGCCGCGTTGATGGCGTGGTCGAGCTTGGTCAACGGGCCCGCCCCGACGCCCATCAGCCGGCCGTGATCGATGCAGGCGATCACCGGCTGGTCACGCTCAGGAGAGAGCTCGGTGGCCATCAGCCGTCCGGTGCGCGCCGTCGCGCGCCAGTTGATGAAGCGCAGCGGGTCGTCCGGCACCGCCTCGCGCACGCGCTCGAACTCAGTCCCCTCCCCGCGGCGTCGCTGGGTGCGCACGCCAAGCTCCTGGAGCTGGCCACGGCGAGCCAGCGCTTCGTAGACGCGAACCGCGGAGATGTCGGCGTCGACCCGCACGGTCTGTGGTGACGCGGCGCTGAAGTCGCGAGTCCCGAGCCCCCACGGCCCGCGCGAGCGCACGTGGACGTGGCCGAACTCGCCGTCCCCGCGAGCGCGTGGGGTCAGGGTGTATGACGCCGACCCGGCACCGCGAAGGTTGTGCAACTGCGCCGACGCCAGCATCGTGGGCGGGGCGTCGTCACGCAGCACCAGCCACGCATCCGGTGGTGCGCGCACCAGCAGGGTCACGGCGTTGGCAGCGCCGACGGAGAACAGCCGGTCGCACTGGCGATCCACCTCCACACGATCGGCACCGGGTGCGCTGAGCGAGTCGACGACAACGAGAACAACCACGATCACGAAGAGGGCGATCCCCGCGACCAGCAGCGCCCCCGCCGCCGCCCCGAGCGCGACAAGCAGCAACGGGATCAGCAGCAGCGCCAGGGCGCGTCGGGTCATCGCGGCACAGGAACGCGGGAGATGGCACGCTGCACCGCCCCCACCTCATCGACGCCCTGGAGCTCCGCCTCGGGCCGGCGCACCAGGCGATGGCGCAGCGCCGGGATGGCGATGTCCTTGACGTCCTCGGGGATGACGTAGTCGCGCCCCTGGATGGCCGCCATCGCCTTGCCGCCGCGCAACAGTGCGATCGCCCCTCGGGGGCTGGCGCCGAGGCTGACGTCTGGCGAGGTCCGGGTGGCCGCAACGATCGCGGTGATGTAGCCCACCACATCGTCGGTGACGCGCACGGCCAGCACCTCGGCGCGCGCCGCGGCCAGCGCGGTCGCGTCGATGACTGGGGTGATGCCGGCGGCAACGAGGTCGTGCGGATCGAAGCCCGCGTCGATACGGCGCAGCATGGCCGCCTCGGTCGGTTGGTCAGGGGTGTCGACGGCGATCTTGAAGAAGAAGCGGTCGAGCTGCGCCTCGGGCAGAGGGTAGGTGCCCTCGTACTCGACTGGGTTCTGGGTGGCGACGACCATGAAGCGGTCACCCAGCGGCCGGCTGACCCCGTCCGAGGTGACCTGGCGCTCCTCCATGGCCTCGAGCAGGGCGGCCTGGGTCTTGGCAGGGGCGCGGTTGATCTCGTCGGCGAGCAGCGTGTCGGTGAAGATCGGGCCCGCCCTGAATTCGAACTGGGCGCGATCGGCGCGCCACACACTGGTGCCGATGATGTCCGACGGGAGCAGGTCGGGAGTGAACTGCAGCCTGGTGAACCGAGCGTCGACAGCCGCGGCGGCGCATCGCGCCATCAGAGTCTTGGCCGTCCCTGGGACGCCCTCGATGAGCACATGGCCGCCGACCAGCACGGTCAGCAGCAGGCCGTCGATCGCCTGCTGCTGGCCGACCACCGCCCGCCCGACCGCCCCGTGGAACGCCTCACGGAGGTCAGCGCTGGTGCTCACGCGCGCCATTGTGCCGGGGCGACCAAGGCGGGCTCGGCCCAGCGGCCTTCCAGGGCGTCGACATCACGCGCGAAGGCGAGCAGCGCGGCCGCGTCGGGCCTCGACGACGCCAGCGACCGAGCTCGTTGCAGCAGGGTGGCCACTTCGTCGCCGAGGTCAGGCCGGGTCGCGGCAACGGCAGCGACGTACGCGGCGTCGGTACCACCGGGGTCGGCGCCGACGCCGGTGGCGAGGCGGCGCTTGAGCTCGTCCGCGTAGCGTGTGGCCACCGCCCCACGATCGCGGCTGCGCGAATAGAGGCCGGCCATGGCGTCGATGTAGGTTGCGGTGGTCGGCACCAGCGACGCGTCGCCGGGGTGCAGCGGGCGGCCGAGCCGGCGACCGCTGAGCGCCAGGAATGCCAGGAGCGCAACCACCCCGAGCAGCAGGGCCAGCCCAAGCGGGCTCTGGAAGATGGCGGCAGCGCCGTCGCTGGTCGGCCGGCTCTCGCCATGGTGGTACTCATCGAAGCCAAGAGCCCCACCCCGAGCGCGCTCGAGCAACGACAGCACCAGCGTCGCCGAGTCCTGGTCGCGCAGGCCGTCGTTGCTGAGCGGGAAGGGCGAGGCGAGCACGTACGCCCGGCCGGCGCCCGACACCTGTTCGCCGACGGCGGTGAGCACGCCGGATTGGTCGAGCAGGGGCGTGAGGTACGGCGCCGCAGCGATGGAGAGCCCGGCTGCCATGGGCACGTGGTGGACGCGGTTGGCGGCGTCGATCGGCTGGGCCGGCGTGGAATCCCCGGCGAGGCGGCCCACCGCGACGCTGATGTGCAATCGGTTGAGCAGCGCCGCGGACGTGCCGGCATCGCCCGCCGACAGCGCCAGCACAACGTCGGTGCCGTTGCGCAGCGCGCGCATCAGCGCCTCCGCTTCGGTGTCGCTGATGGCGGTGCGCGGATCGACGATGAAGACCACGTTGCTGGATGAGGTATCGAACTGCCCGCTGATCCGGTGCACGTTGAAGCCGAGGTTGCCGAGCCAGCGGTAGAGCGCAAGCGTGCCGCCCTTACCGGCAACACGAGAGGACGGATCGTCGTTCTGGCGGGGCGGTGCAGCGCTCAGCAGCAGCAACACCAGAGCCACGACGAGCGCAGCTGCGGTGACCAGGTACGGGGCCACGCTCCGCCTCATGCGCGGGCCACGCCCTGCCGTCGCGCGAGCCGGCGCACAGTCGCACAGCGCTCGGCGGCGAGGTCCCAGTCGGCAGCCGAAACCGTGCGCCCCCCGTACCAGGCCAGCTCGAAGAGTGAAGCGGCCGCTGCCAGCGCCATCAGGACGTCGCCGTCCGCGTCGCATCGCGCCAGCAGCTCGCGCGTCGTCCACGCCGCGTCGAGATGGACGCGCCCGCGCAGCGCCACCTCGATCAGGGCCGAGCGGAAGGCGCGCCGGATCGCCTCACGGTGATCGCCGGCGGCGGCGGCGCGCTCCGCCGCGCTCCACTCCGCGTCGGGGTCGTCGCCCGCCGCCCGGGGCTCGTCGACGCGCGCGCCGCGGGCCGCCGCCGAGCCGTGCCAGCGCCGCCACGCGAGCAGCGCCGCGACGCCGAGCACGACCGCCACCAGGATTCCGCCGGCCGGGCCGAGCGCTCCCGACGCGCCGCTGAACAGCTTGGCGAGAAAGTTGACGATGGTGTCGACGATGCCGTTCTGGTTGCTGTCGTCGAGGTGGCTGAACGCCGGTGACGCGTAGACGTCGTGCAGCGTGCCGCGCGCCGCCCCTCCGTCGTAGTTGCACGTCGAATGCGGCGGGTAGGCGAGGGTGGCGCTCATCGCCTGCAGCCGCGCGCGGGCGTCGCCGAGCTCGATGGGCGCCGCCGACAGGTCGTCGAGGACCGGTTGCAGCGCCACCGCACGGGTCGAGTCGGCAGACAGCAGACCGGCCACGTTGCGCTGCGCCGTCGCGACGTCGGCCGGCACTGCTTGCAGCGCAGCGCCGGCAGCCACGAGGCCGGCCTGGTAGTCGAGGGCGGGGCAGCCCGCAGCGCGCACCGGCATCGCCGACGCGCCGATGGCGGCGACGGTGAGCAGCGCTGCCGCGACCCAGGTCCGGCGCCCCCGCATCAGAGGGTGGCCGCGAGCATCTCGATGTCGAATGCCTCGCGACGGATGCGCAGGTCGTAGTAGAGCAGCACGACGACGATGAAGCTGATCGGCTGGATGAGCACACCGACGATCAGCGCAGCCAGCTGGCTGAGGACCAGGCGCACGTTGTCGTCGCCGAACTGGGTGAGGACGGTGAGCAGCGCACCCACCGCGGCGCTGAGGATGCCGGTGATCAGCCCGACCAGCAGCGTGATGCCGAAGACCCGCCCTGTGGAGCCCCGCACCAGCTGCCAGCTGCGCCGCAGCGCCGCCACAGGGCCGAGGCGTTCGAGGATGACGATGGGCGCGGCGAACAGCCAGCGCGTGTACACGACGACCACCGCGAAGAGTGCGCCGAGGACGAGAAGAAGCACGAGCACCGCGCCCGACTGTCCCAGGGCGACGGAGACCGCCAGCGTCACCAGGACGACCGCGGCCAAGAAGCCCACGCCGACCGCGAGCAGCAGCGCCGACACGCCCACAACCGCGCCGATGCGATGCGCCACGGCGCGGTAGACGGCCCCCATCGACGTCGGCTTGTCGAGGTATACATCGCCGACCGCCCGGGTCATGGCCGCGGTGGCCACCGGCTGGACGAGCAGAAGCTGGATGAGCAGCACGGCAACGCTGACCGCGAACAGGGTGATCAGCGGCGATTTGAGGTCGGACAGCTGCTGCGAGGTGATCGGACCGTTGGCGGTCAGCTGCTGGAGACGGGCGCTGGCGCCTTCGAAGCCCGTCACCTGATAGGCGAGGTAGCGGAACAGCGCCAGCGGCACCTGCACCACGGCGGTGATGGCCACGATCAGGCGGAAATTGCGACGGTACAGGGTGAAGGCGGAGTCGAGGAGCTCGCCGACGGCCTGGGCGCGGAACCGGCCCGAACCCGGGGGAGCGGGCTGCGCCCATCCGTAGGCAGGCGGAGCCACCGCGGCGGGTCCGCCCCAGCCCGGCGGCGACCAACCGGGCGGCGGGCCCCACTGCGGAGCGCCCCACCCTGGCGGTGGTGGCCCGCCCCCCGGCGGCGGTGGCGGAGGCGGAGGCGGGGGCGGGCTCGCACTCATCTGCGGCTATTCTGCCGCCCCGGTGCACTCGTGGCGGTATCTTTCGCGCTCATGACCGCCGAGACCCTCACCGTTCTGCAGGGAGGCACGGCCGTCCGCGCGCTCGTGCTCGACGGCACCTCCTCGGGCCGGCGTCGCCCCGGCGCGGCGCACCTCAGCCTCCGTGAGCTGCCCCGGCCTGAACCGCCCGCGCCGGGGTGGGTGCTGGTCCGGCCCTCCCTGACCGGGATCGCGTCCGCTGACCTGGCGCTGCTGCACCCGGAGGCGGCGGCAGCGCCGGTCGGCCCGCGGCGGCCGTTGCCGATGGTTCCCGGCAGCGAGGTCGTGGGCGTCGTCGAGACCGCCAGGGGCACCCGCTGGGCGCGCGAGGGCCAGCGCGTGCTCGTGGAGCCCAACGCGGGTTGCCTGATCCGCGGATTCCTTGTGTGCCCGCGCTGCGTCGACGGTGAGATGGAGCTCTGCGAGAACCGCGACCGGCGCAGTCCGCTCGGGCCCGGGGCCGACGGCGGCGTTGCCGCCGGGGGTGGGTGGAGCGAGGGGATGCTCGTCAACGAGGAGATGCTGATCCCCGCTGACGGGATCTCGGATCAACGAGGCGTGCTCGGGGTTTCGCTGGCGACGGCCATCCACGCGGTGCTGCGCTGGAATCGCCGCGGCGACCGCGTCGCGGTGATCGGCTCCGGCACCACCACCCGGCTGGTGGTGGCCGCCCTGCGCAGGCTCCATCCCGACGTCGACGTCACCGTGATCGTCGACGCGCGCGGCTCGCAGCGGTCGGGTCGTCGCCGGCGCAAGCTGCCCGGGCACATGGCAATCGACGAGCGCCGCGTCGCCACGGGACTGCGTGACCTCGGCGCCGCGCGTGTCTGGCGCAGCAGTCCGCAGCAGGTCGTGGACAGCGCCGCAGCGCTGGTCAGCGCGCGACGGGTCCGCCAACCATCGTCAGTGCTGCCCATCCTCGACCGCGGCCTCGACGCCGTCTTCGACTGCCGCGGAACCGCGGCCAGCGTCACCCTCGCGCTCGCTCTGCTGCGGTCGGCGGGGACCCTGGTGGTCTGCGGGAGGGTGGGGAGGTTGGAGCTCGACTGGTCGGCGGTGTGGGCGCGGGAGCTGACCATTGCGGGCAGCGGCGGATTCGGGCGCGAGCCCGCGGGGTGGCGCACGTTTGCTGCGGTGCGCGAGTGGCTCACCGACCCGACCTTCCCGGCCGACAGCCTGGTGACCCATCGGTACCCGCTGGACGAGTTCGACAAGGCCCTGGCGACGGCCGCTGCCGGTGAGGCCGCCGGCGCCATCAAGGTCGTGTTCGAGGATCCGTCGTCACCGCTCCGCGAAAGGCGCCTTGCCGCCGAGCTCAACCAGCAGGTGGAGGACGCGGGCGCTCCGGTTCTTCTCGCCACCACCGCCGCACGCGCGCGGCACAGCGACGACGAGCCGGGTTAGTTGGGTGTCGATTGTCGCCGGGCGACCGAGCCAACACTAGGCGACTCGGGTGTGCGAGTCTTGGGTCACGACGTCGGCTTGCTGAGATTCAGCATACGTTGTACCACCGAGCGGCAAGTGACGATGCTGTCCACCCCTGACCTCGGACAGCCTGATCCCCCTGGACCACCCCATCCGGCGCATCAAGCCGGCGGTGGAGGCGGTGCTCGCCGAGCTGGGCTTGGAATTCGAGGCGATGTACGCGGCGACGGGACGGCACAGCGTGCCGCCCGAGCCGCTGCTCAAGGCGACCGTGCTGATGGCGCTGTACTCGATTCGCAGCGAACGGCAGTTCTGCGAGCGTCTCCGCTACGACCTGCTCTTCAAGTTCTTCCTCGACCTCACACTTGAGCGTCGACGGCACCCTGCTCAAGGCCTGGGCGTCGCACAAGAGCTTCCGGCCCAAGGACGACGGTGGGCGGGGCGGCCCTCCGGGGCCGGGACGGAATGCCGAGGTGGACCATGACGGGGAGCGGCGCAGCAACGAGACCCATCAATCGACCACCGAATCGGATATCCGCATTCTCGTTCGTTAGACTCGATTGCTCTCGATCTCCCATGCAAGCCGTCCAGCGTGAGCCTATGGAGTCACCGTGGCACTCGTAGAAAATCTTGACCGTGAGGTCTCCTGGCGTAGCGGCGAGATATCGGCCGCTATCTACTTCGACGAGGATCTCTACGCACTCGAGCAGGAGCGAATCTTCGGCTCGACCTGGATCCCCGTCGGACACGCCGACATGGTGCCTGAGCCCGGCGCCTACGTTACGAACTACGTGGGGGAAGTGCCGGTGATCATCCTCCGCGACGCCGCCGATACGGTGCGCGGCTTCATCAACCGCTGCCGGCACCGTGGCAACAAGGTCTGCCTCTTCGACCGGGGGAAGGCCCACAGCTTCACCTGCTCCTACCACGGCTGGACCTACGGTCTGGATGGCGGCCTGGTGGGCGTTCCCCTTCAGCGTGACCTCTACGGAGCCGGCTTCGACCGAACGAACTGGGGTCTGGAGGAGATAAAAATCGCTGATTTCAAGGGACTGCTGTTCGCGTCGCTGGACACGCACATCGCGCCGTTCGAGCAGTGGTTGGGCGACGACACCCGTTGGTGGCTTGAGACATTCGTCCTTGGCGGACCGGTCGGGGGTCTTGAGGCGCTGCCGGGCTGGCACCGGTGTCGAACGCCGGGCAACTGGAAGTTGATGGCCGAGAACTTCATCGGCGACAACTACCACGTCCCGCTGACCCACGCCGCCTGGTTCCGGGCCGCGGCCGCGATGCGGAAGCGGGGCTCGGACGACTCCATGATCACGTCGCCGCTGCCGATGCGAACCAAGGTGCCGACGTACGAAGTCACCGCCGGATTCGGCAGCGGCTGTCCCTTGGGTCTCGGCGCACTTCTCCCGCAGGGCGAGGCCATGTTCGAACGGGACATGGACGAGGCCAGGCGATTGGGGCCAGCGGTTGTCGAGTGGCTGCGCGATAGGCAGGACCGGATGGACAAGGCGCTGGCCGACGTCGACCCCAAGCCGTACGGCTTCATCAACGGCCTGCTGTTCCCGAACCTCGGGCTGATGGGCTACATCTCGCCGATGATCGGCCGCCACTTCATGCTCTTCCACCCGCACGGGACCACCGAGCACGAGGTGTGGCAGTGGACCATGGTCGAGCGTGAGGCGCCCCAGGTGGTCAAAGAGATCGCCGTCGAGCGGGTCTACAAAGGCCAGGCCATGGCGGGGATCATCGCGCCCGACGACGTGGAGAACTTCGAGCGCGTCGTCGAAGCGATGCGCGCCAAGCGCGCGCAGCGGTTGCCGCTGAATTTTGAAGTGCACCTTGACGACGACGGCGATCAGTTCCCTGGGCTGCCGGGCAACGTGGGCAATGAGCCGAGCGAGGTCAACCAGCGGCAGTTCTACCGCTTCTGGCTGGAACTGATGAACCGCCAGCCGGTCACCGGTCCCCGGGGGGTGGCGTGAACGTGCTCAGCTTCGAGGAC
>DATBPD010000024.1:0-7274 GCA_036561525.1 Candidatus Dormiibacterota bacterium | reverse complement strand
GAACAGAACACCGCCGCCAAGGATCAGGGTCCCCATATCGGCGACCGGCCGGATGGAAATGAACGCGGACACAACACTGAGGAGCACCAGCGCACCGATGAACGCACTCAGCGGCAGATTTAGGGTTACGGCGGGGGCGGGTGTCTCTGGGGGGAGAAGTTCGCCAACCCTCCCGCGAAGCCGCGCCAGCCATTGGCTGTCCATCACGGCGACATGATCGGCAAGCCGGTCGGTTGGTACCGCCATCGCGACACAATCGCCACCGGAACGTGCCGTCGCAGGCGCGGTCAGCCGGTCAAGAACGGTAAAGAATGCGAAATTCTCGTGAATTTACCCGCGCCAACCACGCCGATCGTCTCAAGCGCGCCCACCAGTGGATCACGGCGGCGCAGAGTACGCCGCAGTGCTGAGCGTGGGCTCGGTCGACGGAGGGCAAACTATGGGCACCTGGGACACCCAGTGCGCTACCTACGGTTGGGGCTGACTCCTGGCAGGGAGTCGCTCCCACCAAGATAGTTCGTTGATGTAACGAAACCTTGGAGGTTGACGTCGCGAGCCGGTCACGGCCGACGTCACAAAAAGGGCCGCGGGTCTGAGATGGTTGCCATGTGGTGATCGATCTCGATCCGGCCGCGCCGCCCGAGGGGGTCGCGGGATCGCCGGTCAGAAGTGACCTGGCGGTCTCGGCCGAGGCGATGGGCCGTAGGCCCGTCGTCCGCTTCTTTGCATCTGTCTTCCTGTCTCTGTACGGAGATTGGCTGACCACCGTCGCTCTCGTTGTCCTGCTGTATGAGTTGACGGGTACACCTGCGGGGCCCGCAGGATACGTACTCGCGCGTGTCGCGCCTCGCGTGATTGGTCCGTGGATCGGCGGCAGCCTGGCCGATCGCTTCTCTCCGCGCCGGGTGATGATCATGGCTGCGCTCGTCCAAGGTGCCTTCACCGCCTCGCTGGTGTTCGCCGACCGTGCCCATGCGGTGTGGGCGCTGTACGCCGCGGTGGCAATAGCACAGTTCGTGGGCTCACTGGCCCGCCCCAGCCAGGGAGCGCTTCTACCAGCGCTCGTTCCTCGGCGTCAGCTGATGCAGGCCAATGCTGTGTATGGCACGTTGTTCAGCACGAGCATTTTCGTTGCGCCCGCCATCGGAGCCGCACTGCTGGTACACACCGGCCCAGACGTGCTTTTCCTCATCGATGCTGGGACCTTCGCGGTCGGTGCGATGCTCGTGGCCACGCTTCCGTCCGGGCGAGCCGCGTCTGTACCGCCGCCACCCCCTGCTGCACGCATTCCGAAGCCATCCACGTTTGCGATGGCTATGCGCGACCCTTCCATCCGGCTGGTCGCAGCAGCAAGCGCGGCGATGGGTCTGACGCCGACCGTTGCGCAGGCGCTCCTGGTGGTCGCAGCGCGGGAGAGGTTCGGCGGCGACGCCGCAGTGGGCATTCTCTACTCGGCCGTCGGCTTGGGTGGAACGCTGGGTGGATTGTTAGCGTTCAAATGGCGGCCACCACGCATTCATTTTCGTCTCGCAATCTTTTGCGCCGCCGTGATCCAGAGCGTCTCTCTGGCCAGCTTCGCTGCCATCGCAGGGCGCGTCCCAGGCCTGATCCTGCTCGCTGTCAGCACCGTTGCCAGTGCCGCATTCGATGTCTGGGCGATTACCGAGATTCAACGCCGTGCGCCGTTGGGCTACATGGGGCGGTTCAACGCCATCGTGTGGGCCGCTATGTACGCCGGGATGCTCATCGGTGCAGTGTGGGCGCTCGGCACGGCAAATCTGCTCCACTGGGATCTGGCCCTCGAGTTGGCGTGCCTGGCGATGGCGATTCTAGTTGGGGCAGTTGGCATAACCGGCCACGACGACCCGGCGGCGAAACCCAGCGAACCGGTACCGCCGCCGCCAACGCCCACGCCTCAATCGCGGGTTAATGCGTAGGTCAGAAGCGCGCCGATCAGACTGACGTTCTTGTTGAAATGCACCAGCTGACCGCGGCGCGCCGCTGGCTCGTTCTGGTTCCAGAACTGATGCCCGGAGTAGGTGGTCGGGATCAGCGCGGTCGCCAGTCCCAACGCGGCAAGTCGCGGCTTGACGCCAAGGGCGAGGGCCGCGCCGCCCGCCACCATCGACGCACCATTGATCCGCACCATCAGCTCGGGCTCAGGCAGCGGCAGTGTCTTCTCGACGAGGTCAGGACGAGCACCCGGTTTGGTGAGCGTGTCGTAGCCGGCGACCAGGAAGATCTCGGCGAACATGCAACGGGCGAGGAATCGAAGAAAGCCCATCGGTGTCTCCTCATGCTGTCGGCTCACCACCATCGTACCCG
The DNA here is from genome assembly GCA_036561525.1 of Candidatus Dormiibacterota bacterium. Lineage (GTDB taxonomy): Bacteria > Chloroflexota > Dormibacteria > Aeolococcales > Aeolococcaceae > Aeolococcus. The sequence goes on along the minus strand of DATBPD010000024.1, from coordinate 4,949 downwards.
GCGACTCTCGAGGCCTCGTCGACCACGGTGCAACTGCGCCAGAATGCACGATCTCATCCGCAGTCATGGGAGGAGATCCTCGTGGCCGATTCCGTCTATCGCGTCACCGAGCTGGTCGGCGTCAGCACCGAGTCGTGGGAGGATGCCGGACGCAGTGCCATCGAGACCGCTTCCTCGACGCTGCGCGACCTCCGTGTCGCCGAGGTCGTCAAGCTCGACCTCACCATCGAGGACGGCAAGGTGGCGCGTTTTCGCACCCGTCTGAACGTCTCGTTCAAGTACGAGCCCGGCGCGTAGCCACCCGCGGCAGACCCGCGCCGGCGAGCGCGCGCTCCACCGCATGGAGGCCAAACGCCTCGACCGGCCCCCGCGCCCCGGCCGGACCGGGCGCCTCGCGCAGCTCTCGCGCGCCCCACACCAGGAGACGGGCGGTGAGCGTGTAGCCGTCCACCCCGTGGAGGCGCACCGTCGCAAGCTCCTCCCCGTCCGCGTCGCGCGCGATGGCAACGAATGTCGACCTCATCCGAGCGCGCAGGGTCGCGTCAGGGCCGCCCGTCGAGCCGGGCAGGAAGCGCGCGGCAGCCCGTTCGATGAGTTGGGGAACGCCGGGAACCCTCTCCAGCACGGCCTGGCCGGCGCCGGCCACCTGCACGCCCTTGGTCAGGGGGCCGAACCAACCCAGGTAGGTGCCGACGGTGCGCAGCCTTGGGTAGCTCCGGGGCAGGCCGAAGTGCTCCGAACCACCGAACGAGAGGGCGCGGACCGGTCTACCGCCGACGTCGAACCGAGCGGTTCGGACGCCGCCGCGCTCGGTGACCAGCTCACCGTTGCGCCAGGAGAAGCTCGGCGCGCGGACCGCGCCCGCCAACGAGGCCAGCGTGCCGCCGCTCCATCGGCCGCCGGCGCTGAAGTAGCCGATGTCCACCTGGACCGCCTCAGCCCCCGCCTGCTCGAGCGCCAGCGCGCCGGCGACGTGACCGGGCACGCAGTCGTAGCCGAACGCTGGGAGCAGAAGCACCCCTGCCTGCTCCGCCTGCGGTCCGAACTCCTCGAAGACCCGCCGCACGAATGCCGGCTCCCCCGTCGAATCGAGGTAGTGCGCACCGTTGTCGATGGCCGCGCGCAGCGCCGGCTCGCCAAACCGCGCGAACGGACCGACGGTGCTGACCAGCACGTCGCCGGCCTCGACGAGGGCTGCCACCGAGGCGGGATCGTCGATGTCGGCCGTCGCCACCATGAAATCCCCGCCCAGCCCGGCGGCGCGGTGCTCGAGGCGGCGGCGATCGCGACCGGCAAGAACCGCTGGAACACCCGCAGCGGCCAGCTCCTCAGCCGTCAGGGTGCCGGTGTATCCGGTGGCGCCAAACAGGACGATCCTTCCCGCCATGCGTTCCGAGTCTACGAATGCCGCTCAGGCGGACGCGCGCAGACCGTGCAGGCGACGCAGAATCGTCGGAGCAGTCCACCACGGAGGGCAGCCATGTCCGAGATGGTTCGCCGGGGCAGCTTCCGCAGCCGCGGCCAGCGCCTGTCGTACGCAATCCACGGCGCCGGTGATCGCCCCGTCGTGCTCCTGCCCGGGCTCCTGCTGCCGGCACGGATGAACACGCCGCTGGCCGAGCACCTCGCCGACCGCGGCCACCGCGTCATCCTGCTCGACCCTCTCGGTCAGGGCGACTCGGCCCGGCCGCGCGACATGTGGCGTTACTCGATGACGCTCTTCGCCAAGGACACGGTCGCGCTCCTCGACCATCTCGAGCTCGAGCAGGCCGTGGTCGGCGGCACCTCGCTCGGGGCCAACATCACTCTCGAGGTGGCCTCCATGGCGCCGGAGCGGCTGCGCGGCATGATCATCGAGATGCCGGTCCTCGACAATGCGCTGCTGGCATGCGCCATGGCATTCGCTCCACTGCTGTTCGCGGTCACCATCGGCGAGCCGGTGATGCGTGGCGTGGCCGCGGTGACGCGGCTGATCCCTTCGGGATGGACGTCGTTCAACCTCGGCGTGCTCCTCGACGCCCTGCGCCAGGAGCCTGGACCGAGCGGGGCGCTGATGCAAGGGCTGTTCTTCGGTCGCACCGCGCCGCATCGTGACGAGCGCCACACGTTCACCGCACCGGCACTGGTCATCGGGCACCATCGCGACCCGGTCCACCCGTTCTCCGACGCCGGCATGCTGGCGCGGGAACTGCCCAACGGGCGGCTGGTCGAGGCCAGCTCGATCCTGGAGATGCGCCTCCGGCCCGAGCGCCTCTACGGGCAGATCGACAGCTTCCTCGATGATGTGTGGGGACCGCGGATGCGGATCGTCAAGCGGCACCAGGCGCCCCGGCGCACCGCCGCCGCAGGCCGCTCTCGACAGCGAGGCTGAACCCGCCCGTATCCTTCGGCGGTCGTGACCCAGGCAGCCGCAATCGACTCGATCCCGCCGCGCGGTGACCGTCCGCGCGTGCTCAGCGGCATCCAGCCGACCTTCCAGCTGCACCTCGGCAATTACCTCGGCGCGCTGCGCAACTGGGCCGAGGAGCAGGACAAGTACGACAATTTCTTCTGCATCGTCGACCTGCACGCGCTCACCACCCTGCCGGACCCGACGGTGGTGCGCAGCAGCGTGCTCGAGCTCGCCGCCCTGTTCGTCGCCTGCGGGCTGGACCCCGACCGCAATGTCCTCTTCGTGCAGTCGCAGGTGCCCGCGCACGCCCAGCTGGCGTGGATCCTCGAATGCCACACGCCGCTGGGCTGGCTGGAGCGCATGACTCAGTTCAAGGCGAAGGGCGGCAGCGGGCGCGAGCGCGAGCGCGCCGCTGCCGGGCTGCTGACCTACCCGACGCTGATGGCGGCGGACATCCTCCTCTATGACGCCGACTACGTGCCGGTCGGTGACGACCAGCGCCAGCACGTGGAGGTGACCCGCGACATCGCCCAGCGGGTCAACAGCCTGCGTGGTGAGGTGTTCCGCCTGCCCCAGCCGCTGATCCGCAGCACGGGGGCTCGCGTCATGGGCCTCGACGACCCCACCACCAAGATGAGCAAGACGACGGCCCGGACCAAGCCCAGCCACGCCATCCTCCTGCTCGATCCACCGGACACGGTGAGCAAGAAGATCGCCAGGGCAACGACGGACACCAAACCCGCAGTCGCCGAGCCGCTCGGCGCCGGCGTGGCCAACCTCGTCGACATCCATGCCGCGCTGCATGCCGAAACCCATCAGGAGGCGGTGGCGGAGCTCACGGGCATGTCGTACGGCGATCTCAAACGCGCGGTCACGGACTCGATCAACGAGGCGCTCGCGCCGATCCAGGCGAAGTACATGGTGATCCGGGGTGACGAGCCCTGGCTGTTGGACATGCTCGCCGAGGGGGCCGAGCGCGCCGCAGCGATCGCCGACGTCACCCTGCTCCGCGTCCAGCGCGCCGTCGGCCTGCGCTGAAGCGTCGAGAACGCAGATGCCCGCGCCAGAGTCCCCACGCCCGCCGCTGATCGGTGTCTGTGGGACGTCCCGGGACGACCCGGCCACCGACGACCTCGCCGAGCGGGTCGGTGGCCTGATCGCGGGCCGTGGCGGCATCGTGGTCTGCGGCGGCCTTGGCGGGGTGATGGCGGCGGCTGCCCGGGGCGCGGCCAGGGCCGGGGGCTTCAGCATCGGCCTGCTGCCGGGCAACAGCGACGCCGGGGCCGCTCCCGACGTGTCCCTGGCGATTCCCACCGGGATGGGGGAGATGCGCAATGCGCTGATCGTGCGCGCCTGCCCGGTGATCATCGCGATCGGCGGCGCCTACGGCACCGTCAGTGAGATCGCCCTCGCCCTGCGCAACGGACGGCCGGTGATCGGGCTGCAAACCTGGGAGATCCGGCCGCCGGGCGGGCACATCGCCGACCCCGGCATCCGCCGGGCGGCCAGCCCGGACGAGGCGGTGGCGATGGCGTTCGCGGCCATCGACGTGGAGATCGTCGAGCAGTGACCCGGATCAGCCGCGGGCGCCGAGGACTCCCTCGACCTCGGCCAGCATCGCGGCCACCTCGGGCTTGGCGAAGTGCGCGCGGGCCGGCTCCAGCCGGTCGATGAGCCACGCCGTCAGGGCATTCTTGGCGTCACCGGGGTGGAGCCGGCCGCGGCCGTACGCGCCGGCGAGGTCCGCGTAGCTGTCAAAGGTTGCGGCTCCACCGTTGGCCGCGCTGCGGTCGACACGGACCGGTCCTTTGTCGAGCACGAACACCAGCTGTTCGAACCAGTTGAGGATGGGGTTGAACCGCGTCTCCTCCGGCGGGCAGAAGGCCTTGGTGATGCGCCGGCGGATGGTGTCAGGTGCGTCGTGGATGAACACCGCCGAGCTCGGATCCGACTTGCTCATCTTCAGCGTCGACGGGTCGATGTCCTCGGGCACCGGCCAGACGGCCGGCCGGCGCAGACCGAGCAGCAACGGGTGGTGCACCGCCGCGGGCTTGATGGTGCGCCCGCTGGTGTCGCAGAGCCGATGGGTGCGTATCTTGGTGGCGACGTCGCGGGCGATGACGTGGGCCTTGCGCTGCTCGGTGCCGGCGTGGGCGAGGTTGATGCCCTGGGCGAAGATGTCGGCGGCCTGCATAGCCGGGTAGATGAGCTTGGCGAAGTCCACCGACTCGCTCTGCTCGCGGCCGAGGATGCTGATGCTGCGCAGCATCCGCGCCAGCGTGGTGTTGCGGCTCACCTCGATGACGGTGGCCCAGTAGTCGGGGTCGTTGGCGTACAGCTCGGTGCCGAGCACGAAATGCACCCTCGACGGGTCCGCTCCCACCACAAGGAGGGAGGCCGTCATCGCCTCGGTGAAGTAGCCGGTGGCGATGCGGCGAATGACGTCGCGGTCGCCGCCGAGCTTGTCGTTGATCCAGGTGTGCCAGTCGGCGAGGAGGATGTTGCACGTCACGTCGGCGGCCAGGAAGTCGCGCACCTTGGCCATCGCCACCAGGCC
>DATBPD010000023.1:0-129251 GCA_036561525.1 Candidatus Dormiibacterota bacterium | reverse complement strand
AGGGCGACATCGTGCACCGCGCGGCCAAGAACCACGTCTGGTGTCGCGAGCACTCCTGCACGCCGCACGACATCTACGACCGATGGGTGGAGCTGTTCGGAGACGGCATCGACGCCTTCTACCCGGTACTGCGAACAGAGGATATCGGGAACGTCGGCACCATCTGCTGCAGCGACGGGGAGTATCCCGAAGCCGTGCGTGCGCTCGCCCTGAATGGCGCAGAAGTCGTGTACCGGCCGAGCGAAGCCGTCCCGATGACACAGGCGGGCCTTGAGCCAGGCGGTACCTGGCTGCTTCAGAACCGCGCCCATGCCCACTTCAACAACGTTTACATGATCTGCCCGAATATCGGTCCGGTCTATCTCCATCCCGGTATCGAGCATCCGTACGACATCGCCAACGGAAACGCACACATCGTCGACTACCAGGGCAGCGTCCTGGGACACACCTATTCGGGGAGCAATACCTTCGTGGCGGGCATCATCGATATCGAGGCCCTGCGGAACTTTCGAGTGATGAACCTCAACTCAAACTGGCTTAAAGACCTGCGCACCGAGCTGTTCCGGCGCATGTACGAGCAACCGATTCATCCGGTCAACCTTTCACTGGCGAGCAGCCCAGGGCGCCATGCTGAGGCGGACGAAGTTTACCGCTCCAACATCGACCGGCTGCTTGCCCGCGGCACCTTCACGCCACCGACACACAGATTCCAACCCGTTAAGCATCATCCGGCGTCGGCGGAATGGGACCGGACACGCGCACTCTGGGGAGCCGACAGACTGCCCCCGAACGCCGCTACCGAGCCCTAGTGTCCTGGAAGGGTCAAGTCCGCCGAGCAGATCCTCGACAATGTGCGACGCTTTTGTCTACGAACCTCGGTTCCAGCACACTAGATGAAGACGGTGGCGGGTGGACGCAAGCTGCGCTACATCGGCCTGGAGCGCAATCGAGCCTGGTTCCTGATGACCGGGGCGGTGTACAACCTCCTTCGAATTACCGCATTGGACGCCCTGGCCGGCTGCTTCGGGGCAGAGTGCCCTCGGACGCACTTGCGACGCGGCGGCCGATGGTGCAAACCGCGATCTCGACCGCCCACCGCCCACCGCCCCTCTTCAGCCCTCGCGGTGCGCGCCGGGACCGATTTTCAACTCCGGGTTAGAGGGCCAGGGCTCAGTCGCCGCCCGGCGGCGGCGGCGGGGACGCGGCTCGGCGCTGGGCCAAGGCCAGCGCGGTGCGCTTCAGCCCGGCCGCGTCGACCACCATCCGCGTGCTGCGCTTGCGGTCGCGCGCGCGCAGCCGCGCGCGCTCACGCGCAGTCAGCTCCTCGGCCACGTCGCGTTCCTCGCCGCTCATCACCCAACGGTACCGCAGGTGGGTGAAAAGAATCAGGCCGCCAGGGGTGGGTGCGAGCGGCGGCCGTGCAGGACCGCCCATCCGATGGCCGCGGCACCGAGGGTGAGCGCCGCGGCTCCTCCGACCAGCACCGGGGCAGGGCCCTCGAGGTGCAGGACGCGCTGCCAGCCTCGGCGCTGCGCGCGCACCGCCTCCTCGAGAAGGGCCAGGGATCGCGCGTAGATGCGCTCCTGCTCCGCGCGTGACAGGCGCGACGCCGCCAGCGCCTGCACGACCTCGGTGGCGACGTCGACCAGCCCCTGTACTGACGCCGGCGCCTGCCTGTTCGATCCGCGATTCTCCAGGGCGCCGTCGAGGATGTCTGCAGAGTTCACTGTCGGCCCTCCATCGTTCGTTCCGCGGGCAGGGGCGCCCCGAGCTGCTTGCGCAGCGCTGTGATCGCCCGGAATGTCAGCAGCTTGACCGCCCCCTCGCTGCGTTCCATGATCTCCGCGATCTCGCGGTTGCGCAGGTCACCGCCGAAGCGCAGCAGCACCGCCTCGCGCTGATCGTCGGGCAGCCGCGCAACTGCGGCGCGAACCTCGGCGGCGCGCTCGCGATGCTCGACGATGAGCTCGGGCGACAGGGCGTCGACGGGTTGGTGCGCGTCGAGGTCGACCCACGCCGGACGGCGTGACTGGCGCGCCACCAGGTTGGCGGCGACGCGGTACAGCCAGGCCGAGTACGGCACGCCGCGCCATTCGAAGCGGGGAATGTCCTCGATGGCCTTGGCGAAGGTTGCTGCGGTCACGTCCTCGGCGAGCTCCCGGTTCCTGGTCAGGGTGTGGGCGTAGGCGAAGATCTGGTCCACGTAGCGCTCGTAGAGCGGCGCGAACGCCGCCCGGTCACGCTGCGCGGCTTCGATCAGAAGGCGCTCCGCCTCGAGCTCTTCGACGCTGCGATGGGCCACTTCAGCGCCGCCGGCCTGTCGGAGGAGTCACCGACACAATCCCCCCTTCGGGGCCGGGTTACGCGGATCCGCGGCGGTCAGAGCAGGCCGATGGCGCGGCCTGACTCGTCGAATGCGGCCAGGGCGGCGTCGAGGTGGGCGGTGGTGTGGGTGGCGGTGACGATGGTCCGGACCCGTGCCTTGCCCCGGGCCACGGTGGGGAAGCCGATTCCCTGGGCGAACACACCGCGCTCCATCAGGGCATCGCTCAGTGCCATCGCCTGGGGTGCCTCACCGCACATCACCGGCGTGATCGGGGTCTCGCTGTGGCCGATGTCGAAGCCCAGCTCGGCCAGCCCCTTCTTGAGGTAGCGCGCGTTGACCCAGAGCCGCTCGATCAGCTCGGGCTCCTGCTCCAGCACGTCGATGGCTGCGATGCAGGCCATCACCACCGCCGGCGGCTGCGACGAGGAGAAGAGGAACGGTCGTGCCTTGTGAATCAGGTGGTCGCGCACCGTCTGTGACGCAGCGACGTAGCCGCCGACGACCCCGACCGCCTTGCTGAGCGTGCCGATGTTGAGCGCGACGCGACCATGCAGGTCGAAGTGGTCGGTGCTGCCGCGCCCGTTGCGACCGAGCACCCCGGTGCCATGGGCGTCGTCGACCATCACGGCAGCCTCGTACCTCTCGGCGCGCTCGACCAGGTCGGGAAGCGGCGCGATGTCACCGTCCATGCTGAAGACGCCGTCGGTGATCAGGAGGACACGGCGATATCCCTTGTCCCGCGCCTCTTTCAGGGCCCGCTCTGCGTCCTCGACGTCGACGTGCTCGTAGAGGATGCGGTCAGCCTTGGTGAGCCGGATGCCGTCGATGATGCTGGCGTGGTTGAGCTTGTCGCTGACCACGCAGTCGCCGGTCTCGAGCATCGAGCCGATGACGCCCACATTGACCGTGTAGCCGCTCTGAAAGCACAGCGCCGCCTGGGTGTGCTTGAAGGTGGCCAGGCGCGCCTCGAGCTGCTCATGGATCGTCTGCGTGCCGGCGATGGTGCGCACTGCGCCGCTGCCCGCGCCCCACTCGCCGGCGGCCCTGACGGCGGCCTCGATGAGCCGTGGATGGGTGTTGAGCCCGAGGTAGTTGTTCGACGAGAGGTTGACGAGGCGCCGTCCGCCGATGACCACCTCGGCCATCTGCGGGGACTCGAGCACGCGCAGAGGGCGGAAGAGGCCCTCGTTGCGGAGCGCGTCGAGATCCTCCTGCAGGGAGGCGTCGAGGTGTCGCACGGCTGCCGAGGTGGAGAGCGATTCGATGGCCATGCCCAGACGATAGCTCGCCGAACCGGTGGACGCGATCAGCCCGGGTGCAGCGACACCTTGCCGCACTGTCCGGACTTGATCAGCTCGATGACCCTCTCGATCTCGCTCATCGCGTAGTGGTGGGTGATCAGCGCGCCGGCGTCGATGCCGCCGCTGCGCACGTATTCCATTGTCCTCTCCCAGGTCTGCGGGATGCGGCGGCCGACCACGCCGTGCAGGCTGATGCCCTGCATGACGACGTCATTGGAGAGGTCGAGGGTTGTGGGCTCGTCGCCGATGCCGAGCAGGCTGATCCAGCCTCCGGGACGGACCACTCGGGTGGCGGCGACCACCGCGCGCGGCGCACCACTCATCTCCAGCGCGCAATCGATCTCGGCCCCGCCGGCCGCGGCGCGCACGGCGGCTTCGACATGCTCGTCGGCGACCACCAGGTGGGCGGCACCCATGCGTTCGGCCAGGTCGAGGCGGTAGCGATTGCGGTCGATCGCGATCACGCTCGCGGCACCGTCGGCACGGGCGATGGCGATGGCGGCGCAGCCGATCGGACCGCAGCCGAACACCGCAACTGTCCGGCCTGCGAGATCGCCGTAGGAACAGGCGTGGACAGCGTTGCCGAACGGTTCCAGCGCCGCGGCCACCTCCGAAGGTGTGTCGTCGTCCACCGCATAGACGTTGGCCTGGGGCACGACCACGAGCTCACTGAAACCACCGTCGACGTCGACGCCGAGGATGCGGGTGTTGGTGCAGACGTGAAAATCGCCGCGAAGGCACGGCGCGCAATGCCCGCAGACGATGTGCGACTCGACGGCGACCCGGCGACCGTCGGTGACCTCGGTCGCGGGTCCGCGACCCACCACCTCCCCGCAGAGCTCGTGGCCGATGACGCGCGGAGGGTGCACACGCGCCGCCGCCCACGGGTTCCAGTCGTAGAGGTGGACATCGGTGCCGCACACCGAGGCGGCGGCCACCCGCAGGAGCAGCTCGCCGTCACCCGGATCCGGCTCGGGGACGTCGGCAACGGTGAACCCGGGCGCGGGGGTTGGTTTGATGACAGCCTGCACTGAGCGCGGATTATCGGCGCGGACCGCGCGCCCCCGTCCGGAGGCCGCCCGTTCCAGGGTTTGTCCTCGCGGCGTCCGGGGCCGCCGGCGACAGTTGCGGTCGTCGAACAGGGCGCACGGAGTGGGGAGATGGAGCTCGACGGTGGATACGATCGCCCGCGGGTACGCCCGACCGCCCGTCGCCGCCCCGGCGGCGCGCCACGCCTGCGATGGGACGCGCCTCTCAGCGTCGAGTCGCTCGCGGTCTACGAACGCAACGGCGACGGGCACACGCTCGGCCGGCACTGCGCGAGCAGCCCGGCGGTCGAGTCCGACCGGCTGGCTCGCTATCGCGAGCTGCCGGCGACGGGCTCCTTCACCAACGCGGCCACAGCCCAGCGAGCCGTCGAAGCCTGCGTCGCCGCCAATCGCGACGACGTGGTGAGCTGGCGAGCCGGTTACCAGCCGCGGCTGGTCATCCACCACCCCATGAACGAGGTGATCGGCGGGGTGCTACGGCGCAGCCGGTGGGCGGCGGGCGACACGCTCCCCCAGCCCGCCACCGCGCTGCGGGTGGTGCTGCGCCGCAACCCCGCCTACCCGTCGGGATTCGCGGTGTTGACAGCCTACCCGGTGCGCCACGACCCGCCGTCGCGATCGCTGCCACAGCCACCGCTGCCCGCGACCCTCCCCATAGCCGCCGGCCCGGGGAGCGGCGACACCCCGCTGCGCCGCCGGCTCCGCGCCGACTCCTCCACGAGCCAGGCTTCCGCGTTCAGCGATCGCGCGGTCGCCCGCATGGCGGTGGCGAGGGCGCTCGAGGCGGCCGGCGCAGACCTCGACGACTGGCTGCTCTGCGCGCACCGTCCGAGGCTGACGGTCGACACCTGGATCGGCGCCCTCCTCGGCCTGGTCCTGACCCGCGATGCCTACCGCAGGCGCCGCGGCTCGGTGGCCGCCCACAGCGTGCACGTGGTTCTGCACCGTTCGCCGAGCCCGCCCTGGGGATTCAGCGTCGCCGCCGCCTATCCTCGTCTGCCATGAACACCGGAGGTTCCGCCATGTCCCGCCAGGAGATGCTCGACGACCCGGGGGCGAGCTACCCGCAGCTGCGGCAGTTCCTCGGCGCCTACTTCCACCAGGACTGGCCACTCGACAGCGGGCGGTGGGAGGACGTTGCCGATGAGTTCGTTGCCGAGTCGACGCGTTCATCCGTGTTGGAGACCGCGGCCGAGCTGCGCTCGCTGCTCGCGGAAAGCTTGAGCGATGAGCAGATCGAGGCCGTTCTCGAAGGGCTCGGCTGCAATGTCAACCCGGCGGCCTTCCAGCTGGGAGCCGGCCAGTGGTTGCACGAGTTGGAGGCCCGCATCACCCGCGCCTGAGCGTGCCCACCCCGGTCACACCGCGCGTGGAGCTTCGGCGGTGCGGCGCACGAGCGCAGCCACGTGCAGCACGAACGTCGGCAGCAGCAGCAGCGGCGCGATGACCAGAGCGACCGTGTTCACCGGGCCATCGGAGAGCCGCACGATCATGAGCACGAACAACACCAGGCCGATGGCCGCTGTGTTGCGCCTCCCCCACACCGTGTGCACGAGCTCCGGTCGCCTGCCGGCCAGGAAGACGAATGGCGTGGCCAAAAAGGGGCCCATGTACCTGATCAGGATCCCCGCCGCGAGCCAGCCCGGCGAGATACCCAGCAGCCAGCTGCCGACTCCGCCCATTCCGAAGAACACCGCGTCCATCGCGGGGTCCATCGCCTTGCCAAGGGCGGTCACAGGCCCGAACCGCCGAGCGACGTAGCCGTCAACGAAATCGAGCATCCCCGTGCTCCCACCGACCGCGCACCAGAGGTAGAGCCCGAGGCTTCCCGGCAGCGACACCGCGGCGCACACCACCAGCGGAAAGCAGAGCCAGGCGCGGATGGCGGTCAGACCGTTGGGAAGCCCGTAGCGGTCGACTCGCTCACCGTCCGGCGTCAGCAGCAGTGGTGCGCCGAAGACCAGGAAGAGCGACACAGCGGCCCACGACGCCAACGCTCCGGCGCCCAGTGGCACGACTGAGTGGGGATCGTGCAGCTCCGCAAGCGGGATGGTGAAGCTCTCGCTGACCACCAGCCCAATACCCAACCACAGGAAAAGCGACCCGCGCAGCCGGGGGCTGCCGCGCAGGAGCGCGAACGACTCGTGGAGGAGGCCTCGCAGCCCGGTCGCGGGAGCGCCGGTGACCTCCAAACGGACTACGGAACTGCCAGGCAGGTGATCGTCTTGAGCACACCGCTGGCACCCTGGACGCGTTCGACGACGAGCCGGCCGATGCCCGCGATGTCGTCTGCCTGCACCAGCGCGATGACGTCGTACTCCCCGGTGATCGCGTCAGCGTTGAGAACGCCCTCGGACGAGCGCAATCGCTCGACCACCTCGAGTGCCTTGCCCGCCGTGGCAGTGATGAGAACGTACGCCCGAACCATCGCAGCTACCTCCGTGGCGGTCGTGGGGTGCCCGACGATAGCACCGGCTCGCGCCGTGCACCGCGGGTGTGCACGGAGAGTCGGATTTGCCGGGAGGTGGCCCACAATTGAACGATGCCGTGGACGCTGCTCATCCGCATCCTCACCGGGGTATTGTTCTGGAGGCTGGCGGGCGCACGGCGGCGGGCGGCGGCGGCCCAGGCGGCAGGTCGCACCGCGGGTCGAGCGGCGGCGAGCTCGCCGGCGATGCGGCGGCGGGTCCGCGAGGCGCGCGAGACGGCGTCGCTGGCCTCCCGTGTGCTCATCACGGTTGGCTTCGGGACCGCCACGGCCCTCTGCCTGGCCGGGGGCACCAGCAGCGTGGTGCTGTCGCCACGCTGGATCGGCGGAGTGTTGCTCGGGGTTGGGTTCTTCTTCGCGGTGCTGACCATCCGTGAGGCGCGGCTGGCTCGACGGTTGGTGAAGGTGAGGCGGTTGCGGCGACGCGATCGGGAGTTGCGCGGCGAGATTCGCGGCTAGGAGAGGTAGGGAGCCACCCCGGCGGCCACCTGGGCGGCGTCCATGATGTTCTCGCTCACCGTCGGGTGGGCGTGGACGATCGAGCCGAGCTCGTCGACGCTGAGCCCATCGGCGATGGCAACAGCCACCTCGTGGATGATCTCGACGGCGTGCACGCCCATCACAGTGGCGCCGAGCAGGAGTCCCGTACCGGCGTCGGAGTACAGCTGCGCGACACCGTCCGGCTCGCCCTCGCCGAGCGCCTTGCCATTGCCGAGGAACCTCGCCTGGCCGACCTTCACCTCATGCCCGGCTGTCTTGGCGGTCTCCGAGTTGAGGCCAACCATGGCAATTTCAGGATGAGTGTAGATGCACGACGGCACCACGGTGCGGTCGATCGCCATCACCTCGTGGCCGAGGGCGTTCTCGACGGCACGGGCGGCCTCGGCGCTGGCGAGGTGGGCGAGCTGGGCGCCGCCGATGCAGTCCCCCGCCCCCCAGATCTTCGGGTTGGCGGTGCGGAGGTGGTCGTCGACCTCCACGTGGCCGCGCTCTGACACCTTCACGCCGGCGTCTTCGAGGCCGATCCCGCGCGTGTCCGGCTGCCGGCCCACGGAGACGAGGAGCAGGTCAGCGGACGCCTCGGTGCCGTCGTCGAGATGCGCGGTGAGAGACGTCTTGCGGTAGTCGACCTTCTCGACGCGGCGCCCCGTGTGGAAGGTGATGCCCTCCTTCTCGACGAGCTTGCGGAACTGGGTGACGATGCGCGGATCGACGCCGGTGAGGATCTGCGCCAGCACTTCGACCACCGTCACCTGAGTACCGAGCGGGGCGAACAGGCTGGCGAACTCGCACCCGATGACCCCGCCGCCGATCACCAGCATGCGCTTGGGAATCCGCTCGAGGCGCAGGATGCCGTCGGAGGTGACCACGCGGGGGTGCTCCATGTCGATGCCGGGAAGCCCGCTGGCCACGGTGCCGACACAGATGATCAGGTGATCGAACTCGTGGCGCTCGCCGCCGGCGATGACGGCGTCTCCCTCGATGACGCCCTGCTCGCGCACCACGCGCACCTTTCTGCGCTTGCAGGCGGCTTCCACGCCAGAGCGCATCTTGACGACGACCTCCTCCTTGCGCTCCATCATCCGGGCGAAGTTGATGGTCGGCTCATCCACCTCGATGCCGAAGTCGCCCGCCCGCCGGATCTTGCGCAGCAGGTCGGCGCCGGCGAGCAGCGACTTGGTGGGGATGCATCCCCAGTTCAGGCAGGTGCCGCCCAGCTCGGCGCGCTCGATGAGCACCACGTCGGCGCCGAGCTGCGCAGCGCGCAGGGCGGCGACGTCACCGGCCGGGCCTCCGCCCAGGACCACAACGCGCTGACTCACGCGTCGCCAGATTTCGTGGGGCTGGCGGATGCCTGCAGCTTGTCGGGCTCGCGGGTGCGCGCGATGTTGGCGATGTCGGCGCGCTTGGCGGCAAGCGTCTGCGACGTCGACAGCGCGGTGGTGACGATGCGCTCCTGTTCGAGGTGGTGCGAGCCGGCGTGGCCCTCGGAGGGGCTGGCGCGGCGCGGCCGGCCGATGTAGTCCCAGCGGATGTCGTACGGCCTGCGCAGGCCGAGCGGGCGGGCCAGGTGCAACCACGCCCCCATGTTCGACGGCTCCTCCTGCACCCAGTAGATCTGTTCCAGGCTGGGATAGGTGCGGATGAGCGCGAGGATCTCCTCGATGGGAAGCGGGTTGAGCAACTCGACCCGAGCGATGGCCAGGTCGTCCGCCTCAGCGCGGCTCGGATGCAGCTCGAGCTCGTAGTAGATCTTGCCGGTGCACAGCAGCAGGGTGCGAACTCCCTTGCGGTGCTTGCCATCCGCCGACATCGCGGGGTCGTCGATGACCGGCCGGAAGTCACCCTCGGCGAGCTCGTCCAATGTGCTCGCCGATTCCTTCAGCCGCAGCAGGCTCTTCGGGGTCATCACCACCAGTGGACGCGGCGTCGGGGCCAACGCCTGGTCGCGCAGGAGGTGGAAGTACTGGGCCGCGGTCGAGGTGTAGGCGACGCGCATGTTGCCGTGCGCAGAGAGTTGTAGGAAGCGCTCCAACCGCGCGCTCGAATGTTCCGGTCCGTTGCCCTCATAGCCGTGCGGCAATAGCAGCACCAGCCGCGATCGCTGCCCCCATTTGGCGAGGGCGGATGAGACGAACTGGTCGACGACCATCTGCGCGTTGTTGACAAAGTCGCCGTATTGCGCCTCCCACAGCACGGTGGCGTCGGGGTCGGCGGCGCTGTACCCGTATTCGAAGCCGAGGCAGGCCACCTCACTGAGCGGGCTGTTGTAGACCTCGAAGGTGGCCGATGCTCCCACCAGGTGCTGGATCGGGATCCATTCGGCGCCGGTGTGGTCGTCGTGGAACACGAGGTGTCGCTGGCTGAAGGTGCCGCGCTGAGTGTCCTGCCCGCTGAGGCGGATGGGCCGGCCCTCGATCACCAGCGAGGCAAAGGCGAGAGACTCCGCCGTGCCCCAGTCGATGCGGCCCTGCTCGAGGGAGCCGCTGCGGCGGTCAAGCTGCTTGGCGAGCTTGGGGTAGAGGTGGAAGTCGTCGGGCACGGTCGAGAGCTGCTCGTTGAGCAGGACCAGGGTGGGTCCGGGGACACGGGTCGACGGCCGCGGTGACTCGGTCTCGGCGGCGGTCGACTCCTCGGACTCCTCGACCGGCTCGGCGAGGGTTGCCTTGACCCGTTTGTGGGCCTCGGCGACCGCGCTGTACGCCGTCTCGAAGTCGTTGGCGGCCTCGGCTTCGCTGATCAGCCCCTCAGCGACCAGCTGGCGCACGAACAGCTCGCGCACAGGGGGATGGTTCTTGATCTTCTGGTACATCTGTGGCTGCGTGTACGACGGCTCATCGGTCTCGTTGTGGCCAAAACGGCGGTAGCCGATCAGGTCGATGACGACGTCGCGGTGATAGGTGCGGCGGTAGTCGTAGGCCAGGCGCACGGCGTTGATGCACGCCTCGAT
Source organism: Candidatus Dormiibacterota bacterium (assembly GCA_036561525.1). GTDB lineage: Bacteria > Chloroflexota > Dormibacteria > Aeolococcales > Aeolococcaceae > Aeolococcus. The sequence continues at coordinate 118,636 of DATBPD010000023.1, read as the reverse complement.
GTCGTCGGCATTGACGTGCACGATCGGCACGTCAAAACCCTTGGCGAGGTCGCTCGCATAGCGCGTCGACCTGCCGTCGGCCGCCTCGGTGGTGAAGCCGATCTGGTTGTTGGTGATCAGGTGCACGGTGCCGCCGGTGGCGTAGCCGGGCAGTGACTGCAGGTTGAGCACCTCGGCGACCACGCCCTGGCCGGCAAACGCGGCATCGCCGTGCAGCAGCACAGGGACGGCGGCCATGGGGTCGACGTGGAGCACCTCGGCCTTGCGCTTGGACTGAGCCGCTCGAGTCCAGCCCTCAACCACCGGGTCGACCGCCTCGAGGTGCGATGGGTTGGGGAGGAGACGGACGGTGATGCCCTTGCCGGTGTCGGTGACGTAGGTTCCGGTGGCGCCGATGTGGTACTTGACATCACCCGTCGGGGCATCGCTGATGGCGCCGACAGCGCGCCGCTGCTCACCGCGTTCGAATGCGGCGAGCACCGCCTCGTACGGGCGGTTGACGACATGCGCGATGGTGGAGAGCCGGCCGCGATGCGCCATCCCCATGATCACCTCACCGATGCCGTCGTCGGCGATGGCGCTGAGCAGGTACTCGAGCATCGGCACCATCGACTCGAGCCCCTCGGCAGAGAACGTCTTCTGGCCGAGGAAGGTGCGGCGCAGGTACCGTTCCATCGCCTCGACCTTGGTGAGACGCTGCAGCAGGCGGCGCTTGGCGTCCGCGTTGAAGGGCAGCCGGTACGCACCGGACTCGATGTGCTCGCGAAGCCACACGCGCTGTTCGTGGCTGGCGATGTGCTCGATCTCGTAGGCGATGGTTCCGCAGTAGGTGCGGCGGAGATTGGGCAACACCTCGGCGAGCGTTCGACCCGGCACATACACACGGAGCAGGTCGGCCGGCAGCTTCTCCATGAGGTCCTGGGTGAGCCCGTACGTCTCCGGCTCCATCGCGGGGTCGCCGATCGGTGGGGTGCCGAGTGGATCGAGGTGCGCGCCGAGGTGGCCGTGGGTCCGGTGGGCCTTGATCAGCGAGATCGCCGCCTGCATGGCGCCGAGCAGCTGTCGCGATGGCTGGCCGGCTTCGACGACGGCGAGGTGTGCGCTCGAGTCGGCGGGCGGCGGCCCGGCGGTGGTGCCCCGCGCGATCTCTGCAGCCGGAACCCCGACGCCGAGGCTGGCGAAAACGGCGTCGTAGAAGCCGTCCGCGCCGTTGAGCAGCGCCTCGATGCGGCCGAGAAACTCGCCCGACTGGGCTCCCTGGATGACCCGGTGGTCGTACGTCGAGGTCATGGTCATGACCTTGGCAACGCCGAGCTCGCGCGGCCTTGCCTCGGGCGCCTCGCGCCACTCCGGCGGGTAGCCGAGCGAGCCCACGGCGACGATGGTTCCCTGACCCGGCATCAGCCGCGGGACTGAAGCGCCCGTGCCGATGCCGCCGGGGTTGGTCAGAGTGATCGTCGCCCCGCGCAACTCCTCTGCGGCAAGGGAGTTGGTGCGCGCACGCTCGATCAGACGCTCGTAATCGCTGCGGAAGGCTGCGAAGTCGAGCTGTCCTGCGTCCCTGATCACCGGCACCACCAGGAAGCGGCTGCCGTCCTTGCGCCTGGTGTCGACAGCAAGACCGAGGTTGACACCGCCTTCGACGCGAGCCGGACGACCCTGGTCGGTCCGCGCGAAGTGGGCGCACATTGCGGGCATCTCCGCAGCGGCGCGGGCGACCGCGTAGCCGATCAGATGGGTGAACGAGACCTTGGTGGCCTTGGCTGCCGTAGCCAGCCCGAGGTTGAGCTCGCGGCGACGGGCGTCGAGGATGGTGACCGGCAGGGTGCGGAATGAGGTGGCTGTGGGGATGTCGCGGCTCTGCTCCATGTAGTCGACCAGCGCAGCCGCCGGGCCACGCAGCTCGACGGTGGTTTCGCCGGGAAGCGCTGCTGCCGCCACGGTGGCGACGGCGGGTGCGCTTGCCCCCGCTTTGACGTCGCCGCTTCGGACCATCGATTGGGGGCCGGTGCCGGTGACGGCGCGGAGGTCGACGCCGCGGATGACGGCGGCGCGACGGGCCAGGGGTGAGACGTTGGGGTTGTCAGCGCCGTCCGCCGCGGGCGCGGCCGGCTTCGCGGGCGCGGCCGGTTCGGCGGCCGGCTTCTCCTTGGCAGCCTGGTCGCCGCGCGGAGGCGCGGCGGCCCCATTGGCGGCGGGCGCGATGGTGGCCAGCGTGGCCCCGACCACGACGGTATCGCCCTCGTGGGCGACGATGCTCTCGAGCCTGCCCGCGGTCGGTGAGGGCACCTCGACGTCCACCTTGTCGGTGGTGACCTCGACGAGTGACTCCCCCTCGGCGACGCTGTCACCGACGGCCTTGAGCCAGCGTGAGATGGTGCCCTCGGCGACGGATTCACCCATCGCGGGGAGGGTCAGAGGGACGCTGTCAGGCACTGGCTGAAGAACTTCCGATCACGGGTGCCAATGGTCGCACCGCGTGGACGATTGAGGTTGGACGCTCCCCCATCATCGCACCACGGGGTTGCGGCCAGGCTTCGCCGAGAAAACGCGTGGCGCCACGGGCACCACATCGCCTACACGGCGGGGGTCACCTACGCCGTGCTGCTGACCGTGCTGTACGTCGTCGCCACCTGCGGTTCGCTGCTGGCCGCCAGCGACCGGCTGCTGGCGGGGTTCGGGCTGGCCAACCTCGCGGTCGTCGGGGTGATCACGTGGCTCACGTTCACCGGCCTGACCTCGTTGTGGTGCGCATGGGCGGCGATCGGCAGCGTGGCCATCGCGGTGTACCTGCGCCGTGTCGCGGGTGGGACCGAGCGACGCGCCAAGGCCTCGCCGGCCGCGGCCTGACGGCGAGGTCTGCTCAGCCGAAACGGTAGATGTGGCCGGTGTCGGACACGTAGATGGCGCGGTCAGGTCCCTGCACCACGTCGAGCGTGCACTGTGACGGCCCGGGCGTCACGGTGGCGTGCGGACTGCCGGGGCTGACCACCAGCATGCCCCGCCCGTACGTGCAGAACACGAGGTGCCCTGCATAGGCCGCGGGACCGCCGGCGTCGATGAACGCGGCACCGGTGGGAATCACGGTGCTGGTCTCGCTGCTCCAGTCCGGGGCGATGCTGCCGTTGCAACCGGAGGGCCCGGCGAGCGGGTGCGAGTATCCATAGCAGAGCGGCCATTGATACCCGGCGCCCCGCGCCACCGACAGGATCAGGGTGTCATAGCCGCTTGTTGGGCTGCCCGCGTCGCCGGAGGGACCGTTGCTGGTCACCGCGATCTGGCCGCTGGCGGCGACGGCGATGCCGAAGGGGTTGCGCAGCCCGAACGCCCAGACGGGATCCGTCGGTCCGAACGGGTCGTCGGCGGGGATGCTCCCGTCCGGCCGGTACCTGAGGATCTTGCCGCGCGGATCCGCCTTGTTCTGCGCAGCGCTGGCGGTGTGCTCTTCGCCGAGGGTGACGTAGAGCATGCCGTCGTGCCCGAAGGCCAGCCGACCTCCCTTGTGGCAGCAGTCAGATCCCGACGGCAGCGTCACCAGGATCTTGGCGCCGACACCCGTCCCCGCGCAATCGCGCCAGCGGATCACGTGCTGCTGGGTGCGGTTGGCGTCCGAGTAGAACGCGTAGACAAAACGATCGGTGGTGAACGTGGGGCTGATGGCCAGGCCGAGGAGGCCGCGCTCGCTGTACGAGCCGTTGGACTCAGTCGTGACGGTCGCGACCGTCGCGAAGGTCCGCGCGGCCCCATCCTGCCAGACGCGGACGGTTCCCGAGCGCTCGGTGTAGAACAGGCGGCCGTCGGGGGCGAAGGCCAGGGCGGTGGCGAACGCGGCGGGGATGGTCGCTGAGGGCGGTGCCTGAGCGTGCACAGCGCAGGCATCCGCGGTGGCGCTCGGCGCCGGGGTGGACGTGGGCGACGCCGTCGCCCTCAGAGTGGCGGTGGCGCTCGCCGGCGGGGTCGACCCGCATGAGCTGGTCGTGGCGACCGCGGCGGCGAGGCAGCTGAGCAGACGCAGGCGAGCGACCACGCCTACAGGCTTGCACAGAGCTCCCGATGGGCGCGCTGCCGCGCCGCCAGCTGCCTGGGACCAGCTTGCCCAACCACCACCGATCTGTGTATGCTGGTGGCGCCGGGACCGACACCGCGGCGGAGGGGCGGCGCGCGCCAGGGTGGAGCGTGCCATGCGACTGATCTCAGCGCGAATCCTCCTCCCCGTCACGATCGTGCTGATCGCGTGGGGAGGCGTTCACCTCCTCGCCCATCCGGGCAGCGTCGTGGTGCAGCCGGCGACGTGGCCGGTCGCCAGTACCGCACCGTCGGCGGCTCCGGCCGCTGCCATCCCGAGCGCCGCCGTCGCGGGGCCATCCCCGTCGCCGGCGCCAGGCCCGCCGGGTGGCATTCCGATCCTTCCGGGAGCGCTTCGGCAGTTGAACGGCGACACCCGCGACACGGCGATCGGGCTGTATGCGCTGATCCAGCAGCTCGAGGCGGCGCTTCGCGGCCATCTCGACGACCTGATCCACCAGCTGGAGCCGGGCCGTTGACTCGCGTCGGCCAGTGCAGATTTTCGGAACGCTGTGCCGCTCAGCGTCTGACACGGGCCGGCGGTTCACACCGCGGTGGGTCAGCTGCGACATGGTGGCTTCTGTGAACCGGTGGCGCGCGTCGATCGAGTTTGACGCCGCCGACGTGGCCAACGTACGATCAGCGCCAATGACGAGGGAAGGCGATTCGCTGACACGCAGGCTGTGGCTCGACCACGGTCGTTGCGGCACCGCGATCTGTCCAATGCGCTGAGCGCAGTCGACAGGACTTCACGCGACCGCGGTCGCGCCGTCGACGGAGCCCCCGCAGCCTGAACGCTGCGGGAATTCGCCCTCACCGAGGGCTGCGCACACGCCTGGCAACAAGTGACGTGCCGGCGCAGATGCGAATGCCGGTTGACCCCAAGGAACGAGGAATACATGACGCTGCCGACCACCGCCTTCTCCGAACAGGAACTGGTCCTGGCTCGCGCGCGCCTGATCGACGGCAACGCACGTGACGTCATCGCCTGGGCGCTGACACGCTTCTCGCGCCAGCGGCGCGTGGTTGTCACGGGGCTGCAGGCCGAGGGCGTCGCCGTCGCCGACATGGCCATCGCGCTTGATCCAGCCGTCCGGGTGCTGACCATCGACACCGGTCGACTCCCGGAGGCCACCCACCGCTATTTGGACACGCTGCGCGAGCACTGGGCGCGCACCATCGAGGTCATCCATCCCGATCGCGATGCCCTCGAGGGGTTCACGCGTGAGCACGGTGCGAATCCCTTTTACGCGTCCGCACAGCTGCGCCTGGATTGCTGCCACCTGCGCAAGGTCGCCCCGCTCCAGCGTGTCCTGGCGGCCGTCGACTGCTGGCTCAGCGGCGTGCGGCGCGGCCAGGCGGCGGGGCGCGCCGGTGCGGAGATGCTCGAGATCGATGCTCGCCACGGCGGCATCATCAAGGTCAACCCGCTGGCGCGGTGGTCCGACGAGAACGTGCAGAGCTACCTGCGCGCGCATGGGGTGCCGCTGCACCCGCTCTACTCCACGGGATACGCGAGCATCGGCTGCGCGCCGTGCACGCGCCCGGTCGCCGCCGGCGAGCACGCACGTGCTGGACGCTGGTGGTGGGAGACCGGCGTCGAGAAGGAGTGCGGCATCCATGCCACGCCGCTGCTGGCTCCGGTCGGAGCGGCGTCGTGAGCGAGCAGGGCCTGACGGTGTGGTTCACCGGCCTGTCCGGTGCGGGCAAGTCGACACTCGCCGAGGCGGTGGCCAGGCACATCAGGGAGCAGGACCGGCCAGTGGAGATCCTCGACGGCGACGAGGTCCGCAGGAGCCTGAGCGCCGGCCTCGGTTTCAGCAAGGAGGATCGCGACACCAACATCCGCAGGCTGGGTTTCGTCGCCGACCTGCTCACCCGCAATGGTGTGGTCGTCCTGGTGGCAGCGATCTCTCCCTACCGTGCAGTCCGCGACGAGGTGCGCGCCCGCGTCGGCCGGTTCCTCGAGGTGTACGTGCACTGCCCGCTCGACGAGCTGGTTCGCCGTGACGTCAAGGGCCTGTACCGGCGCGCCCTCGCCGGTGAGATCGGCAACTTCACGGGTGTGTCAGATCCGTATGAGGAGCCCGTCAGTCCGGACGTGCGGGTCGAGACTGGCACAGAGACCGTCGACGATGCCGTCGTCGCGGTGCTGCGGGCCATCGACTCGGCTCTGCTGGCGGACGATCTTGTGACGCCGCTGGGTCTCGCTGAGGCAGCGAGCTGATGTGTGGCACGTGCGGCTGCAATGCGCCTGGGCAACACCTCTCCAAGGTCGAGCTGATCAAGGCATCGAGCAACCTGCTGCGCGGCGCGATCGTCGACGAGCTGGCGTCCGCCGAGCCGCTCTTCACCGAGTCGTCGATGCAGCTCCTCAAGTTTCACGGCGTCTACCAGCAGGAGGATCGTGACCGGCGCAGGGAGGCGCGCCGCCTCGGGCTGGCGAAGCACCACCAGATGATGGTGCGCACGCGCATCCCGGGTGGGATCGTCTCGCCGGACGCGTACCTCGCCCACGATCGCATCGCCTCCGAGTGGGGCAACGCCACCATGCGTGTCACCACGCGGCAGGACTTCCAGCTGCACGGCGTGCTCAAGGGCGACCTGCGCGTGGCGATCCGCGAGATCAATGACGCCCTGCTCACCACGCTTGGCGGCTGCGGGGACGTGGAGCGCAACATCATGTGCTGCCCAGCCCCGGTGGTGGACCGATTCCGCAGCGAGGTGACGCGCTGGCTCGCCGCGCTGGTGGCCGAGCTCACCCCGTCCACGGGCGCGTACCACGAGATCTGGCTGGACGGGGAGCTGGCGGTGGAGTCGGTGAGCGCCGAGAGCGAGCCGCTGTACGGGTCGCGCTACCTGCCGAGGAAGTTCAAGACCGCGATCGCGTTGTCCGGTGACAACTGCGTCGACGTGCATGCCAACGACCTCGGCCTGGTGGCGTTGCGCGGCTCCGACGGAAACCTCTCGGGCTTCACTGCCCTGGTCGGCGGGGGCCTGGGACGCACACGCAACAAGCCCGATACATTCGCCGCGGTGGCCCGTCCCATGGCGACGGTGCTGCCCGACCAGGTGGTGGCGCTCAGTCGCGCGGTCATCGAGGTGCAACGCGACCACGGCAATCGCGGGGACCGCCGCCATGGCCGTCTCAAGTACCTCATCGGCGACCGTGGCCTGCCCTGGTTCACCAAGCAGGTGCAGGGTCGCGTCGGGTTCGCGCTCGGCGAGCCGGTTCCGCTCAGCTGGCCTCGAGTTGAGGATCACCTCGGCTGGCACGAGCAGGGCGACGGCAGCCTGTACCTGGGGCTCTTCGTCGAGAACGGCCGTATCGCCGACACTGCTGCGACGCGTCTGCGCTCCGCGCTCCGCGAGGTGGTCGAGACGATCCGTCCGGAGGTGCGGCTCACCGCCCAGCAGAACGTCATCTTCGCCGGTGTCTCGCCCGAGCACCGCGGCACCGTCGACGCCATCCTCGACGGCCATGGTGTCGAGCCGGCGGCGGCGGTGCACCCGGTGCGCCGCCTCTCCATGGCCTGCCCGGCGATACCCACGTGCGGGCTTGCGGTGGCCGAGAGCGAGCGCGTCCTGCCCTCGCTGATTCGCGACATCGAGACCCTGGTTGACGAGGCCGGCCTGGCCGACTCGCCCATCTCCGTGCGGATGACGGGCTGCCCCAATGGCTGCGCGCGCCCCTACCTCGGCGACGTCGGCCTGGTCGGCACCACCCTGGGGAAGTACGACGTGTTCCTCGGTGGCGATCCCGGAGGGACGCGGCTCAATCAGGAATACGCCTTCGCGGTGCCGTTCGAGTCCATCTGCGGACTGTTGCGGCCGGTGCTGCGCGCATTCGCAGCCGAGCGGGACCACGGCGAGGCGTTCGGCGACTGGTGCCATCGTATCGGGATCGAGGCGCTGCGCCGCCGTTTTGGAGAGCCCGACATGGCCGTGCGTGAGGACGCCGTGGCGGCCGTGCCGGCGTGATCCGCGCCGAGCGTCCGCTCGCTTACATGGTCGCGCTCGACCTCGCCGGCCGGCGGTGCGTCGTGCTCGGCGGTGGCGAGATCGCTGCGCGTCGCGTGGCCGGCCTCCTCGACGCCGGCGCGCTTGTCACCGTGGTCGCACCAGTCCTGCACATCACGCTGGCGAAGCTGGCAGCCAGCGGGGGCATCGACTGGACTGCGCGCGCGTACGGGCGCGGGGACCTGCGCGGCGCATTCCTCGCGCTCAACACCATCGACGAGGTGGCCACCGAGCGCGCGGCGCGCGTCGAGGCCACGGCGGAGGGTGTGCTGCTCAACACCCACGACCGGCCACGGTCGTGCGACTTCGCGTCGCCGGCGCTGGTGCGGCGCGGCCGGCTGCAGGTCGCGGTGTCGACATCGGGTGACAGCCCCTACGTTGCGGCCGCGGTCCGCGAACGCCTGGAGAAGCTCATCGGTGACGAGTGGGGCTCGCTGCTGTCGCTGGTGGGCGGGGTGCGCCGCCGGCTGCGTCGCGACGGGGTGTCCGCCGCGGAGCAGCAGCGCATCTACAGTGGGCTGCTTCGGGCGCGGGTTCGAGCTTCGCTGCGCGACGGCGGCTCGGGGACAGCGCTGGGTGCGCCGCCCGGCGCCGCTGCGCGGGACCTCGCGCCCGCCGGCGTCGTCCACCTCGTCGGAGCGGGACCGGGGGATCCAGGGCTGCTCACGATAGCGGCGCGCGAGCTGCTGTTCGATGCCGACGTCGTCTTCCACGATGCGCTGGTGTCGCCCGACATCCTCCACCTGTGTGGGGCGAGAACCAGGCTGGTCGACGTGGGCAAACGCGGCGGCGGGCTGCGCACCTCCCAGGATGACATCACCGCGAAGCTCATCGATGCAGCGCGTGCCGGTCTGGAGGTGGTGCGGCTCAAGGGCGGCGACCCGTTTCTGTTCGGCAGGGGTGGTGAGGAGCTGGACGCGCTGCGCGGCGCCGGGGTCGAGGCATACGTCGTGCCAGGGGTGAGCTCGGCGCTGGCCGCGCCCGCGGCGGCGGACATCCCGGTCACCTTTCGCGGCGTCTCGGGGTCGGTGGCGATCGTCACCGGGAGCGACAGCGACGGACGGCTGCCGCGCGACATCGAGGCGGTCGCCGCAGCTGTCGACACCCTGGTGGTGCTGATGCCGCTCGCGGCCCTCGCAGGCATGGTGCGACGGCTTGCTCGCGTGCTCGGGCCCAACTGGCCGGCCGCGGTCATCGCCAACGCCACCACCGACACGCAGGTGACCGTCCGCGCCCCGCTCTGCGAGATCACGGCGGCGGTGGCCCACGCCGGCATCGCCGCGCCGGCGACCCTGGTGGTCGGTCGCGTCGTCAATCGCATCAGAGAGGCGAACCACAGCCGGGCGCCTGACCACGATGTGATTGGGCACCATCTGCTCGGTGAGCCTCGCTGAAGGTGCCGCGCTCCTCGCCGTCACCGCGGGTGCCGGTGCGCAGGCGATCACCGGTATCGGCTTCGCCCTGGTCTGTGCTCCTCTTCTGACCGTGGCGCTCGGGGGCGGCGACGGCGTCCGCCTTGCCAACCTTCTGGCAATCGGCGTCAACCTGCTCGTCGTGAAGCGTGAATGGCGGTCGGCAGACCTGCGCCAGGCGATTCTTCTCCTTGTCCCCGCGAGCCTTGCCGCCCTGGCGACCGCCTGGCTGATCCGCGACGCCAATCCACATGTTCTCGCCGTCGCGGCCGGATGCCTGGTGCTGGTCACCGTGGCTCTGCTGGCCTCGGGCCTCGCGCTGCAGCGACTCGCCGGTCGCGTGGGCGCGGTGCTGGCCGGCGCCGTCAGCGGGGCGATGAACGTCGCAGGGGGCGTCGGCGGTCCGGCGGTGGCCGGCTATGCGCTGAACGCGCGCTGGTCGCCTGGGCAGACGCGGGCCACCCTGGGGACATACTTCCTGGGCATCAACATCGTGTCGGTGGCGTCTCGCGGAGTACCGTCGTTGCCGGCCTGGTTCCTGGTCGGAGGCGCGGCGGCATTGCTGGTGGGATTCGCAGCGGGCGTCGTGCTGGTGCGCCATCTGGACGAGGAGGCGGTTCGCTGGGGGACGTTGGTGCTCGCCGGCCTGGGCGCCGCGGCAGCCATCGTGCAGGGCCTGCGCTGAGTGGGGTAGGTCGCTAGTGGGTTCCGTAGAAGGCGCCGTCGAACCACCTGGTGGGAGGCCCGAAGCCGGACCCGGTGTTCTGCTCGACCCAGATGGCTGTGCTGCTGACCGCGATGGCCGAGGCGCGTCCACTGCCGTCGAGATCGGCCAGGTACTGCGAGTTGGCGTAGAAGGGCCCGCTGGACCAGGGCACCGGCGCCGTGAAGCTGCCCGCACCGTTGTTCTTCTCCACCCAGATGCTGCTGTCGTTCATGGCCACGGCCGAGGCCGGTTTGCCGGGTCCGTCGAGGTCGGCCATGAAGGTGCCGCGGCTGCCGTAGAAGAGCGAGCTTGATCGCGATTGCGGCGGGTCGAAGGATGCGCCCCCGTGGTTCGGCAACACCCAGATGCTGTCGTCGTTGACGGCGACGGGGGACGCCCGGCCGCTGCCGTCGACATCGGCCATGACGGTGGCGCGGTTGCCGTAGAAGAACGAGCTTGACCACAGCTGCGGCGCCCCGAAGCCATCCCTCGCGGAGTTGACGCGCATCACCCAGACGCTGTTGTCGTTGATCGCCACCGCGGCAGCGAAACCGCTTCCGTCGACATCTGCCATCAGCGTGGCTCGTGAACCGTAGAACGGGACGCTTGACCACGGTGTGGGGTAGCCGAAGCTGCCGTTGTTGTTCTTCATGACCCAGACGGAGGCCTCGTTGATGGCCACCGCCGAAGCGGGCTTGCCGGGGCCGTCGAGGTCGGCGAAGGTGGTGGCGCGCGTGCCGTAGAACGGGACCGAGGACCACTGGTGGTTGCTGCCGAACGAGCCGGCGCCCGGCGACAGAGCCCAGATGGTGCCGCTGGCAACGGCGATCGCAGAGCTGGCCTGCCCTGTTGTCTGGAGCGGTGCGAGGTGTATGCCCGGGGGTGTGATGACCACCGCCGAGCCCATGAACTGAGCAAATCGATACTCGAAGAGCGACATCGAGACGGTGTGCATCTGGCCGTCGCTCGGGTCAGCCAGGGTCACCGTCCCCGCCGCGTAGTTGAACCCGGACAGCACCTGCGCGTGGTCCTGCGGCGAGTACCACACGTTGCGGCCATCCCAGGCCGTCCAATGGCCCACCGAGACGGGGTTGAGCAGGTGTGACACGCGAACCACGACCGGGTGACCCAGGGCCACCTCGTTGTAGAGCTGGGAGGGGGACCACGCTTCATGTCCGACCGCGCCGGCCCCGGCAACCTGCGCCGCCGCGGCAATCGGCGGGTAGTAGACGCCGTATCCAGTCCTCAACCAGGCACCACGCACATCTCCGACGAAAGACTCGTACGGATCTCCCCACCGCACCGGGCGGCCCCCGCTCATCGCCGGGAGCCGGGGATCGACACCGAACCGCTGCAGGAGCCAGTCCTGGCTGACGTTGATGCCGATCGCGCTCAGAGCGATCTGCAGCGCCGCGGCCTCGCAATCGAGCCCGTACTTTTGACGCACAGGGTTGACGCGGATGCTGGCGTAGCCCGCCGCGCTGGCGTGCGACGGCGTGGCCAGGCCGCCGGTCGCCACCGCGGTGGCGACGGCGAGGACCGCACAGACCGCACGCGCCACGGGTCGATGAAGCTTCAGTCTTCGCGAACTCACGTCGGCCGGCGACATCGCTCAGTCGGCATGGGCAGACGGTACCCGATGCCGGACGGTTGCAACGCATTTTGTGTGATCGGTTGTCACCACCCTCCTCGAGAGTGGGCTGGGCCTCGAGGCGCGAGACTTCAGCGGACGGTGCCACCGCTGGCGTTGTCCGGGTCCCCACCGGCAGTGAGGTCCAGGCGCCAATTGTTGCAGCGCATCAGGTGGCCCGGCGGGAACTCGAAGTCGCACTCTTCGAGCAATGTGAAGTTGAGCTTTCGACAGATCGCGTTCGACGCGGGGTTGTCGACGGACGGGAAGGCATGGATGTATCTGTGCTTCGTCTCCGCCCTGGCCGCGGAGACGACCGCCTCAGTCGCCGCGGCCGCGATGCCTCTACCCTGAAAGCGGCGCAGAACACTCCAACCCGTCTCGTAGACAGCGTCCTGTTTCCACACGCGTTCCCAGTAGCCGATGGTGCCGACTCCGCGGCGCTCAGGGAGCAGCACGATGCTGAACATGCGCCCCGTGCCCGACCCGCCGGTGGCGAGATAGCGCTGGTGGCGTGCCACGATCTGTTCCTCGGTCTCCGGGCCGCCCAGGTGTTCCTTCATCTCCCTGCTGTTGGTTTCGCGCAGCAGGTCAAGATCGCCCTCCGCCCAGGGCTCGATCCTCACCTCCGGCGTCTCTCCGTTGGGCATCACTGCTCCTCAGTGTCGACCCGCATCCTGATGCGCCGGTTGTGCACGGCGGGCAGGCTCCCAGACGGGTTCGCCCGACTCCCGCACGACTCCGTCTGACCCGAACACCAGGAACCTGTCGAAGGATCGCGCGAACCAGCGGTCGTGAGTGACGGCGATCACCGTCCCCTCGAAACCAGCAAGGCCGTCTTCGAGTGCCTGCGCGCTGTCGATGTCAAGGTTGTCAGTGGGCTCATCGAGCAGAAGGAGGGTGGCGCCGCCGAGTTCCAGCAGCAGGATCTGGAGCCGCGCCTGCTGACCTCCGGACAGCGTTGCGAAGGACTGGTCCGCCTGCGCGCCCAGCTCATAGCGACGCAGGGCACCGATTGCCTGTCCGCGGTCGAGCCGGTGGTCATGGAGCACGTCCACGAGCACGCGACCTTCGAGGTCGGCGCGCTGATGAAGCTGCGAGAAGCTGCCGGGCACGACCCGCGCCCCCAGTCGCCATCGTCCGCCGAATGCGATGTCGTCGCCGCCGAGAAGGCGCAGGAAGTGTGACTTCCCCGTGCCATTAGCTCCCAGAACGGCGATCCGTTCGCCGAAGAACAGCTCCAGGTCAAAGGGCTGCATCACGTCCGTGAGCTCCAGTCGGTCGCACATCAGGACGCGGACCCCGGTTTGCGACCCGATCAGCTTGATGCGCACGTTCTGCTCCCGCGGCCGATCGGGCGGCGCACCCTCCGCCTCGTACCGAGCCAGCCGGGTTTGGGCAGCTCGGTAGCGCGAGGCCATGTCGGCACTGCGCGCCGCCTGCTGCTGGAGGGTTCGCACGTAGGTAGTCAGCCGCTCGCGCTCCTCGTCCCAGCGGCGGCGCACCTCCGCCTGGCGCTCGTGCCTGGCTCGCCGCGCGTCCGCATACGCGCCGAAGCTGCCGCCGTGCGTCCACGCGGTGCCGCCCTCCAGGGTGATCGCGCGGTCCGCCGTGCGCGCGAGCAGTTCACGGTCGTGGGTGACGAACAGCACCGTCTTGCGGGTGAGCCGCAACGCCTCCTCGAGCCACTGCTTGCCCGGGACGTCAAGGTAATTGTCCGGCTCGTCGAGCAGCAGCACCTCCTGTCGACCCCGCAACAGGGCCTCGAGCGCCAGTCGCTTCTGCTCGCCACCACTGAGCTCCGCCACCAGACGGTCGCATGAATCGTCGTACGACTCGTGCAGGGCTGCCTGTGTGCAGAGGTTCCACACCAATTCGGCATCGAAGCCGCCGACCTCGCTCCAATCCGCGATCGCCTGCCCGTGCGCGATGGCCGCCTCGTTACTGCCACTCTCCGACAGGCCGCGTTCCGCCTCGTCGAGGGCGCGCCTGGCGAGGCGCATCGCCGACGGCGCTACCGCGACGAGGAGATCTCTGACGGTGCTGCGATCGCGGATCGAACCGATGAACTGACGCATGACCCCAACGCCCCCACGACTGGAGATGGCGCCGCCCGTCGGCGCCAGGTCGCCGGCGACGATCCGCAACAGCGTCGTCTTGCCAGTTCCGTTGGCGCCGATCAGCGCGGTGTTCGACCCGTCCGCCACGCGGAAGGAGACATCTTCGAAGAGGACGCGCCCGGCGCCGAGCACGTACCTGAGGTTGGCAACATCGATGAAACCCACCGCGCGAGTATGCAATCGGCGGCCACCGTTGCCGAACACGCGCAGCGATATGACCACAACGGGCGCCAGGACAATGTCGACGGGGTGATCGAGGCTCGTCGAGGAGAGCGAGCAGCCGATCCGTCCACCGGCCGTCCACGGCGCCCGGAGCTGAGCCGGCCGCGACCGGCTGATTGCGGCGCTGACGATTGCGAGCACGAATTGCACCATTGGGCACGGTGGCGAACAGTGATAGCGCCCTGACATACACAAATCAGTGTCGTCTTCATCTGCAGACACGAAATGCTGACGCAGGCATGGCAAGTCTGGTAGCGTCGCCGGACCTCGTGTGCTTGCTATTCGGCGAGCACGATCAAGCCGATGACACGTGGAGGAGCAGCGTGCGCCAGAAGACCATCCTCACCGCAGCGGCGTTCGCGATCCTTGTTGGCCTGACTCTGCCGGCCCGGGGTTCCATTGCGGCGAACCATCCCAACACGGCGGCCAGCGGTTCCTTCGGAGCTCCGACGAAGTGGTCTGCGAGCCCCTTCTTCGGCACCCATGCGACCCTGGTGGGCCGGGTCACCGCCGCCAGCGGCGCGGCAGACGTTGTCGCGGTGAACAGCGACAGCACATGGGTGATGGCGTCCAACGGGACGTCCTTCGCTGCTCCGACGAAGTGGTCGTCGGTTCCGTTCTACGGTGGCGAGGCGACACTTCTTGCCGATGTCAACGGCGACGGCCGGGCAGACCTGGTCGCGGTCAACAAGGACAGCACCTGGGTGATGCTGTCCTCCGGCTCGTCCTTCGGCGCTCCCACGAGGTGGTCGTCGGGCCTCTTCTTCGGCGGCGAGCTGACCCTGGTGGGCGACATCAACCACGACGGCAGCGCGGACCTGGTCGCGGTGAACAAGGACAGCACCTGGGTGGAGCTGTCCAACGGGTCGTCCGGTTTCGGAGCCCCAGCGAAGTGGTCGTCGAGCCCCTTCTACGGCAGCAAGGCGACCAGGATCGGCGATGTCACCGGCGACGCCCGGGCCGATCTTGTCGCGGTGAACGGCGACAGCACCTGGGTGATGGCCTCCAGCGGGACGTCGTTCGGGGCCCCCGCGAAGTGGTCGTCCACCCCGTTCTTCGGCAGCAAGGCGACCCTGCTGGGTGACGTCAACAGCGACGGCAGCGCGGACCTGGTCGCGGTCGACAGCGGCGGCACACGGGTGATGCCGTCCTCCGGTACGGCATTCGGAGCTCCGGAGGTGTGGTCGTCGACTCCATTCTTCGGCTCCAAGGCGACTCTGCTCGGCGACGTCAGCAACGACGGCCGGGCGGACCTGGTCGCCGTGAACAACGACAGCACCTGGGTGTCGCTGGCCTCAGCGACAGGGGCGCCGCCGCTTGCATTCCAACAAACTGTCGCGGGCGGCAACACCGTCGCCGGAACCACCTTCACACTCAGCGGTATTGCTGCGACAGGGGCCCACAACCTGCTTGTGGCCGATGTCATCATGAGGACCACCGCGACTCCCTCGACGGCGGTCACCGCCATCACCGACAACCAGGGCAACACCTGGCACAAGGCGATCGCGCAAGACCCCGCCAGCGTGATGATGTCGGGAGAGATCTGGTACTCCTCCAACGCAGCCGCTGGAGTGACCTCCGTCACCGCAACCGACGGGGCCAGCAGCGGCATCATCGTCCGTTTCTATGAGTTCAGCGGCGCAACCACTCTTGTGGATCAGACCGCGACTGCAACCGGTCTGGGGACAGTGCCGGCTGATAGCGGCCCGACGGCGACGACGTCGCAGGCGAACGAGATCGCCATCGGCGGCATTGGCTGGGCGACCTCTGGTAGCCCGACCAGTCCGACGGCGGGCTGGACGATCACCCCCACCACCGCCAACGCGACCAACAGCGGCCTCAACGAGGTGGGCGGTTACCAAATCACGAGCGCGACGGGCACGTTCCACTTCGGCGCGACCGTCGGCCATGTATGGGTGGCGTCGGTCGCCACGTTCAAGTAGGGGCAGGCAAACCTAACGCCGATCAGGCCATCCCGGTCCCGCGTGGGCCGGGGTGGCCTGACACCCCCCAGCGGGACCGGGCTCGCGCGCAACCTCCGCAGCCGATAATTCGCGGGTGCCCAATCCGTACTGGCCGCTGTTCGACCTGGTCATTCGGACTCCGCGGCTGGAGATCCGTCTTCCCAGCGACGACATCCTGGTCGAGCTTGTCCGGCTCGCCTCCGCCGGGATTCACGACCCCGAAGACATGCCGTTCGCCATTCCCTGGACCGACGCCTCGTCGCCCGATCTCGAGCGCTCAGCGCTCCAGTGGTGGTGGCATCAACGCGCAGCGTGGAGTCCGAAGGACTGGACCTTCGCGGGCGCTGTCCTTGTGGATGGGATCCCCGTCGGCGTCCAGGACCTCGCAGCACGGGACGTCGCCACGCTGCGCTCGGTCGGGACCGGTTCCTGGCTGGGACGTGCGTTCCAGGGGCTGGGCATCGGCCAAGAGATGCGCGCGGCCGTGCTCCACCTGGCCTTTGCGGGGCTGGGAGCTGCCGAAGCCCACAGCGGCGCCTGGCACGACAATCGGCCTTCGTTGGCCGTGTCTCGCAAGCTGGGGTACGAGGACAACGGCTCTGACCTCCGGCTGCGACGGGACGTGGCTGACCGTCATATCTCCCTCCGCCTCACCCGGGACGGCTGGAGAGCTGGACGGCGTGGTGACATCGAGCTGCTCGGACTGGATGGGTGTCGTGCCATGTTCGGCGCGTAGGCAAGGGTCAGCGGAGCATCGGTGACCGAGCATGACCGCGCCCTGTACGACCGGATCGGAAAGGGATATGGCATCGGTCGCAGCGAAGACCCGCGGCTGGCTGTAGCGATTCACCGAGAACTGGGTAACGCTCGCACGGTGATCAATGTCGGCGCTGGCACGGGGTCGTATGAGCCTGCCGATCGTGACGTCACAGCGGTCGAACCATCGTCGGTGATGATCGCGCAGCGTCGACCGGGCTCCGCGCCGGTGTTGCAGGCCAGAGCCGAGAAGCTGCCATTCGCTGACGGGGCATTCGACGCATCCATGGCAGTGCTGTCGGACCACCACTGGACGGACCGTCTCGCCGGACTTCGGGAGATGCGCCGCGTCGCCCGCTCGCGAGTGGTGCTGTTCCAATGGGACATTCGGTTCGTGGACAGCTTTTGGTTGACGCGCGACTATCTCCCCGACTTCAGGCGCAAGGCGGCCGGCGGGCTGACGACGGACGATCTGGCACTTGCCATCGGCGGTGGATCCGTGGAAACCTTTGCGATCGGCCTTTGCTCTCGCATCCCGCCTTGACATACACAATCCTGTGTAGGTAGACTGCGGAGCGAGCCGGTCGCTGGACCGGCCGGCCGGAGGGGCGACCGCCATCGCGTGTCGGAGGTCGCCCATGTCGGAGCTGAAGGGTCTCGTCGACAACTGGATCCTGCTCGCGCAGGGTCTGATCGGCTCAATCGGCGCCCTGGCCTTCCTGGTTGCGTTCATGTACAAGATCGTCGCGGTCGACCCGCGCAGCGTCATGGAGGCAAAGCGCTGGATCGGGCGCATCGTCTTCGGCACCATCGGCGTCGAGGTGGCCGGGACACTCACCCACGCGATCATCTCCAGCATCCCCGGCGGCGTGCACTGACGTGGGGCTCATCAACGGCATCACCGGCGTCGGACATGCCGTGACCGACCCGATCGGGTTCCTGCTTCAGTCGATCACCGGGCTGCTCGGCCACTTCATCTCCGTCGCGCGCGTCGACATGATGGGTGTGCTCGACCGCTTCCTGTTCCGCACCGTCGACCCCACTGTCGCGGGCAACCGACCGATCACCGGCAATCCCAATCTCGCCAAGCTCAACCTCGGGCTCACTGTGGCCGTCGACGTGCTGATCGCGCTGGTGATCCTGTTCACGTCGTTGCGGAGCATCTTCGAGCACACCATGCGGTCGCGATACGACCTCAAGGTGATCATCCCGCGGATCCTCCTCGCGGTCGTGCTGGCGCATGGCTCGCTGCTTTTCATGCAGATGGCGGTCGACCTCAACAACGCGATGGGCAGCGTGGCGCTGTCTCTCGGGGGACCGTTGAACGGCGACAACCTGCCCTGGTCGGCGAGCCTGTCGCCGCAGATCATCGCCGGTCTGGTCACCGGCCAGGACCTGTTCCAGGGTGTGATGGCGTTAGCCCTCGTCGCTGCCATGGCCATCCTGGTCCTCGCATATGTGATCCGCACCGCGCTGCTCAACGTATTGATCGTCACCGCCCCGCTTGCGGCTCTGCTCAGCGTCATTCCCGATACGCGAAGTCACGCCCGCTCGTGGCTGCGGCTGTTCCTTGGGACTGTGTTCATGCAGGCCGTGCAGCTGATCATCCTGCGCGTGGCGGTCACCACCGAGTTCGACTCGAGCGGCGGGTTGATCAGCACCGTGTACGCGCTGGCGACGCTGTGGTTGCTGCTCAAGGTACCGGGCGCGATGAACACGTCCGCGCACCTGGAGAGCAAGGCACACACGATGTTGCACACCCTCGAGCGATCCGCGAAACGCGCGCTGTTGCCGACCCACCACGCGTCGCATGCGCCCCGCAAACCCGCCTGACAGCCGACCACACGACCAGTCTCAACCAACCCAGACGGAGGCACCCTGGCAATGATCAACCGAGTCATCCTTGTAGGCAATCTCACCCGGGACGCTGAGCCGACAACCGGGCCGAGCACGACCTTGACCCGAATGCGCATCGCCACCAACTCGGTGTGGCGCGACGCGGAGGGCAACCGTCAGGAGCACGCCGAGTTCCACCACGTGGTCGCCTTCGGCAAGCTGGCGGAGATATGCGCCAGCTACTGCGTCGAGGGACGGCGCGTGTACATCGAGGGGCGGCTGCGCACGCGAGAGTACGACGGCAGTGACGGACTGCGGCGGCACACCACGGAGATCGTCGCCGAGACAATGAAGCTGCTCGACCGGCCGCAGACCGACGACCATGCGCCCAGGAGCGGCGACGAGGAGGCGGCCGTGGCCGTCGAGCCCGGCGACGCTGGAGGCGCCGGCGACGGCGGCAAGTCGCGGCGTCGACAGCAGGTGGCTGTGCCCGGCTGATCGCCGCGATCAAGGACCCGCCATCGGTCGCCGGTCCCGGTGGATCGGTGGTGGCGTAGCGTCGAGCGTCCATCCCGGGGCGTGGGCCTCCCGAGCTCACGCTCGGGGTGGCGCGACCTTCTCCAGGCGGGTGACCAGGTCATCGAGCACCTTGTCCTGGGCCTGGAGGTGGGCCTGGAGCTGCAGGCATTCGGCGAGGATCGCCTCGGCGTCGCTGTAGGTCTGCTGCGAGCGCTTGTCGGCGGCCGCGGACTGCACGTTCTGACCGACGATGATGATCGGCAACAGAACCAGCTGCAGGAAGGTCTGCGCAATCCAGCCGACGATGATCACCGTGTTCCCGCTCGAGATGGCTCCGGGCAGGCTGATGAGCGCCAGGATGGTGAAGATGTATGCGGCCCACATCGTGCCCACCACGGTGGTGATGAGGACGCCGACCTTTCCATTGAACCCGAGCCGCTCCTGGACGGCGGTCGTCGTGGCCGGCCCCTCGTGCTGACGCTGACCGATGCGCGGATGGGGGACGTGGTGGAAGATCTCGCGGTGCGCGCCTGGGTTGGCGCCGGTGGTTTCGGTCATCGTCGGTCTCCGGTTCGGGTTGGTTTGTTGCAACTGTCACACGCGTTCGTCGGTTTGGGGACAACTCACCGCGGACGGATGGAGGCCGTCTGGTAGCGTCGCCGGGTGAGCAACCGCCTCGCCGCCGAAACCAGCCCGTACCTCCTCCAGCATGCCGAGAACCCTGTGGACTGGTACCCGTGGGGCGACGAGGCGTTCGCGCAAGCTCGCGACCGCGACCGCCCCGTGCTCCTCAGCATCGGCTACAGCGCCTGCCATTGGTGCCACGTCATGGCCCACGAATCCTTTGAGAACGAGCGCATCGCCGCCTTGATGAATGAGCTCTTCGTCAACATCAAGGTGGACCGCGAGGAGCGCCCCGATGTCGACTCGATCTACATGCAGGCGGTCCTCGCCATCAGCGGCCATGGCGGGTGGCCGATGACGGTGTTCCTGACGCCCCTCGGTGAACCGTATTTCGGCGGCACGTACTTCCCACCAGAGGACCGGCAGGGTATGCGCGGCTTTGCCTACGTGCTCAATGCCGCCGCCGAGGTGTACCGCGACCGCCGCGACGAGGTGAGCGCTGCCGCCGACCGGCTGCGCCAGGTTCTCGAACCGCCGGCGCTGGCGGCAGGGGCTCCTTCGACGACGAGCCTCGAAGCGGCGACAGCTCTCCTGCTCTCACAGGCTGACCCGCACAACGGCGGCTTCGGTGGCGCTCCCAAGTTTCCTCATCCAGCTGCGCTCGACCTCCTGCTGCGGCGCCATCGCGCCACGGGCGACCGCGACTCGCTCGGGGTCGTCGCGCTGGCACTCGATCGGATGTCGCGGGGGGGCATCAACGACCAGATCGGCGGTGGCTTTCACCGCTACACCGTCGACACGACCTGGTCGGTGCCGCACTTCGAGAAGATGCTCTACGACAACGCACAGCTGGTCCCGGTCTATCTGCACGCCTATCAGTTGACCGGCGAGATGCGCTGGCGACGCGTGGTCGAGCAGACCCTCGACTATGTGCTCGCCGAGCTGGCCCTCCCCGGTGGTGGTTTCGCCTCATCACAGGACGCCGACTCGCCAGGCGGCGAGGGGTCGTACTTCGTGTGGACGCCGCAGCAGCTGGGCGAGGTCCTCGGCCCGGAGAAAGGCGCCCTCGCCGCACGACTCTTCGGGGTGACCGAAGCTGGCAACGTCGAGAACGGCAGCACGGTGCTGTCGATGCCGTACCCGATCGACGAGGTGGCCCACAGCCTCGGCCTCACCGAGGCGGACCTGCAGAGCACCCTCGACCGAATCAGGCAGCATCTCTTCGCCGCTCGGCGGCAGCGCGCGGCGCCGGCCCGCGACGACAAGGTGCTGACCTCATGGAATGCCCTGATGCTGGCTGCGCTCGCCGAGGCAGGTGCTGCTCTCGAACGACCGGCGTACATCCAAGCAGCCCAACGCAACGCGGACTTCCTGCTGAGCGCGCTGCGACCTGATGGCGTGCTCCTGCGGACGTGGAAGGACGGCAGCGCCAAGATCACCGGCTTCCTGGAGGACTCCGCCTACCTCGCCGACGCCCTGATCACGCTGTACGAGGCGATCGGCGAGGCAACCTACCTGGAGTCCGCCGGCCTTCTTGTCGACGACGCGCTGCTCCGATTCAGCGATGGCGGCGTCCTCTACGACACCGCCTCTGACGCACCGGCACTGGTGGTGCGACCGCGTACCATCGACGACAACCCGGTCCCCGCGGGGCAGTCGGCGCTGGCGTCCGCGTTGCTCCGCCTCGCCGCGCTCAGGGGCGACGCCCCGCTGCGCTCGCGAGCGCTGGAGATCATCGGCTCGATGGCGTCGCTGGTCGCCCGCTCACCCCTGGGGGTGAGCTCGATGGCGTGTGTCAGCGACCGCGCCGTGGCGCCGTCACGCGAGATCGCGATCAGCGGCGACCGCGAGGATGCCAGGACGCACGCACTGGTGCGCGCGGTGCACGGCACCTGGATGCCAGACGCGGTCCTGGCCTGGGGTGAAGCGGACGGTATCGCGCTGCTGGCCGATCGTCCTCTGGTCGACGGCGCACCGGCCGCGTACGTCTGCGAGAGCTTCGCGTGCAAGCTGCCGGTCACCGATCCGCCTGAGCTCGCGGCGCAGCTGACGCCGTCGCGGCCCTGAGCAATCCAACACCTCAGCACGACAGTGTGCTGAAGAGCACGAGCGTGGCGATCAGGTTGAAGCTGCCGTGCACCAGGACCGTTGGCCAGACGCTGCCAGCGTGGTGGTAGAGGATGGCGAGCACGATGCCGGTGCTGAAGATCGGCAGGAACAGCGTCAGCTGCAGGAAGCCGATGTGCTCGAGCGAGAACAGCATCGCTGAGACCAGCACAGCCCACACCAGCGGGAGCCGGCCGCGCAACCAGCCGAAGACCATGCCGCGGAACACGATCTCCTCCACCATCGGAGCCACGATGACGACGCCGACGACCGCCATCCACAATGCCCCCTGGTACGCATTGCGGATGTCGATGCACTGGTTGGCGGGGGCCTGGGGGAAGAGGCTCTGGCTGAGCAAACCGGTGATCGACTCGAGCAGGAAAGCGAGGAAGATGAACGGAAGGGCGGCGAGGAGCCAGCGCCACCCCACGCGACGAATCCCCAGCGCGGCAAGGGAGGCGTGGCGGCGCACCTTGACGAACAGCAGCACCAGCAGAATGAGCGCGCCGTACGCGGTGATGTCCGAGACCAGTGCCTCGATCGGTCGGCGCGTCGTCAACGCCAACCCGCCCAGCATCAACCTGACGGCAGCGACCGTCACGAACTGCACCGCATACGAGAGCGGCAGGAGTAGCACAACCACGGGGGCGACGTCGGTCCACGTCCAAGGCACACGCTCGACTGCGGCGGTGGCGCTGCTCGTGGCTGGGATCGCGTACGGCGCGCGCTGCTGGGCTGACGCCGTCCAGGTCGCGGAGGGCGGCGGTGGTGATGGTGGTGGCGGCTGTCGCTGCAGCGGCGGTGGCATCGCCGGCGGCAGCGGCGGGGGTGGCGGCGGCCAGGCGGCCACGGTCCATGCTGGCGCAGCCGAGGTTGGCCATCGCGGCATGTGCACCACAACCGTCTCGGCGAACAGGTCGGACCATCCGCGGCGGTCGCTGCGCACAAGGCCCCAGGCCATGCCGAGCCCGACGCAGAGCACCGAATAGAAGAGACCGCAGAGTCGCAGCACCACCTGGCTCGACGTTGGCGCGGTGACTCTGTCGGCTGAGCGAAGCGCGCACTCGCGGGCACGCATCCCCACGGTGCCCCCGCGACGCCAGCCGAAGTACAGATAGGTGATCGGTCCGAGGTACAGCGCCGACTGCGTCAGCGCTCGAGCCAACCCCGCGGCCACGCCGATGCGCCCGGCGCTGAGGTTGGCACTGCCAACCCCGGTGGCCTGGATGAGGATCCCGCCAACGATGAGCGCGCCGATCTCCCCGCCGACGATGATGGCGAGGTCGATCAGCGCCGCGCTGGCGCGCCGTCCGACTCCGGCCGTCCGCGGCAATCCCGCATGGGGAGTCGATGCGATCAACGCGAGCGTGAGGTCAGAACTGCCCGCAGCCGGCAGAGTGTCCCGCGGTCTCCAGCGGTGGCAGCCCACTGAAACGAGGCCACATCCGCTCATCTGTGACCGGGAGGAAGTCACCCGTGTGCTCGTCCTGGGCATACGCAAGCCGCGGACCACGCTCGATCAGCTCGTGCATCGCGGTGAGGAGCGCGTCGATGTCCCGCTCGGTGGTGCCGATGCCGAACGATGCCCGCACGGCACCGGGGATGCCGGCGCGCTCGCCGCGGCGGAGTGAGCTGCGGACAGAGTCGGCCGCGGCTGCGTCGATGCCGAGCAGGTGGGTGATATAAGGGTGGGCGCAGAAGCAGCCGTGACGCACCCCGATGGCGTGCTCGGCGCTGAGCGCGGCAGCGACCAGGGCGTGGTGTAACCCGTCGACGGTGAACGTCACCACGCCGAGACGGTCGACCGCCGGGCCGTCCCAGAGGCGCAGCCGCGTCACGCCGGGGAGGTCGGCAAACCCGGCGTCGACGCGCGCCAGCAGGTCGCTCTCGTGCTCGGCGATGCGGTCCATCCCCACTGCGGTCAGCGTGGTCGCCGCGACACCGAGCGCGATCGCCCCGATGACGTTGGGGCTGCCCGCCTCGAGACGGTCCGGCATGCCCGTCCAGAGAACGTCGTCGACGGTGACGAAGTCGACGGCGCCGCCTCCTGCGAGCAGCGGCTCGGCGTCGGCGACCAGCCCTGTGCGCACGACCAGCGCTCCGGCGCCGAAGGGCGCGTACATCTTGTGCCCGCTGAGCGCCAGGCAGTCGACGTCCATCGCCGCCATGTCGATGGTGCGATGGGGCGCGAGCTGCGCGGCGTCGACGCTGATGATCGCGCCGTGGGCGTGCGCGATTCTCGCCATCTCCGCCACCGGCATCACCTCGCCGGTGACGTTGCTTGCGCCGGTGACGGCGACGACCGCGACGCCACCGGACGCATCCCTCAGCGCGGCGTCCATCGACGCGAGCAGCGCGTCCGGCGAGCGCGGTGGCGGCAGGTGCAGGACGGGCCCGAGCCGGCGCCACGGCAGCATGTTGGCATGGTGCTCGATCTCAGTTGTGAGGACCGTGGCGCCGGCGGGGATGCGCAGGCACGCCGCCAGGTGGTTGACGGCGTCGGTCGTGTTGCGGACAAAGACGACCGAGTCATCGGGGCGCGCGCCAACGAAGGTGCCCACCGCCTGTCGCGCCGCCTCATACAGCCTGGTGGAGACCTGCGAGAGGTGGCCGGCGCCCCGGTGCACGCTGCTGTACCAGGGCAGGACATCGTTGACGGCGGCCACCACCGCGTCGAGCGCCTGTGTGCTGGCGGCGCAGTCGAGGTTGACGTACCGCTGCCGGGTGCCGTCGGCGAGGGGCACCTCCATGCCGCCGCCGCAGAGTTTGGGCCACGCCCGTGCGCTGCTGATCACGTCCACACCCTACGCCGGTCAGCCGCGCCGGCGCCCACCACCACCTGGCCGGTCCGAATCACGGTGGCCACCGGGTTGGCGCCGAGGTGATATGCCACGTCGATCCAGTGCGGGGTCGAGAGCACCACGGCGTCGCAGCGCAGACCGACCCGGAGGACGCCGCGGTCGGCCAGTGCGAGCGCCCTTGCTCCTCCGGACGTGGCTGCGACCAGCGCCTCCGCCGGGCTCAGGCCGGATGTGGCAACGGCGAGCGAGATCATCAGCGGCATCGATTCGGCGTACGACGTGCCCGGGTTGCAGTCGGTGGCAATCGCGACAGTGGCTCCCGCGTCGCGCAGACGGCGTCCCGGTGGGGGCGGCCCGCCGAGCACCAGCGCGGCGCTCGGAAGGATGACGCCGCTGACCCCGGCTGCGGCCAGGGCGCGGAGATCGTCGTCGGTGGCGTGCTCGAGATGGTCCGCGCTGGTCGCGTGAAGCTCGGCGGCAAGCTGTGCGCCGCCGCTGCGACTGCGCTGCTCAGCGTGAATCTTGAGCGACATACCGGCGCGGCTCGCCGCCGCCAGCACCCGCCGGCACTCCTCCACGGTGTATGCCTCCTCGTCGCAGAAGACGTCACAGAATGCGGCGCGCACGGCCGCTTCCTGCACCCCGCGGGCACACACATCGGTGATGAACTGCTCGCGGTCACCCTCGGGGGCGGCATGCAGCGCCAGGTATGTCGCGACGGCGTGGGGAAGATCGTCGCGCTCATCGAGCCCGAGAACGGCGTCGAGCTGACGAAGCTCGGCGTCCAGATCGAGGCCATAGCCGCTCTTCACCTCGACGGTGGTGGTGCCGTGTTCGATCATCCGTCGTGCGCGGTGCCCGGCGGCATCGCAGATCGTCGCCACCGACCCCGCGGCGGTGCTGCGGATGGTGCTGCGAATGCCGCCGCCGCCGCGGGCGATCTCCTCGTAGCTCACCCCGGACGAGCGCAGCACGTACTCGTCGCCGCGGTCGCCCAGCCAGGCGATGTGGGTGTGGGCGTCGACGAAACCGGGGATCACCGCGGCGCCGTGAGCGTCGATGTCGATGACATCCCCGGTCAGGGGCGCGAACACCGCGCCGCGGCGCGAACCGGCGTAGCTGATGCGCTCGCCTGCGCACATCAGGACCGCGTCGTTGATCACGCCCGGGGCATCGCCGCGGTCGGGGTCACAGGTCACCAGGGCGCCGATATCGCGCACCACCAGCGTGATCGGATCGCTCAACACGGCGCGGCCGCGCGCCTGCGCGCCAGGAGCCCGGCGCACACGGACGTGAACGATGCCGACATGAGACGGATGGTGATGCCCGCCACGTCGGCCAGCGCATCGACCTCGCAGAGGTCGACCGCTGCGACATCCGGCTCGCCGCCGAGCAGCAGGGCTGCGTCGAGCAGGTCGCCGGGAGCGAGGCCACCGGGCAGGCTCGCTGGGCACGCGGGCGCGAACGCGCGGTCGACCACGTCGATGTCCAGGTCCACGTAGATGGCATCGGCGCCGCACTCGCGCAGCTGGGCGAGAGCGGCCGCCACCACCGCCTCGATTCCGCGTTCACGGACCTCGGCAACGCTGTGCGCGTGGATGCCCTGGTTCAGGGCCCACGCTGCATGCTCGCGGGCGTTGCCTAGCGGATGGATGCCGACCTGGGCGACGCGCTCGGCGGCGAGCCCGGATTCGATCAGCTCACGCACCGGCGTCCCGTTGGCGGAGCGGTCCACCACCGGCCGGCAGTCATGGTGCGCATCCAGGGTGAGCAGGCCCCATTGGCGATCGGGGTGCGCTCGGGCCATACCGCGGAAGGCGGGTCGGGTCAGTGAGTTGTCGCCACCTATGACGACAACGGTTGTCCCCGCGGCCGCCGCCGTGGCGACGGCATCCTCGATGCGAGCGTGTGCGGCCGACGCATCCGCGTCGTGCTGGTCACCCTCGACATCGCCGGCGTCGCGCACCCCCAGCGCCTCGATGTCCACCGACAAGCCCGCGTGCCAGGTGGGAAAGCGCGCCAGCGCCTGCCGGAACGCGGGCGGCGTCGACCATGCCTGCGATCGGCTGATCGACGCCTTCGAGATGGGTGCGCCGACCACGATGACGTCGGGCCGGCCGTCGCAGCCGCGTGCCAGCCACTCGCGCATGTTCACAACCCGTCCTCAGGCATCGTGCAGCATCGGGATGCGGACGCCCCGCTCGCGCGCGGCGGTGATCGCCTCGGCGTACCCGGCGTCGGCGTGACGCATCACCCCGGTCGCGGGATCGTTGCGCAGCACGAGCTCGATCCGGCGGTCGGCGAGCTCGGTCCCGTCGCATACCACCTGGGCCCCAGCGTGGATCGAGCGGCCGATGCCGACGCCGCCGCCGTGATGGACAGCGACCCAGGTGGCACCGCTCGCCGTGTTGAGCAGCGCGTTGAGGATCGGCCAATCGGCGATGGCATCGCTGCCGTCGCGCATCGCCTCGGTCTCACGGTACGGTGAGGCGACGCTCCCGGAGTCGAGATGGTCGCGGCCGATCACGAGCGGCGCCGACACCGCGCCGCTGCGCACCAGCTCATTGAAGCGCAGTCCGGCGCGGTGGCGCTCCCCGGCGCCGAGCCAGCAGATCCTCGCCGGCAGTCCCTGGAAGGCGACGCGGTCGCGCGCCAGGCGCAACCAGCGATGTAGGGACTCGTGACCTGGAAAGAGCTCGAGCAGCGCCGTATCGGTGACGGCGATGTCCTTCGCGTCGCCGCTGAGCGCCACCCACCGGAACGGGCCCCGTCCCTCGCAGAACTGAGGGCGGATGTATGCGGGAACGAATCCGGGGTACGCGAAGGCATCCTCGAAGCCACCCTTCTTGGCCTCGCCGCGCAGGGAGTTCCCGTAGTCGAACACCTCCGCACCGCGCTGCTGGTAGCCGACCATCGCCCTGCAGTGGCGCGCCATCGACGCGCGCGCCGCAGCGATGTACTCGTCGCGGTCACTCTCACGCAACCGCGCCGCCTCCTCGAGCGACATCCCGGCGGGCACATAGCTGAGTGGGTCGTGGGCGCTGGTCTGGTCGGTGATCGCGTCGATGGCCACACCGGCGTCGAGCAGCGCGGGCAGGGCTTCGGCGGCATTGGCGACGACACCGACGGAGAGGGCGCGACCCTCTTCACGAGCCACGTCGCAACGGCGCACGGCGTCGTCGAGATCTTCGGCAACCTCATCGAGATACCGCGTTTCCACACGCCGGCGTACCCGCACCGGGTCGACGTCCAAGCAGAGCGCGACGCCGTCGTTCATGGTCACGGCCAGCGGTTGCGCTCCGCCCATACCGCCCAGCCCGGCGGTGGCGACCAGCCGGCCGCGCAGCGTCCCCCCGAACCGCCGGTTGGCCACGGCGGCGAAGGTCTCGAAGGTGCCCTGCAGGATGCCCTGGGTGCCGATGTAGATCCACGAGCCGGCGGTCATCTGCCCGTACATCGTCAGCCCGCGCGCCTCGAGGTCCCAGAACTGCTCCCACGTGGCCCACTGCGGCACCAGCAGCGAATTCGCGATCAGCACTCGCGGCGCCATCTCGTGGGTCCGCGCCACGCCGACTGGTTTGCCGCTCTGCACGAGCAGTGTCTCGTCGTCGCGCAGGGCGCGCAACGTGGCCACGATGGCATCGAAGCACTCCCAGCTGCGGGCGGCGCGGCCGCTGCCACCGTACACCACCAGGTTGTCCGGGTCCTCGGCCACCTCAGGGTCGAGATTGTTCATCAGGCAACGAAGCACGGCCTCGGTCTGCCAGCTCCGGCAGCTGAGCTGATCGCCGCGCGGAGCGCGGACGGCCCGGGCGCCGGCGCTCATGCGATCACCACGATGCCGGACAGCGCCGCGTCCCAGGCGCAGTCACGTAGCCACATCTCCGCCTCGGCGAGGTCGCCGGCGAGCACGCGATCGTCGCCTAGGTGGGACACGCGGTGACGCAGTGACGACACCACCGCCGCGGTTGCCGGACCGGCGCGCAGCGGCGTGCGCAGCTCGAGGGCCTGCGCGCCCGCCAGCAGCTCGACCGCCAGCACCTTCCTCAGTGTGGCCACGCTGCGTCGAGTGCGCAGGGCCGCGGTGAATCCCATCGACACATGATCCTCCTGGCCTGCGCTTGTCGACATACTGTGCACGGCGATCGGCGCGGCGGACGCGCGCAGCTCGACCACCATCGCCGCTGCGCTGTACTGGGCAATCATCAGCCCGCTGTTCAGCCCCGGCTCCTCGGTGAGGAATGCCGGGAGGCCACGCGACCGCGCCGGGTCGAGGAGCCGGTCGAGCCTGCGTTCGCTGATCGCCGCGACGTCGGCGCAGACGCTGGCGAGCATGTCGGCGGCGTACGACAGGGCCTGCCCGTGGAAGTTGCCGCCGCTGACCATGTGGCCGTCGAGCACCATCGGGTTGTCGACCACGGCGTGCAGCTCACGGACCACGCACTCGCGCGCGAATCCAAGCACGTCGCGGGCCGCGCCGTGCACCTGCGGCGTGCACCGCAGCGAGTAGGGATCCTGGACGGCGTGATGCGAGTCGCGGTGCGAGGCCACGACCATGCTGGCATCGAGCATGGCGCGAAGGTTCGCGGCACTGGCGGCCTGTCCCGGCGCCGGCCGCAGGGCAACCGCGTTCTCGGCAAACGCCTGGGTGGTGCCGAGGAGCGCCTCGACGCTCAACGCCGCCACCACGTCGGCAGCGCTGAGCAGCGCTGCGAGGTCGTGCACGGCCAGCGCAAGAACGGCGCACATCCCGTCGGTGCCGTTGATCAGCGCGAGGCCCTCGCGCGCCCCGAGGGTCAGAGCCGCCAGCCCGCGCTCCGCGAGCGCAGCGGCTGCCGGGCGGCGGACGCTGCCGTCGCACACCCAACCCTCCCCGATCAGGCAGGCGGTGGCGTGCGCAAGCGGTGCCAGGTCACCAGAGGCACCCAGCGACCCGTGCTCGGGAACCCAGGGCACGAGGCCGGCGTTGAGCAACGCAGCGATCGCCTCGGGAAGGAGCGAGCGCACTCCTGAATACCCGGCGCACAGGGTGCGCGCCCGCAGCAGCAGCATCGCCCGAACGACCTCGGCGTCGAGCGCGGCACCCATCCCGGCAACGTGACTGAGCACCACACGGCGCGAGAGGGTGGCACGGTCTGCCGGGGCGATCGCGCGGTCGGCGAGGGCGCCGAATCCCGTGGTCACGCCGTACGCGATGCTGTCGCTGCTCTCCAACTCCTCGACGACCGAACGCGACGGGGCCATGCGGCGGCGCGCCTCGTCCGCCACGCCGACCTCCGCATCCAGGCGGGCCACCGCGACAACGTCGTCGATGCTGAGGGGATCGCCGTCGAGAACCACCATCGCCGCGGCAGGGTACCGTCCGCCGCGCCTGGCGTGTGCCGGCCGCCGGGAAGGCAGAGCCCGACGCTCGGCTATCGTCTGGACATCGCCATGGACGCTCCGCCCCCGCGCCAGTTCCACCTCACCGGTGAGCTGCTGCCGCCGCCGCCGCCGCCGCCTCCTCCGCCGGGGGCCATCGCCACGATCGGGCTGGCACGGCCGGCACAGCGGCAGCGTCCCCGGCTGGGTGTCGTGGTTGCGCTGGCGCTGATCGCCGCGGTGGTCGGCGCGCTGCTGGGAGGGCGGGCGTCAGCGGAGGACGGCCGGATTGCGGCGACGACGGAGCTCGCCGCCGGCAACCCGGCGCGTGCGGTCAGCCTCGACGAGGCCGTGGCCGGCAGGAGCGGTTTTCTCATGGTGCTCGATCCCGGCGCGGCATCGAGCGCCGAGCACGACGCCCAGGTGGCCAGGCTGGCCTGGGCGCGGCAGCTGGCCGGTGCAGGCAAGTTCGATTCGGCGGTGGCCGTGCTGGCCAAGGTGCTGCAGCCCGCGCTGGTCGCGCAGGCAACGCAGACACGGGCCCAGATCCTCATCGACGCTGCGGCCACTGCGGTCAAGGCGGGTCATGCGCAACTGGCGCTGCAGCGGCTCAGCGAGGCTCAGCGGGGAGCACTGCCCGGCTCAACCATCCAGGCGATCGCCCGGCTGCGCGCTGCCGACGAGGTCAAGGCCGCCGCGGAGCTGGTCGCCGCCAAACACCCGACCGACGCTGTGGCCCTGCTCGACGATGCCGCCGCGCACGGCGCGGCGACGGCAGCGGCTCCTGCGTACCCGGCCACGCTGCTGGCTGCGGCGCGGTCGGAGATCTCGATGTCGGATTTCGAGGAGGGCGCGACCACCCTGCAACGCCTGGTGAAGGGTTTCGGCTCGTCGCCGCAGGCCGGCACCGCGCGCGCGCTTCTGGCCGCCGCGCAACCGGTGTCGGGGTCGTTGGTGGACACGGCCGGCCACGGCGCCAGCGGGCAGGTGCGGCTGAGCACCCACTTCACCCAGCTCCCCGGCGGCGGCTACGTGACCGCCGCACCGTTCTATACCGGCACTGCCGATGGCAACGGTGACTTCACCATCGCTGCCGTTCCAGTGGGCGGTCCGTACGTCCTCGAGTACTTCCGCGACCGCAACTGGATGACACTGGTTGACCCGCGCACCGACCAGCCCGCCAACCCGGTCACGGTCAAGCCGCTGGTGCCCGAAGACCTCACCTTCATCGTGCTCCCGTAGGAGCGACCCGCCCCAAAATCGTCATCCCGGCTGCCTACCATTGAGAACATGGGAGGGGAGCGGCCGCCGCGACGTCGCGCCGGCAAGGCAGGCTGGGGACAGGCGACGATCGAGTTCGCGTTCGTGGCGCCGCTGTTCTTCCTCTGCTTCTTCGCCGCGATCGACGCCGGGCTGTGGGCGATCCAGACGAGCGCCTCGGTATCGGCGGCCGACCAGGCGGCACGACTCGCCGCAGCCGCGGCCGGCACGCCGCAGAGCCAGGCCACTCCCACACCGGCTGTCCTGTTCGCGGCGGTGCGAATGCAGTTGCAGAGTGCGCTGTTCGGCACCCATGTCGTCGCCTGGTGCGATCCGGCCGGAGGTCCCTGCCCTTCATCGACTGTGGCGACAGCCCCGCAGGGCGATTTCGCGCATTGCCCGACCGACCCAGATGAGGTCGAACGGCATTTCGGTCCGCGCACGGTTGCTGTGTGTGACGACACCAGCGCCCCAGCCCCTCGGTGTCCCGCCGCGCCGCTGCCGCCGACACCTCGCTGCGGCGACCCACCGACAGTGACCGTCCACATCATCGGCTTCCTCGCCTCGCTCGTGCCTCCTCTGAGCGGGTTCGGCTGGCACGCCGGGGAGATACCCGTCGACGTGGTCGCCACCACGCACACACTGCGGTTCGCATCGTGACCGGCCGGCGGCGCCGCCATCCACAGCGCAGGAGCATGGACGCCCAGGCGGTGATCGAGACCGCGATCGTGATCCCGGTCCTGCTGGCACTCATCAGCGCGTTCCTCGCGATCATGGTGCAGGTGTCGGCGCAACAGGAGATCGATGCGGCAACCAAGCTGGCCGCGGAATCCTTCTTCCAGGCGCCACAGCTGGCAATCGACAGCGACGGCACCACCTGCTGCCCACAGACCGTCTCCGGGGTCGACTCGCTCGACACCAGCGGCATGCCCAAGGGATGCCGATTTGCGGCGGAGACCTTCTACGGCACCATGACCTTCCGCCGCTACCTGGTCTTCCCCGCCCAGCGCGACGTCGCCGCACATCCACTCTGCCGGCGCAGCGGAGCCTCCCTCGGCCGCGCCCAGAGATCGTTCGTCAGCTGTGACCTCGACGTCGTCGACGCCACCCTGAATCCGCCGCTGGGGCTGCGCGTGGTGCGCTGCACGGCCACAGCGACCCTCGACTTTTCGCGCACGCCCCTGGCCTGGGCGGTCCCGTGGAACCCGACGATCGCCTCGACCGCGGAGGCCATCCCGCCTCCGTTCCGTCAGTGAAAGCCGCGGCGCGCCCGCAGCAGCGCGGCCAGATGATCATGATGATGGCGCTGGCGTTCGCCCTGTTTCTCTTCGGCTTGGTCGCACTCGTCGCCGACGCCGCGTACCTGTTCGTGTGGTCGTCGCGCGTGCAGGCTGCCGCGCAGAACGCTGCCCAGGCTGGAGCCAACTCGGTTGACCCACACTACCTGTACGGTCAGAGCACCCATCTCGTCAACATGGGAGCGAGCGGCGGCCTGATGGCCTTCGAGCGAGGCTGCGTGCAGATCGGTGACGAGTCCGCACAGCTCACCCAGACGGGTGGTGTGGCCGAGACCGCCGATGTCCCACAGGCTGCCGGCAACGGCGTTCGGTGCGTCAGCGATGGGTGCGAGGTCTTTGCTTCAGTGGAGAAGACAGTGCAACTGCCCCTCCCCCTGTTCGGCGACAGCGTTGTGGTTCGTGGGGTGTACTACGCCGCGCCGGTGATCGGCGCCACCACCGCGGCGGCCACACCGTGCACGCGCGGGGCGTGGGTCAGCGTCGCGCCGGCGTCGATCCCCTGACTGCTGTCGAGCCGCGTCGGACGCGCCGGCGCCGGGGAGGCCCGAGGTGCCAGCCCTGGCCAAAACCGACACCGAGGTCGCGAAGCGCGCGGGCCTGAGCGTCGGTCTCGACGCCCTCGGCGACGCAGTCCGCCCCGATCTCGGACGTGAAATGGCACAGGCCGCTGACCAACGAGCGGCGGGCGACATCCGTGTCCACATCGCGGATCAGCGAGACGTCGAGCTTCACGATGTCGGGGCGGATCAGCAGGATGTGATTGAGGCTCGAGAAGCCGGCGCCGGCATCGTCGACGGCGAGGCGGATGCCCCGCCGTCGCAGCCGCTTCAGCGGGGCATCGAGGGCAGCGTAGTCGTCCACGGGAGCGTGCTCGGTCAGCTCGACCACGAGGCGTTCGCCGTCGACTGCGCTGAGCAATTCGGGGAGTTGCGATGACAGCAGGGTGTGCGGCGAAACGTTCACCGATAGATACGCACCGTCCGGAAGGCTCGAAAGCTCCTCGAGCGCGAGGGTGAGCAACACCAGCTCGAACTCCTCGCCGAGGCCGAGCACCGCCGCGTCGCGGAACCAACTGTCGGCGCTGCGGACATCGCGCGCGGAGATGTCGCTCAACGCCTCGTAGCCGGCGATCGCCGACGTGGCCAGGTGGACGACGGGTTGGAGGAGTGTCCGGGCAGGAGCCCGGCCGAAGGAGCGACGGATGTCATCACCGCGGCGGAGATGGTCGACAGCGCGTTGCAGGAGCGTCCGCAATGGGGCGGGCAGCGGAACCCGCCGACCGTTCACCTCGAGGAGCACGTCGCTGTCCGAGTCGACAAGACGGCACAAGAGGTCGACGGCAGCGCGATCGCCCTCGCTGGAGCCGGCAAACAGTGCTTCGAAGGGTGCTGGGACGGATGTCGGCATCGGCAGCAGCCACCCTACCCCAGATTCGCGCCCTTGGGTCATCGATGGCGCGCAACGGCGCTGCGATGGTGCGCACCGCGTGCGCGTGTGATGGTGGGATCAACCGCGCAGCGGCGATGCCGGCGGACCGTACGAAGCCACCGGCGGCGGCATCGGTGGGCCGCTCGGCCGGGGACCGCCGCGCAGATACGCGTCCCAGATCTGGTTGAGCTCCATCTGCAGGTAGAGCACGTGGAGGCTGAAGAGGAAGGAGAGCAGCAGAGAGATCAGCGGGGTGGCGCCTTCCCCGGGCCGACCGGCACGCTCTTGCATCCGGGCGATGCGGCCGGTGGTGCGCCAGATCGACACGAACGGCGGCACGATGAGGATGGAGCCGGGAATCAGCGCCAGCACCGCGACGCCCGGCCGGATCGTCGGGTCATCGAGAAAGCGCCTCGCTTCGTTGTTGATCTTGTACCACCACACGAAGTGGTAGATGCCCAGGGTGATGAGCGGCAGCCCGATCCACACGGCCAGGGGATTCCGTCGCTTGTAGCTGCTGTTGCCGATGACCACGGTGGTCGCCATCACGTTCCTCCCGGGTAGGCTCAGAGGCGGTTGGTCGCCACACTCTACCCTGCGGTGGAGGGGCGCGACCCACCCCCCAGCGCTCAGATTTCCACGTCGCGCAGCGCGTTGATGGCGGCGGCGACGTCCAGCAGCGGCAGGCCGGCGGCCTCTGAGAGTGAGATGGCGGTGTCGCCGCGCACCTCCACGTTGATGAGGCGGTGGCATTGCACCAGAACGTCGAGGTCGGCGGCACTCATCGGTTGCACCGCCATGACCCCGCGCATCACCACCCAGTCGCGCGTCACCCGAAAGCCGAGGCCGGCGAGTTTGCGTCCCTGCACTGCGATATCGCTGAAGCCCGGACACCAGGCGCCCTCCACGCGGCCGACCTCCGTCGTCACGCCCAGCGTCGCCAGGGAGGCATCAAACCAGCGACGCAGTGAGCGCATCATCCAGTCGAGCGGCAACGGCTGGCCGGGCCCCGGGACACCGATGGCACAGAGGCCGAGCCACGCGTCGCCGCCGATGATGAAGGTTCCTCCGACGGGACTGGTGACGACCGCGGGAACGCACTCGATCTGGCGCACCCGCTCCACCAGCTCGGCACTCCTTGCCAGCCCGGCACCGAGCGCAACGCGGCGCACGGTGGTGCGCAGCTGCACTGCGATGTCGCCGGCGCCAGGCTTGGTGTGCCAGGGGATCTCGGGCGGATCGTCGACGTAGCGCTCCGCCGAGATCTCAGCGACCCTGACGCGCGCCGCAGTGCTATCGCTGGACAACGTCGTGACTGCTGCTGTCTGTGTCTCGTCCACGGGAGCCACACTAGCAGCGGGCGGGAGTCCCTCAGCTCTCAACCGAGCTCGTGGCCCGCCGGCACGCGAAAGTGGGAGGCTCGGATGCGATGCACAGCGGGCAAGGAGAGGCTGTCGAGCAGCGCCCGTCCTGACGGGGCACCGAGGCCGGTCGTCGCGTCCCAGCCGGGGTGCGCCGAGTACGCGTCATTGTCGCCCGTGCTGATGTCCGTGAACGCCCTGTCGCGGGACGCGTACAGGAGGGGAAGAACGTTACCCAGGCGGTGGTCGGTCGACGCGGCGATGAGCGAAAACAGCGCTGTCCACAGCGGCGCCACCGCGGAGGTGCCGCCAACCACGGAGTCGACCCCGCAATGGTGGATCACATACCCGGTGAGCGGGTCGGCGTTCGCCGCGACATCAGGCACCCCTCGTCCCTCGACCCCGCCGTCCACCGACACCGGCCGGATCCCGGCGGCGGCCTGGTAGCGGGGGATGGCGAAATGGCCACTCACACCGCCCCCGGTGGCCCCCTGACCGGCACGCAGCTCGTTCCATGCCTCCTCGCGGATCCGCCGGCCGCCGTCGGCGAACAGCCGCGTGCCGCCGCAGCCGACAGCATTCGGCGCCGACGCGGGGTGATCCACATGTTGGTGCCCGTCGTGGCGGGCGTCGGTGGAACCGTTGTCACCGGCGGCCACGCTGTGCGCGATGCCGCGAACGGCGCCGAGCTGAAAGGCACGGTCCATCGCATCCATGGCTGCCGGCGCCCAGCGATCTTCGGGTGCCCCCCAGCTGGTTGACACCGCGGTGTAGTCGCGCCCGTCGGTCGCGAACGCAGCTTCGAGGTTGGTGAAACCGCGGTCGGTGTTGGGGGCGTACTTGATGACGATCTGCACGTCAGCCTGGGGTGCGCAGCGCGCCAGCACTCCGGCGATCACCTGCCAGTCGAGCGCCACCTCTGTGTCGGGCCCGAAGGGATCGGACAGGGGTCCCCAGCCCTGCACGGCCTCCTCGACGACGCGCAGTCGTGGGTTGGCGGCGCGGAACGCGGCAAGGTCGGCACGGTGCACGGCCCCGCCAAGCTCGGCGATGCCGACCGTGATGCGCGTGTTCGCACCACCGTCGGGCAGCATGGGGAAGTCGTAGATCTCCGCAAGCTGCTCTGGTGTGTAGCTGTACGGAGCCACCACACCCCGAGGCAACACCGAGATCCGGGGGCGGGCGATGGGGC
Organism: Candidatus Dormiibacterota bacterium; assembly: GCA_036561525.1. Taxonomy (GTDB): domain Bacteria; phylum Chloroflexota; class Dormibacteria; order Aeolococcales; family Aeolococcaceae; genus Aeolococcus. The sequence goes on along the minus strand of DATBPD010000023.1, from coordinate 81,955 downwards.
GGTTGCAGAGCCCGAGCGCAGCCGTGACGATGCCGTCCAGCTCTCGGGGCACGCTGAGCTCGTGGTGGTGATCGCGGTAGATGCTCACCGTGCCGGTGCGAGTTTCACGCTCGACGTAGCGCTCCACGTTGACCGAGAACGCCCGTGCCAGCGCGCCGACGGAACCGCTCACATCGAGCGTGTTGGTGGCGCCGTCGAGCCGGCGCACACGCAGGCCTGAGTTGGCCGCCCATCTGCCCACGGACGCGATGTCATCCGCGTGAGCGCTGTGCGTGTGCACCAGCTCAGCCGAGCCCACATAGCGCCGCAACTGCACCTGCGTGGCCTGCTGCCGCGCCAGCCGGACACCGACGCCGTCGGTTCGCGGATTCTCCCGGAGGTGCAGGGTCATCGCCGCGGGCGCGGCGAGCTCGCCGGCGGTGAGCGGGCGGGTGCTGATGTCGTGCGAACCGGTGGGGCGGAGCCGTGCGCTGCCGGCGAGACGGACGGTTGCGGCCATTGCGACAAACCTCGTGAAGCCGCTGGCGACGCCGGCGACGCGGAGAGAAACCGGCGATCCTGCCACCACGCCGTGCACGCGTTGGGATGGTGCGCCGTGTCTGGTGCGGATGGAGTCGCTTTGTCCGCTGCTGGTCCGTCAGCCGGCGGCAGTGCGCGCAGTCTCGATGGCCGCCAGGGCGGTGTGGTTCTCCAGCGACGAGAGGTCACCGGGGTCGTCGCCGAGGAACACCGCACGCACGATGCGCCGGAGAACCTTGGCGTTGCGCGTCTTGGGCAGCTCGGAGATGACAAGCACGGCCCTGGGTCTCAGTGCCTTGCCGAGCTCTGCGGTCACGCAACCAGACAGCTCGCCGCGCAGCACATCGCTGTCCGCAATCCCGGGCCGCAGAACCACGAAGCACAGCAGCGCCTCGCCCTTGACCGAGTCGGGCACGCCGATGGCGGCCGCCTCGGCAACTGCGGGATGCGCGACCAGGGCGGACTCGACCTCGGCGGGGCCCAACCGCTTGCCGGCAACCTTGATGGTGTCGTCGCTGCGGCCGCGGATGTACCACAGCCCGTCGTCGGCGATCTCCGCCCAATCGCCGTGCACCCAGATGTTCGGCCAGCGCGACCAGTAGGTCTCCAGATATCGCTCTTGATCGCGCCAGAAGCCGTGGGTCATTCCCGGCCACGGTGAGCGCACCACCAGCTCGCCGACCGTGCCGCGCACGCTGTTGCCATTGTCGTCAAGAACATCAGCGTCCATACCCGGGCAGGGGCCTGCGAACGCGCAGGGGTTGAGCGGCGTCAGCATATTGCCGCCGAGAATGCCGCCGCTCACCTCTGTCCCGCCGCTGTAGTTGATGATCGGGCAGCGGCCGCCACCGATCTTCTCCAGGAACCACAGCCAGGGGTCGACGTTCCATGGCTCGCCGCTGGAGCCGAGGACTCGGAGCGCCGAGAGATCGTGGACGCCGGCGGGCTCATCACCATGGCGCATCAGCGCTCGCACGACGGTCGGAGCCACGCCGAGCACCGACACGCGGTGACGCTCGACGACCGACCAGAGCCGGTCTGGACCGGGATGGTCGGGCACGCCCTCGAACACCACCAGCGCTGCCCCGATGGTGAGAGCCCCACAGATCGCCCACGGCCCCATCATCCAGCCGATGTCAGTGAACCACAGCAGGCGATCGCCGGGGCCGACGTCGAAGCAGTGCGCCATGTCCTGGGTCGCTTTGATCGGGAAGCCCCCCTGCACGTGCACTGTGCCCTTGGGACGCCCGGTGGTGCCGCTGGTGTAGATGAGCATGAAGGGATCGTCGGCGTCGCTGTCGTGGGTCTCCGCGACCGAAGGCTGCGCCGCCGTGATCTCGTCGTACCAGACATCGCGCGGGCGTTGCATACCGACATCGAGGTTGCCAAGCCTGCGAACCACCACGATGTGTTGCAGCGACGGTGTCTGTTCGGCGACGTTGTCGGCCACCGGCTTCATCGGGATCGGCGCGCCGCGGCGCAGGAATCCGTCGGCGACGACAAGGATCTTGGCCTCGCAGTCGCGCAGTCGCGCCACGATCGCACCGGCGCCGTAGCCACTGAACAGCGGAGTGACGATCGCGCCCACCTTCGAGCATGCCAGGAAGGTGGCGACGGTCTCCGGGAGCATCGGCAGGCAGAGCCCCACCACGTCGCCAGGACACACCCCGAGCTCACGAAGGGCGTTGGCGCAGCGAGAGGTCTGTGCAGCAAGCTCGAGGTAGGTCCACGAACGGCGATCGCCGTCGTCGCCTTCCCAAACAACAGCGTCGCGGCCGGGCGTGGCCCGGGCCCAGCGGTCGACGGCGTTGGTGGCGAGGTTGAGCCGTCCGCCGGTCCACCAACGGGTGAACGGCAACCCGGCCGAGGAGTCGCGCATCCGGTCGGGACGCTGCTGCCAGCCGATGCCGATGTCGTCGACCGTGGCGCCCCAGAAATGCTCTGGGTCGCGTCGCGCAAGCTGGTTGAGATCCTCGAGCGTGTCCACACCGAGCTTGGTCATGAACGACCGCAGCCGGCTCTTCTCCACCTGTGCGGGCGTTGGCTTCCAGGCGAAGGACGACATGGTGGAGGTATCGCTGGCCGTCACGCTGCGCACCATAGGCCGGGCCACGGCCGGTTCGCCACCGCCGCCGTCGTCGGTCAGATGGCCCAGGCCAGGCAACCGGCGGCGGCCACGCCCGCAGGGGCGAGGTACCCGGCGGGGAAGATCGAGCACGGGTTCACCGGGACACCGCCGACATCGACCTCAAAGTGAAGGTGCGGTCCAGTGCTGTTGCCGGTGCTGCCGACCGACCCGAGCGGCTGGCCGGCAGTGACCGCGACGCCGTCACCGACGGCAACGCCGCTCAGATGGCCGTACAGGTAGACCACCGGCCTGCCGGTGGTCACCGGCGGAGCGAGCAGGATGTGCACGCCGAATCCGGTGGAGGACTCGACGACGTGGACGATGCCCGCCGCAACCGCGAAGACCGGGCTACCGTAAGCGGCGGCGAGGTCGATGCCCGTGTGGAAGCGCTGGTCAGTCGGGTGAGCTGCGTCGGGGGGGCAGCTGTATGGAGCCGGTGGCCGGCCTTCGACGGCGACGCCGGTGCATCCGAACCCCTGGCTCACAGCGAACGTGTGGGGCTGCAGCGGCTCGCCGCTGGCCGAGACGAGGGCGGCGCCGCCGAGTGTGAAGCCGTCGGCCTGGCTGCCGCCGGCCGCGCCGCCGGTGATGCCGGAGACGAGACCACTCACCAGCGAGAAGACCATGAACAGCGGCAGCGCGACGACGGCGATGGCCACCAGGCAGCCACAGCCGACCCATTTGCGGATGCTGCGTGCCGCCAGCAGCTGCGCGGCGACCGCCGGGACCGACATCTACGCCACGTTGGCGCTGCGACCCGCCGGCGCAGGCGACATCGTCGCACGCGTGTCGGCAATCGCCATGATCGCCGGTCCCGGCACGACGTCAACGACAGTCCGCTCAGCGCCGGCCAGCAGCACCCCCCTCCCGGGGCTCGACGGGCAGATCGCAGCCAGCTCCTCGCCGCGCAGCTTGAAGACCTCGCGCACCTCGTCGAGCACCGCCTCCTCGGTGCCGAGGACGAGCTTCGACGCGGAGGTGGCGGCGAGCGTGCGGCCGAGGTCGGTGCGCACGAAGTCCTCGACGCGCTGGGAGAGCATCCAAACACCGGCGCCATGCTTGCGCGCCTGGCGCACCAGCTGACCGAGCACCTCGCCGGCGTCGGGGTCGGAGGTGATGCGGTGGGCTTCGTCGACGACCACGATCATCCGGCCGCGCCGTTTCCCGAGCGCCGCGAGGATCGCCGTGAGCAGAACGGCCAAGGCCGGGGTGAGGTCCGCGCCATAGTTCATCGCGAATGATTTGAGCCCGATCGCGATCGGGCCAGCGTCGACTGAGAATGTCGACGGCCGGTCGAAGACCGCAGCGCGCATCCCCTGCGTGAAGCGACGCAAGCGTGCGGTGATGACGCGACATCGATCGCGCTCACGGTCGGTGAGAGCGCGCGGCAACGATGTGCGCTGCAGAAAGTCGACGAGTTCCCGCATCAGCGCCTCTGCTGCCCCGGCGCGTTTCCGTGCTGCGAAGAAGTCGACGAGCTCGCCGTGCAGCCAGCCCTGGTCCTCGTCGGGAAGGCGGCGTATTGGCCGGCCTTCGCGGACTCCGCGGTCATCGCCGGCCATGACCGAGAGGATGGGCAGCACCAGCCCCGCCGCGGTGTCGGCCGACGCGTCCGGGGCGACGCCCAGACAGTTGAGCGCCTCGGTGCCGAGGTCGAGGTACCGCCCACCGACTGCATGCATCACCGCGCCGTACTCGGAGTCGGGGTCGATGACCACCGCCGCGACGCCCTCCATCACGTGGCGGAGCAGCAACGTCTTGGCCGCCATCGACTTGCCGGCGCCCGAGCTGCCGACCACGACGAGGTTGTGGTTCGGCTGGCTCCAGATGGAGAAGTACGCCGGTGTTCCGTTGAGCACGTTGATGCCGAGGAGCGGTGCCGACACGTCGGCGAACGGCGTGCCCAGACATGGCAGCATCCGCGCAACAACAGAGTCGGATGTCAAGATCAGGCTGCGTGCAAGCGGCGCGCATCCCGGCGAGAGCGCGAGCGCCGGCAGAAGGCCCGGCCCGGTCACCTCAGTTGTCCGGAAGCCGTGCGCCGCCAGGATGGCACCCAGTCGTTCCGCCGCCTCCAGCGTCCTGGCTCGCTCCCGGTCCGCAACGCACACGGTGAGGGCGACGCGCCACGGAACGATGTCGCGCTGTGCGAGAGCCGCCACGACGTCGGTGGTCTCCTGCAGGGCCACCTCGGCTTCCACGGGATCAGCCCCCCGGCGGCGCACGTAGTCGAGCATCGCCGAGCGACGATGGAGGTACTTCTGGGCAACGGCGGTGCTGACCGGCAGGAGATGCAGGCTGGCAACTCCGACGGCGTGAGCCCGGGTCATGGCTTCGACGACCGCCCCCACCTCGATGATCGCGGGCAGCTGCGTGGTCGTCAGCACGACATGATGGCGGTCGCCGACCCGCAGCACATCCTCCCCCACCATCGCCCGCGACGCCCCCAGCGCGGTGTGCGCCAGCAGTGCAGCGATGTCGTCGCGGTCGGCCGCGCGAACCTCGATGGCGAAGCCGGGTGCCATCCGCAGCGCAGACTGGAGAGCGCGATCAGCCTGGTCGTGCGTGGTGTCGCGCGCATCGCCGGCGCGCCATGGAGTGCTGCGGTGCGGCACCCCGTCGGCGCCCGCCGAACCGGGTGCAAGGACCACGTAGTGCCGCAGCCCGAGCGTCGTCTGCGCCAGTGTTCCTGCCAACCCGCGCTCGAGCTCGTAGAGCGGAGTGCGCGGCCAGGCGGCGACGCGACGGTCGAAGGCCTCGCCGACGCGGCGGGCGTCGTGGTGGGTCATCAGGGTGATGAACTGAGCCGGGCAGTCCAGAGACCCGATCCAGCGGACCGCGGCGCGGCACCATTCGAGGTACCCGTCGCCTGCGACACTGACAGCGGGGCCCTCGAGCATGAGCACCGCGCGGTCGCCACCGGGGTCCAGGCGCAGTATTCCCGCTGCATCGGTCGAGGTCGCCGGCACCACCAGGAAGGTGCGGAGACGGCGCGGAACCCACCTCGACGGACTGACCGCCGGCCGTTCGCCGGTGACGTGAACCGCGCCGCGCAGGGCACGGACACGGGCGCGTGCTGCCTGGCCGCGGCTGACCGTGGAGGGCATGATGCGCCAGGCGTGGCGATAGGCGACGTGGGTCCCGAGCCACACACCCTGCCGCTCGGGCAAGCCGAGCGAGGCGGCCAAAGCCAGCACGAAGCCGGCGCCCGCTGCACCCCACAGCCCGGGCAGCCCGATCGCGAGCAGCCCGTAGGCGAGCGGGCCGGCCAGAGCCGCCAGCACCAGCGAACGGACGGGGAGCAGCATCGGCCCGACCGGGAGGCGGAACTGCGCATCGACGGCGAGCGGAACGCGGATGGCCCCGCCCCCAGCGCTCATGCCGCGGTGACTGCGCGGTTGCGCAGGATCGGCGCGAGGTCCGGTGCCTGGTTGTGAAGGAGGCTGGCGAAGGCCAGGCCGGCGACCGCGTTGCCGGTGCGCGGATCGTCCGCCAGCGCCCTGGTGTACTCGGCCACCCTCACCGCGGGGTCGGCGGCTGCGGCATCGAGATGCCGCGTCGATTCCGCCACCACCAGCCGGCCCTCGTCAGATGTCGCGAACCGCCCGATGGACGCGCCAATGGCCTGGTTGAATGCGACTCTCATCGCCGGCTGATCAAGAACGCCTGCCGTCGACCCATGACGGCTGAAGTCCGCGCTGCCGGCCGCCTCCATCGCGGCCTCGACCTCCGGGCTCTCGCCGAGCACCGCCGCGGCGTGTCCAGCGGCTGCGGCGGCAACGACAGATCCCGTCTCGGCCGCTCGCGTTGGGGTCGGCGCGGTGGCACCGCGGCGCCCTGCCGGGCGGCTCAGAGTCTCGAGCAGACCTCCTGGCCGCGGCGTGCGGCCGCTGACCCTCATCAGGGATGCGACGTCACCGGCAGCGGTGGGGAGCGCCATGACCGTGGTCGACACAGCGGTCGCGGCTCCGGTGATCCCGCCGTGGCTGAACTGTCGCCAGGCCAGGCCGTGCACCGCCTTGCCGGTCATCCAGACGCCGCCGAGCACGGCAAAACAGGCCAGCAGCGTGCGTGTCACCGACTCCGCAGCGCCGCCTGGCGAGAGCTGGTTTTGATTGCCGTTGAGCAGGAAGAGGGCGACGCCCGCCGTCAGCGACCCGCAGATGGCCAGAACTACGGGCAGCAACATTGCCGAGGCGAACAAGTCGAGCCACCACTGCAGGAACCGGTTGCGGTGGTCGTACACGGCCAGAGCGACGAACAGCGGCGCTGTGGCCACAGCGAAGATGAGCTGGATGATGCGCAGCAGGTACAGAGCCATCACGTAGACGAACGCGGCCGCGACCAGCAGGATGGGGATCGCCACCAGGAAGTCACCGATGCCGGCGATCCCGAAGCCGGTTGCCGCAATGTTGCCCACCACTGTGCTGAGATCGAGGTTCGCAGTGAAGGCTGACGAGACGGCGCCTGCGCTCGCCTCCGCGATGCGACCGGACGCCAGGGTGCTGAGCCTCAGCGCGTTGAGGAGCAATGAGTTGTCCGGTGTCGGCACCACCAGGACGCCGGTCGCGACCACCATGCGGACGACGTTGTCGATCACCACGTGCGCGCCCACCACGCGCTCGTCGAAGACCCCACGCACCACCCGGACAACGCAGCACGTCGCAGCGATGAAGACGCCCGACACCGACAATGAGCTGTACAGGCGCGGCCAGGTGCTCGACAGCGTCAGGCTGCCGGGCTTGAGCTCGTCGATGAGCTTCGGGCATGTCGGCTGGCTCCAATCCGCCTGGCACGCGTCCCAGCCGGGGTCACCCGCGTGCTGGGGGATGGGCGCGCCGAGCGTGTGGTGGTACAGCCATTTGAATGGGTTCTGGATGACCTCCAGCGTTTGGCTGAACCAGTCCGCCGCTCCGGTGACGAAGCTGCAGATTCCACCCAGCCCGAGGCCGAAGACACCGCACGCGTCCAGAACCATGTGCATGTTCACGGGGAATCGCGACGCGATCGTCAGCATCGCACCGCATCTGTGGGCGCGGCGATGAGCAGCATGCTGCAGAACCTAGTCGTGGGCTGCGGACCGGCAGCGGACAAACCCCGTTCAGAGCTCGTGCTCGTCGACGACACGTCGAAGTGAGTGCCGCGCCGACAGTCGGCTGAGGGGCTCGGCATCAAGCCTCGCGTCCGGAGTTACGGCGGCCGCGCCCCGCTCGCGTGGATGAGCCGGCGCGGTGGCGGCGTCGCTGAACGGGCGCAGGCGCAACTCCCTGACGATCAAGTCCGTCACGTCACGGACGGTGTGTCCGCTCCCGGGACACGCAGCGGACATCGTTGTCCTCGGTGTGTCCGCGGACAGAGCAGACAGTGGCCGCCTGAGTGCCCCGTCAGACAACCAGGGAGAACTTCCGATGCTCCTCGTGGTCACCGTGCTCGCCCACCTTGTCGCCGACATCCAGGTGGATCCGAGCAAAGACACATTGCACGTTTGGGACACGATTGCGAGCCCGCTGCTCACTGCCGGTGAGTACCTGATCCCGGCCGGCGTGGCGCTGTCCAGCCTGCACAAGGTGATGCAGCACCAGGAGTCGAGCTCGGGCTTCCTTGTCGACATGCTCGTCAAAGGCGGCGGAGCCGTGCTCGTCATCCAGCTGGTGAAGTCGCTCCTGCACGTCTGAGCAGCCGTCACTCGCCGTCGCGCAGGTCCTCGCCACGGAAGTCGAGGTCGCGCATCGCCGGCTCGGCACCGCGGTGCGGGGCGGCTTTGCCGAAGCGGTCGCGGAGCACGTCGAGGGTTTGGTCGAGGTGCTCGTCGCGCGGCGAGCCGACGGTCTCGAAGAGGTCGAGCTGGGCAGTGTCGATGATGCCGCTGACGCCCATGCCAAGCAGCCGCACCGGCGTGCCGGCCCAGGTGGCGTCGAAGAGATGCAGCGCCGCCTCCGCCAGCACCGTGTCACCGTGCTGCGGGCTGGGCCAGGTGAGCTGGCGCGTGAGCGTGGTGAAATCGGCGTAGCGAAGCTTGAGCGTGGCGGTCTTCGCCGTCCAGCCGCCGCGGCGTAGCTGGCGCCCGACATCGGCGGCGCACTCGCGCAGGCGGCGGTGCAGCTCGCCGCGGTCGGACACGTCGGTCGAGAAGGTCTCCTCGCGCGACACGCTCTTGGGCCGGGTCGGGAGCACCACCTCGCTGTGGTCGACGCCGCGTGCGCGCTCAGTCAGGCTCAACGCGGCGTGCTCGCCGAGGCGGCGTCGCAGCGTCTGCAGCGGGAATGCCGCCAGCTCACCGAGAGTGGTCAACCCCAGCCCGGCAAGCGCCTTCTCCGACGCCGGCCCGAGCCCGGGCAGGCGGCGCAGCGGCAGTTGCGCCAGGAAAGCGGCCTCGTCGCCGGGCCGGACCACAACGAAGCCGCGCGGCTTGCGCAGGTCGGACGCCACCTTGGCGACGAGCTTGCACGTGGCCACTCCGCACGACAGGTCGAGGCCACACTCATCGGCGACACGGTCGCGGAGCTCGGCGGCCATCTGGTCCGGCGGTCCCATTCGCGCGATCGAGCCGCCAACATCGAGGTAGGCCTCGTCCAGCGACGCCGGTTCGAGCTGAGGCGTGAAGTCGCGCGCAATCGCGAACACCTGGCGGGAGGCGGCGCGGTAGGCGACGAAATCGACAGGCAGGACCGCCGCATGCGGGCAGAGGCGGCGGGCGCGCCCCAAAGGCATCGCGGAGCGCACGCCGTAGCGCCGCGCCTCGTACGACGCCGCGCTGACCACGCCGCGCCGGTAGTCGTCACCACCGCCGCCAACGATCACCGGCCGGCCGCGCAACTCCGGCCGGCGCAGCTGCTCGACCGACGCGTAGAAGGCGTCGAGATCGATATGGATGATCGCCCGCGGCCACTGCACGGATGAAGTATCGGTGGCGCGTGAGCGGTCCCGATGCCTCGCGCGAACTGCCCGGTCAGCTCGCCGGCGCTGCCGCCACCGAGGTGCCCCTGGTCCATTCGCGCAGGTCCTCGTCGCGGAGATATCCGGCGGCGATCATCAGCTCAACGTAGGAGACGCCGAGGTGGGGCGCGGCGCGGCGCAGCACCCACGGCGGTGGGTTCTCCTTGTTCTTGTTCACCGCCTGGTAGAAATAGATCTGGTTGAGGTCGCAGAGCAGCGCCAGACGGTGGAGTGAGATACCGCGGGCGCGGCACCTCTCCTTGAGGTAGTCACGAAAGTCCACCGGATCGGTGCCTCGAAATTGACGGCGTGGTCGTAAGGTTCCGCGAGTATAGACCGGCACTCTTGAAGGTCCCGACAATCGTTACAACCGATGCGATGTGGCGGCTGCACGCGCTACAGCGCGATCACCGTCATGCCATGCCCGGCGTTGCTGTGCATCGCGGTGAGCGCGTCGGCGGCTGCGTCGAGCCCGATCACCGCGCCCACCAGCCGGTCGGGGCGCAGCGCGCCGGAGACCACAAGCGCGAGCATGGCCGGATATTCATGCGCGGCCATCCCGTGCGAACCGTGGATCTGCAATTCGTGCGAGATGACCCGGTCCATCGGCAGCGCGGTCATCGCGTCCGCCCCGTGCAGCAGACCGACCTGGACGTGACGGCCGCGCCGGCGCAGCGACATCACCGACGCGACCGCGGTCCTCGCGTCACCGATGGCATCGACCGACACGTGCGCGCCGCCGCCGGTGACGTCGATCACGGCCGCGGCCGAGTCCGGGTGGGCGCCCACGTCGATGAGCTGCGCCGCACCCAGCGCCGCAGCCCAGGTCAGAGCCGCGGGCGACGGGTCGAGGGCCACCACGCGCGCGCCAAGCGCGCTGGCGATCATCACCGCGGACAGTCCGAGCCCGCCGCAGCCGTGAACCGCCACCCATTGCTCGGCGACCACGTTGCCGTGCGCCGTCAGGGCCCTGAAGGCGGTCGAGAAACGGCAACCCAGTGACGCGGCGGCGACGAAGTCGAGCTCGGCGGGCAGCGCAATCAGGTTGGCAGCGGCGCGCTCGACGGCGACCAGCTCGGCGAACGAGCCGGGACCAGTGAAACCCGGCTGGCGCTGGTCCGGGCAGACCTGTGCGTCGCCGGCGCGGCAGTAGTCGCAGACCCCGCAGCCGAGCACGAACGGCGCGGTGACCCGGTCGCCGACCGACCACCCTCTGACGTCATCGCCGACGGCTGCGATCACCCCGGCGAACTCGTGGCCGGGGATGTGCGGCAGGGGGACGGTCTCGTGACCCATCCAGGCGTGCCAGTCGGATCGGCACAGACCCGTCGCCATGACTTTGACGACGACGCCGTCGGCCGGGCAAGGCGGCGCATCTGTCTCGATGAGCCGTGGCGCAGCCCCGTACGCCGAGAACTGCACCGCCCTCACCGCGCCACGCGGGCGTCGAGGACCAGCGCGGGCAGCTCGCGGAGGGAGCTGATCACAGCCTCCGGCTCCCCAGCATCCGCCGCTTGGCTTGCAGGCACCCTCGGTCGCGACACGAGCACGGCCCGCATACCTGCCCCGTGGGCGCCGCCGACGTCCTCGCGCAACCGGTCGCCGACGAAGACGGTGGTGGCCGCGCTCGCGCCGAGCGCCTCGAGGGCCGCGCTGAAGATCCTCGGCGACGGCTTGCGCCAGCCCACACCGCTCGAGAAGACGGCGGCATCGATGAGGTCGCCGATGCCGACGTGCCAGACCTGGTCGCGCATGCTCGCCGGACGATAGGCAGCGTTCGAGCAGATCCCCAGGCGGAGCCCGGCGGCACTCAGGGTGCCGAGCACCTCGGCGACCTCGGGGTAGGCACGCACGCCACAGAACCAGGCCTCCTGCGCGATCCGGCTGCAACGATCGCGGAGGTCGTCGTCGAGATACAGCCCAAGGGCGGCAAAGGCGCGGCGCTCGACATCCACGATGTCGATCTCCTCGAGTGCACCACGCTCCTCGTGGGCTCTCACCTCAGCCTCAACCCGGTCGTGGACCTCGGCGCGCAGCGTGTCCGGGGATGGCGCCGGGTAGCCAGCCTGGCCGATGCCGTGCGCGATCTCCACCTGCGCGGCATCGATGGCGGCTTCCGGGCGCTCGAAGTCGACCAGGGTGAGGCCGTAGTCGAAGAGAACCGCGTCCACCGGCCCGCCGTCGAGGATCTGCGAGCTCACCCCGACGGTGGTGGTGGAGCGCCACCTCCGCCGCGCCCGCGGCGGCCGCGCCGGCGCCGGCCCCCACTCGGGGCCGGGCGGGGCTGGCCGGGCTGGCCGCCCTGGCTCGCGGTGGGACCGCCGGCAGCGCCACCGCCGCCACCGCCGCGGCCGCGGCGACGCCGCTTACCCGACGACGGCTGCCTCTCGCCGGGCGGGTTCGCCGCTTGGGCCGGTGCCTCAGCCACGACCGCCTGACCGCCGAGACGGCCACCACCGCGGCGGCGGCGCCGGCGCCGTCCTCCTCCCTGCTCGGCCGGCGGGCCGGGGTCGGCGCCGGGCTGGCCACGGCCACCCCGACCGAAGCGGTCGAAGAAGGCGAGCGCAGGATGACGGGTGCGCGGCAGCGTGGCGCGGGCATCGGGGTCGGCGGCGACGCGCTCCCCAAGCTCGACCAGAAGCTCGTCGAGCGGGCGCTTGTTGCGGCCCAGCGGCGCGGCAGTCTCGGCCCACGGCTGCAGCTTGGCCGTCCCGGCCTCGGGAACCGCGCTGTCGATGCTGCCAGGGACCTGGTCGAGGACACTTTCGATGGCGCGGGCGACGAGGCGGTCGGCGGCGTCCTCAGCCACCGGCGCCGTCCAGGCGGATGCCGGCCAGCGCCAGGCCGGACAGGGTCTTGAGGTCGACCTCGCCCTCCCCAGCCAGGCGGGCGATGTCGGCGGCGCCGTAGAGCTCGACGTCGAGCAGCTCGTCGGCGTCCGGGGTGCTGGTCCCGCCGGTCAGCTCACCGGCAGCGAAGAACCAGATCTCCTCGCTGGAGTACCCCGGGCTGACCGCGCCACGACCGAGCCGGTGCCAGCGGGCGGCGGTGTAGCCGGTTTCCTCGAGGAGCTCCCGTGCCGCGGTGGCGGCGGGATCCTCGCCGGGTTCGCGGGTGCCGGCGGGGACCTCCCAGAGAGCGCGGCGCATGGCATGGCGCCACTGGCGCACCAGCACCACCCGACCGTCCGCTGCGGTGGCCACCACCGCGACCGCCCCGATGTGCTCGACGACCTCGCGACGAGCCTCCCTTCCCGCGGGGAGGCGGACGGTGTCCTCGAAGACGTGGAGGAGCCGCCCGTCGTACACCGGCCGGCGGGCCAGCAACTCCTCACGAAGATGGCGGTCGCGATCGTCAGAACTCACTGCCCGGGGATTGTTCCGCATCGGCGGCCCCGGCGGCGCTGCGGCAGGGTCACGCGAGCGTCAGGCGCAGCTCCACTGGTGAGCCTGGCCGTGGGCGAGCATCTTGGCGGCGATGTTCGACTGGTCAGTGGCGCTCCAGATGTCGGTGCCGCCGTTGTGCGTGAACGTCGACTGCAGGAACTGGAACAGGCCGCGGTATGGCCCGCTCGGATTGACAGCCGTGGGGCGGAGGCCGGACTCGCAGCGCGCGATGCTCACCATCCAGCTTCCCGACACGCCCCAGCGGGCGGCGGCGGCCTGGATGATGCCGATGATGCTGTTGGGGTCGGCAGGAGCGACGGCCACCGGCCTGACGGCCGCAGGTGGCTTCGGCTTCGGCGCCAGGGTGGGAGCGGGCGTCGGTGCCGGGGTGGCCGGCGGCGGGGCCTGCGCTCGCAGCGACTCGGCAACGGCAAGCGGCGCGCTGCGCACCTCGATGCGAACCATGGTCTGCGCATCACTCACCGCCGGGGTGGTGGGATGGCCGGCCTTTGGCTGGCTGGCGGCCACCAGCGTGGCGGCGAGAATGGGGCCGACGATGAGAGTGGTCATGCCCAGGACCACTCCTCGAATACGTGTTGGCAACCGCAAATAAAGTCTCCTGTATTCGATCGCTCAGGGGGCGCCGATGGAGTCGCCGCCGGAGAGCGACTGGTCTCCCTCCGTCCATCCACCGCACTTTGGGGGCGGTGGGCCGCGGCCCCCGGCACCGGATCAGACGATCCTGACGGCCACCGGGAGAGAAGTTGAGCGATGCGGTGACGACCGCGACCGGGGGACCCTACCACAACGTCACCGGACCCCTCCGAGCCGAACTGCGCGGATCGCGTCACGATCCGCCGGACGGCTCGAAGTCAGATCGAAGCGGAGGCGCCCACCCGGCACGCCGCCGGAGGGCCGCTGAGGATGGCGTGCAGGGTGTGGCTCAACGTGCCACCGGTCTGGGGCCAGACCACGACACTGGGGGGGTTGCCGCCGAGGATCGCTCCGGCGGCGTTGGTGCACCACGTGAAGAGGTCGACCCTCGATCCCTGGGACAGCTCAGGGCTGCCGATGGTTGTGGCGACGTCCCACTGGCCGTGGCCGCCAGAGCAGCCGCTCTTGCAGGCGAAGCTGACCGCGCCGGCGGCCAGCGCAGCCCCCGGCAGGGGGGCCCAGGTCCCGGGGCCGACTGTGACCGTCAGCCCATCCGGGTCGCGGCTGGTGCCGGTGTTGTTGCAGCTGTCGGTGCAATCGGCGGTGACCGCGAGCGTCTGCCCCGGGTAGAGGGTGACGGCGGGGGAGTCCAGCGGGGTAAGGGCAACGCCTCCGCGGGTGGGCAGGAAGTGGACGACGAGCCCGCTCACGCCGGTGCGCGTGGCGGCGTTGTGGAGCACCGCGACGGGGACGACCACCGCCTGGTAGACACCCAGCCCTTCGCTGACGACAACGACGCGCTCGGTGTCTGGTGCCGGCGTTGGGGTCGCCGTGGGCCGCACGGCGGGGGGCGCGGTCGGGGAGGGTGTGGTGACCGGAGCGCTCGCGCACGCGCTGACGGCTGTGGCCACCGCGGCGAGCAGGCAGGCGAGGGGGCGGCGCATCCGGCCCCATGGTATGCGCGGCGCAACCGAGCGGCCGGCGCGGTCACGTGGTGGCAGAATCGACATTCACGTCAACCTGGGAGGCCGCGATGCCGTTCACCGCCGACCACGACGCGCTGCGCGAAACCGTCAGGGACTTCGTCAGCAAGGAGCTGCGCCCCCACGCCGACGAATGGGAGGCGGCTGAGCACTTCCCCGACAGCGTCTTCAGGCGGATGGGTGAGCTCGGCCTGCTCGGCCTGCGCTACCCGCCGGAGTACGGGGGGCAGGGCGGCGACTACTGGAGCGCGATCGTCCTGGCCGAGGAGATGGCTCGCTGTGGTTCGGGTGGCGTGGGGATGGCGATCTCCGTACAGGCGGAGATGGCCACGCCGCCCATCCTCAAGTTCGGCACCGAGGAGCAGAAGCAGCGCTACCTGGTGCCGGCGATCCGCGGCGAGAAGATCGCCAGCCTCGGCATCACCGAGCCCGACACCGGCAGCGATGTCGCCGCCGTCCGCACTCGCGCGGTCCGCCACAACGGTGGCTGGCGCATCAACGGCGCCAAGCTCTACATCACCAACGGCGTGCGCGCCGACTACATCCTGCTGGTCGCCCGGACGGGCACCGCGGAGGAGGGCGCGCACGGCATCACGCTGTTCCTCGTCGACAAGGCGACGCCCGGTTTCGCGGTGAGCCGCAAGCTCAAGAAGCTCGGCATGCACGCCAGCGACACCGCCGAGCTGTCGTTCAGCGACGTCGACGTGCCCGAGTCAGCGGTCCTCGGCGAGGTGGGCCAGGGGTTCTATCACCTGATGTGGGAGCTCCAGGGTGAGCGGCTGATCGGCAGCGCGGGGAGCATCGCTGGCGCCGAGGTGATGTTCGAGGAGACCCTGCGCTGGTGCAAGGAGCGTGAGGCGTTCGGCCGGCCCATCGCCAGGTTCCAGGTCAACCGGCACAAGCTGGTGGACCTCTACACGGACATCAGCATCGCCAAGAACTACGTGTACGCCGTCGCCGAGCGTTGGAACAACGGCGAGTACCCGGTGGCAGAGATCTCCATGGCCAAGCTCTTTGTCGGCCAGGTGACTTCGCGCGTGGCCGACACCTGCCTTCAGCTGCACGGCGGCTTCGGCTTCATGGCCGAGTCGCACATCTCGCGCTACTTCAGGGACTCGCGTCTGATCCGCATCGGGGCCGGCACCGACGAGGTGATGAAGGAGATCATCGCCAAGACGGCGCTGGGGCTCTGAGAGCGTCGGGGTCAGGCGCTCGACAGGACTCCCGCCAAGCGCCCGAGCCCGAGGACGGTGCCGGCGTGGCCCGCGACATCCTCGGTCCTCTGCGTTGGCGTCGAGCTGGTGCTGTCCTGGGGGCTGCAGACGAAATCGCCGGCGTCGAACCAGCCGCTGATCTCGCAACCGGTGATGTCGCTGTGACCAGCTGTGGAGACGTCGATGAGCTCGGTGCTGACCGTCAACGTCGGGCTGCCGGCGCACACCACGACAGAGACGCGCCCCACGCCCACTCGGCTGCCGTCGGGACTCACGAACACGCTGTCGACGACTGTCCCACCCTCGTCGAAGCGGACGCCCTTCACGACCACCGCCGAGGATGACCGGGCGGCGAATGCGACTTTCACGCCATGGCGCGCATCGCCGTAATGGTCACCGCCGACGAAGAGGTCGGTCAGCGTGCCGGCCACAGGATCGACGAGAAAGGAAGCTCCGTCGGAATGGAAGCCGACGCCGCATCCCTCCAGGCTGATGCGCTCCATGACGATGCCCATGTCGGTCCAGCCGGCCACACGCTCGTTGACACTGCCCGCGGGAGCGACCCACGAGAACACAGTGTGCGGGGCAGTCCCGATGCCGGCGACGATGATCCTCCCGTGATGGCGGGTGGCGGAGGCGGGGCTGTCGTCAATGCTGTATGCCCACTCCGATCCGCTGGGTGACCCATACACATCGTCAGCGGCGTTGTTGGGCGTGAAGGAGCTCGCACCAAGCGATGTCCCCGTGCCGTCGAGCACCACGAGCCTGCCCTTGGTGGTCGACGCGGCCGGAACAACCGACAGGATGACGTTGGGGCCGGCGACGCGCGCGCTGATGGCGTCGTGCGCCGTTGCCGACAGCAGCGTGTTCATCTCGGCACGTGTGAGGCTCCACTGCACCTTGCCGCCGTCGTCGACGGCGGTCAGCGCAGTGTCGCTCTGTAGAACGGCCAGCGGCGGCAGGGGTGCGGGTGTCGGCGGCGCCGTGGTCACGCTGGGCGCTGCCGACGTCGTGTGAGCCGCCGGACTTGCCGTCGGGACGGGGCCGGCGGTCACCGGTCCGCAGGCGGCCAGCGCGGTGACGGAGGCGAGGATCGCCAGCTGCGGAGCTCGCATGACTGAACTCCTCGCGCTGCCACCCACCGTCGCGGTCATCGCTGAGCAACGGTAGCGCAGCCAGGGCCGCTGCGACGGGCGGCTGGGCTCGGCTCGTGCCCTGAGGTTCTGACACAATCCGCGAGTCGATCCCACCGCGAGGAGTGCACACCATGGACGAGAAGATCATCGGCACCGTCATGCCGGTCCTCGAGCTGACGCTCAACCCGGGCGAGGCGATCTTCGCGGAATCCGGCGAGCTCTCCTGGATGACCGCCAGCATCCAGATGACCACGTCCACCCAGTACGGCGGTGGCGGCGGCGTCGGCGGCGTGTTCAAGCGCGCCCTGGGCGGTGGTTCGCTCTTCATGACCGAGTACGCGGCGCAGGGCGGGCCGGGCATGGTGGCGTTTGCCGCCAAGCTCCCCGGCCAGATCTTTCCGCTCGACGTCAAGCCAGAACCGGGCTTTCAGTTCTTCGGCCATCGCCACGCCTTCGTGGCCGGCACCCATGGCGTGCAGGTGTCGATGGGCTTCCAGCAGAAGCTCGGCGCCGGTGTCTTCGGAGGCGACGGCTTCCGCCTCCAGAAGATCGGCGGCCAGGGACGGGTGTGGTGTGAGCTCAGCGGTGAGGTGGTGATCTACGACCTGCGCCCGGGAGAGGAGATCAAGGTTCACCCCGGCCACGTCGGCCTCTTCCAGGACACCGTGCAGTTCAACATCACCACGGTCAAGGGCATCAAGAACAAGATCTTCGGCGGCGACGGCATCTTCCTCGCCCAGCTGATCGGCCCGGGCCGGGTCTGGCTGCAGTCACTGCCGCTGGCGCGCCTTGCAGCGGCACTCGGTGAGTTCAGCGTGGTCCAGGGTGCCGAAGCCGGCGTTGCCGGGGGAGTGGTCGGGGGCCTGCTCAGGGGTATCGGCAACTGAGGAGCCGTCCGGCTCCCGATCTCCGGGTCACTCCTCGACGGGGTACGGGGCCAGCAGCGCCACCCCGTTGAGCCGGAACAGGATGTCCACGTCGTCCAGCCATTGGCGACGCTCGACCGCGCGTTGATGCACCTGTTGGATGTAGTGATACGTGCCCAGGTCCTCGGCCATCGCCGCATGGGGCGGTGACGCCGGCGCCAGCGACTCGTCGAGCAGGCCTCGCTCGACGAGCTCCTCCGACGCCAGGACGACGGCGGCGACGAGGTCGTCGACCGAATCGGCATGGTCCATCTTGGCGTTGAGGACCGCGATGCTGTCGCGACCGTCGGCGCCCGGTGGCCGTCGCTGGCGGATCGCCTCGACGTAGTCATCGAGACCCTCGAGTTGTTCGATGCCGGGGGTGCGCGAGCCGGGGATGCAGCGGTGTCCCAGCACGCCGACGGTGAACCAGTCGGTCTGCTGCTCGGCGGCGCGGCGGCGGAACAGCGGCATCGTTGCGGCGGCTACGCGGGCGTCGGCGCGGAGAACTCGCTGCGGGTGAAGAGGGTGTGCACCTGCAGGCCACGCGCCTCGATCGCTTCGCGGCCACCCTCCTCGCGATCGACCACCGCCAGTGCCTCGACGACCTCCACGCCCGCTGCGACGACGGCGTCGACCGCCTTGAGCAGCGAGCCACCGGTGGTGATCACGTCGTCGACGACGAGCACGCGCTCGCCGCGGCGCAACTCCGGTCCCTCGATGAGCCTGCCGGTGCCGTGATCCTTGGCCTCCTTGCGGACGATGAATGCGCGCAGCGGTTGGTCGCGACCACTCAGCGCGGCGACACCGCAGGCGATGGGGTCGGCGCCCAGGGTCAGCCCACCGACGGCCTCGATGCCAAGCTCGCGGCAGCGCGCCAGGACGAGCAGCGACACCAGATACAGGCCACGACCGTCGAGGGTGACCTGCTTGCCGTTGAAGTAGACGTCGCTGCGCCGCCCGCTGGCGAGCACGAAGTCTCCGAACCTGAACGAGCGGTCGGCGAGGAGGTGGTGCAGCTCGGAGCGTGCGGCGTCAAGGTCGGTGTCCATCGTCAGGCGGTCGGCAGCCGCGATGGCAGGTCGGCGTCCTGAGGCTGGATCGCCTGCTGCTTCAATGATTCGGTCCACCGCAGCACCGGCCGGCGCGCGGCCGCGACCTCGTCGACGCGCTCCACCGGGGTGTTGTGCGGCGACCCCTGGACGAAGGCGAGGTCGCTCTCGGCTTCGGCAACGATCGCCGCGCAGACGTCGGCGAGGAGGTCGAGGCTCTGCCGCGACTCGGTCTCGGTGGGCTCGAACATCAGCGCCTCGGGAACAGTCGTGGGGAAGTAGACGGTGGGGGCGTAGATGCCGTAGTCGAGCAGTCGCTTGGCGATGTCCATGGCGCGCAGGCCGTCGACCTTGCCGCCGCGCGTCGTGCACACGAACTCGTGCATCGACGGCGAGGCCACGGCCATCGGGAAGAGGTCGCGCAGCCGGGCCTGCAGGTAGCGTGCGTTGAGGACCGCGTCCTGCGCGACGCCGGCGATCTCGTCACCGTACGCGCAGATGTACGCGAAGGCGCGTACCAGCATGCCGAAGTTGCCGTAGTAGGAACGCACTTTGCCGATGCTGCGCGGATGGTCATCGTCCAGCCGGAAGTGGTCCCCGTCGCGTTCGACGGTCGGCCCGGGCAGGAACGGCACCAGTCGCTCTGCGACCCCGACCGGCCCGGCGCCGGGACCGCCGCCGCCGTGAGGCGTCGAGAACGTCTTGTGGAGGTTGAGGTGCACGACGTCGAAGCCCATGTCGCCCGGGCGGGCCACGCCCACCAGGGCGTTGAGGTTGGCGCCGTCGTAGTAGAGCAACGCGCCGGCGTCGTGGGCGAGCCGCGCGATCTCGAGGATGTCCTTCTCGAAAACCCCGAGCGTGTTGGGGTTGGTCATCATCACCGCGGCGACGCGATCATCGAGGTGGCCGGCGAAATCGGCGATGTCGACAGTGCCGTCGTGGTTGCTCTTGACGGTGACGACCTCGAGCCCGACCGATGCTGCGGAGGCCGGGTTGGTGCCGTGAGCGCTGTCGGGGATGAGCACGCGGGTGCGGTTGTTGTCACCGCCCTCCCCGTGGAATGCCTGGATCATGCGCAGCCCGGTCCACTCACCGTGGGCGCCCGCCGCGGGTTGCAGCGACATGCGCGCCATGCCGGTGATCGTGGTCAGCATGCGCTCCAGGCGCCACATCAGCTCGAGGGCGCCCTGCACGTCGTCCTCGTCCTGGTAGGGATGGAGGTCGGCAAAACCGGCCAACGCGGCCAGTTGCTCGTTGACCACCGGGTTGTATTTCATGGTGCAGCTGCCCAGCGGGTAGGTGCCGTGGTGCAGGTGGTGATTGCGGCGGGCCAGCCGGCCGACATGGCGAGCGAGCACCGGCTCGGGGACCGCCGGCACGGGCGGCGGCTCGCGCCGGAGGTGGGCTGCAGGGACCAGGTCGGCGAGACCCTTGGCGGTCACCCCGGCGGCGGTGAGGCGTGGGCTGCCCGTGTAATCGTCGCTCAGCTCGAAGACGAGCGCCTCAGCTCCGGCCCAGCCGGGCTCGACGCCGCGACCCGCGCCGGTGGTGGGGTTCCCCTGCCCGTCCCCCGAGTCGCTGCTGCTCACACCGCCACCTCACTGCGGACGTGGGCCAGCGTTGCCACGTCGAGGCTGCGCAGCGCTGCCACGAGGCGGTCGATGGCGGCGGGCGGCGTCATCTCCGTGCAACAGAGCAGCAGCTGGTCGGCGCGCGACGCGTCGAACCGTCCGAGCGGGAGGCCGGCGACGATTCCCTGCTCGCGCAGACGGGAGGCCACCTCGGCGGCATCACCCGGGCAGCGGAGCACGAACTCCCAGAGGAAGGCTGCGTCGGTGACCAGCGAGAAGCCGGCCACGGCGCCCAGCCTCTCCGCGAGGGAATGGGCGCGCTGCGCGCTGACCGTGGCCACCATGGCCATGCCACCGGCGCCCATGTGCGCCATGTACACGGTGGCGGCGAGCGCGATCAGCGCGTGGTTGGTGCAGATGTTTGAGGTGGCGTGTTCGCGCCTGATGTGCTGCTCGCGGGTCTGCAGGGTGAGCGTGTAGGCGCGCCGACCGGCGTGGTCGACGGTGATCCCCACCAATCGGCCCGGCAGGCGGCGCACCAGCTCCTGGCGCACCGCCATGTAGCCGACGTGCGGACCGCCGAACGACGCCGGCACCCCGAGCGGCTGGCCGTCGCCGACGCACACGTCGAACCCCGCGTCGCCCGGCGCGGCCAGCACGCTGCAGGCCAGCGGGTCAGCGCTGCACAGCGCCAGCGCGCCCACCGCGTGCGCGGCGTCGGCGAGCTCGGTGAGCGACTCCAGGGTCCCGTAGAACGTCGGCTGCTGCACCAGCAGACCGGCGTGTCGATCGGTGAGGGCCGACCTGACGTCGGCGGCGAGGGTGACATCATCACGTGACTCGACGAGGTCGACACCGACCGCGCGCCCCGCGGCGTAGGTGCGGAGCACGCGCAGGGTCTCGGGGTGCATCGCACCGCTGACCGCGACGCGATCGCGGCCGGTGGCCTGGACCGCCAGCATCATCGCCTCCGCGGCGGCGGTGGCGCCGTCGTACAGCGACGCGTTGGCGACGTCGAGCCCGGTCAGGGCACAGATCATCGACTGGAACTCGAAGATGGTCTGCAATGTGCCCTGCGACGCCTCAGCCTGGTAGGGCGTGTAGGCGGTGTAGAACTCGGGGCGACCGATGGTGCCGCGCACGATCGCCGGGATGAAGCGCCGATAGACACCGGCGCCCAGGAAGTTGTCGAGCTGGCTGAGCGGGCGGTTGCGCGCCGCCAGCCGCTCCAGCTCGGCGACGAGGTCCTGCTCGGCCAGCGGTGCGGGCAATTCCAGCGCCGGGTGGAGCAGCGATTCGGGGACGGTGGCGAACAGATCGGGGAGGTCCGCCGCGCCGACAACCTCCAGCATTGCCCGGCGATCAGAGTCCCGATTGGGCAGGTAGGCCATCGCGTCCAAGTATGAAGACGAGCCCGCCGGTCTCGCCGCGGCCTGCCGGTGAATCTGCGTCAGGGGCTAAACTCGGGACGTGGCAACCAAGCGACCGACGGTGAGCATCGACGACGTCGTCGCGGCGATCGAGACCGCGCGCGACAAGGTGATGAGCGACGAGGTGAAGAGCCTGGTCAAGCTCGGCCTGCCCAAGAACGTCGCCAACAAGATGGTCGCCGAGCGCTACCGGCAGCGCAACGAGGGCGAAGAGGGCGAGGGCGAGGCTCCGGGAGCCTGGCCCGACATGTCGTAACCGGCCGTTGGCGCGTCAGCGCGCCCGCTCCGCGCTCCCGTGGCGCCGCCCCCGCACGAACCACGCCACCACGATGGCGACCACGATCACCGCGATGACGATCGCCGCGACCCCGATCGGCCCGGAGACTCGGTCGTAGTTGGCACCGATGGCGTATCCCGCCGCAGCGAGCGCGATGCACCAGGGCAGCGCGCCGATCGCGGTCAGCAGGGTGAATCGGAGCAGGTCGATGCGGGCGAGCCCAGCCGGGAAGGAGATGTAGGTACGCACCACGGGCAGCACGCGGCCGACGACAACAGCCGTCAGGCCGTGGCGCTCGAACCAGCGGTCGGCGAGGTCGAGGTGCGCGGCGGAGATGCCGATGCGGCGCCCCGGGCCGAGAAGCAGCGGGCGTCCGAACCGCGCCGCCAGCGCGTACGCAACCAGCGACCCGGCGACGTTGCCGAGCGTGCCCGCGAGGATGGAGCCGGTGAGGCTGATGTGTCCCTGAGCGGCGAGGAATCCAGCGAAGGGCATGATCACCTCGCTTGGGAAGGGGATACCGCAGCTCTCGGCCGCCATCAGGACGAAGACGAGCACGATGCCGCCGGTGGTGACCCAATGGGTGATGAAGTTGCTCACGGGCGCGCATTCTGAAGCCACGGGGCTCGGCCGCGCCGCCGCGCTCGGCTAGGCTGCCCCGATGAGCCGGCGCCCCTCGCGACTCGACGCCTGGCCGCGCGCCTTCGACGCCGCGGTCGAGCTCGACTGGGGCGACCCCGTGGTGAGCCGCCGCCTGCTGCGAGAGCATCTCGACCAGTCGCACGATGGCGCGAGCCGGCGGCTGCGCACCATCGACGAGCACGTGCGGCGGCTGCAGCGGTTGCTGCCGCGCCCTGACGCGCACGTGCTCGATGCGGCGTGCGGACCTGGCCTGTACAGCGTGCGCCTGGCGGCGGGCGGCCACCGCGTGACCGCGGTCGACGTGGGGCCCGCGGTGGTCGGGCACGCCCGCAGGCTGGCGCGCAAGTTCAACGTCGCCGATCGCATGACGGTACGCGTCGCCGACCTGCGTACGCTCAGCACCACCGACCGCTACGACGCGGCGATCCTCATCTACCACGTCCTGGAGGGGTTCCCGCGTCGCCGGCAGGCCGCCGTCCTGCGCCGGTTGCAGGTCGTGCTCCGCGACGGCGCGCCGCTGATCGTCGAGATGCGCCTGCGCCCCGACCAACCCGATGGGCGGATCAGCAGCTGGGACGTGGTCGGCGGTTCACTGCTCTCTGACCGCCGCCACCTGCTGCTCGTCGAGACAGTGCACGACCGCGCGCGGAACACATACCTTCTGCGCGAGACGGCGGTGTTCGACGATGGCACCACCGCCGTGCAGCAGACGAGCAGCGCGCTGACCCGGCTGCACGCGATCCCGGCGCTGTTCGCGCGGGCCGGGCTACGGGTCGACGCGGTCTACGACGGTTGGTCGCGCTATCGCGCCAACGCGCTGTGCAACACAGTCCTGGTGGTTGCCCGCAGACGCTGAGCCCGGACGCCGCACCTCGTTCACAAAGGGCCGGATGAGGCCCGGCGACGGCGGATGACGATGAACGCGACCAGCAGGGCATCGGCGATCACGAACGCGATCAGCCAACCCCACGGCGGTGCGGCCCCGGGGTGCGTGACCGTGGCGCCGATGGACTGCCCCAGGACGGGGACCGGTCCGAGTATCGGGTTGCGGGGCGGCGCCGCGGCGGCTGGGCTGGGCGCCGCCGGCGGCCGGCCGGCTGTGGGATTGGACACCGGGGGATTGCTGATGGGCACCGGCGTGCCGGGCAGGCTCACCCCGCGGATGGGCACCACGCCGCCGGCTGCCGACAGCGCACGCGTTGCCCCCGCCGGCCGGTTGATCGAGGACGCGCTGGCTGAACCGGCGCCAGTGCCGCTCTCGACGGCTCCGCTGCCTGCGCCGGCCTTGCCCCGTGCCGGTGTGGCCGCGACGCCCGGCATGACCGTGTCGCCGGCGGCGGCGCTGCTCGTGGCGGGCCGCGACGGCTGGCCGTTGCAGCGGTCATCGCCACCGCCCCGACTGGCGTCGCCGCACGCCGTGGAGCGGTCAGCGCTCGCGTGCCTGGACGACGGTGTGGTCGTCGCATCCCGGTGTTCGGCGTCGCCATGGGCGTGATCGCTCCGGCCGCGGTCCGAGCCACCGTGTTGCGCCGAACCGGCGTTGTCGTGGCCCTGGTCGCCGGCGAGTGTGCGCACCGGGATCAGCGCCGCCGAACCGAGGACGGCAACAGCGCAGACCGCCAGCATGCGATTGCTGAAACACCGGCTGATCACCGTGTCGAGTTCCTCAAACCTCTTCCTGAACGCCGCCCGGTCGGCAACCGTCCATCGTGTCGGCGCTGTCCCCGATGCTGGCCACGGCCCGGCCTCGCTGTGGTCGGTTGATCCGGTGCCCCCCCTCCCGTCATCACAACAGCGCCGGCAGCGCGTCGGAACGCGGCTCGCGGAGCACTGATCGGCCATCCCGCCGCTGCTCGAACTCTGAACGGATCATACCATCCAAACCCCTCGTCGCAACTGCTTCGCCACCGCACCGTCAGGGCTGGCGGTCGATGCGCTTGTGAGCCAGTTGCCACGCTCTACCATTAGCCAGCCCAGCCGCCCGAACCGTCTGCACGGAGCGTTTGCCCATGCCGACTCCATCTCCCGACCGGATCCGGACAATCGCCGTGGTCGGTCACAGCCACGAGGGCAAGACAACCCTCTGCGAGGCACTGCTGCATACCGCCGGCGCGACGCCACGGATGGGCTCGACCGACCAGGGAACCTCGCTGCTCGATTACGAGCCCGAAGAGCAGCGCCGCTCGATGAGCATCGCCTCCGCGGTCGCCCATCTCGACTGGGATGGTCACCGGGTCAACCTGATCGATGTGCCCGGGTTCCAGGACTTCGCCGGCGAGATGGCGGCGGCGATGACCGCGGCGGACGCGGTCGTCCTGGCGGTCGGGGCGGGCGGCAGCGTGCCGGTCGGCGCCGAGCTGGCCTGGGAGATGGTGGCGGACCGTCGCCTCCCCGCGCTGATCGTGGTCAACAAGATGGACAAGGAGAACGCGGCTTACGAGGCAACGGTTGATGCGCTCCGCGAAGCCTTCGATCGCAAGCCGATCGCCGTCGCCGTCCCGATCGGCAGCGCCGGCGACTTCACCGGCTATGTCGACCTCGTCAACGACAGCGCGCACGAGTTCCTGGCCGGCGGGCGGGCAGGCGACGCGGCTCTGCCCGCGGCGATGCGCGAAGAGGTGGAACGCGCGCATGCCGCGCTCGTCGATGCCGCGGCCGAGACCGACGACGCGCTCATCGAGAAGTACCTCGGTGGCACCGAGCTCAGTGATGACGAGGTGCGCGGCGCGCTGCACACCGCCGCGTTGCGCGGCACGCTGGTGCCGATCGTGTGCGCGGCTGCCGCCGACCAACGGGGGGCAGCGCTGGTTCTCGACTCGATGGTGCGCTATCTGCCCGGTCCGTCAGAGCAGGTGCATCGCGGCCACAACTCCAAGGGCGAGGAGGTGGAGATCGCCTGCGACCCAACGGGGCCGCTGGTCGCGCATGTGTTCAAGACAACGGTCGACAGCTTCGGCAAGGCGTCCTACTTCAAGGTGCTGCGCGGCACCATGCGAGCGGACACCCACCCCTACGACGTCCAGCAGGATGTCGAGGAACGGTTTGCTCAACTGGCACGTCCGATGGGCAAGACGCTCGTCAACGCCACCGAGGTCGGCGCCGGTGACATCGGCGTGGTCACCAAGCTGCCGCACGCACGCACCGGTGACGCGCTGGGTGTTCGCGGCCAGGTGGTGACGCTGCCGCCGATGAACATCCCCGCCGCCTCGTACAGCGCCGCCATCACGGCCAAGACCAAAGGGGACGAGGACAAGATCATGGCGTCGCTGTCGCGGCTGGCCGAGGAGGACCCTGCGTTCTCGACCGACCGCGACCCGGTGACCGGCGAGGTGATGGTCCACGGGCTTGGCGACGTGCACCTCGACGTCGCGCTGGAGCGCATCAAGCGCAAGTACGGCGTCGACGCGGTCCTGGCGGCGCCACGAATTCCCTACCGCGAGACCATCAGCGGCAGCGCGCGCGTTGCCCACAAGTACAAGAAGCAGAGCGGCGGGGCGGGTCTGTACGGCGACTGCACCATCGAGATCGAACCGCTGGCCCGGGGCGGCGGCTTCGTGTGGGAGGACAAGATCTTCGGGGGGTCGATCCCGCAGCAGTTCCGGCCGTCGGTCGAGAAAGGCGTGCGCCAGACCATGGAGCAGGGCGCGGTCAGCGGCAACCCGATCGTCGACGTCAAGGTCCGGCTCGTCGACGGCTCCACGCATGCGGTGGACGGCAAGGACATCGCGTTCCAGATCGCCGGCGCCATGGCCATGCGCGAAGCGGTGCAGAAGGCCAATCCTGTCCTGCTGGAGCCGATCATGGATGTGCACGTGATCGTCGCGGAGCGCTTCATGGGCGACGTGATGGGGTTGTTGAACGGCAAGCGAGGCCGGGTCGCCGGCATGAACCCGCTTGGCGATGGGCGTGCCGAGGTGACCGCCCAGGTGCCTCAGGTCGAGATGCACAGCTTCCCGACCGAGCTGCGCGCGCTCACCCAGGGACGCGGCCGCTACACGATGGCGCCGGCGCGTTACGAGGAGGTGCCCGTCCACGTTGCCCAGACGATCATCGCGGCGCATTCCAAGGAGCACGCCACCGCGTCGGCCTAGCCTTTCTGCGAAAGCCCCTCTGCACTGACGCGAATGACCGGTTAGGGGCGTCCGCAGACGTGTTCGCGGGCCCCCTCGCTGAATTCGGCTGCAATTCGACCGGGTGTCGGCTAGAATGCGGCCGACCTGAGCCGGAGGGCCTCGCCCGCCGTACTCGCATTCGACACCGATTAGGAGAGGACGCATGGCCGTCTCCGGCTACTGCCTCAAGTGCAAGTCGCCCCGTGACATCAAGGACGCTCAGGCGATCACCATGAAGAATGGCAAGCCCGCCACCACCGGCACCTGCCCGGTCTGCGGCACCAAGATCTTCAAGATCGGCAAGGCCACCTAGCCTTCAGCTGCGCCAGGGGCCGCCGCCGTCCAGCGCGGGCGCGGCGGCCTCGCTGTGTCCGGGGTCAGCTGGTAAGCGCTTCCCTGACCCCCTCGATGTCGAGCTTCCGCGAGTAGACGATCAGCTCGTCGCTGGCCTGGATCACCTCATCGGGCGAGGGCAGAACGGGCTCCCCGGCGCGGACGATGCACACCACCAGGTCACCCGCCGGCAGCCCCACCTCGCTCAGCTTGCGGCCGACCAACCGTGCCACCTCGGGCATGGCCACGTCGACCAGGTTGGCCCCGGACGACTTGACCGCCACCCCGCGGACCGCGTCCGACCCGGCGATCTCGGATTCGATGAGCCCCATGAGCAGCTCGGTGGCGCTCACCGGGACGTCGATGCCCAGCGCGGTGAAGGCGTGGACGTTGACCGGGTTGTTGACCCGGGCGATGGTTCTGGGCACACCGAACTTCCCCTTGGCGAGCTGGCAGGCGACGAGGTTGTCCTCATCGTCGCCGGTGCAGGCGATCACCACCCCGGCCCGTTCGATGCCGGTGGTGGCGAGGAAGGCCATCTCGTCCCCGTCGCCGACCATGACGCTCACGCTGCCCATCTGGTGCTCGATCCACTCGGCCCGGGCCGCGTCCTTCTCGACGAGGGTGACCTCGTAGTCGCGCTCGATGAGATGCCGGGCCAGGTAGAAGCCGACCTTGCCACCGCCGATGATCACCAGGTACGGCCGCTCCAGGGCGTTGAGGCCGTTGCTCATCGCTGCGCCTCGACCACGGCAGGCGGCGGCTCGACGTGCGCCTTGTTGCTGCCGGTGGTGAAATAGGTGCTGATCATCGAGCTGACGATGGTCGTCGAGCAGATCGTCTCCATACCGAACTCGCGATACGTCTCCTCGCGGATCGGGTCGTAGATCCTGGTGATCACCCGCGGCACCTCGAAGACAACCTTGGCCACCTGGGCCGCCATGATGTTGCGGTTGTCGCCGTTGGTGACCGCGCAGAAGCAGTCGGCATCCTCGATGCCGGCGCGGCGCAGCACGGATTCATCGATCCCGGTGCCGACCACCATGTTCCCGTTGTAACCGTCACCGAGGCGGTTGAACGCCGACACCCGCTCGTCGATGATGGTGACCTCGTGCCCGGCGGCGTCGAGGTCGAGCGCGAGCATCGACCCAACACGTCCACATCCGACGATGACGACCTTCACCGCGCCTCCCTTGAACTGCCGGCCTGCGCGGGCATTCTACGTGGCCCGCCGCGGCGCGGCCGGGGCCTCGATGCGGGTAGCATCCTGCGGCCATGGTCGGCTTCACACCACAACGCATCCTCGTCCCGGTCAACGGTGCGCAGACGGATGTCGAGGCGGTGCGGCTGACCTGCCGGCTGGCACGCCGGGGCAAGGCCAGGGTGATGGTGGTGACCGTCCTCGAGATCCGCCGCGGCCTGGCGCTCGGCACCGTCCAGGACGTCGAGATGGACCGTGCCGAGAAGCTCATCGAGATGACCGAGCGGATTGCGCACGAGCTCGAGACCGTGGTCGAGACGGAGCTCCTCCAGGCGCGGGACGCCGGCCCCGCGATCGTCGAGGAGATCGCCCATTGGAAGGCGGACCTCGTGGTGGTCGGGATGCCTTTCCGGCAGCGCTTCGGCGAGTTCCACATGGGCAAGACGGCGCCGTACCTCCTCCGCCACGCCCCCTGCCGCGCCCTGCTGTTCAGGGAGCCGCCGCCCCAGTAGGGCGGACGTGCCGGGTACAAGCCGGGGGAGGGGCACATCTCGCTCCGCGCTCAGATTCGCCGCCGTTGGCGTCGCTGCGAACTCCCCACTGGGGAGTCCTCCGCTCCTTCGGCGGCTGCATTATTCGCGCTGCGGAGATGTGCCCCTCCCCCTCTCGTTGGCAACGTACCCGAGTCAGACGCGCCGTCGGCTCCGCCTTAACGCAGTTCCGTGGCTCATCACGGGCCGTCGCTGCGCCACGGTCCTGGTTACGGCACTGGACCGGGCCGCGATCTACCCCAAGCGGACGGTTGCCACGTGAGGCGCGGGAGGGGGCACGTCTGCGCGAAGCGAATTTGAAGACGCCGAAGGAGCGCAGCGACGCAGACGGCGGCTGAGACTGAGCGCAGCGGAGATGTGCCCCCTCCCGCGCCGTCTCTATGTGGTCAGGCGTCGAGCGTCCCTGCTTGGCCCACGCCGGCGATCGACGCCACTTTGTCGTGGTCGTCCATCCGCATGATGATCACGCCGCGGGTCTGGCGTCCGGACACCCGCACCTGGTCGAGCGGGATGCGGATCACCTGGCCCGAGGTGCTGATCACCATCAACTCCTCGGAGAGGTCCTCGACCACGCGCATCCCGACGATCTCGCCGATCTTCGGGATGGCGGTCTGGTCGACGGTGTAGACCCCCTGGATATTGCGGCTCTTGACCGGGTAGTCGGACATCGGCGTGAGCTTGCCGAACCCGTTCTGAGTGACCACAAGCACGTGGCTGCCAGGCTGGACGATGTCGAAGCCGGCGATCTCGTCACCGGGACGCAGGCGCATCGCACCGACGCCCATGGTGTCGCGGCCCATCGGCCGCACCTGCTTCTCGGTGAAGCGCGATCCCTTGCCACGCCGGGTGACGATGAGCAGCTCATCACCGCCTGAGGAGCGGCGCACCCAGTTCAACTCATCGTCGCCCTGGAGATTGATGGCGATCAGGCCGTTGCGTCGCACCGCTGAGTAGGCGGCGGCGGGCGTCTTCTTGATCTGACCAAGCTTGGTCACCATCACCAGGTACTGCGAGTCGCTGAACTCCTCCATGTCGATCAGGGCGGTGACCCGCTCGCCGTGGTCGAGGTCGATGAGATTGATCACCGGGAGCCCCTTGGCCTGGCGCTTGACGTCGGGGATCTCATGGGTGCGCAGGCGGTACACGCGGCCGCGGTTGGTGAAGAAGAGCATGTCGGTGTGCGTGTTGGCGCTCGTCGAGTGGGCGATGTAGTCCTCGTCGGTGGAGCGGCGCGCTCCCACGACACCCTTGCCGCCGCGGTGCTGCATGCGGTACTGGTCCAGCGGGATGCGCTTGATGTAACCGCGCTGGGTGAGCGTGACGAAGACCTGCTCGCGGGGGATGAGGTCCTCCTCGTTGAGCTCGACCTCGCCCTGGTTGATCACGGTGCGCCGCGGGTCTGCGTACTTCTTGCGGATCGCGGCGAGCTCCTCCTTGACGATCGCGTCCACCTTGCGGACGTCGGCGAGCACGTCTTCGAGGCGAGCGATCTCCCTGATCAGCTCACCGTACTCGTCGCGGATCTTGCCGGCCTCGAGGCGGGTGAGGCGACCGAGGCGGAGATCCACGATCGCCTTGGACTGACGGTCGGTGAGCTCGAAGCGCTGCTCCAACTGCGCCTGCGCCGACTTCTCGTCGTTGGCCGCACGGATGATCGCGATCACCTCATCGAGATGCTCGAGGGTCTTCATCAAACCCTCGAGGATGTGAGCGCGCTCGCGTGCCCTGGCGAGGAGGAACTGGGTGCGCCGGGTGACCACCACGCGGCGGAAGTCGATGAAGTGCTGCAGCATCGCCTTGAGGCCGAGCACCTGGGGACGTCCGTCGACGAGCGCCAGCATGATCGCACCGAAGGTGAGCTGCAGCTGGGTGTGCTTGAAGAGATTGTTGAGAACTGTGTGCGGCCGCGCGCTCGACTTCAGCTTGATGACGATGCGGGTGTTGTCGTTGCGGTCGGACTCGTCGTTGAGCCCGTCGATACCCTCGAGCTTGTGGTCCTTGACGAGGTCGGCGATGCTGGTCAGCAGGCGCGCCTTGTTGACCTGGTAGGGCAGCTCGCGGACGATGATCTGCTCCTTGCCGTCAGAGGCCTCCTCGAAGTCCACCTGCGCGCGCATCACGATGCGGCCGTGGCCCGTGCCGTACACCGTGGGCAGGTCGCGCGCGTAGATCATCCCGCCGGTTGGGAAGTCCGGACCCTTGATGATCCTGGTCAGCTCCTCGGTGGTGGTCTCGGGATCGTCGATGAGTCGCGCCAGGCCGTCACACACCTCACCGAGGTTGTGCGGAGGGATGTTGGTCGCCATGCCCACCGCGATGCCGCTGGCGCCGTTGACGAGGAGGTTGGGCAGGACGGTGGGCAGCACCGTGGGCTCCTGCGTCTCAGCAGAGAAGTTGTCCTGGAAGTCGACTGTGTTCTTGTCGATGTCATCGACCAACGTCATGGCGATCGGGGCCATGCGCGCCTCGGTGTAGCGGTAGGCAGCCGGGGGATCGCCGTCAACAGAGCCGAAGTTGCCCTGGCCGTCGATCAGCGGGTAGCGCAGGACCCAGTCCTGGGCCATGCGCACCATGGTGTCGTACACCGACGCGTCGCCATGGGGGTGGTAGCTCTTCAGCACCTCTCCGACGATCGCGGCCGACTTCTTGTAGCGCGATCCCGCGGTCATGCCCTGGTCGAGCATCGCGTAGAGGATGCGGCGCTGCACCGGCTTGAGCCCATCGCGCACGTCGGGTAGGGCTCGGCTGATGATCACGCTCATCGCGTAGTCCATGTAGGACGAACGCATCTCCTGCTCGAGGTCGATGCCGCGGACCTGGCCCGGTTCGAAGATGGTCATCGCGACGCAGCCTCGTCGAGAGGCGCCCCCGCCGCGCCGGCACCGGCCGCGCTGAGCTCCATGGCGATGGTGCCGCTGACGTCGCGCCGGACGGCGTCGGCTGCGACGCGGATGGCGTTCATCACCGCCAGCGAGTCGGACCTGCCATGAGCGATCACCACCTCCCCGTTGACACCGAGCAGCAGCGCGCCGCCGGTGTGCCGGTAGTCGACGCGATCGCGCACCGCCCGCAGCCGCGGCTTGAGCAGCAGGCCGCCGAGCCTGGCGCCGATGCTGCTCATCGCCTCTTTGCGGAGCGTCGCGAAGAGGTATTCACCAACCCCCTCGGCCGTCTTGAGGGCGATGTTGCCCGCGAAGCCGTCACAGACGACGACGTCGAAGCTTCCGTTGAACAGCTCCTTGGCCTCGGCGTTGCCGGCGAAGTTGACCGCTGCACCACCGAGCAGCGGGTACGCCTCCTGGACCAGCTGCGAGCCTTTGCCGGGCTCCTCCCCATTGCTGAGCAGCCCGATGCGCGGTGCAACGACGCCCATCATGGTGCGCGCATACACACTGCCCATGACGGCGAACTGCACCAGCCATTCTGCCTTGCAGTCTGTGTTGGCGCCGACGTCGAGCAGGAACGTCGGCGTCCCGGACGAGGGCAGCTGCGCGCCGATGGCGGGCCTGGCCACGCCCGGGATGCGCTTGACGATGAAGAGCGCCGCGGCGAGCACGGCCCCGCTGTTGCCGGCACTGACCGCGGCGCCGGCGCGACCCTCAGCCAGCAGCGCGCAGGCGCGCACCACCGACGAATCCCGCTTGGCGCGCACCGCGTTGGCGGGGTGCTCATCCATCTCGACGACCTCGCGCGCATCGACGATCTCGAGGCGGGCGCGCGAGACTGTCTCCGGCCCCTCGATGCGGGCCAGCTCGGTTTCCAGCAGCTCGCGCCGGCCGACCAGCAGCACCGGGATGTCCAGCTCCGTGGCAGCGCGCAGTGCGCCGCGCACGACCTCGGCGGGTGCGTTGTCCCCGCCCATGGCGTCGACGGCGACCGGACGGTGCGCAGCGGCCATCAGATGTCGAGGTTCCGCACCGACTTGGCGTGGGTCTGGATGAATCGCTTGCGCGGTTCGACCTCCGTCCCCATGAGACGGTCGAAGATGTCGTCGGCGCGCACCGCGTCACCGACCTCGACCTGGAGCAGCACGCGCCGGGCCGGGTCCATGGTGGTCTCCCAGAGCTGCTCAGGATTCATCTCGCCGAGTCCCTTGTAGCGGCTGATCTCCACCTTGCCACCCAGCCCCTTCGACTTGACGTCGCGCTCGTCGTCGCTGTACGCGTACTCCACCGACTTGCCCTTGACCAGCTTGTACAGGGGAGGCTGCGCGAGGTACAGGTAGCCCGCGTGGATCAGCGGCTGCATGTGGCGCCAGAAGAACGTCAGCAGCAGGGTGCGGATGTGCGAACCATCGACGTCCGCGTCGGCCATGAGCACGATGCGGTGGTAGCGCAGGCGCTCGATGTTGAAGTCCTCGCCGAAGCCCACGCCGAGCGCGGTGATCAGGTCCTTGATCTGCTCGTTGCCGAGGATCTTGTCGGCGCGCGCCTTCTCGACATTGAGGATCTTGCCGCGGAGCGGAAGGATTGCCTGGTTCTTGCGCTCGCGCCCCTGCTTGGCCGAGCCGCCGGCGCTGTCACCCTCGACGATGAAGATCTCACACTGCGATGGGTCCTTCTCGGTGCAGTCGGTGAGCTTGCCGGGCAGCGCCGAGCCCTCGAGGAACGACTTGCGCCGCACCAGGTCGCGTGCCTTGGCCGCGGCCTGGCGGGCGCGCGCGGCGGTGAGCGACTGGTCGACGATGCGGCGCCCGTCTGCGGGGTTCTCGTCGAGGAACTGCATGAGTGCGTCGCTCAGCACCGTCGAGACCTGGCCGGCGACCTCGCTGTTGCCCAGCTTGGTCTTGGTCTGCCCCTCGAACTGCGGGTCCTGGAGCTTGACGCTGATAACCGCCGTGAGCCCGTCGCGGACGTCGTCGCCGCTGAGGTTGGGGTCGTTGTCCTTGAGGATGCCGGCCTTGCGGGCGTACTTGTTGAGCGTGCTGGTGAGCGCGGTGCGGAAGCCGGTGAGATGCGCGCCGCCCTCCTCGGTATGGATGTTGTTGGCGAATGCCAGCACCTGCTCGCTGAAGACGCTGTTCTGGTACTGGATGGCGAGCTCGATGAGCGTTCCCTCGATCTCGCGCTCCACGTACATGGGTCGGGCGTTGACCACGGTGCGGTTGGCGTTGAGGTACCGGACCATCGCCTGGATGCCGCCCTCGAAGTAGAACGTGTACTCGCGTGCGGGAGCCTCGGAGACAATCGTGATGCTGACGCCCTTGGTGAGGAAGGCGACCTCGCGGATGAAGTTGGCGACGATGTCCCAGCTGTGGTGGACCTCCTCGAACACCGCGGGGTCGGGCCACCAGTGGATGGTGGTGCCGTGCCGGTCCGTCTTGCCGACCACCGCCATCGGTGCGTCGGGGACGCCGCGCGTGTACGTCTGGCGGTAGAGGCTCCCGCCCAGGTGCACCTCGGCGACCAGCCGCTCGCTGAGCGCGTTGACGACGGAGGCGCCGACACCGTGCAGTCCGCCCGACACCTTGTATCCGCCGCCGCCGAACTTGCCGCCGGCGTGCAACTCGGTCAGCACCAGTTCCAAGCCGGGCTTCTTCTCGGTGGGATGCATGTCGACGGGGATGCCGCGCCCGTTGTCGATCACCGACACCGAGTTGTCGGCATGGAGGGTCACGGTGATGGTGTCGCACTGGCCCGCGAGTGCCTCGTCGATCGAGTTGTCGACGATCTCGCGGATCAGGTGGTGCAGGCCACGCGAGTCTGTGGAGCCGATGTACATGCCCGGTCGTTTGCGGACGGGCTCAAGTCCCTTCAGCGCGGTCAGCTGGGCGGCGGAATAGGAATCCTTCGGGCGGGCGCTCTCGTCGATCAGTGGTGGGACTCCAGGGTGCGTGTGCCGGCGGGCGCGGCTGAATTGCGACGTGTCCCTGACGCCACCCTGGGGCGACACCTGAAGGCACGCGAAACTACAGTGAATTGTACCAGTTTCGGGCTGGACGACCGCCCGGCGACAGGCCCGCGAAACGGTACCGAGCGTGGCATTTTGACGGTCCGCCCAGCGTCCGTGCAATCACCCGGATCACCGGCGTATGGCGCTTCGTAGCAGACTGCGCAGATGCCGCTGGAGGAGTATCGCCGCAAACGCGATTTCTCACGCACGCCCGAACCGTCCGGGGACGAGCCGAGGACGGCGCGACAGCGCGCCGAGGCGACGGCGAGTATCGATTGGGACAGCCTCCCGCACGGCCACCGCTTCTGCGTGCAGCAACACCGCGCGACGCGAATGCATTGGGACTTCCGCCTCGAGCACAACGGCGTGCTCCTCTCCTGGCCGATCCCGCGCGGACCGACTCTCGACCCCAGGGTCAAACGCCTGGCCGTGCACACCGAGGATCACCCCGTCGACTACGGCGATTTCGAGGGTGTCATCCCGTCTGGATACGGTGCGGGCACGGTGCTGCTCTGGGACATCGGGACCTACGAGTGGCTGGGCGAGACCGCTGCTGACGTTGACGCCAGCCTGGCCAAGGGCGACCTCAAGTTCCGCCTCTTCGGCACCAAGATCCGCGGCGAGTACGCGCTGGTGAAGCTCGGCCGGCGCGGCCGGCGCGACCGGGGGGGCGCAGACGACGACAAGAACTGGCTGATGATCAAGAAGCGCGATGACTACGTCGTCGAGGGCTACGAGGCCAGCGAGCATGAGGTGTCGGTGATGACCGGCCGCAGCCTCGCCGAGATCGCCGCCGAGGCCGGCGGCGACCCACGCGAGACGGCTCGAGCGGCACGCGCCGCCGGACGCAGAGCCGGCGTGACCAGCCCCGGCGAGGTCCTGCCAGCGCTGCCCGCGCCGATGCTGGCGACCAGCGTGGATCGACCGTTCAGCCGGGACGGCTGGTTGTTCGAGTTGAAGTGGGATGGGGTCCGAGCGGTGGCAGGGGTCGATGGCGACACCGTCAAGGTCGCCGGACGGAGCGGCCGTGACGAGACGTCGCGATACCCGGAGATGGCGGCGCTCACCGC
Organism: Candidatus Dormiibacterota bacterium; assembly: GCA_036561525.1. Taxonomy (GTDB): domain Bacteria; phylum Chloroflexota; class Dormibacteria; order Aeolococcales; family Aeolococcaceae; genus Aeolococcus. The sequence goes on along the minus strand of DATBPD010000023.1, from coordinate 45,963 downwards.
GGTGCTGCGCGGTCACCGCGCCATCGTTGACGGTGAGATCGTTGTGCTCGACCCTGACGGGCGCCCGTCCTTCGAGCGCCTGCAGTCGCGCATCAACGTCTCACGCGAGAGCGATGTGCGCCGCGTGATGCGCGAACACCCCGCCACGTATGCGGTCTTCGACCTGCTCTGGCTCGATGGTCGCGACCTCATGAGCACCTCGTTGCGCATCCGCAAGAAGACACTCAAGGACGTGCTCGGTGGCGCCGATGGGATCCTCTACACCGACCACGTCGAGCGTGACGGCGAGGATCTCTTCGCGGCGCTGAGCGGGCAAGGCATCGAGGGCATGGTCGGCAAGCTGGCTGACTCGACCTATCAACCGGGCCGCCGCAGCCACGACTGGGTGAAGGTCAAGGCGTGGCAGACGCAATCGTGCGTCATCGCCGGTTGGACCGGGGGTCGCGGCCGGCGTGCCAGCCAGATCGGCGCGCTGATCCTCGGCGTCTACGACGGTGACATGCTGCAGCACTGCGGCCAGGTTGGAACCGGGTTCGACGAGGCGATGCTGCGTCGTCTGCGCAAGAAGCTCGACGCCCTGGTCACCGACGAGAGCCCACTCCATCCGGCGCCGCGAACCGGCGAGCCGGCCACCTGGGTCCGTCCCGTGCTTGTGTGCGAGGTGCGGCACGCCGGCTGGACCAGGCAGGGCATCCTCCGCCATCCGGCGTTCGTCGGGCTGCGCGACGACATCGTGCCCCAGGACTGCCGCCGTGACGTCCCTGTGCCCGTCGACACAGTTCTCGCCGGTGCCGCCCCGGCGGGCACGGCGCCGACCGGCGGCTTGCTGGAACAGCTCCGCGGGCTGCGCGACTCGGACGCCTTCGACGTGGACGGCCGCCGGCTGCGACTCACCCACCTCGACAAGCTGATGTGGCCAGAGGACGAATTGACCAAGCGCGACCTCATCGCCCACTACATCCAGGTGGCGCCGGTGCTGCTTCCCTATCTGCGGGACCGGCCGCTGTCCATGCAGGTCTTCCCCGACGGCATCGATGGCAAGTCGTTCTGGCGCAAGGACAAGCCGTCGCACGCACCACCATGGATCAAGTCCTGGACCTACCACGGCGAGAAGACCAAGGAGTACGTCGTGGTCAACGACCTGGCGACGTTGGTCTGGGTGGCCAACGCTGCGTCCATCGACCTGCACCCCTGGCACTCGCGGATCGACGCGCCGCAGCAGCCCGACTGGGCCGTCTTCGACCTCGACCCGGCCGAGGGTGCAAGCTTCGAGAGTGTCGTGACCATTGCCAAGCTGGTCGGGGTGGCGCTGGACCACTACGGGCTGCGCAGCGTGGTCAAGACCACCGGGCAGACAGGCCTGCAGATCTACGTACCCATCGCCCGCGGCCCCGACTACGCGGCGGTGCGCACCTGGGTGGAAGGCGTGGCCCGGGCGGTGGGGGCGATCGTGCCGGAGCTGGTCAGCTGGGAGTGGTCGGTGCGGCAGCGCTCCGGCAAAGTTCGCATCGACTACACGCAGAACATCATCAACAAGACGCTCACCGCGCCGTACACGGTGCGGGCGGTGCCGCATGCCCCGGTCTCGGCGCCGATCACCTGGGCCGAGCTGGGCAGTCCCGACCTGAGACCCGATGGCTGGACCATCCACACCATCGCTGACAGGCTCGCGGGCGTCGGCGACCTCTTCGTCGGGGCGCTCGCCGGCGGGCAGCAGCTGCCGCCACTGGACTGAACCAGTGCGCTCGTTGCCCTCTCCCAATAGAATTCCGCCATGGCCGTGCTGCTGCTGAATGCCTCGATGCAGCCACTCAATGTCATCAGCCACCGGCGGCTGATCATCCTGCTGACCAAAGAGCGGGTCGCTTTCCTCGACGAGCGCTCCGAGCTCGAGGCCGCCGCCGCGCTCAGCGGCCGCCGTCTGCCCGAGGGTGTGGTCGTCGTCCGGCTGCTCCGCACCATCCACGTGCCCCGGCGCCTGCTCCGTCCCAACCGCCGCAACCTGCTGCTGCGTGATGACCACACCTGCCAGTACTGCGGCTTCGTCGGCGCCGCCGCTGAGCTCACTGTCGACCACATCGTGCCCATGTCCCGCGGTGGCAGCGGCGATCGCTGGGACAACCTCGTGATCGCCTGCAAGAGGTGCAACTGGCGTAAGGCGAACCACCGTCCGGAGGAGGTGGGGATGCACCTGCGTCGCGCGCCCGGACCGCTCACCCAGGAGTACGCGCACATCATCTTCCTGCGCTACCCGGAGCTGAAGGCCGCCTACGAGAGGCTTCTCGAGGTCTGAGCGAGGCGGGAACGCAGTTCCCCCTTCGCCCTTAGAATCGGTGCATGCCCAGATCCATGTGGCGTGGCGCGATCAGCTTCGGGATGGTTGCCATCCCGGTGCGGCTCTACCTGGCGACCGAATCGAAGAGCGTGTCGTTCCGGATGCTCTGTCCCAACGACCTCACACCGATCCGCAACAAGCGCTGGTGTCCCGAGGAGGACAAGGAGATTCCCTGGGGCTCGACGGTGCGCGGCTACGAGGTGGGCAAGGACGAGTTCGTCGAGATCGATGACGCCGACCTCGACAACCTGCCCCTGACCACGTCGCACACGTGCGAGATCCTCGAGTTCTGCGACGACTCGGAGATCGAGGCGGGCCTCTACATCAAGAGCGCCTACTACCTCGAGCCGGAGCCGGTCGGCGTCAAACCCTATTACCTGCTCAAGGCAGCCCTCGAGAAGACCGGCAAGGTGGCGGTGGGCAAGATCGCGTTCCGCGATCGCGAGCATCTCTGCCGCCTCGCCCTCCACGACAAGGGTCTGGTGCTCAACACCCTGCACTGGCCCGACGAGATCCGCGACGTGGGCGAGCTGTCGCTCCCCGAGGCTGAGGCAGTCCCCGAGATCCACAAGCGCGAGCTGGACATGGCGATGATGCTGGTCGACAACCTCAGCGCCACCTTCGACCCGCAACGCTACAACGACGAATACCGTGAGGCTCTGCTGGCAGTGGTGGAGTCCAAGGTGAACAACAAGCCCATAGAACGCGCGGCGCCGGAACGGCCGTCCAAGGTGACCGACCTCATGGCCGCGCTCAAGGCATCGGTCGAGGCAGCCCAGAAGAGCGATCGCGCGACCAAGCCGGCAGAGCGTGAGGTGACCGCTGCGCACCGCCGCCCGTCGTCCGAGGGAGCACGGCGGCGCAAGGCCTCCTGAGCGGTCGGTGAGCGCGCGAATCCAGGCACCGCGGGGGCGCCGGACCGGCGCCGGCGACCAGCCGAGGCTGCCGATCGATGATCCCGCCGCGGGGTTCGCCGGCAGTGCCCAGCCCGAGGCCAGTGTCCCGTGCGCTTCTCCCTTCGACGGTGACGAGTGGCTCTTCAGCGTCGAGTGGGAAGGGTCGCGCTGCCTGCTGATCGCGGCGGAGTCTGGGTCGGTGCGGCTCAAGGGTGAGGTGTCGTCGCTCGACGTCCGCTTCCCCGAGATCACCGCAGCGGGGCCGCTGCAGGGTGCCCATGAAGCGGTGCTCGACGGATCGGTCTGCGTGCTCGACCGCCACGGCAGGCCCGACCTGGCCGCGTTGTTCAGCCGGGTGACCGAGGCGACCCCGGGGCGGCCGGCGGCTGTGTACCTGGCCACTGATCTCCTCCAGCTCGACGGCGAGACGCTGACCGGACGGCCGCTGCTGACCCGCCTGGCCATGCTCCGCGGCCTGATCCCGGCGGATTCGCGCATCCAGCTTCCCGACCACGTCGTGGGCCACGGGCGCGCCCTGGCCCAGGCAGCGGGCTCGCGCGGGCTCAGCGCGTTGATCGCCCGGCGCGGGGGCGCCCCCTACCGCGCCGGCATCGCCTCGCCCGACCGGCTGCGCATCCCCTTGACCGGGCGGCGCGATGCCGTGGTGGTCGGCTGGTTCAGCACCGCCGCAGGCGTGAGCGTGGTGCTGGCGGACTGGACCAGAGGTCGCCTGGAGGTGGTCGGCACCGCTGCCGTGCCGGGCGGCGCGTCGACGCGCTGGCTTGCCGGGGTGGTCGAGGTTGCCGCCGACCTGGCTGCGTTCGACGGTGCAGAGCAGGCCGGCCCGGGTGTGACCTGGGTGCGGCCGCGCCTGGTCGCCACCGTCGAACCGGTCGCAGAGCCGCGAGGTGGGCAGAGCCTCATCGACTTCCGGCTGGTCGCGCTTCGCGACGACGTCAACCCGCTGTGGTGCCTGCGCCGCCAGCCGGTGGCCCCGCCCGAGGCCGGCGCCCGCCTGCCCCTGCGGCCGTTCAGCCCGACAGTGTTGAGCGCTCTGCCCATCGAGGGCGCCGCCTGACGCTCGGGGCATCGGTGGTTCGGTCCCGTATATGCTCCCGGCTCACCACAGACGGCTGAGGAGGGAGCTGTGAAACTCTCGCTGGTGCCCCGCGAACGGCGTTTCTATCAGCTCTTCGACCAGCACATCCGCGCAACCGTGGCGGCCGCGCAACTGTTGCGCGACGGCGTCCGCGAGCCGCTCACGATGGCTGCGAGGCAGGCGGCGATCAAGGACCTCGAACACGAGGGTGACGAGGTGACCCACGAGCTGGTGCGCACCCTGCACCGCACCTTCGTGACCCCCTTCGATCGCGAGGACATCTACGCATTGGCGTCCGGCCTGGACGATGTGCTCGATTACATCGAAGAGATCGCCGACACGGTGACGCTGTACAAGATCGAGACGATTCCGCCGGCCGCGGTGGAGATGGTCGACCTGATCGCCCAGGCCAGCGCGGAGTTGCAGCACGGTGTGGCCAAGCTCGAACAGCTCAAGGGCATCGAGGAACACGGCATCGAGGTGCACCGACTCGAGAATCTCGGCGACACCGCGTCGCGACGGGCGATCGCCGACCTGTTCTCCGGGGATCACGCAGCACTCGAGGTGATCAAGCTCAAAGAGTTCTTCACCCTGCTCGAGGACGCGCTTGATCGTTGCGAGGACGTCGCCAACATCCTCGAGGCGATCACCATCAAGAATGCCTGACGGGCAACCGATTCTCCTCGGGATCACGGTCGTGGTCGCGCTCGGCTTCGACTTCACCAACGGCTTCCATGACACTGCCAATGCGGTGGCGACGACGATCAGCACGCGTGCGCTCGGCGCCAAGCTCGCCATCGGACTCTCGGCGTTGCTCAACCTGGCCGGCGCGATCGTCGCCATCGAGGTTCTCCACACCAAGGTGGCCAACACCATCGGTGGGCTCGTCGCACCCGCCGGTGGGGTCTCCCTGGCGATGATCATCGCCGCGCTGGCCGCCGCGATCACCTGGAACCTGGTCACCTGGCGCGCCGGGCTGCCCTCGAGCTCATCGCATGCGCTGATCGGCGCGCTGATCGGCATGGGCATCGCCGGTTACGGCGTGCACGCGTTGAAATGGGGCACCGTGGTACCAGTCATCATCGGCCTGATCACGTCGCCGATTGCCGGCTTCATCCTCGGTTACCTCTTCCTGCTGGCTGTGCTGCACGTCTTCGCGAACATCCATCCCGCACGTGGCAACAGCGGCTTCCGCACCGCCCAGGTCTTCAGCGGTGGCTTCGTGTCGTTCAGCCATGGGGCCAACGATGCGCAGAAGACGATGGCGATCATCACCCTTGCGCTGCTCGCCACCGGTCACGTCGCCACCCAACGCGGGTCCTTCCCGTCACCGCCCGTGTGGGTTGTCGTGGCGGCCGCGACCGCGATCGGCCTCGGGACCTACGCCGGCGGCTGGCGCATCATCCGCACCATGGGCAGCCGGATCACCAGGCTCGAGCCTGTTGACGGCTTCGCCGCGCAGACCATGGCGGCGGCGGTCATCCAAACCGCCACGCAGCTGGCCATCCCGGTGAGCACCACGCACGTGGTGTCCGGGTCCGTGATGGGAGCGGGGGCGACCCGCAGGCTCGCCGCGGTGCGCTGGGGCACGGCGCGCACCATCGTGGTGGCCTGGGTGCTCACCATTCCCGCGACGGCGCTCCTCGCCGCCGCCGGCGCACTGGCCGCGCGAGCGGTCTAGGGCAACCGTCAGTTGTGTCATCATCGCGGGCGACCCGGACACAGGAGCTCCCCGCGCTGGCGATCGGCCTGACCGGATGTGCGAGAGCGCGTCATGGCCATTCTCATGTGCCGCCCGGAGCATTTCGGCATCGAGTACGAGATCAACCCGTGGATGCACGTCGCGGTCGAGGTCGACCACGCTCGTGCCGTCGACCAGTGGGAGGCGCTCCACCGCCTCTATCTCGAGCTCGGCGAGAGCATCGAGCTCACCCAGTCCGTGGCGGGCCTGCCCGACATGGTCTTCACCGCCAACGCCGCCGTGGTGTGGCGCCGCCGGGCGGTGCTGAGCCGCTTCCAACACGCCGAGAGAGCCGGCGAGGAGAGGCACTGGAGGGCGACGCTGGAACGGCTGCACGTCGACGTCCACGAGGTGTCGCCGGAGCTCTCATTCGAGGGTGCGGGGGACGCGCTGTTCGTCGGCGATCACCTGTTCCTGGCCTGGGGATTCCGCACCGACCTGGCGGCCCACGCGGAGGTGGCGTCGATCCTCGACGTGGAGAGCACCTCGCTGCAGCTGGTGGACCCGCGCTTCTACCACCTCGACACCTGCTTCTGTCCGCTCGACGACAGCACCGCCCTGATCGCGCCTGCGGCCTTCGCCGCTGAGTCGCTCGAGCTCATCCGCTGCCGCGGGCTCCAGCTCATCGAGGTGCCGGCCGAGGTGGCCGCCGGGTTCGCCTGCAACGGCATGGCCCTCGCCGGCAGGGTGGTCAGCTCGTCCGCGGCTCTGGCGCTGCGCTCCCAGCTTGCGGCCATCGGCTACGACGCCATCGCCCTGCCCATGGACGAGTTCATGAAGTCAGGCGGCGGCGTTCGCTGCCTCAGCCTGCCCCTGGACCTGGGCCTGAGCTGAGACCGGAGCACCCTGTTCCACACTCCTTTCTTGATACGGGCGCTGTGGCTTGTGGGGATAAGCTGGGGATAACCGCCGCGGCTCATACGCGGCTGATGAGGTCCCTGACCACCCGCTGGTAGCGCTTGGTGTCGTCGTGCAGGCCGTGTTTGCCGATCGATGCGTCGCCCTGGTAGTAGGCGGCGAGGGCCGCTGCGACGTCGCCGTGGTGGACGCCGAGCAGGTGGTGCAGCAGCAGCGTCCCGGCCAGGACGTTGTCGGCGGCAACGCGCAGGTTGAGGGTGCGGCCGGCGAGGTACCTCGACACCCATTCGCCGGTGTAGGGCTCGACCTGCATCAGGCCGATCGCGCCGGTTGGCGAGACCACATCCTGCTGCCATCCGCTCTCCATCCAGGCCACCGCCTTGACCACCTTGGGGTCGACCCCCACCTGGTTGGCGACATGGGCGAGCAGCGCGTTGACCCTGACGATGCGGCCGGGGACGTGGAGGACGACGGCGATGTGCAGGGGAGCGTTGACATTGAGGCCGTTGGTGCGGGCCAGGGCGGTGAGGTCGACCCCGTAGCGGCGCGCGATGCTGATCAGCGTGTCGCCGTGGACCACGGTGTACGTCTCCGAGTCGAGAGCCCCCGCTGCGTAGCCGGGGATGCCCATCCGCGAGTCGGGGATGTGCAGCAGCTGGCCGATGCGGATGACGTTGGGGTCGGGGAGATGGTTGGCCTCGACCAGGGCACCGACGGTGGTTCCGTGTCGCAGCGCGATCTCACCGAGGGTGTCCCCGGGATGGACCACGTAGGTGCTGGCGATGACGCTCGCCGGCATCGCCGCGACAGCGGTGGCTCCGAGCGCGACAGCAAGACGTGTGCGGGACGGCATTGGCAGGGGTTCCCTGGTGAGACGTGAGCTTGGACGTGGAACCGGGCCCGCTCGCACGAGCCTGTTCAGGGTACGGGTGGCTGGCGCAAAGGTCAAGGCCGTGGCGGGACATCCGCCGCTCCCCGCTGGAGGTCAGGACGCCCCGGTGGTACGCTGCGGCGATGCCGCTGCCCACGCCGCGACGCAACCAGCTCAGCCTGCCGCTGCTCGGCGCGGTCTTCGGCACCGTCGTCGGCGTGTTGGCATTCGCCGTGATCGTGGCGCTGTGGAGATCGGGAGCGACGCACGTCGCGGCCCTGGGGGCCGAGGCCACGCTGCTGGCCACGCTCACCGGCATGGCTGCAGCCATCCTCAGCGCCGAACCGGCGCGGCTCCGCCGCTCTCGCGTCCCCACGGGGCGCGCTCTGCCCCGGGCCTGGTGGCCACCGCAGCGCGACCCGATCCCGCTGGTGGCGGCGTGCATCGGCACGCCCATCGTGGCCGGAGCGGGCGCTGCGATCTGGCTCTTCCACTGATCGCCTGATCGCCACGCGCTACTGACCGCCGCCGCGACCTCCTGAGAACACCCGTTCCAGCGCCCAGGCCGCCGCTTCGCGCACCACCGGGTCGGGATCGGCGCGAGCGGCCCGTTGCAGTGCGGGGGCCGTGGCCATCGCGCCGGCGTTGCCGAGGGCGATCGCCGCGTTGCGGGCCAGTCCGGAGCGCCCCGTCCGGGCGACCGACGAGCCTGCGAAGCGCGCCGCAAACTGGCCCTCGCCCATCTCGAGGAGCTCGACAAGGTCCGGCGCCGGCACCGGGCCGCGCTGCGCCCCAACTGGTGGGGTGGGGAGCGCCGCCGGGGCGCGTCGATGGTTGATCGGGCATGCCTCCTGGCAGAGGTCACAGCCGAACACCCATGTGCCCATCAGCGGTCGCAGCGGCAGCGGGATCGGTCCGCGATGCTCGATGGTCAGGTACGAGATGCAGCGCCGGGCGTCGATCACGCCGGGAGCTACGATCGCCCCGGTCGGGCACGCCGGGATGCAGGCGGCACAGCTGCCGCACGATTTGGGGGAGGGCGCGTCGGCGGGGAGCGGCAGCGACAGCGCGATCTCGGCGAGGAGAACGTAGGAGCCGGCGGTGGTGGTCAGCAGTGACGCGTGCTTGCCGGTGAAGCCGATCCCGGCGCGCACGGCAATGGCGCGGTCCATCGCCCAGCCGTGGTCCACGAAGCGTTTGACCCGAACTTCGCCGACTCGACCTCGCAGCCAGCTCACCAGATCGTCGCACGCGCGGCCGAGCACATCGTGGTAGTCGGCCGGGCTGCCCTCCCCCGGGCCGGCCATGCAGGCGTAGGCGGCCATGCGACCGCGGGGCCGGTCAGCCGGCCCCGGCGGTCCGGGCTGCACTGGCCGGTACGGCCACGCCAGGGCGACGATGCTCCGCGCCCATGGGTAGCGAGCGCCAAGGTCGGTACTCGCCCTGACCCGGTCCGCGGTCATCCACGACATCCCGTCCATGCGGCCCGCCGCCACCGCTTGTAGGCCGTGGTCGCGGGCCTCGACGTCCGCCTCCATGCCGGAGACGCCGAGTGCGCACCAACCGCGGGCTTGTGCCTCTGCTCGCAGCTCGTCGCGGAGCGCCGCCCAATCGCGCACGGCCACGAGTATGCGCGGCCACCCGTGTCGAGCGGGACGCGTACCATTCCGCCCGGCCCGGTGGGACGACTGACATTGGGGAGGCGACCGTGACGGTGGCTACGCGCGGCGACGGCGCGCCGACTGGGATCGGCGGCGACGCGCTGGTGGTCACAGCCTTCACCGGCGAGCTGGGACCCGCCGCGTCTGCGCTCGACGCTTCGCTCGGGGGCGTGCTGGCCGGCATGCTCGCGACGGGCGAGGTCCGCGGCCGCTTCGGCGAGGTGACCGTGGTCCCTGCGGCGAACGGGGTGGCGGCTCGCCGTGTGGTCCTGCTCGGTCTCGGCGACCGCGCCGTGCTCGACAGCTACCGCCTCCACAACGCCTATACCCTGATGGGCCGGCAGCTGCGCAAACGCCGGCTGTCGCGGGTGGTGCTCGCCGGGGACCCCTCGCTCGCGAGCGGCCCGGCCAGCGATCTCGCCGCCCTGCTCCGCGCCATGGTCACCGGGACGCTTCTCGCCAACTTCGAGGCCGGGGTGCACAAGAAGCCTGGCGGCCGGCCACCGCTCATCGAGGAGGTGGTCGTTGCCGGCGTTGGGAGCGATGCCGTCGAGTCGGTTGACGCTGCCCTCGCCGACGCCGTTCTCCTGGCGGACTCGACCCTCCGCGTCCAGCGCTGGACGAGTGAGCCGTCCAACGCGATGACGCCGAGGCTTCTGGCCGCTGCGGTGCGCGAGCTGTGCAACGGCTCGCCGCTGACCGTGGAGGTGATGGAGCGCACCGAGCTCGAGGCGTCGGGCGCCGGCGCGCTGCTTGGCATAGCCCGGGGCAGCGATGAGCCGCCGGCGATGATCGTGGTCACCTACAACGGCGCTCCCGGCGACGATCGCCGGCTCGCATTGGTCGGCAAGGGGATCACCTTCGACACCGGCGGGATCTCCATCAAACCGTCACTGCACATGGAGATGATGAAGTCGGACATGGGAGGCGGCGCGGCGGTGCTGGCTGCGGTCCATGCAATCGCGGCGCTCGAGGTTGCCTGCAACGTGATCGCCATCGTGCCCGCCACCGAGAACATGCCCGGCGGCCATGCGCTCAAGCCAGGTGACGTGGTGACCGCGATGGACGGCACCACCATCGAGGTGGTCAACACCGATGCCGAAGGACGGGTGGTGCTCGCCGACGGGCTCAGCCTGGCCCGCGCCAAGGGCGCCACGCACATCGTCGACGTGGCCACGCTGACCGGCGCGGTGATCGTCGCGCTCGGGCATGTCAGCGCCGGGCTGATGAGCAACGACGCGCGGCTCACCGCGCTGGTGCAGCGCGGGGCGCGCGAGGCCGGCGACCGTTTCGCCGAACTGCCCATGCATCCCGAGTACGACGTCTGCTTGCGCAGCGACGTCGCCGACGTGGTCAACTGGGGCGGGCGTGAGGCGGGCACCATCGCCGGCGGCGTGTTCATCCGCGTCTTCGCGGGTGGCCTGCCCTGGGTGCACCTCGACATCGCGGGCACGTCGTGGAACGACCAGGGCAACCTCGAGGAGGTCCCCGACGGCCCCTCGGGCGCGCCGGTGCGCACCCTGGTGTGGCTCGCTCGCTTCTTCGCCAGCGAGTAGTCGGGGCTCGAACCGCGGCAGCGAGACGAGGTGTGGCCACGGGTGGCCTACGATGAACGGATGACGGCCCCACGCGTGCTCGCGATCATGGGGTCTGGCGAGACCGCGCCGACGATGACGTCGGTGCATGCCGACCTGATCCGACGCGCCGGCGGCGCTGTGGCGCGGGCTGTGATGCTGGACACGCCATACGGCTTCCAGGAGAACGCCGACGAGATCTCCGCCCGCAGCGTCGCCTATTTCCATGACAGCGTCGGCCACGACGTCGTGGTGGCGACGTTCCGCGATGCGGATTCGGCGACGCCTCTGCAGTACGAGCAGATGTGTGCGCGGCTGGCGCAGGCCGACTGGGTCTTCGCCGGCCCGGGCAGCCCTTCGTATGCAGTCCGCCAATGGGCGGGCACGCGTGTGCCCGAGCTGCTTGCGCAGAAGTTGCGCACCGGCGGCGTGGTCGTCTTCGCCAGCGCCGCCGCGGTCACGCTTGGCGAGGTGGGGTTGCCGGTCTACGAGATCTACAAGGTCGGAGAAGCGGTGCGCTGGATTCCCGGGCTCGACCTGCTCCGCCAGACCGGGCTACGCGCCGCGGTGATCCCGCACTACAGCAACGCCGAGGGCGGCACGCACGACACACGCTACTGCTACATGGGTGAACGGCGTCTGCGCGTTCTCGAAAGCACCCTGCCAGAGGGGTGCGACATCCTCGGCGTCGACGAGCACACCGCTGCTGTCATCGACATCGACGCCGCGACGATGAGCGTCTTCGGGCGCGGTCGCGTGACCTGGCGCCGCGGCGGTGTCGAGCGCCACTGGCACGCCGGCGAAGTCGTCGCGCTCGACGGTGTCGCGGCCGCCGCTGTGGGGGACGTCGACCACCCTGCCGCCATCCTCAGCGCGGACGCGAGGTCGGACGACGGCGCTGCGCAGACAAGCCCGTTCATGGAGACAGTCCGTGACCAGCGCGAGGCGGCGCTGCGCGCGCTCGACGCCCGCGACCCCGACACGGGCGTCGCGGCCATCCTCGCCGTGGAGACCGCGGTGCACGAATGGTCGCGCGATACGCTCCAATCCGACGAGCCCGACCGCGCGCGCGAGGTTCTCCGAGAGCTGATGGTGCGGCTCGCCGAGCTCGCCCACGAGGGCGCGGCCGATCCGCGCGCGCGGCTGGCGCCGATGGTCGACGCCCTGCTCTGCCTGCGCGAGACGGCCCGTCGCGAACGCCGCTTCGATGACGCCGATCGCCTCCGTGACGCGCTCATCGCCGGTGGCGTGGCCATCCATGACACGCCGACAGGGTCCATGTGGGAGCTCGAGGCGCCGGTCGCATCGCGCTGACCGGCCATTGCCGGCGGTGGTCAGGCGGCGATGCTGGAGCGCAGCGCGTGGCGGGCGATGAGGTCGAGCTCGTCGTCGCGGCCCTGCCACATCATCGCCAGCATGCGGACGTCACCGCGCAGCGACCACAGCGGGTGCCCGAAGGACGCCGGGTTGTTCTTCTCGATGACGAAGTGGCTGAACCAGGCCATGCCGTAGGAGATGGCCGGGAAGCCCGCCACCAGCGCAGGACGCCGGCTGGCGATGCCGGTCAACGCTGTCGCCGCGCCGAGATGTGTGCCGGCAAAATGAATCCACCGGGTGGCCCGCTTGCTGTGCTGGCCGACGTACCAGGAGAAGAACTCCTCGAAGTCGCTGAACTCCCGCGCCATGCCGACACCTCCCTGTGTTGCCGACAAGGGTAGCGCGGCGGCCGTCGTCAGGAGACGATGACCGTGGCGCGAAAGGCAGGACCGATGACGCTCGATCCCTGCTCGGGAACCAGTTGCACGATCGCGCTGCCACGCTGGTCCAGCCTGAGCACCAGGCTGATGCTGATCGTCTCCTGGCCGGTCAGCTGGCCGCCGCACACCCTGTTGCTCGTCGCCGTCACCTGGTCAAGCCCCTGGAACAGGCCCGACACAAGCGTTGCGCCGCCGCCGCTCAACGAGACGCACACCGGGTAGATGCTGCCGTCACCGACATTGTCGACGGCGATGTCGACGCGCAACTGCCGTCCCGCGGTGGCGGTGTCCGGTAGCGCGCCGGTGATCTCCGCGCGCGGCGCGCCGCCGGTGCTGAAGAGCGGCAGCACCACGGCCACGAAGCCGACGGCAACCGCGATCGCGACGAGCACGATGCGGGCCGGGCGCGGCATGGTGACGATGCGCCGCCCGGCGGCACGCAGCGCCGCGGCTGCGCGACGCTGCGTCCGGGTGCGGCCGCCCTCAGATCGTGGTTGGAGGCCGGTACTCACCGAACACGTCGCGGAGCGTCCCGCAGATCTCACCGAGGCTGGCGTTGGCGCGCACCGCGTCGAGGATGGAGGGCATCAGCACGCCGTCGGCCTGCGCAGCGGCGAGCAGGTCACGCAGCGCCGCAGTGACTGCCGCCTGCTCGCGGCGCTCGCGATGGCGACGCAGGCGCTCCAACTGCTCATCGATGGCGCGTTCGTCGGTTCGGAAGATCAGCGGGGGCTGCGCCTCCTCGCTCTCGGTGTGGCGGTTGACACCGACCACCACCCGCTCGCCCGAGACCACCGCGCGCTCGGCGCGATAGGCCTGCTCCTGGATCTGCTCCTGCATCCAGCCGGATTCGATGCACGCCACCGCACCACCGCGCTCATCGACCTGGACGATCAGCGCCGCAGCCTGCCGCTCGAGCTCGTCGGTGAGCCACTCGACGAAGTACGACCCACCGAGGGGATCGACAGTGTTGGTGACGCCGATCTCCTCGCCGATGATCTGCTGGGTGCGCACCGCGATGCGCTGCGCCTTCTCGGTGGGGATGGACAAGGCCTCGTCATAGCAGGAGAGCGCCAGGGACTGCACGCCCCCGAGAACGGCGGCAAGCGCCTGGATGGCGGCGCGCACGATGTTGTTCTCCGGCTGTTGCGCGGTGAGTGTCGAGCCGCCGGTCTGAGTGTGGGTGCGCAGCATCAGCGAGCGTGGGTCGGTGGCGCCGAACCTTTCGGTCATCACCCGCGCCCAGAGACGGCGCAGGGCTCGGTACTTGGCGATCTCCTCGAAAAAGTCCGTGTGCGTGTTGAAGATCCACGAGAGCTTGGCCGCGAAGTCGTCGACCGCGATGCCCCGGTCGACGACGGCGGCGACATACTCGCACGCGTTGGCGATGGCGAACGCCATCTCCTGCGGCGCCGTGCTGCCCGCTTCGCGGATGTGGTAGCCGCTCAGCGAGATGGCGTTGAACCTCGGCGCGTGGTGAGCGCAGTGGACGATCAGGTCGGCCGCCAGCCGCAGCGAAGGTCGCGGCGGATAGATGTACGTGCCGCGCGCGACATATTCCTTGAGCACGTCGTTCTGCGCTGTGCCCATCACCGCGTCGGCGGCCACCCCCTGCCGCTCGGCGGCGACGAAGTACATCGCCACCAGCACCGGCGCCGGCGCGTTGATGGTCATCGAGGTGCTCACGGCATCGAGAGGGATCTCCCTGAACAGCTCCTCCATGTCGGCCACTGAGTCGATGGCCACGCCCACCTGCCCGACCTCGCCGGCGGCGCGCGGGTCGTCGCTGTCGAGGCCCATCTGGGTGGGTAGGTCGAAGGCCACCGACAGCCCCGTCTGGCCATGGGCGAGGAGGAAACGGAAGCGCTCGTTGGCGTCGGCGGCGGTGCCATAACCGGCGTACTGGCGGATGCTCCACAACCGGCCCCGGTACATCGTCGCCTGGACCCCGCGCGTGAACGGGGGCTCGCCGGGGAAGCCCTCCTCGATGAGAGGGTCGTGGCCGTCGAGCTGGGCCGGGCCGTAGAGGGCGTCGACGTCGATGCCGCTGCCGGTGGCGAAGGTCCGCGCCGGGGCGCCTCCCTCGAGGGCGCGGCGCAGGGCGCGCTCCTCCCAGCGCCGCTGCTCAGCCGCGTAGTCACGCGCGCTCGGCACGCCGGGCGTCGCTGCCGCTGACTCCGAGATCACGTCGCCAGCATACTTCGGCCTCCGCGGCGCGCTGCGCCCTGCCAGACTGGCGCGCCATGGCAGTCGAGATCACCGATGAGCGCATCGCCGCCGCCGCGGCGCGCCTGCACGAGGGTGGATGGTGGTTCACCCCCCGCCAGCTCTACTACGCGGTCTGCGCCGACGTGGAGTCAGCACCGGTGCGCATCGCCAGCGGAGAGGTGGGCCTCGGGCTGGTGCTCATCATGATCGGGATCGTCCTCGCCAACCGGGCTGTGCTGGTCGTGCTCGGCGGCCTCGGCGTCCTGCTCATCGCGGTCGGGGCGATCACCCACCTCCAGGAACGCCGCCCGCCGCCGTTGGGCCGCGTGCTGGCGATCTCCTTCGCCGAGTTCGAGGCGCGGCTGGCGGCCGGCGCCACGCCCGTGCCCGGGATGATCAGCCCAACTCAGCGGCCGCATCCGCAGAGCGGCTCGGGCGCACTGCTGGTGATCTGCGATCGTGCCGAGACCGCCGCCATCCTCACCGCCAACCGCGAGCATCTCGGCGACGCGCGCGTACTGACCGTCGACGAGGCCCCGGCTGACGTGAGCGCCCTGAGCGTCGTGGTGCTTCACGACTGCGACCCCGTGGGCTGCGCCATCGCCGCCGACCTCCGCGACCGCGGCGCCGACATCGGCGACGCGGGCATCAACCCCGCGGAGGTGATCGGCAAGCGCGCTCAGCTCATCGAGGGGGCGCCGGCCCGCCTGCCGCGCGACCTCTCGGGGCACCTCACCGTCCCTGAGCTGGACTGGCTGCTCAGCGGCAGGCGCCTCGAGCTGGCCACGCAGACGCCCGAGCACACCGTTGTCCGCGTGCTCGCCGCCGGGAAGGGCTAGAGGTCGACCTGGTTCTCGTGCCGCGCTCCGACCAGGATCGCCATGTTGCCGACCGGGTGCTGGTTCTTGTGCATCAGCTGATGAGCGATGCCGACGTCGTCGAATGCGAAGGTGCGTCGCAGGCAGGGATCGACGGCACCGCTCGCCACCAGCTGGTTGAGGGCAGCGGCGTTGCCGTCGTTGGCGAAATGCGAGCCCTGCAATCGCTTGCTCCGCATCCACAGGTAGCGCAGGTCGACAGCCGCGTGATAGCCGGTGGTTCCGGCACAGATCACCACCATGCCGGCGTTGTCGCAGACGAAGATCGAGGTGGGGATGGTCGCCTCCCCCGGATGCTCGAAGACGATGCGCGGGTTGCGCTTCTCACCGACCACGTCCCAGATCGCCTTGCCGAAGGCGCGAGCGCCGCTTGCCCAGGCGCCGTAGGCGTCGTTGTCGCGCCAGTCGGGGGGCAGGCCCCAGTGGTCGAAGCGGCCGCGGTCGATGTACCCGGCTGCCCCGATCGAGACGCAGAACTCGCCGCGCTCGGGTCCCGATGCCACCGCCACGGGGATGCCGCCGCGCGCCCTGACGATCTGGATCGCCTGCGAGCCGAGCCCGCCGCTACCGCCCCAGACCAGCACCACATCGTTCTTGCGGACGGTATGCGGCTCCCAGC
The DNA here is from genome assembly GCA_036561525.1 of Candidatus Dormiibacterota bacterium. Taxonomy (GTDB): domain Bacteria; phylum Chloroflexota; class Dormibacteria; order Aeolococcales; family Aeolococcaceae; genus Aeolococcus. Next base: position 29,466 of record DATBPD010000023.1, on the reverse strand, counting down.
CGCAGAGCATGCGATACGCGGTGGCACCGACCAGCATGTAGGCCGCCGCCGCCGCCCAGCCCAGGCGCTCCGGCTTGGGCAGCAACTGGTGTGCCTGCACCAGGGTGAACTGCGCAAAGCTGCCCCAGTTGGTCTCGTAGCCCCAGATGCGCGCGCTCGGCGCGGTGATCGGATCGCCGCCGGCGGTGATGTACGGGTCGGCCGCGTCCCATTGCCCGCAGTGCGCAACCACACGGTCGCCGACCTTGACGTTGTCGACCTCTTCGCCGACCGCGTAGACGATCCCTGAGGCATCGCTGCCGCCGATGTGGAAGTCCTCGCCGGCGCCGGCCTTCTGGCGCGCCGCGATGACGTCGACCGGCCGGCCGAGCGAGGCCCAGACGTTGTTGTAGTTGACGCCGGCGGCCATGACATATACGAGCGCCTCCCCGGGTCCGGGGCTCGGGGTGGCAACCTCCTCCACCGCGAAGGCGTCGCTGGGATCGCCATATCGTTGCGGGCGGATGACCTGGGCGAGCATGGTCGGCGGCACCTCGCCCAGCGGCGGTGCCACGGTGAGACGTTGCGGGTCAGTGCGCGCTCGCGTCGGCCCGGTGCTCACCTCGGTCACCATCTCTCTCCAATCGGACTGGGTGGACGGGCACCTGGCGCGGGCGGGCCGCGACGGCGTCGGGCTACGCCCTGATGGCGCTGACGATCTCGGCCCGCAGCCCCGGATACTTGGCGAGGAAGTCACGGCGCTCCGCGCGCAGCCGCTCGACGATGGTGTTGTACTCGTCGACGCGGCCGGTGCGCTCGTAGAGGCGTCGTGGCTGGAGGATCTCGGGGTCATCGATGCCCGGCACCGAGCGCGCCACCTCATAGCCGAAGTCCGCATCGGCCACCCATTCGATGGTGCCTTCGGCGATGGCTTTGACCACCGCGCTGGAGTTGGGGATGGTCACCTTCTTGCTGCTGTCATTGCCGGGCGGCCCGCCGACGCGGCCGGTGTTGAGCAGGAAGACCTCGAACCTGCCGCTGTCGAGCAGCTCGAGGAAGCGGTTGCCCTGCTGCTCATGGCGGAGCGGGAAGAACGGGTTGGTGCCGGGCACGCGGAGGAACTTGCCCGCCTCCTCCCTGCCGCCCGCCGAGGTGCCCTGGGTCTCACCGAGCATGAAGTATGCCGCCGCCTGCTCCCGGTTCAGCCTGGCCACCACGGGGATGATGTTCTCGTTGCGATTGAGGATGAGCAGCTGGTTGACGCTGGCAACCTCGCGCGCGTCGCGGTGCCAGCCCAGCGCGTCCATCTGGAACACGGCGCGGCCATTCTGGGTGTGGGCGGTGTCGAAGAAATCCACCTTGCCAGCCTCGTCCATGGAGACGTTCTCGAGGTATGCCTCGGGCTTGCACACCGCAGCGAAGATGGTCGGCTCGTCCTTGGGGTCAAGCCCGAAGGTCTTGGCGAAGCAGCCGTTTTCCGTGGCCGCGATGCGGCCGCCCGGGTAGAGCGCGACAAAATCGTCCTGGACCGGCTTGGAGTCGTTCTGGCGGGTGAACGTTGTGGTGGTCTTGCCGGTGCCGGACAGCCCCACGATCAGCATCGTCTGCTCACCCCTCTGCGTGGGGATCACCTTGCAGCCGGCGTGCAGTGACAGGCCGCCCTGGTCGTAGGTGAGCTTGTTCCACATGCGCAGTCCGCCCTTCTTGGACTCGCCGAAATAGTCGCTGTTCAGCACCCGGGTGACGCCATTGGCGAGGTCGACTGCGATCAGCCGTTGGTCCGGGTAGCCGGCCGCCTCGAGCTCCGGGGTGTAGATCACGGTCAATTCAGGATCCCAATCCTCGCCGCCCTGTGCTTCGTTGTCGAAGTACAGCCATCGCTGCATGCCGGCGATGTTGGCGGCGGCGTCGTCGATGAAGAGGCGGGCTCGAACGCGGCGTCCCGGGTCGTTGCCGATGTAGCCGTCGATGACCAGCATGTCGCGATCGCGGATGTGCTCATCCTGAATGTGGGCGATGCGCTGGCCGACCTCGACAGAGAGGGTCTGGTCGGTGTGCTCCTGCGGGAAATCGGTGATGATGTATGTGCTGCTCTTGCTCCGGGAGACCACACGCGTTTGCACGTTGTAGTTGTCGAACTCCGTCAACCTGGCGTTGGGCATTCTTGCGGTGAGCTCACGCAGCGTCTGCGGACTCGGGTTCCAGCGGATCGAGCGGGCGGGCGGCAGCGACACACGCTGGGCCTTCACAACGTCAGTCATCACACCTCCACGTCCCTGGCCTCGCATGCCTTCACATCGCATTCGGTGGTATGGGACCAGGTTCTACTCCGCAGATGAGCATATCAGAGCGTATCTGGCGGGTCGGTCAATGAGGCAAACGCCTCAGATCAGGCTCCGCGCCCCGCACGGGGTTGTACGCTGCGTGCCATGACCCAGGCAGCAGCCAGCACATCGCCCGACGCCGTGACCCGCCGCGAGACCTCGTGGGTCTGGTTCGATGGGCGCCTTTGCCAGTACGGGGATGCCAAGGTGGGATTGCTGACCCACGGCCTCAACTACGGGACCGGCGTTTTCGAGGGCATCCGCGCCTACTGGAATGCCGAGCGCGAGCAGCTCTACACACTCCGTCTGCCCGAGCATTTCGACCGGATGCGCTCCAACGCGAGAATCCTGCAGATGGAGCTGCCGCTGACCACAGCCGAGCTGTGCGTGATCACCAACGACCTGCTGCGCCGCAACCGCTACCGCGAGGACGTGTACATCCGGCCGCTGATCTTCAAGTCGGCGGAGATCATCGGCGTCAAGCTGCACGGCGTCCCCGACAGCTTCGCCATCTGCACGGCGCCGATGGGCGACTACGTCGGCACCGGCGGGATCCGCTGCATGGTGAGCTCGTGGCGGCGTGTCGACGACACCATGGCGCCGGCACGCGCCAAGTGCACGGGCATCTACGTCAACAGTGCCCTGGCCAAGTCCGAGGCGCTCCAGGCAGGTTTCGACGAGGCGATCATGCTGACCATGGACGGGCATGTGTCCGAGGGCAGTGCCGAGAACATCTTCATCGTTCGCCAGGGCGTCCTGATCACGCCGCCGCCCGCGGACAACATCCTGGAGGGGATCACCCGCCAGGGACTGATGCACGTGGCACGCGAGGAGCTCGGTCTTGACGTGGTCGAGCGGTCGATCGACCGCAGCGAGCTCTACGCGGCCGGCGAGGTGTTCCTCTGCGGCACCGGCGCGCAGGTTGCACCGGTCATCGAGATCGACAGGCGACGCATCGGCGATGGCGAGCCTGGTCCCCTGACCATGCGCATCCAGGACCTCTACAACGGCATCATCGGTGGTCACAACGAGAAATACGCGGAGTGGCTGTCCCCGGTCTACGGGTAGATCGCCACCATGTCGACAGCGCGTGATGCGGCGCGCCTGAGCAGCGCGCGGGCGTGGCGAAAGGGGTCCTCGCCGAACTGGTCGAGGGCGATGGCGGTGGCGAACAGCTCCTGGCTGCCGGCGACCGTCCCGCAGATGGCGACGCAGGCAACGCCGTCGCGGCGTGCGCGCGCCGCCACCTCGGCTGGCGCCTTGCCCGCGGCGGTCTGCGCATCGAGGCGCCCCTCACCGGTGATGACCAGGTCCGCGTCGATGAGCGCGTCATCGAGGCCGACCTCGTCGCACACCAGGGCGGCGCCGCTCACCAGCTCCGCGCCCAGCGCGGCCAGGGCGAAGCCGGCGCCGCCGGCCGCGCCGGCACCGGCGCGCGCCGCAAGGCCGGGCAGCCCGGCGGCGCGCTCGAGAACCGCAGCAAAGTGGCGGAGCCCGGCGTCGAGCTGCGCCACCTGTCGCGGGCCGGCCCCCTTCTGGGGGGCGAAGACGTGGGCGGCTCCGTCCGGCCCGTAGAGCGGGCTGCGGACGTCGACTGCGACCTGCACCCGGCGACCGCGCAGGTGAGCGTGGGCGGCCGAGAGGTCGACGGTGGCCACCCGTTCCAGGGCGCCCCCTCCCGGTGCGACTGGCCGCCGCCGCTCGTCGAGAAGGCGAGCGCCCAGGGCGACCAGGATCCCCATCCCGCCATCCGTCGTGGCGCTGCCTCCCACCCCGACGATGACCCGGCGCGCGCCGCCTTCGAGGGCGGCTCGCAGCAGTTCGCCCGCGCCGGCGCTGCTGGCGCCCATGGGGTCGCGCCGCCGGCCCAGCAGGCGCAGCCCGGAGCCCTCGGCCATCTCCACGACGGCGACGCGCTCCCCGATCCAGCCGAGCCGAGCCGTTCGCCAACGGCCGAACGGACCGTGCACCGGCACCCGTTGCTCGCGGCCCTGCTCACCGGCCGCGGCGAGAAGGATGTCGAGGGTCCCGTCGCCGCCGTCGGCCACGGGCAGGCTGCGCGCCGTCCAGCCGGCATCCTCGATCCCCCTGGCCAGCGCCGTGGCCACGACGGCAGCCGTGAGGGTGCCCTTGAAAGCGTTGGGCGCGCAGAGCGCTAGGCGGGTGCCATCTCGGGCGCGCGAGCGCCGACCGCCGCCGTCTTGGTGTACGCCTCGCGACACAGGGGGCACGTCTCCAGGTGGTCGAGTGCCGCTCGCTTCTCCTCGGGGCTGAGCCGGCTCCGGGTCATCATGAACGCCAGGTCGGCGCAGCGCGCGTGCTCCTCCGGCGGGCTCTCGAGGCGCAGGTACTCCTGCTTGAAGCGCTTCCGCGCCCTGTGCAGCAGGGTCTCCACCGCCGCGTCGGTGATGCCCATCACGCGCGCGATGGTCGCGTACGACATGCCCTGCAGCTCGCGCAGCGTCAGCACCATGCGCTGGCGCTCCGGCAGCTTCTTGGCGACATCCCAGACCAGCTGACGGAGCGTGCTCATCTCGAGCGCCTCCTCGGGATGCCCGGTGGCGTCGTGGTCGGCGAGCTTGAGCATCGCCTCCTCGGGGTCGCCGCCGCACTGGTCGACGTGGAGCGCGCGACGGTTGCGGCGGCGCAGCTCGTCCTGGCAGATGTTGACGGCGATGCGGTGCAGCCAAGCACCGAAGTTGAAGCTCTGGTCGACGCGGGCCAGGGCGCGGATGACGTTGTAGAACGTCTCCTGGACCAGGTCCTCAGCGAGGGCCTCGTCGCCGACGTAGCGAAGGCACACCGCCCGCACGCGAGCATGGTACCTCTGGAACAGCTTGTCGAATGCCGCGACGTCCCCCGCCAGGTAGGCGGTGATCAGAACGAGATCATCGGACGGAGGTATCGACCGTGGCGATTGCTCCGTGATCGTCCCCTCCATTCGGGAACACATCCTGTGGTCCGATCGCAGCAACTATATCACCGAGGTCCCCGCGCACCCGGCTGTCCGTTCGCGTGGCAAATTCGTTCGGCTGCAAGATTTGGACCTCGCGGAACGTCTAACCAATGCACAGACGAACCCGCCCACATCGGACGCAGCCAGATGTCGATCAGCGCCCGCCGGCAAGGGAAGCAGCGGTGGCGATTCTAGCGCCGGGAATGCGCAACGCTGAACGCCGCGTGGTGGTGCGCTTCGACGACGACGAGATCGCCGAAGGCCGCACCACTGACCTCGACCTCGACCGTCCTGAGTTCCTGATGCGCATCGACGGCCGGTCGAGCAACAGCCGCGCTGCGATCGTTCCACTGGCATCGGTCAAACGGATCCTGCTGGAGGGCGACCGTGTCACTGAGCCCATCCCCGACGACGTGGCGCGCAAGGTGGCTCTGCACTTCTGGGACGGCGAGGTGGTGACGGGCCTGCTCCGCGAGGTACCCCACCGGCGCCGCCACGGCATGGTCATGGAACTGGTCCGCCCGCACGCCGACCGGGCCGACGTGCTGGCTCTCCCGTACCACGCGCTCAAGGCCGTCTTCTTCCTGCGCACCTGGGACACGCGACCGCCGCAGCTGCACGTGGAGGCCGGGCAGGCCCGGTGGGCGCTGCCGCGGAACGAGGCACCGCTGATCGACCTGCTCAGCGAGATCCGCGGGCTTCGCGGGCTGCGCCACCGCGGCCAGATCAGTGCCGTCGAATACGAGCGCCGCCGCAGCCAGGTGCTGAACCGGATCTGACCCCGAGCCTCCACTTGGCGCTCAGCTGGATGGGGCGGCCGGCGGCGTCGCGGCGGCCATCTCCTCATCCGACAGGGTGACGCGCATGCGCAGGAGCAGCGAGCCGAACGACTTGCCGAGCGGGTCGCTGCGCAGCGAACGGGCGGCGCCGCCGTCGAGGGCCTCGTGGAGCACGAAGTTGAGAGCGCTGACGTTGGGCACCTCGAACCGCTCCACCCGGCCGCGGACAAAACGGCCGAAATGGGCGCGCACCCGCTCGGCCGTGACCTCGCGCACGAAGGCGGCGTAGAGGACCTCGCAGGGCGCGAAGAGCGCCACGTTGGCGAGGTCACCCTTGTCGCCACTCCGCGCCCTGGCGACATCCGCAAGCGCCACGTCGCGGCTCATGGTGAGGGTTCACCGAACGCCACGGCGACATGCTCTTCGACGTGCTGCCGGGGCAGCAGGGCCGGCCAGACCCCGAGCAAGGCGCGGGCCGGTTGCGGCGTCGAGCCCCCGCCGATGAACGGCGGCCCGTTGAGGGCCAGGGGGATGGCCAGCCGCGGGAAAGCGCGTGCGTGCGCCTCGGTGTCGAAGCGGCCGGCGACGCGCAGCAGCACCTCGTTGGCCTCGGCGGCGTGGCTGCCGTCGGCTGCGTCACCGTGCAGCGAGTCGACCCCGATGAATTCGACAACCTGTTCGACGGGAACGACGCCGGCGCGTCCGGCGAGCCTGTCGATGAGCATGGCCGCGTGGCGCGCCTTGGCGAGCGCGTGCGGCCACGAGTAGCCGATCATCGCCGCCCCGAGCCAGCCGTCGAGATAACCGATGATCGCCTTGAGCTCACCCGGCCTTTCACTGCCGCGGACGCCGCGCACCGACACGATGTCGGGTTCCACCTGATCGAGACGCACGGACGTGAAGTCGGCGACGACGTCGGGGTTGAGATAGCGGCGGGGGTCGAGCACCTCGTACAGGAGCTGCTCGCTGACCGTCTCCACCGACACGCGTCCACCTGTTTGGGCTGGTTTTGTCAGCAACGCGGAGCCGTCCTCAGCCATCTCGCAGACGGGATAGCCGATGCGGTCGAGGTCGGGGATGTTCCACCAGTCACCGCTGAAGTTGCCCCCGGTTGCCTGCCCCGAGCACTCCATGAGGTGGCCGAGAACCACCCCTGCGGCGAGCCGGTCCCAGTCGTCCCAGCGCCAGCCAAGCTCGTGCACCATCGGCGCGACGAAGAGCGATGCGTCGGCGACACGGCCGGTCACCACCACGTCGGCGCCGCGCTCGAGGGCATCGACAATGGGCCGCGCGCCCAGGTAGGCGACCGCGAACACGATGCGGTCACGGATGGTGGCAAGGTCCGCGCCCGTGTCCACGTTGCGCAGCTCGATCCCGCCGCCGCGGAGGTCGTCGATGCGCGCGGTGATGTCGTCACCGGCGACGGTGGCGACACGCATGCCGGTGATGCCGAGCTCAGCGGCGACGTCGGTGATCGCGCCGGCTGCGGCAGCGGGATTCATCCCGCCGGCGTTGGTGATGATGCGGATGCCCTGCTCGTGGGCGGCCGGCAGGAGCGCACGCATGAAGGCGCCAAGGTCGCGTGCGAAACCGCTGGCGGGGTCGCGCAGCCGGTCCTTCTGCAGGATCGCCATGGTCAGCTCGGCCAGCGCGTCGCAGCAGATGTACGAGACGTCGCCGTGCCGCGCGACCGCCACCGCGCCGTCGGGGGTGTCGCCGTAGAAGCCCTGGCCGGCGCCGATCCTGACGCTCCTCACCTCACCAAGCTACATGAATGGTCAGCTGGCTTTGTGGCGGCGCCACAGCTGCGGCCGCGACCTCGGCGCGCCGAGCCGCAGCGCGCCTCCCGCGACGCGTGCCAGCACGTAGATGGCAAAGCTGAATGTGGTGACGAAAACACTTGCCTTGATGGTGTTGCTCTGGAGGCTGGCGAGCAGGCCGCCGTCACACGCGAGCACCGCGAAGAGCACGGACAGGCCGGTGACGACGGCCGGGCGGGCGGACAGCCGTTGCGCCGCTGCCGCAGGGGTGATCGCCAGGCTGAGTACCAGCAGCGTGCCCACGATCTGCGCCGCCTCCGTGACCGTGAGAGCGAGGACGTAGAGGAAGAGCACACCCACCAGGCGGAGCCGGACGCCACGAGCCTCGGCGAGCTCGGGATCCACCGAGGCGAACAGCAGTGGCCTGTAGAGGACGGCCATGGCCAGCAGCACCCCTGTGGCGACGCCGAGCAGGAGAAGCAGCTGGCCGTTGCTGACGCCGAAGATCTGACCGAAGAGGATGTTGGTGGCCTCAGTGGCGAAGCCGTGGTAGAGACTCAGCAGGTAGACACCGGCGCCGAGGCCGAAGGCGAGGATCACGCCGATCGCGGAATCACGCTCGCGCTCGCGAACACCGAGCACACCGATGGCGGTGGCGACGACCAGCGAGCCGAGCAGGGCGCCGGCCACCGCGTCGGCCGCGATCACCAGCCCCGCCGCAGCGCCGGTGAACGAGAGCTCGGCGGTGCCGTGCACGGCGAAGGCCATCTTCCTGGTGACCACGAACGGGCCGATGATGCCGCTGGTGATGGCGACGAGCGTGCCCGCCAGCAACGCGTGCTGCGCGAACGGCTGGCCCAGGTAGTCCCAGAGCCCCATCAGAGAAGCTCGGCAACGTCAGGGTGATGGTGCTCGCCGCCATGCTCGCCATGGGCGGCGTCGGGCGCACCGATCACCACGATGCGGCCGTGAACCCGGAAGACGTCGACCTCGGTTCCGTAGAGGTTGGAGAGTCGCTCGCTGGTCATCACCTCGTCGGGCGTGCCCACCGCCCACCGGCCGCCGACCAGGTACAGCACCCGATCGATCATCGGAAGGATGGGGTTGACCTCGTGGGAGACGAAGACGACCGCGGTGTCGGCATCGCGCCGGCGCTGGTCGATGAGCGCGGTGATCGCCTGCTGGTGCTGGAGGTCGAGCGAGAGCAGGGGTTCATCGCAGAGGAGGACCTGCGGGTCGCCGAGCAGCGCCTGGGCGATGCGCAGGCGCTGCTGTTCTCCACCGGAGAGGACCCCGATGGGCCGGTCGGCATAGCGGGCCGCCCCGACCGCCTCGATCACCCCGGCGACCACGGCTCGAGAGCCAGGGTGGGGTAGACCGACGCCCCAGCGGTGGCCGTCGAGGCCAAGGCGCACCAGGTCGCGGCCGCGCAGCGGCAGGTCGCGGTCGAACGATCGCTGCTGCGGGATGTAGCCGACCAGGCTGCTGCCGCGGCGCGGGTTGCGCCCACAGACCTCCACTGTTCCCGAGGACAGCGCCTGCAGCCCGAGCAGGACCTTGAGCAGGCTGGTCTTACCCGAGCCGTTGGGGCCGAGCACGGCCAGGAACTCCCCAGGAGCGACCTCGAGGGTGAGGTCACCCCAGAGGCTGCGCTCGCCAAACGCAAGGGCCGCGCCGGCCAGCCGGATCGCCGGCGCGGACGAGGTCACCCGCCGAGCGCCGCCAGGATCGTTTTCGCCTGCCCGATCTGCCACGCCTGGAAGTCGGGTTCGCCGGCCGGGATGGTCTCAGCAACGCCGACGACCGGGATCCCGTTGGCAGTGGCCAGGTCGCGCACCTTCTGCGTCGCCGGACTGGTCACCTGCGCGTTGTACAGCAGCACCTCGACCCGCTTGTGGGTCATCGCGTTGTCCATCGCGGCGGTGTCCACGGGGCTCGGATCATTGCCGTCCTCGATCGACTGAGCAAACGACGCGGGCGTGCCCAGGTGGAGCATCGTCTTGTCGACCAGGTAGCCGGGAACGCGCTCGGTGTAGGCAATCGGCGTGCCGCTGTACCTGGCCCGGATGGCGGCAAGAGTGTCGATGTACGGCTGGTACGCGGCCAGGAAGACCTGCAGGTTGGCCTGGAAGACGGCGGCGTCCGCCTGGTCGTGGCCGGCCAGGTGGGTCTCGATCGCGCGCGCGGCGGCGGTCACGTAATCCGGGTTGTACCAGAGGTGGGGGTTGGGGTTGCTGCCGCCGACCCCGACGGTCTGGGCGATGGAGAGGACGTCGCGGGCGGGGTTGGGATTGGTGCCGAGCAGCTTGTCGATGAAGTCGTCGTAGCCGGCGCCGTTCTCGATGACGAACGACGCGTTGGTGACCACCGACGCACCACGGGGATCGGTCTCGTAGCTGTGGGGGTCGGCGTTGGGGTCGACGATGATCGAGGTCACGCTGACATGGCCGCCGCCGATTTGAGCGGCGATGTCCCCCCAGACGTTCTCGGCGGCGACCACCGCCACCCGGCCACCCGCTGCCGGGGTCGAGAACGGAGCCGCGGATCCGCAGCCGGCGAGCAGGACGCCGCCCACCAGGCCTGCGCACCCGGTGCGGAGCCGCATCAGGTGGACGGGGCGATGCACCGAGCCGAACACGGGCGACTTCTCCTTGGCCGTTATCTGCAATGGTTACCGTTCCGAGAAGGGATGCTACCATGGGTTTCGATGCAGCGGCAACGCACCACCAGGCAACAGGTCGCGCTCGAACAGCTGCTGGCGGCCTGCACCGATTTCCGCAGCGCCCAGGACCTGCACGCCCAGCTCCGAGCTGACGGCGCGGGCGTTGGCCTCACCACCGTCTACGCCAACCTGCGCGCCCTCGCCGAGGGAGGCGCGGTGGACACCGTGCGCACCGAGACCGGTGAGACGCTGTTCCGCCGCTGCGAGTCCGGTGGCCACCACCATCACCTGGTGTGCCGGGAGTGCGGCCGAACCGTCGAGGTGGCCGGGCCCGCGGTCGAGCGCTGGGCGGACCAGGTTGCGCGGGCCGAGGGCTTCGTCGACGTGCGCCACACCGTGGAGATCGTCGGCACCTGCGCCGCCTGCGCGAGGCGCTAGACGGTCGCTAGCGGCGGGCCCGCGCCACCCAGGTTGCGGGTGAGCGGAGCTCGGCCGGCGTGGGCATCATCGCCGGACCCTCCCAGACCCGGTTCAGCAGGGTGACCCCACCGGCGCTTGCGACCGCCTCGCAGAACCTCTCGCCCACCTCGTACTGGCGCATCTTCATGTTGATGCCGGTGATGGCCAGAACCAGTCGTTCGACAAGGGTCCGCTGTGAGCGACGCCGCGCGAACGCGGCTTCGAGCTCGTCGAAGTTATCGAGGTGCTTGCGACCGATGCGATGCATCACGAAGTTGCTGTAGCCCTCGAGCACGCTCATCACCGCCTGGATGGCGGCGACGCCGCGGAGCTGGGTGCGGATGGCAGCGGGAAGGCGCTCGATCACCTGGCGCGCGCTCTGCTGCCTGCCCTTGCCTTCGCCGACGGCGTGGGCAAGGCTGCTGCGGATCATCTCGTCCATCAACGCGACCAGGTGGTCTCGCAGCCAGGGATGCTCACCGAACTGCCAGGCATGGGTCAGCTCGTGCAGGATCAGCCAGCGCCGCAGCGGTTCGATCGGCGCACCGGCGACACCCGCGAAGCTCTCCAGGTTGGGCTCGACCAGGTACAGCGCCGGCGTCTGATCGTCTGTTGGCGGTGGCCCGAGGCTCAGCACCGGGTCGTACTGGCCGAGGACGCGCTGCGCCATGATCCCGAAGAGCACACCGATGTAGCGGTTCATGACCCCGCGGCTCATCGCGGTGACACGTGATTCCCCGAGGGTGGCGCGCAACTCCTCGACGGGAACCAGGAGGCGGCGTGCGATGCCGATGTTGACATCGATGAACCCGCGCCGGTCGAGGATCTCAAAGCGCGGGAAGTGTTCGAGCGGACGCTCCACCACCTCCACCATCAGGGGCGCAAGCTCTGCCGCGATGGCATCGCAGCGCGCGGCGATGGCCGCCGCGGTGGCGGCGTCCACCGCATCTGCAGAGCCGGCGCGCTGCCGCGCGGTGTGGCGCACTGACTCCCAGTCGAGCAGCGCGGGGTGCGCGGTGCTGCGTGGTCGCAACAAGGCTCTCGCCGAGACCACTGCGCCGGCGCTGAAAGCCCCCGCCGCCAGCGTCCGACGAAGCGTGGGCATGGGCGGCCGGGGCATCAACCGATGATAGGCGGGGTTCTCACATCGACGACCCGGGGCGGCCGTCGATGTACACCGGGTGAGGGGGCGGCCCCTCGAGCCAGTAGGCGTCGAGCCTCTCCTGCGTCCAACCACGCTCGCGCAGGAAGGGCTCGTCGAGCAGCTGCCTGCCGGTGAGGTCGCGTGGTTCACTGCTGACGATCTCCACCAGCGCGTCGGCGAGGATCTCGGGGGAGCGCCAGACGCTGCTGTCGCCGACGCCGTAATTGATGGTCGCCAGACTCTCGATGAGCGTGACCGGCCACAGCGAGTTGCAGGCAACGTTGTCATCGACGTGTTCGGCGGCGATGCCGATCGCCAGACGGGTCATGCCCATCTTGGTGGTCATATAAGCGACGTAGCCGGGGTTGGGCGCAGTCCCGATGGGGGGCGAGCACATCACGATGTGCCCGAAACCGTTGCCGATCATGTGCGGCAGGGCCTGCTGAGCGCACATGAACGAGCCGCGCACGTTGACCTCCCACATCAGCTCGTAGCGCTTCAGCGGGGTCTCGAGCACAGGCGTCCACCACAGCGCGCCGGCGTTGTTGACGAGGATGTCGAGGCTGCCGAGCTCGTCGACGGTGCGCTGCACCACGGCGGCGACCTGATCCTCCTTGCGCACGTCGAGCCGCACCGCGATCGCCCGGCCACCGAGCGCCACAATCTCCTCGACGACGGTGTGGATGCTGCCGGGCAGCTTCTCAGTGGATTGCTCCGACTTGCCGGTGATGACCACGGCGGCGCCCTCGGCGGCGAGGCGCAGCGCCATCACCCGGCCGATCCCGCGGGACGACCCGGTGACCACGGCGACGCGTCCCAGCAGGGGGCGGCTGGCGCTCACCCGCGGCAGCTTATCGGACCGCCCTGGCTGGCGCTCGCCGCCCCCGGCTGCTAGCACTCCCCTACCGAGAGTGCTAACATTGAGCCCGACAACCGAACAGGTTCCTACCGTGCTTTGAACCCGCCCACCAAGAGGCGGGAGGAGGGTTTTGATGGCCAAGCAACTGCTCTTCGACGCGGAAGCCCGCGACGAGATGCGCAAGGGCGTTGACCGCGTCGCCAATGCAGTCAAGATCACGATCGGCCCCAAAGGCCGCAACGTCGTGCTCGACAAGAAATTCGGGTCGCCGACGATCACCAACGACGGGGTGACCATCGCCAAGGAGATCGAGCTGGAGGAGCCCTTCCAGAACATGGGCGCCCAGCTGGTCAAGGAGGTCGCCTCCAAGACCAACGACATTGCCGGGGACGGCACCACCACGGCCACTGTCCTTGCCCAGGCACTCATCAATGCCGGCCTCCAGAACGTCGCCGCCGGCGCCAACCCCATCCAGCTCAAGAAGGGCATCGAGCTCGCGGTCGAGGCCGTGGTCAAGGCCATCAAGGAGCAGTCCGTGCCGATCGGCGATCGCGAAAAGATCGCCCAGGTCGCCGCCATCTCCGCCGCTGACCCGGCGATCGGCGAGATCGTCGCCGACGCCATGGAGAAGGTCGGCAAGGACGGCGTCATCACCGTCGAGGAGAGCAAGGGCCTCGAGACCGAGCTGGAGCTCGTCGAGGGGATGCAGTTCGACAAGGGCTACATCTCCCCCTACATGGTCACCAACGCGCAGCGCATGGAGGCCGTTCTCGAGGACCCCTACATCCTGATCACCGACAGGAAGATCTCAGCGATCGCCGACCTGCTCCCCATCCTCGAGAAGGTGGTGCAGAGCGGCAAGCCGCTGCTGGTCATCTCTGAGGACGTCGAGGGCGAGGCGCTGGCCACCCTGATCGTCAACAAGCTTCGGGGCACCTTCAACGCGGTGGCCGTCAAGGCGCCGGGCTTCGGTGACCGCCGCAAGGCCATGCTCCAGGACATCGCCATCCTCACCGGCGCCCAGGTGGTCAGCGAGGAGGTCGGCCTCAAGCTCGACTCAGCGCAGCTCACCTCGCTCGGCCGCGCCCGTCGCGTCACCGTCACCAAGGACGACACCACCCTCGTCGAGGGTGCCGGCTCGGCCGACGCCATCAAGGGCCGCATCGAGCAGATCAAGGCCGAGATCGAGAAGAGCACCTCGGACTGGGACAAGGAGAAGCTGCAGGAGCGCCTTGCCAAGCTCGCCGGCGGCGTCGCCGTCATCAAGGTGGGCGCCGCCACCGAGACCGAGCTCAAGGAGAAGAAGCACCGCATGGAGGACGCCGTGTCCGCCACCCGCGCAGCCGTCGAGGAGGGCATCGTGCCCGGCGGTGGTGTGGTGCTCGTCAACTGCGTCTTCGCGCTCGACACAGTGAAGGCCGAGGGGGACGTTCTGACCGGCGTCAACATCCTCCGCCGCGCCCTCGAGGAGCCACTCCGTCAGATCGCCGACAACGCCGGCGAGGAGGGTTCAGTGGTCGTCGAGAAGGTCAAGAACCTGCCCAAGGGCCAGGGCTACAACGCCGCCACCGGCGAGTACGTCGACATGGTCAAGGCGGGCATCATCGACCCCACCAAGGTGACCCGCTCGGCCCTGCAGAACGCCGCGTCGATCGCTGCCCTGCTGCTCACCACCGAGGCTCTGATCACCGACATCCCCGAGCGCAAGGGTGCGGCCGCGCCGCCCATGCCGGAGTACTAGACCGACAGATCCTGACTACAGGAGAAGGGGCCGGGACACAGCGTCCCGGCCTTTTTGTTGCCAGGAGCGGGCAGGCTACCGAGCGCAGTTCGTCGCCCTGTAGCTGCCCGAACCAAGGCCGCGATCAATCCGGCCGGTGACGGTGATCTGCGCAGCGCGCTGAGGGTGCGCACACGTGGTTGGCAGCACGATGAACACGCTGCGGCCACCCGCCTGAACGTAGCCCTGACAGAGGTGAGCGTCGCACGTGTATGGCTCCCAGGTGCCACGGAGAGTGGTCGACCCATCGGCAGCCACCGCCACGATGGGCGACGCGAGAAGCCCGCGGATGCCGACCACGCCGGCGACCACGATCGCGACGGCGGCGACGAGAAAGACGACCATTCCTCGTCTCGAGACGCGTCGCGTGGCCCGTTCGTGAGCCACCGGTGTCGTTGCCATCTCCGGTAGTACGGTAGCGGACCCCTCAGACGGAGTGCCCCGTGAGCTCATCTCTCCAGCGCCGCCTCGGTTCGCTGACACCAGAGGAGGCGTCGCGCCTGGATGCGGCCGCTGTGGGATTGGGCATCGACATCGCGCAGTTGATGGAGGTCGCCGGGTTCCAGGTCGCCCGCTGCGCCTGGCGCATGCTGGGCAGGCGCGCGGGGCGCATCCACGTGGTTGCCGGGCGAGGTCACAACGGTGGCGACGGCATTGTGGCCGCGCGTCATCTCGCCGGGTGGGGATGCACGGTGAGTGCGGGAGTCCTCGGCGATCCGGATGCTCTCGACTCGCTCATCGTCCGGCAGTGCGCGGCTGCCGCTGGCGCGGGCGTGACCGTGCGGGTCTCGAAGCGAGTTGGCGATGTGCTCGGCCGTATCGACGACGCGGTCATCGTCGTCGACGCGCTGCTCGGCACCGGATTGCGCGAACCCCCACGCCCGGCGCATGCGGAGGTCATCCTCGCCCTGCGCGGCACCATCCTCAGCGTCGACGTCCCCAGCGGGATCGACGCCGGTACCGGCGGGGCGCCGGGAGTGGCGGTGCGCGCCCACACCACGTGCACGCTCGCCGGCATGAAGCGTGGGTTGTGGAACGCGGCGGCCCGCGCGCACACCGGGGAGATCGTTGTCGCCGACATCGGCATGCCCGAGCGCGCCTGGGCAAGCTGCGGACTTGTGGCACCGACCTCGCTGCGCGGCGGCCGACTGGTCACGCTGCGCCGCTGAGCGCTCGCGCAACCCGCGTGGCGCACGGCAACACGACGCGCTGGGCGTCCTACACTACTGTGATGCCGGTAGCGACGGCGGCGTCGGCCACCCTCTAGGCAGAACTACGACTCACCTGTATGCTTGCACCCAGCGCGTGCTCACTCGCACGACAACGTCATGATCAACGTCCTAGCAAACATCGCACCCGATGCGAGTGACCTCGCGGGCCTGGCCTGCGAGCACCTCGATGATTTGGCGACGTACGCCACACACCTGACCGGGAGCGCCGACGACGCCCTCGAGTTCGTCGCCGGCGGCCTCGCCCACGCAGCCAAATACCCGCCCACGCGCCTGCGGGTGGATGGCCGTGCTGCGCTGTACCGGGCGGTGACGCGTGCCTGCCGCCAGGGCCACCGTTTCCCGACCCGCGGACACGGTCCGGGACGCTTCCTGCGCAAGCCCAGGTCGCAGTTCCAGGCGCAGATGGACAGCGAGGCGGCCACCCGGATGAACACCGTCAAGCGAGCCCTGATGACCATCCCCTTCGACCGCCGTGCCGCGCTCCTTCTCCACGACCTCGGCGGCCTTGACTACCGCGAGATGTCGCGCGCGCTGGAATGCTCTCCCGAGGCGTCCGGGCGCCTGCTGGCTGCCGCGCGGCGCGACTTCGGCACCATCTACAGCGAGATCGCGCTGTGAAATGCAGCCTGCTGACCCTGAGCACGTACATCGACGGCGAGCTGTCGGCCGACCGCCGCGCCGAGCTGGACGCTCATCTCGTCGGCTGCGGACGTTGCAGCGCGGGTGCGGCAACGCTCCGCGAGGAGAAGACGCGGCTGGGTCAGCTGGCGCGCGTGCACGTGGCTCCGGAATCGATGCGGCTGATGCTCGAACAGGTGGGCATCACCGGCGTCATCGAGCTGCCCGGCGCACGACCATCTGCGCCGGTGGCCGGGCCACCGCCGGATCAGCAACCCTGGCAAGGCGCGCCGCAGAGCGCCCCGCAGAACAGCGCGGCGCTGCCCTGGACTCCCCGCCGCCCCGCCTCCCCGGCTCCGGCCGTCGAACCCGTGCCGGCGCCCGCAATTGCGCCTGACGTCCAGCCCGACCTTCCGTTCACCGGCATGCCGGAGCAGCGCTCGTGGAGCAGCGAGCCTGTGGCATCTCAGGAGGCCGAGCCGGTTCCCGACCTGGCGCCCGCCGCGATTCACACAGACCCGGTCGACGAGCCGACCGCGGACATCCCGGTCCCCGACCACCCGTGGGTCGAGGCGGACGTGCCCGTGACCGGGTGGGAGAGGGAGCGCGGAGATGACCTTCCGGGCCACGACGGCAGCGCACCAACGGGACCGGCACCTATCCCACCCGCGCCGATCGCGGCCACCGTCCCCACGCGAGCGCCAACCGGCACCGGGTCGATGCTCTGGGCGCGCGTCCGGGACGCCGTGACGGTGCGTCTCGCCCTCTCCCGGCACGGCGACACGGTCGAGGACTCGATCCTGATCGTCAGCGGCGCCACCCCACCGCGAGGCCGGCGGTTGCCTCCGGCTGAGATCGTCGACCAGGTCCCGGACATCGTCGCAGTCGGCGAGGTCGACGCCCTGATCGCCGCCCCGGCTGACCCCGCGGACGTCGAGCTCACCGGCGTGTCCGGCGTCGCCCGACGGGCGCCCATCCACCAGCCCGTCGAGGCGCTGGTGGCGGCGCCGCCGGAGCCCCCGCCTGCGCCACCCGCCCAGGCGGTAGACGACCGGCGCCACGCCCCGCCGGCCGAGCCGATGCCCTGGAACGCCTTCGGCGCCTCCTCATACCCTCCTACCGGCGCCGAGCCACCGCCCGCTGCGCGACCCCCGGCGAGGCCGATGTCGCCGGGACGGCACAGCCGCGCCGTGGCCCGCGAACAGGCCGACCTGGCGACGCGCATGCGCAGGGCGTTTGCCGCGGTGAAGGGCCTGCGCGCAGAGGCCGGCGGCGCGTCGCTGGCTGTCGCGCGCAGGATGGTGACCGCCGCCAGAGGAGCCAACCCCGACCGGCGCATGATCGCGGCGATCGCTGCGGTGGCGATCATCTTCATCACCGCCCTGGTGATCGGCCACCGGTCGACCCCGGCGACCAGTCCCGCCGCGGGCCGGGCCCCGGCCGCGGCGGCGAGCGCGCACGCGTCGACGACGCCCACATCCGCGCCGACAGCGACCGGCGCTCCCGCGACCAGCGCCCCGGCAGCCGCCACCACCCTCCCCGGCGCCCAGACCTTCGGGGCGGGAGGCACCGGCTTCCAGGTGCGCGAGCTCCGATACGGCCAGCAGGCCGGCTACCTGCGCATGGTCTTCGACATGGGACCGGCAGGCGGCAGCTCAGGCACCAGCCCGACGATCACCGTCGCGTTCACCAACCCGACCACGATGCTGGTCACCTTCAAAGGCACGCTGCCCGCTGGCTCGACTGGCAACCCACCCGTCCACGGCGTGATCTCGTCCGTGACGCTGGTGTCGAGCAACGGCGCCAACGCCGTGTACCGCATCGTGGTGACCCGTGCAGTCACCCCGCACGGTCTGTTCCTCAGCGGCACCTCACCACCGCTGCGCTTCGTCCTCGACCTGCATTGATCGCGTGGACTCTGGCCGGTCAGGCGGTCCAGCCGCCGTCGACGACGAGCGTGCTCCCGGTCACGAACGACGCGGCATCGCTGGCGAGGAACACCGCCGCGCCGGCGATCTCTTCGGGCTGCGCGTGGCGCTTCAGGGCAGTCTGCCCGACGATGTGATCGTGGATCGACGGCGTCTCCACGAGGACGCGGGCGAAATCAGTGGCGACGAGGCCGGGTGCGATGGCGTTGACCCGGATCCCCTTGCCGCCAAGCTCGCGGGACAGCGTGCGGGTTAGGTTGATCAGCGCGGCCTTGCTGGCGTTGTATGCCCCGATCAACGCCTCCGGCTGGATGCCACCGACCGAGGCGATGTTGATGATGTTGCCACCGTGCTCGCCCATCCAGGCATGAACCGCCGCTGATGTCAGGCGCAGTGGGCCCTGCAGGTTGACCTCGAAGACGCGGTCGACAGCGGCGTTGTCGGCGTCGATGAGCGGGCCGAACTGAGGGTTGGTTGCCGCGTTGTTGACAAGGATGTCCAGAGCGCCGAAGCGCGCCATGACGGCGCCGACGACGCCTGGGACATCCTCGCCACGGCCGACGTTGCCGGCCACGGCGAGCGCCTCACCACCTGCGCCGCCGATCTCGTCGGCAACGACCTGACAGGCATCGAGGTGCCGTGAGTTGACGGCGACGCGCGCGCCGCAGGCAGCCATCGCCAGCGCGATGGCTCGGCCGATCCCCCTGCTGCCACCTGTGATCAGGGCGGTGCGGCCGGCCAGGGAGAAGCGCTCCAGGCCCGCCGCCATCAGTTGAGCGACACTGGCACGATGTGGTGGTCGCGGCGGGCCAGCATCTGGTCGAGGAACACCGACTCACGCCGGAGCGCCGCGAGGCAGCGACGCAGCCGTCCCGACACCGAGTCCTCCTCGAGCAGCTCCTGACGGCGATTGACCTCGACGTTCAGGGAGGCGGCGACGAGGTAGGAGAGCAGCTCCGGGTCGTCCGGCAGCTCAGCTGGCTCCGTGTGGTCGTCAGCCTCGTCGGCCAGGTTGCGCAGCGCCGCGGAGTATGCGGCGAACGCCTTCTCGGTGCGGCGGGCAAGCTCGGGGATTGCTGCCTCGTCGCCACGCGTGTCCTCGAGGTACTGGATGGTGCCGACCAGGTAGGAGCGGTTCAGTGAGAGGCTTTCGACGCGGAAGCGCGACGCACCCGCCACCACCAGGTTGAAACGGCCGTCGTCCAGCGTCTCGACCTCGTGGATCTGGGCCAGCGTGCCGACGCTGAAGGGGAACGCCGCGCGCCCGACCTCGAGGCCCTCGCGGATCGCAACCACCCCGAAGCTCGTGCCCTGCTCGCGGCAATCGTGGATCATCTCGCGGTAGCGCTCCTCGAAGATGTGCAGCCCCGCAGGCATGTGCGGGAAGAGCACAGTGTTGAGCGGGAACAGCGGCAGACGCACCGACATGGTGGCCAGTGTACCGCCGCGTCCCGTGACCAACTGGCCGCAGACTGGGTCAGGCGGCTTTGCAGTTCTTGCTGTGCTTGAGGATGCGCTCGCGCTTGGGCTCGCCGGGCCTACGCTGGTGACGGAAGGCGATCTCCACGCTGATCTCGTTCTGGCGCATCAGGTTGTGACAGATCGGACAGCGCTGCGAGGTGATGATGTCCTTCTGGGAGTTGACTCCCTTGGACTCCTTGATGGTGTTGGCCATGGGGCTCCGCGAGAAAGGTGAGGGCGGCGAAACCGCATTGTACCGCCGAGCGGGTAGCATTCCGGCCCGATGCTTCACCGCCGCTTCCGCCTGCCTCTGATCGCCTTCGCAGCGACCACATGCCTCGCGGCCTGCGGCGGCGACGAGCTCCCGGGGACGTCGTCAGGGGGAGCGGCCACCGCGCCGGCCACGCCGCCGTCCACCTGTGTGTCCGCACCGAGCGTCCCGGCGGTCTCGGACACGTTCTCCGACGTGGTCGCGCTGTCCACCCTCGCGGACGGACTCCAGTACGGCGACTTCGTGGTCGGCAGCGGGGCGACGCCGACGCACGGGGCGAGCATCACAGTGCAGTACACGGGCTGGCTGACCAACGGCACCTCGTTCGACAGCTCACGCAAGTCGGGGCGCACGCCCTTCTCGTTTGCGATCGGCACCGGCGCGGTGATCAAGGGCTGGGACGAGGGCATCCTCACCATGCACGTCGGTGGCAAGCGGCGCCTGGTGATCCCGGCGGTGCTCGGCTACGGCTCGCAGGCCAACGGGGCGATTCCGGCCAACTCCACCTTGGTCTTCGACGTCACCCTGCTCGCAATCGGCTGCCCAGCGCCGACCTGAGCCGGGCGCCGGGGTCAGCCCCGCCTGATGCGGCCGATCAGCGTGTAGGTCGCCGCGCCGAGCACGCAGACAAGGATCAGCAGGCCGGCGGGCAGGCCGATGACGAAAGGGAGGTCGGGGGCCGGGCTCAGAAGCATCGTCTGCCGAGCAGCATAGGGCGACCCACCGGCAGCGTGAAGCCCTGGCGGATAAATGTTACACTGCGACGCGCGATGTCACAGCGTCACTCCGACGGCGCGCTCCTCGACGCGGCCCGCGCCTGCGTCGCCGAACGGGGCATCGCTCGCACCACTGTCAGTGATGTGGCCAGGCGCGCCGGGGCCAGCCGGATGACGGTCTACCGCTGCTTCCCGGACGCCGCCACGCTCTGGTCGAGCCTGCTCACCCGCGAGATCGCCGGCATCGTCGCGATGGCGCAGGCTCAGGCGGCGCCCCTTCCGACCGCCCGCGAGCGGCTCATCGCCGCCTCGCTGCGGGCGGTCGGGGCCCTTCGCGACGACCCCGTGATCCGCCGGGTCATCGAGATCGACGGGCAGCGCCTCCTCCCCTACCTCACAGTGCGGCGCGGACACGCCCAGGAGATCGCCATCGCCGCGGTCCGCGAACACCTCGCCGCTGGGCGCCGTGACCGCTCGATCCGCGACCTCGACGAGGTCGCCGGGGCGCGCCTGGTGGAGCTGCTCCTGCGCAGCCTGGTCACCGCCGCTCCCGGGCTCGTCGACGACGCGCTGACGCCGGCCATAGACGCCGAGCTCGCGATGATGCTGGATGCGTGGCTCAGGCCCGCGGTGCCGGCATGAGCGTCGCCGGCTCTCTGAGCGCCTCCCAGCGCACCGCCGACCTGCAGCGGCTGGCCAGCGAGCGCTTGGATGTTCTGGTCATTGGTGGCGGAATCACGGGAGTTGGCGTGGCGCTCGATGCCGTCGCGCGAGGCCTGCGCTGTGGGCTCGTCGAGCGTCGTGACCTTGCCAACGGCACCAGCCGCTGGAGCTCCAAGCTGGTGCACGGCGGGCTCCGCTACCTGCGTCACCTGCAGGTCGACGTGGCCTGGGAGTCGGCGCGAGAACGCCATATCCTCATGACCACGACAGCGCCGCACCTGGTGCGACCTCTGCCTTTCGTCGCTCCCCTCAACGACACCCTGCCGCCACTGGGCGGACTTCTCACCGAGGTGGGCATCCGCGCCGGCGACGTGCTGCGGCTCGCCTCGGGGACGCGGCGCAGGGAGATGCCCGGGCCGCGACGGATCAGCGCGCTCGAGGCGCGCCAGCTCATCCCCGCGTTGCGCGCCGACGACCTGCGCGGAGGCGTGCTCTTCTGGGACGGCCAGCTGGAGGATGACGCCCGCCTGGTGATCGCGGTCGCGCGCACCGCGGCCGCGCACGGCGCCGCGATCGTCACCCACTGCACCGCGGTCCGCGTCGACGGCGGGCGTGTTGTCCTGCGCGACGAGTTGACCGGCACGACATTCGAGGTCCAGGCGACAACGGTGGTCAACGCCGCGGGGGTGTGGGCCGGCACCGTCGATCCCTCAGTACAGCTGCGCCCGAGCAAGGGCGCGCACCTGGTGATCGACGCCGCCGTCCTCGGTGACCCCCGGGCCGCGGTGATCGTGCCGGTCGCGGGCGAGAGCGCGCGATGGGTCGGGGCGACGCCGACGGGCGACGGCCGTCTCATCGTCGGCGTCACGGATGACGACTACCGCGGCCAGATCTCCGACGAGCCGGCGGTCACCCCGGCGGAGGAGGCGTTTCTGCTCGACACTCTGTCGCGGGTTCTGCAGCGTCGGCTGACACCTGCCGACGTGCTCGGCCGCTACGCGGGTTTCCGGCCGCTGCTCGACACCGGCGCCGGTGCCACGGCCGATATCTCGCGACGCCACGCCATCATCGAGAGCGCCGACGGACGCCTGCTGACGCTGGTGGGGGGCAAGCTCACCACCTACCGGCGCATGGCCCAAGATGCCGTTGACCGCATCGTGCAGCGGCATGGCGGACCGCACAGCACCACGGCGTCGCTGCCGCTGGTCGGCGCAGACCCGGCGGCGGCTGGTGATCTGCGCACGTTGCCCCCGCGGCTGGTGCGCCGCTTCGGCAGCGAAGCCCCGCTGGTGGCGAGTCTGGCGGCCGGCGACAGCTCGCTGCTCGAGCCGTTGTTCGCGGGGACCCCGGTTCTCGGTGTCGAGCTCGTGTTTGGCGTGCACCATGAGGGCGCCATGGACATGGACGACCTCCTCGATCGCCGCGTGCGGCTTGGGCTGGTGCCCACCGAGCGCCGCCGCGCCGAGCCCTTGGCCAGGCATCTGCTCGAGCGGCTCGCGGCGTGAGCTCGGCGTCACCACCGCTGCGCTGGTGGGGTTGGGGCGACCGCGACACCGAGGTGCCGATGGGCCTGGCCGCGCTGCTCCACGACGAGATGGGCATCGAGCTCGGCGCACGCCTGCCGCGACCACGACGAGAGTCGGTGGTGCTGCCGCGCAGCGCGCTGGCTGATGCGCCGCTGCTCGCCGAGCTGGCCGGGATCTGCGGCGCGCCGGCGGTGCACGTCGACGACGAGAGCCGGCTGAGGCACGCAGCGGGACGCAGCTACCTGGACCTGCTGCGGCTGCGCGGCACCGACATCGGCTGCGCGCCTGATGCGGTGGTGCGGCCGGCGGATGAGGCGGAGATCGCCGCGGTCCTGCGCGCCTGCGCAGGCGCCGATTGCGCGGTGGTGCCGTTCGGCGGCGGGACTTCGGTTGTCGGCGGCGTCACCGCGCTGCGCGGCGCACACCGCAGCGTCATCGCGCTGAGCACACGACGCCTCACCAGCTGCCTTGCCGTCGAGCCGCTGTCCTTGGTGGCAACGCTGCAGGCCGGCATGACCGGCCCCGAGGCGGAGCTCGCCCTCGCGAAGAGCGGTTTGACCCTCGGACATTTTCCGCAGTCCTTCGAGTACGCCACGCTCGGCGGCTTCGCGGCCACGCGCAGCGCCGGCCAGGCATCGAGCGGCTACGGGCGCTTCGACGACATCGTCCTCGGCCTTCGCATGGTGGCACCATCGGGGAGATTGGTCGTCACCGGGCACCCGGCGACCGCTGCGGGGCCGTCGATCCGCCAGCTCGTGCTTGGTTCGGAGGGCCGGCTCGGGCTGATAACCGAGGTGACCGTGAGAGTGCGACGACGTCCCACCCAGCAGCGTTACGAGGCATGGTCGTTCGCGCACTTCGATGAGGGTGTGGCCGCCCTGCGCGCGATGGCGCAGGCCCACATCGCGCCTGACGTGGCCCGCCTCGGCGACTCCGAGGAGACGCGGGTGGGCATGGCGATGGCGTGGCACGGTGGCATGAGGGAGGCGCTCGGCCGCCGCTACCTGAGCATGCGCGGCCACCACGAAGGCTGCCTTCTTGTGGTCGGATGGGACAGCGATGCGCTGCTGACCGGGGCACGGCAGGCGGAGGCACGCGCACTGATCCGGTGCCACCACGGCATCGCGCTCGGTGCCTCGCCGGGGCAATCGTGGCTGGAGAAGCGCTTCCACGGTCCCTACCTGCGCGACGCACTGATGGATGTCGGTGTGCTGGTGGAGACGCTGGAGACGGCGACATCGTGGGCCAACCTGACGTCGCTGCATGAGATCGTCGCAAGCACGCTGTGCGAGGAGTTGCGCGATGCATCGCCAGTGGTGGGCTGCCACGTGTCGCACGTGTACCCGTCGGGGGCGTCGCTGTACTTCACCGTGCTGGCGCGTGCGGGCACCGACCCGGGCGCGCGCTGGACGCGTGCCAAGGCGGCCTCGTGCGCTGCGATCCTCGACAATCGCGGCACCATCACCCACCATCACGCGGTCGGGACGGACCATCTGGCCTACCTGGAGCGCGAGATCGGTGCTGACGGAGTGGCGGCGCTGCGCGGGCTCGCAGCGCAGCTGGACCCCTCCGGGATCATGAACCCTGGCAAGCTGATCCCGGAGAAGGCGGCGCGACGACGGCGCGCCACGCTTGCGCCCAACACCAGGCGGCTCCAATAGGCGCCGGTGCTCCCTCGGGGTCGACGCCCGGCACATAGACGTTGACAGAGCGTCCGCGCTGCCCGGCCGATGAAGTGGTGTCGATGCCACGCGAATACCGTTTCGTAACTGAGCAGTTCGTGCCATTCCACTCGCACCATCAGAATGCAGGGTGTGGCTCTTCCGGTCTTTGACAGCCTCCCGACGAGCCGCAGGAAGGCCGGCAACGCCTGGGCGATGATCGCCCACGCGACGTCGATCCGACGGCACAATTTCGGTGGTTCGCCGGCTGTGCGGTCCTGGTCACGAGTGCTGCTCGCACTACTTGCCGTGGCCACGATCATCAAGTTGTACTTCGCCTACACCACGTTCGGCACCGATGATGTCACGAGGTGGGAACGGTTCTTGGGCGAGGCGGTCCGCAACGGCGGGCTGGGTCTGTACCGGAGCGACCCTCAATTCAACCATCCCCCGTTCATCGTTGGCTATATCCGCGGCCGGTGCCGTGGGTCGTTGCCATCGCGTTTGGACCGGCCCTTCTGTGGTACGCGGCCACTGGCGTTCTCCTGTTCGTGGTGTACACAGTCTGGTCCGGGGGTTTCCCGTGGTATCACGCCACCGACTCCGTGATTGGTGACTGGGCAAATTTTGCGACCAAGCCCGGCGCCCTGGCGTGGGGGGCGACGGTCGTGGTGCTCATTGCGATGCTGCATCGTGCTTCAAGTGGATCGCGGCACCTGCCAGCACGGTCAGCGGCCCGCAGCAAGACGGACCCGCGCGGCTGGTTTGCCCGGCACGCCGAGGTCGCTGAGGAAGCACGCGCGGAGTGACGGCGGTCAGAGCCGGTACGTCACCGGGAGCGCGGGCCCAGCGCGCATGCGATTGACAGACGATGCCGGAGCCAGCTGGCAACGTTCGGGTGAGAATGCACCCGGGAGCCCTCCTCAGCGGGTTGGTGTGAACAACCTCACCTTGCCGAGTTCAGGGCTCCTTCTGTGTCACCAACGTCGCGGGAGATCAACCCAGGAGGGAGTTGAGGATCGGAACCGCCACCGGTGTCGCTGTCTTGGGATCGGCCACCTGGTAGTGAAAGTGCAGACCGGCCGGATGGTTCACCTCCAGGATCACGCCCCCGCTCTGGTCGAGTGTCGTAGACGGATCAGGCGTCATCAAATCGACTCCCGCCAACCGCAGCTCGAGTGCGGCAGCCGCCCGCCGCACGTCCCCGGCCAGAGGCTCCGAGATGTGAGTGACCGTCTCGTTGTCCTCTGCTCGGTTCTCATGCACGCTGGTCTTGACGGTCACAACGGCGCCTTCGGCGGGGACCGACCCCAGCGAGTACCCCGCCCGACGAAGCGTCAGCAGACAGTCGAGGTCCACGCTCAGCACACGGCCGCCCGAGGCCCATCCACTGGTGATGCGCCGTTCGTTCTCCGCATGGATGAGGTCGCCGATGCTGGACCGCCCATCGCCGTGCACCTGCGTGGCGCGGCGGCGCACTGCGCCGAGGACCTCGCCGTCCAGGACGAGCACGCGGTATTCCCCGCCTTGAGCCTGACGCTCGACGAGCAGCTCTCGGCCCCAGCGTGCGGCGCGCACGGCCGCCCGTTCGAGGTCGTCCCGGCTCTCGACGCCACAGGTCACCCCGGTTCCAGACGCTTGGCCCGCCGGCTTCACCACGCACGGCAGGCTAGAGCCCTCGACGAATGCCCGCGCGAGCGTGAGATCATGGAAGTCGAACGTAAGACCGTCAGGCACTGGGAGACCTGCGGTCGACAGCAGTCGCTGACTGAGCGGCTTGTTCATCGACAATCGCTGCGTAACCTGGTGATCGATCATCACGAGGTGCCGCCAGACGATGGTCTGCATGGAGCCGCGGCGGAGCAGCAGGAAACCTTCACCCATCTGCTTCACATCAGCACCAACCGCGACAGCGGCATCGTTCCAGATCGTCTGGTACAGGTTCGCGTTCGCGCGGTCGAGACTCGACCGGACGGCCGCACTCCGGCGTCGCCAGTGGCGCACCGCATCCCTCCGCCGCATGGAGCGCAAGAGGTCGAGATCAGCAGCCAGCGTCGGTCCCGGCCCTCCGATTTGGCTCAACGTTGTGAGCGCGCGCGTGACTGTGCGCATGGCACCTCATTGCGGTGGCAGAGGCGGTATCGTAGCGGCCATTGCGCTGGCTTCGGTGCCGGCGCCGGTCGGCGGGCCACCTCGTCGTCCTCTGGGCATCTAGCCGGGGCGGCGGTGCCCGCTCCACGCCTGGGGCAGTCTGCAGCCGCGGCGCCACCCGTCGAGCATCGAGGCGGCGGCAGGGCAACCGGGCTCGGCCAGAATTCACCGCGTGGTTGTCGGACGCAGCTCACCGCGCTCCGGCGACAATGAAGGGCGTGTACCCTGGCCCCGCAACCTGCGCGCCATTGACCCCGGTATGCCGCCAGTGGACACGGCTCGAGCGCCTGCGTTCGGAGTCCTTCATCTCCCGGCGCTGGCTGGGGTATGTGCTGTCCGCGCGGAGCCGCGAACCGTGAATCGCCTGCCCACCACGTTGTCGGATTTCGAATCGGCCGCCCGGGAGGTATTGGAGGCCGGTACATACGGTTACATCGCGGGAGGAGCCATGGACGAGTGGACACTCGTCGAGAACGTGGCTGCGTGGCGCCGGATCCCGATTGTGCCCCGGATGCTCACCGGTGCCGTCACTCCCGACACGAGCACGACTGTCTTGGGCAAGTTGCTGCCGCATCCTCTTGTCGTGGCCCCCATGGCGTATCAGCGCATTGCCACACCCGATGGTGAGATTGCCATGGCGCAGGCCGCGGCAGCGACCGGAACCACTCTCTGCCTCTCCGTATTTTCCACGGTCGATGCGCCCGAGGTCGCAGCAGCGGTTCCCGAGGTGACCCGGTGGTTTCAGGTGTACGTCTTCACCGATCGGGGTGCAACGCGGCATCTGATCGAGGCGGCGCTGGCCGCTGGGTATGAGGCACTGGTTGTGACCGTCGATAGCCCCATCCCCGGGGTCAGAGATCGGGAGGTGCGGTCAGCTTATGCTGTCAATGCTGTTGTGCCCGCTGTAAGCCGCGGCACAGATGGCGGCGCTCTTCCGGTTGCGCATGTGGGGCGGCTCATGGACGCGCAGCTTGAGTGGCGTGACATAGCGGACATGGCATCGCAGTATCACGTGCCCGTTTTGGTCAAGGGTATTCTGGCCGTTGACGATGCTGAGCGAGCGGTCGCCGAGGGCGCAGCGGGGGTTGTGGTTTCCAATCACGGGGGGCGCCAGTTGGACGGAGCGCCGGCAACAGCAACCGTCGTTCAGGCCATCGCTCAAGCTCTGGCGGGTAGCGGCGACGTCCTGGTCGACGGCGGCATTCGTCGGGGTCCCGATGTCTTCCGGGCCATGGCCATGGGAGCAGCCGCTGTCATGGTGGGGCGGCCGCTTTACTGGGGCTTGGCAGTCGGCGGCTGCGCAGGCGCCCAGCGGGTGCTTGAGCTCTTGCTCAGCGAGTTCCAGAATTCGCTCATTCTTGCCGGGGCGTCAGCGGCGAAATCGTTGCACCAGGGGTCCTTCCTGGGCATCCCGAGATGAGACCGCCGGCTGCGGCCTTCGTCGAGAACCGCCATCACTCAGCAGTCTGAGGTGTTCCCTGTGGATGCGCGGGTGTCGATCGAGCCAGTCGGTGCGGAACTGGGGACTCGCGTCGATGAGGAAGTCGCTCGACGACGAAGGGAGCACCTGACCGCTGTCGTCGAGGCGGCAGGAGGTTCGGTTGTTCCCGTATCACGCGCCAATGCCCTCCTCTGGCTGGCAGTCGCCGACTCACAACGGTTGCTCACTCTTCTTGATGCGAATCCACAGATCGCGTGGGTGCAGCTGTCAGCCGCTGGAGTGGATACATTCGGGCCCAATGCGTTTTCGCGACCGGTGATCTTCACATCTGCCAAGGGAGCTTTTGGCGTTCAGGTCGCTGAGCACGCGTTGATGTTGATCCTCGCCAGCCTGCGTCATGTTGTCGAGCATGCCCGGCAACGTCAGTGGCACGGGAGCGAGCCGGAAACACTTGCGGGCAAGCGCGTGACCATTCTCGGCGCTGGGGGGATTGCGATCATTCTCACGCGACTGCTTCATGCGGCCGGATGTCACGTCACGGTTGTTCGACGTCG
This sequence comes from Candidatus Dormiibacterota bacterium, assembly GCA_036561525.1. GTDB lineage: Bacteria > Chloroflexota > Dormibacteria > Aeolococcales > Aeolococcaceae > Aeolococcus. The sequence continues at coordinate 542 of DATBPD010000023.1, read as the reverse complement.
TCAGACACGCCTTGCCGATGCCGACGTGACTGTATCCACCGCGCAGCTCCATGATGTCCTGCCCAATACTGACGTGCTTGTGGTTGCACTGGCTCTGACCAAGGAGACTCACCGACTGATTGGCAGGCATGAGCTTGAGCTCTTGCCTGCCGCTGCCATCCTGGTCAATGTGGCACGCGGGGCGATAGTTGACACCGAGGCGCTCGTTGTCGCGCTGCGGACGGGCGGTATCAGAGCCGCCGGTTTGGACGTCACCGATCCTGAGCCATTGCCTCCCGACCATGCGCTTTGGTCACTTGACAATGTGTTGGTGACATCCCATTGCGCCGACTCAGTCTCCTATGTGACTGAAATGCTTGCCGAGCGAGTCAGCGAGAACGTGCGTCGTTTTCAGCATGGTCTGGAACTTGTTGGGGTTGTCGACTCGGTCGCCGGCTATTGAATCCGGTACAGTAACGCCCATGGCGCTGGCCTCGAACTCGCAGCGTGCGGACCTCTGGCTTCCACTGCTCCGGCGCCTCACCGAGCTGTCGCCAGACTGG
>DATBPD010000022.1:0-23212 GCA_036561525.1 Candidatus Dormiibacterota bacterium | reverse complement strand
CCTAGGCTGTGACCGACGAGATGGACGCGCGGCAGCGCCATGGTGTCGAGCGCGTCGACCACCGAGCGGGCGAAGAACGCGGCGTCGTAGGCGGCGCCCAGCGGCTTGGATGCGTCGCCGAAGCCGGGAAGGTCGATGGCGATGGTGCGGAAGGACGGCGACAGCGCGGCGATGGTGGGCAGGAACGAGGACTTGGTCGCTCCCAAACCGTGGATCATCACCACCGGGTCGCCGACGCCCGCCACCAGCGTCGAAACGCGGCCCGCGGAGGTGGACGCGAAGTGCACCTCGAGCCGGCCGCGCTCACGCGTCGCGGTGGCGGCGAGCAGGCCGACCGCCAGGTGCAGGTTGTATCGGATGGTGAGCCGCCCGGCGCGGTACGCGGTCAGGCCGGCACGCACGTCGTCGGCGATGTGGCCCCAGGTTGCCAGGTCGGCAGACAGCTGCGCATCGGGACGTCTGCGGCCGGTGGCGGGCACAAGCCGCGCCTCGCCGCCGGTAAGAACCGTGTCCCAGCCCCATTCCTCGCCGCTGCCGCCAACGACGACAAGGCGCACGCGCGCCTCGCGATCCGGCACATCGAAAGCGGCGGGATCATAACGTTCAAGGATGCGCGACAGAAGATCGGACGCTGCCTTCCGCGCGTCGCGCTCTGACGCCATCAACAGCATGGTAGTTGAGCGTACGTCGCAATAGGGCGGTGACAGCGGACTAGGTGACCGGCACGCTACCGTGTCAGCCCGTGGTCAGTCAGTCCTGTGCAATCGCTACAGCGCGCCCTGAGCCGTGCTGACCGTCGATTTCGCCCGGCTGCGGCTCCGGTCGGGCATGCGTGTCCTCGACGTGGGCTGCGGCAACGGGCGCCACGCATTCGAGGCACTCCGCCACGGTGCCGAGGTCACCGCCACCGACGTCGACGGCGCGGCGCTCATCGAGGTTGAGCGAATGGCCGCCGCCATGGCTCTCGCGGGCGAGGTCGCCGACGGCGGCAGCCTGCGCACCGTCGTCGCCGACGCGCGCAACCTGCCCTTCGACGAAGCCGAATTCGACGTCGTCATCGCCGCCGAGATGCTCGAACACATCCACGACGATTCGGCGGCCATCGCCGAGCTGGGCAGAGTGCTGCGACCCGGCGGGGTGCTGGCGGTCACGGTGCCGCGATGGTGGCCGGAAAGAGTCTGCTGGGCGCTGTCGAGCGAGTACCACGAAGTGCCCGGAGGACACATCCGCATCTACCGGCGGCGCGAGCTCGTCGAACGACTGCGCCGATCGGGGTTGGTGATCACCGGGCCGCATCATCACGCGCATGCCCTGCACTCGCCGTATTGGTGGCTGCGCTGCGCGCTCGGCATGTCGCGCGACCAGGCGCTGGCGGCGAGACTGTACCACCGATTTCTCGTCTACGACCTGACGCGCCGTCCACGCTGGACCCGCACCGTCGAGAGCGCTCTCAACCCCGTCCTCGGCAAGAGCGTGGTGGTGTACGCGCAGCGGCCGACGATCGCCACCACTCGATGATCGGTGCCTCGCTGACACACGGCGATGTCAGCGCAACCGTGGCCGCCATCGCCCGCGTCCAGCACGCCGACGGCAGCATCCCCTGGTACACCGGCGGCCAGGTCGATCCGTGGAACCACGTCGAAGCGGCGATGGCGCTTGACGTCGGCGGCCGGTGCGACGAGGCGTCCCGTGCCTACGCGTGGCTGGCCAGGGTGCAACGGGCGGACGGCGCCTGGCCTGCCGCGTATCGCAACGGCCAGGTGATCGACCCGACGCTCGACACCAACCTGTGCGCGTACCTTGCCACCGGGCTGTGGCTGCACCTGCTCTGTGGCGCGGCGGATACCGAGTTGCGAGCGGGATTTGCGTGCGTGGAACGCGCACTCGCCTTCGTGCTGTCGTTGCAGGGCGAGGACGGCACGCTGTGGTGGGCGTGCGACGCGGCCGGGCGACCGTGGCGCCGCGGCCTGGTGACCGGCTCCTCCTGCGTGCACCTCAGCCTGGCGTGTGCCGCGCGACTCGGCGAGGCACTCGGCGTGCCCCACCCGGAGTGGACGGTGGCACGGGACCGCCTGGCGCACGCCCTGCGCAGCGCGCCCGACAGCTTTGAGGACAAGCGCCGCTGGGCGATGGACTGGTACTACCCGGTGCTCGGTGGTGTCATCACCGGGAGCGATGCCCACCAGCGGATCGAGTCGCGGTGGGAGGACTTCGTGGTGCCGCAACGCGGGGTTCGCTGTGTCTCGGACCGCCCCTGGATCACCGCTGCGGAGACGTGCGAGCTGGCCCTGGCGATGGTGCGCTGTGGCGACGGCGAACGTGCCGCGGAGCTGCTCGAATGGGCGCAACACCTTCGCGGTGACGACGCCGCCTACTGGACGGGCGCCAACTTCACCGACGGTTGCATCTTCCCCCCCGATGAGCAGCCCAGCTGGACCGCAGCCGCGGTGGTGCTCGCGGCCGACGCGGTCAGCGGCGGGGTGGTCGCTGAGCTGCTCAACGCAACCACCTAGCGCTGCAGCACGCGCAGGCTGCCTTCGACGGTCAGCTCGCGCAAGCCGTCGTCAAGTGCACGGCGGTAGACGTGGAAGGGAGCCTGGCCGCCATCGGCGGGGTCGGGGAAGACGTCGTGGATCACCAGCAGCCCGCCGTCGTCGAGGTGCGGTGAGAACCCCATGTAGTCCGCGTGCGCCGCCGCCTCGGTGTGGCCGCCGTCGATGAAGAGGAGCGACAGCGGTGTGCACCAGTGCCGCGCCACCGACATCGAGTCGCCGACCACCACGATCACCCAATCCTCGAGCCCAGCATCCTCGAGCGTGCGCCGCAGGTGAGGCAGGCTGTCGATCCGCCCGGTGCGACGATCGATCACGGCCGCGTCGCAGTAGAGCTGGCCGGGCTGATTCTCCTCGGAGCCGCGATGATGGTCGATGCTGAAGAGGACACCGTCGTGCTCGCGTGCGGCACTGCCGATGTAGACCGCCGACTTGCCGCAGTAGCCGCCGACCTCGAGCATGGCACCACATGGAGCGGCGCCCACGGCCGCGCGATGCAACACCAGCCCTTCCGCGTCGGGCATGAAGCCCCGAGCAGCCCGAGCGCTGTCGAGGTCGGCGGCGCTCATCACCGAGGCAGGCAGGGTGGGATGTGCGATCTCCAGCATCGTCCTGACGATAGCGCCCAGCCCCCTGATCCGCGCGCTGCGATGGCGCTGCCCGAGTAGCATCGCCCGGCCGTGTCCGATCCCACCCTCCTCCGTGTCGCCCTGCTCGCGTACCGCGGCAACCCGTACTCCGGTGGCCAGGGCGTGTATGTCAGTCATCTATCCGCGGCGCTGCGGCGCCTCGGGCACCAGGTCACCGTCTTCGCGGGGCAGCCGTATCCCGTGCTCAGCGACGGAGTTCCGCTGGTGCGCGTGCCCAGCCTCGACCTGTATCGCACCGACGATCCGTTCCGCCTGCCGCGCCGCGACGAGTTCCGCGACTGGATCGACGTGCTCGAATACCTCACCCTCTGCACCGCCGCCTTTCCTGAGCCACTGACCTTCAGCCTGCGCGCGCGCCGAGTCCTGCTCGCGCGTCGTGCGCAATTCGACATCGTCCACGACAACCAGTGTCTGGGTTGGGGAGTGCTCGGTCTGCATCGGGCCGGCGTCCCGGTGGTCGCCAGCGTGCACCACGCCGTGGTCATCGATCGCGATCTCGAGCTGGCACGCGAGCAGCACCGTGGCCGCCGGCTGACGCTGCGTCGCTGGTACCAGTTCCACACCATGCAGGATCGCGTCGCGCGCCGGCTGCCGCGCGTGATCACGGTCAGCACCCAGTCACGGCGGGACATCATCGACCGGATGAGAGTGGATCCGGCGCGCATCCGGGTCATCCCCGTCGCGGTCGATGATGAGGTGTTCGCGCCGCACCCGGGCACCGCGCGGGTGCCCGGTCGGATCTTCGCGGTGGCCAGCGCGGACGTCCCACTCAAGGGAGTAGTGCCGCTTCTGCATGCGGTGGCAGCACTGCGCACACGGCGGGCGGTGGAGCTTGTGCTCCTCGGCGCAGCACGCCGCGGCGGAGCCGTCGAGCGGACGGTCCGCGAACTGCAACTGGCTGACACGGTGCGCTTCGTTCACGGCATCGATGACGCCGCAGTGGCCCGGCACTACGCTGAGGCAGAGGTTGCGGTGGTGCCGTCGCTCTATGAGGGCTTCTCCATCCCGGCGGTGCAGGCGATGGCCTGCGGCGTCGCGCTGGTGGCGACCACCGCCGGCGCGCTCCCCGAGGTGGTGGGTGGCGATGGCGAGACGGCGCTGCTGGTGCCGCCTGGCGACGCCGGCGCGCTGGCGCGGGCGATCGGCCGCCTTCTCGATGACCCTGGCCTGCGCGTTCGGTTGAGCGAGACGGCCCTGCGCCGCGCCGGGGAGCGCTACAGCTGGGACGCGACCGCTCGGGCCACGGCCGACGTCTATCGCGAGGTTCTCGCCAACCCCGTACCATGCCGCGCATGAGCGACGAGGACACCGGCCCGCAACACCACAGCCTCCGTGAGCGGCTCGACGCCGCGCAAGCGGCTGCGGAGGAGGTGGTCGCCGAAGAGAGTGGCGAGGTCAACAAGCTGGCCATCCCGTTCGAGGAGTTGGCCGCCGCGGTGCACGCCGCCATCCATCCCGACGAGCTCGCCGAGCACGAGGTGGCCGGCGCTGTCGACCCGATGGACGAGCCAGCCGCCGAGGACCACCCGGCAGGGGGCAAGCCCGCGGCGCCCTGAGATGCGTCAGGCGGGCGCGCTCACTCGCGAACGCGGGCCTCGGCGAGGTCGGCCGGCACGTTGCGGGCGACGACCACGGCGGCCACCAGGATGAGGCCGCCACCGACGAGGCGCACCGGCCCGAGGTCCTCACCGAGGAGCAGCGCCGCGAGGATGACAGTCGTCGCCGGCTCGAGTGTGCTGATGATCGCGGCGCGCGTGGCCCCGACGCGCGCCAGCCCGGCGAGGAACATGGTCGCCGGGATCGCCGTCGCCACCACCGCCATCGACAGGGCGAGCGCCCATCCACCTGAGCTGAGCGGGCGCAACTGGCCGTGCAGCGCGGCCGCCGCCGCCAGCACCACACCCGCGGTGGTCGCGATCAACGCCGTGGCCACCACCGACGAGACGTCGCGGAGGAGCACGCGTCCGACGAGGATGTAGGTCGCGTAGATGGCGGCGGTGGCGAGCCCGAAGAGCAGGCCGGCGGGATCGATGGTGCCGTGCGCGCTGAACGGGTTGACGACGGTGAACACGCCGAGGACGGCGAGCAGCAGCGCCCCCACACGCACTCGATTCAGTCGCTCGCCGAGAAACGCGGCGGCAAGCAGCATGACTGCGACCGGGTAGAGATACAGAAGGATGCTGGTGACCGCGGCGGGCACGGTCTTGAGGCTGGTGAAGTACGTGGCCGCCTGGCCCACATAGAGGAGCCCCATGGCGACCAGGCCGGTGGTGCGCCATCCCAACCGCACACGTTCACGGCGCACCAGCACGATGGCCCAGAGGATCACCGCCGCGGCGCCGAACCTGACGGCCAGAAGCTCGGTCAGCGGGATGCCGATCCGATCGGCGTCCTTGCCGTAGATCGCCAGGCTGCCGAAGAATGCCGCCGACAGGGCGGTGAGCACCACCCCGGTGCGATCGATCCTCGCAGTCAGCCGCTCTCCTCCAGGATGCGGCCGAAGGCCTGCATGTAGCGCGGGTCGCCGCTCGATTCACGGAGGAGCCAGTACTCAGCCCCCCAGAAGATGTACGCATACAGGCGGGGAACGGTCTGCTGAGTCCAGCGGATGCAGTCGTTGTAGTTCTCGATGACGCGCTCGACTGGGCAGCTGGACATTGCACCCCCGGCGGGATTCGGAGGAGTGGTGACCGTCTCCCATGGCTCCGCCTGGCCTTCGGAGACCAGCAACCGCTGGCCGCGGGCGCGGGTGTGGGTGACAAGCCGCCGCCGCCGCGCCTTCTGCAGGGCGCTGTGGCTGCCGTCCAGGTAGAGCGCCCACGCGCCGAGGCTGGCGACAGCATGACGCGGGTACACGTCGATGACCCGTCCACCGCCCATGTGCTCGGAGTCCTCCTGTACTGGCCTGGAGCGCCCATGGTCATCCTTGGGTGGCGGGCCTTGTCGTCCCCTGGCGGCGTCGGCTTTCGGTACTCCCGGCGGGGGAGATCGGCGACCTCAACTACTCCCGCGGGCGTATTCGAGCACCCGGCCGGCCGAACCGCGCGGTCGGGGCGGGCGGCGGCGTCGGGGAACTGTGTCAAACCGTCGTTGCCGCGCCACCTCCCGGTGACGCTGGCGTGATGACGTGCGCTGGGGCCAAGTTAGGATCGAGCACATGGCAACTTCCTCGCACGCCATGATGTTGCGCGAGATCTCGGCAGCCGGCGACCGCGAGCGCACTGGAGCCCTCGACGTCGCCTGGGACCGTGCTCACGCCAGCGTTTTCTTCAGGTGCGGCCATCCCCGCCACGTCACCTTCGAGATGGCCGATGGGCGCATCCTGGCGGGGGACGACGCGCTGACCGCGCTGGTAGCCGAGCTTCCGACCGAGATCTACGTGGCCACCTGGCGCCGCGCCGATGTCACCGAGGAGACCCTGGATCTCACCGCTGACGAGCTCATCGCGCTGTTCGAGGCCGATGCACCGTCCAGCTCCAACGGATCTGGTCCCCCGGATACGGACTTCCCCCCGCTGCCCCTCGGCCCGGTGCTCTGGTCGGACGCGATGGCCAACGTCCTCGACCTCGAGGCCATGGTGCCGCTGCTGCCCGACTGCCTGCTGGTGCTGACCCGTCCGAAGCCGCACGCGGCTGCGCTCGTCACCGGAGGCGCCTTTGCCGACGCCGTCTGGATGACCGGCGGTCGCCGCCTGTTCGGAGACGACGCGGCTCGCGAGCTGATGGGCTCGCGTGTGGGGGTTCTGACCGCGTACCGCGTTGACGATCACCGGATGCTCAGCGTGCTGCGCAAGCTGCTTCGCGAGCCGGGCGCGCTGGTCATCCCGGCGACCGCTGGCGACGCACCGTCGCAGGAAATGCCGGCCGAGGAGCCCCCGGCACCGCTCGCGGAGCGCGCCGACGGGGAAGCGACGACACCTGAGGCGGGTCCGACATTTGACCTGGCCTTCGCATATGTCGGCATGCCCGGTCGGGAGGACGTCGCCACAGCGCCGTCCCCGCAGCCACCGCCCCAGGCCCCTGCTGTCGAAGCAGATGGAGAGGTGGTGACCTGGTCCACCCGTGAGCCGGCGGCGTCGCCATCCCAGCAGCAGCCGCTGCCGGCTACTGGCCTCGACGTCGATCTGCCGTCGGCGACGCCCGCGCCTTCGCGATCGTGGTTCGGTCCAGTCGGGCCGACGCGCCCGGCCCTGCTCGTGCCGGTGCGTGTGGTGCTCTCGCTGGGCATCTACGCGCTCGTCTGGCACCACCGAACCAACCGGGAGCTGGAGGCGTTCGACCCCAAGCTGCAGGCCCAGCCCGCTCGCAGCACCCTGGCGAGCTTCGTGGCCTGGCTGGCGGCCCTGATGATCGCCCTGGCCGGTGGTGTGCTGTTGGCGAGCACCCGCCGCTCCATTCATCTGCCGTTCGACCGGCAGCTGACCAGCGCGCAGACGTACTACCTGGTCGGCGGTCTCGCCGTCCTCTATATCACCCTGATCCTGCCCTTCCGGCTTGCCGCGGTGCGGACCAGCCTGGGCCGCCTCCGTTCGGTCGAGGAACACGCCGGCATCACCGCCACCGGTCGCGCCGGCCGGGTAGCGGCCGCGCCGCTGCTCACCGTCCCTGTCGTCGGGGGGCTGGTGCTGCTGGGCATCGAACAGCGAAGGATCAATGCGATCTGGACGGCGGCCGGCGACGCCACCGCGCCGGCAGAGGACGCGGCTGCCCCGATCGAGCCGGCGCATGAGAGCGCCCCTGAGGAGGGCCCCGTCGCCATCGAGGCTGCGGCCGGGCCGGACGCCGCCGCCGAGGTCGGTGCCATCTTCTCGGAGATCGAGACTGAAGCGACCGTGCTCCGCATCGCCGCCCCGTACGACAGCGAGGATGGGGCCGGCGTCTCCGAGGGTGCCGGACCCGCCGACCTTCCGGCACCGCCAATGCCGGTGTGGTTCAAGGCCGCCGCGCTCCCGGCGGAGCCGGCACCCGAGCCTGACGCTCCCCAGGTCGAACCCGAGTCAGCCGCCAAAGCGAGCTCCATCACCAAGGCGGACGCACTCGAGGCTCCCGAGTTCTTCCCGCCGCGACTTGAGTTCGACGTCAGTGCCCTGCGCGGGGGGCTGACTGACATCGCGGTCAGATGGCTCGGTGCCGACGCCGCCACGCCCGTCACCGCGGTGGTGGCAACGACCCGACCCGGTGTCGACGACTTCGTGTTCGCCATCGCCGCCATCCGCTCGATGGAGATCCCGGGGTACGAGAGCCGCATCGTTTGGGCGATGGCCCGCGAGATGCACTTCTACGCCACCGAGGTCCTCTGCGGCGTCTGAGCTGCGCCGCGTGGGGTGACGATCCGCCTTCCACACGGTGGCTGCACGGGGCCGTCCTAACGGAGCGAAGGCAGCAAGCAACGCAATCGTTGCTAACCCGTCAGTTTTCCTGTACGATCCACATCGCCGGTCTGGGCTGGGCCAAAGGTCTCCCCGGGCACAGGTAGCTCATGTAGGAGAACTACTCGTGGGGGAGATGGGGGTGGACGTAGCCGCATACACGGGCACGCTGGAGCCGCTGGTGATTGTCGGAGCCGGGTATGTCGGCCTGGTGACCGGTGCCTGCCTGGCCGGTGCTGGACGAGATGTGACACTGGTGGAGGTCGACGCCGGCCGCCGCGACATGATCGCGCGCGGTGAGTCGCCTATCTTCGAGCCGGGGCTGAGCGAGCTCCTCGCCGATGTCATCGCCCGGGGCGCGCTCGCGGTACGGGCTGACCTCGACGGTGCGCTGCGCGAGAGCCACATGGTGATGATCGCCGTGGGCACACCGTCGCTCCCCGATGGCCGTGCCGACCTCCGCGCGCTCGACGTCGTGGCCGCGCAGGTCGCGGCCGCCGCCCAGCCGGGCACCGTGGTCATCATCAAGAGCACGGTGCCACCCGGCACCGCCCGCCGGTTGCGGCGACTCTTCGGATTGTCGACGGCGCCGATCGAGGTGGTCTCGTCGCCCGAATTCCTGCGCGAGGGCACGGCGATCAACGACATCAACACGGCGAGCCGCCTCGTCGTCGGAGGGGACAATGCCCACGCGATCGCGCGGGTGGTCAGCGTTCTCAACCCCTTCCAGAGCCCGGTGCTGCGCACCGGAAACACCACCGCTGAGCTGATCAAGTACGGCTCCAACGCGTTTCTCGCCACCAAGATCTCGTTCATCAACGAGATGGCCAACCTCTGCGACCTCCTCGACGCCGATGTCGACGACGTGGCCATGGGGATGGGCCTCGACCCGCGCATTGGCAGCGCGTCCATGCAGGCCGGACTCGGGTTTGGGGGCTCGTGCTTCCCCAAGGACGTCGCTGCTCTCGAGGACGCTGCCCGCCGCGAAGGCGTCAGCTTCTGGATGCTGCGCAGCGCCATCGAGGTGAACGAGCAACAGCGGATGCGCTTCGTTCAGAAGATCCGTGACGCGATCGGCAATCACCTCGAGACCCGGCGCATCGCGCTGCTCGGCCTCGCCTTCAAGCCGGGCACCGACGACATGCGCCACGCCCCCAGCATCGCGATCGCACGTCGCCTCCTCGAACTGGGAGCCACCGTCGTCGCCCACGACCCGGTGGCGATGCCGGTTGCCCGCGAGCTGCTGCCCGGGCTCGAGTTCGCCAACGACGCCTACGAGGCGATGGCCGGCGCCGACCTGGTGGCGATCGTCACCGAGTGGCCGGAATACGTTGCGATCGACTGGAAGCGCGCCGGGGAGCTGGTGCGTCGGCGGGTGATTGTCGACGGTCGCAATTGCCTGGAGCCGGCAGCGGTCGCCGAGCACATGTTCAGCTATTACTCGATGGGGCGACCCAGCGTCACCACGCGAATGGGACGGAGGTCGACCGACTCGGTGCCGGCAGTCGAGTTGGCCCGAGAGTTCGTGGCATGAACAACGGCCACATGATCGCGCTCACATGGCAGCAGGTGCTGTCGTACCGGCAACTGCTGCCGATTGGGGTGGTGGGTCTCCTTTCGTGGTCGGTGTGGCTGTTCCGGAGAACCCTGTCGCACTTCTACCGGCCGGCGCCGGTCGGATTCAAGACAACGACCGCTGTCGTGGTGCCGTCGTACCGCGAGGACCCGGACATCATCGAACGTTGCCTCGCCTCGTGGCTTGCAGAGGATCCGACCGAGGTCATCGTGGTCCCCGATGTCAAGGACACCGAGGTGATCGCCCGGTTGCGTGCGCACGGCGATTCGCGTCTGCGCGTGGTCCCGTTCGCGCATGAGGGTAAGCGCTCTGCCCTGGCGGTGGGCATCCGCGCCGCGACATCGGAGGTGATCGTTCTGACCGACTCCGACACGATGTGGCTTCCCGGATTGCTCGCGTCCGTGCAGGCCCCGTTTGCCGATCCGAAGGTGGGCGGCGTCGGAACCCGGCAGAACGCGTATCTGCCCAGGAGCAGTGTCTGGCGACGCGCGGCGGACTGGATGATCGACATCCGCTACCTCGACTACGTACCCTCCCAAGCACGCAAGGGTGCTGTGGCGTGCCTGTCGGGGAGAACAGCGGCATATCGAGGCTCGGCCATTCGGCCGCTGCTCGGCCACCTGGAGTACGAGTTCTTCTTCGGCAAGAAGTGCATTTCCGGCGACGATGGCCGGCTGACGTGGCTGGTGCTTGCCGCGGGGTACAAGACAGTGCACCAGTCGACGGCCCGAACGCTGTCGATGTTTCCGGACACGCTCGGCGCCTTCCTCAAGCAGCGGGTCCGTTGGAGCCGCAATTCGTACCGTTGTTACCTGACCGCGATGTCGAAGGGCTGGCTCTGGCGACAGCCGCTGATCTGCCAAATCTCGGTGCTGCAGGTGTGCTTGACACCTCTGACCATGGGAATCGCGATGAGCTACCTGGTGCGGTGGTTCTACCATCCCGAGCAATGGGTGGCGACGATCGCCATCGGATGGTTGCTGCTGGGACGCGGCCTGCGTGGTCTCTCACATCTGCGCGAGCGGCCCGGCGATATCTTCATCCTCCCGCTGCTCGCGATCTTGACGGTCTTTGTCGCACTCTTCGTCAAGACGTACGCCTTCGCAACCATGAACAAGCAGGGCTGGCTGACCCGGCGCACCGACCTGATCGGTGGCGAGGGGCAAGACACGGCAAGCCTCCGTGGGACCCCCGTCCTTGAGTAAGCGTCGCGGCGGCAGGTTCGCCGCCCTCGCAGCCGTCGTGTTCTTCGCCGCGCTTGCCGGCCTCCCCTGGCTGTTCACCGCCAACACGTCACCGCCGTGGGTTCAGTCTGCCCAGAACACCTCCGCCGTGCCACTACCGGCCGCCCCACAGCTGCTGTCTGCTGTGCAACTGTCATCGGTGGCAACGCCGATCCAGCCCGATGGTCAGACGGCGGCTCAACCCACCGTCGACGCCACCCACAGCGCCGCGCTGGTTGCGGGTGAAGACAACCGGCTGCGCACCCTGTTGCATCACTCCAGCCGCATGGTGGCTCCGGCGATCCTCGTCGTGCCTGGGGCCCTGCCGACCCTGGTTCTCACCGCGCGTCCTGATCCGTACACGCTCACTGACCTCCTCAGCGCCAGGGCGGTGGTGCCATTGGGGCAAGTCGGCGGGTACCTGCTCGTCGACAGCGTGCTCGTCCGTCCGTCGGCCAGCCTCAAGTTGGGTGGTGCTGACGGCATGTCAACACTCCTCATGGACAGCACGACCGCCGGTTTCAGCTCGTTGGTCACCTGGGGTGGGACGCTGGAGCTCGCCGGACAGAGCACGGCGGCGCTGAACATCACCGGATGGGACGAGGTGAACAACCAGGCAGCCCAGGATCGCGGCTACGGGCGGCCGTATATCCGCGCTGTTGGGGGGCGCTTGGATCTGACCGATGTGCATGCATCCTCACTCGGATTCTGGAGCGGGCGGACGGGCGGGGTGGCGTGGACGGGCATCAGCACGCGAGCCAGCAGCGGTGGTGCGGTGTCCTCGACCTTCATTGGCAACACATACGGCGCCTTCGTCTCTCGTTCGGCAGGGGTCGGGTTCAACGGCGACCTGTTCGAGAGCAACGAGCTCGACGGCCTTCGGCTCCACAACAAGGCGAACAACAGCACCATCACCTCCAGTGCCGCGGTTCGCAACGGCGGTAACGGCTTCGTGGTCAGCCGCGGTGCCACCGCCGATGTGCTGTACGGCGACGTGGCCATCCACAACGCAGGTAACGGCTTCCTCCTCAATGGCCAACCCCTGGTCAACGGCGCGTCGCCTTCCGGCGCCAGCACAACCGCATCGATCGGAACCGTCGTCGAATTCGGCGACGCGGAGAACAATGGACGCACGGGCATCCTGGTGGAAGGCGGCAGCGGCACCATGGTTCGCAACAACATCGTGTGCGGCGTGGCCACGGCGATCGCCGTGCGCAGCGGCGCCTCAGCCACGTCAGTGCTCGGCAACGAGGTACGCTGCGGACTCCGCGTTGCGCTGTCGATCGGCCCCGCCGTCACCGGAACAACCATCTCCGGCAACATGTTCGAGCAGGCACGCATCGGGTTGCTGATTCGCAACTCGCCCGGCGTACGCCTCATGACCAACCAGTTCGACGGCATCACCGTCTTCGGCATCTCGGTGCGCGGTGCGTCGCCCGGGGTGGTCGGCAACGACAACACGATCGCGGGGAAAGGCTTTCAACCCATCGACGTTCGCGGCGGTGCGCCGGCTGTGCAACTCACCGCCACCAACACCAAGGACTGGGTGCACAGTTCGACGGTCACAGTCCTCAGCTACCTGCGCTTCCACCCGCTGCTGAGCACATGGGTCGCCATCCTGCTGCTGGTCATCATCTCGTGGATCGTGGTCCGCCTGCGGCGCCGCCCGGCCGCGCCGTATCGACACACGGTGCCGTGGCAGAGCTCCCAGCAGATCCTCGCCCTGGCGAATGGGTATGGTCTTGTACCTGTGACTGGTCTTGGCAACGGGCATGCCCCAGGCAGTGGCAGCGGCCATGATCACAGCGTTGGCGACAGCAGCGGGAATGGCCACGGCAACGGTACTGGCCACAGCAACGGCCATGGCAACGGCAGCGGCAACGGCAACGGCAACGGCTATGGACAGGCGAACGGCAACGGCAATGGCAATGGCCATGGGGTGCGCATGCCCGTGCTCGAAGAGGTCACCGTCGCCGGCGTGGAGTCGAAGTGGCACGTGCAAGATGCGCCCACCCTCGAGCAGGTCTCCTCGAATCCGCTCGTTCCCGAGCGCCGCGCCCACGAGGGGGTCGACCTCGACGGAGTCGGCGCCCGACCAGCTCCCGATCGTCGCAGCCGCCGAGTGGGGGGCTTCATCGACCGCGACGGACTCACCGGCAGGCCATCTCCCGATCGTCGCAGGAGCCGATTGGGGGGCTTCCGATCGTGATGTCCGCGACCGCCGCCAACGATGGCCGAGGACACCGACCTGGCCACGTCGGCACGGCATGATCAGCCTCCCGTCTTCACGCGCAGCCGCCCGGGCCTCGCGGTTCGTGCCGATCGCAGCGGCTACCGTCCTGCTCGCCGCGTCCTGTGGCAGCTCCGTTCACCCCGTGCCGTCGCCGGCGCGCACCCCGTATCCCAGTGCAAAAGGGCCAACGTCCAGCTCACCGTTGCCCAGTGGTGGACCGGCGCTTGCGAGCTGCCCAGCCGGCGGACAGGTGGTGTCCAGCGTGGCTCAGCTGAGGGCTGCGCTTAAGTCAGCGACCCCCGGGGCTGTCCTCGACCTGGCCCCGAGCATGTATGCAGGGCAGTTCTCGACGACCGTATCCGGAACTGCCAACGCCCCGATCACTCTATGCGGCCCGCGCTCTGCAGTGCTCGACGGCGGGGACATCAAGCTCGGTTATACGCTGCACCTGGACGGCGCCTCCTGGTGGAACCTGGTCGGGTTCACCGTCCAGGGCGGCCAGAAAGGCATCGTGACCGATCATGCCAACCACGATGTCATCTCCGGTCTCTCTGTCCAGAATGTCGGCGACGAAGCGGTCCATCTGCGTTCCTTCAGCAGTGACAACACGGTGGAAGGCATGGTGATCCGTAACACCGGTCTGCTCAATACCAAGTTCGGTGAGGGGATCTACGTGGGCACGGCCCGTTCGAATTGGTGTCTCTGGAGCTCCTGCGGCCCGGATGGCAGCAACGGCAACATCGTTCGCAACAACGACATCTCGATGACGACCGCCGAGAACATCGACATCAAAGAGGGCACCACCGGCGGCGTGATCTCAGGGAACCAGCTCTCTGGCGTCGGCATGGTCACGTCAGCTGCGAAAGCGTGGATCAACGTGAAAGGCAATGGCTGGGCGGTGACCGGCAACAACGGGACGGAGAGCGTCGGCGATGGCTTCCAGGTGCACCGCATCCTCCGCGGCTGGGGTCTGGACAATGTCTTTCAGCACAACACCGCCAACGTGAATGGCCCGGGGTATGCCATTTACGTGCAGAGCCCGTCGCTCGGCACGGTGGTCGGCTGCGACAACGTTGCGGTCGGTGCCGGATCAGGCCTGTCGAACATAGGCTGCACATGATGAACGTTGGCCGTGTCGTGGCCGGAGCGATGTTGATGATTGGTTTGGCGGGCTGCGCGTCCGCTCGAATCGATTCTTCTGCGCCCTTTTTCCCGACCTCGCGGCCGGTGGCCAGCTCGCCGCCGCCGCTGGCCAATCCTGCCATCGATCTGGCGATACCCCCGGCCTCGTTCCACGGCGCCATCGCCAGGCCGGACCCGCAACTGACTCCGGGGGTCATCGCGGTGACCGATGTGACCGCCGTGTGCGCATCTCCGCGACAGGCGCACGTCGCCTTCACGACTGCCGAGGAGCAGGCGAGCTTCATCGCATACAAGATCCCGTGGCCGGCCGAGAAGCTGAAGTACCGGCTCGGTTACCTGATCCCGCTCGACCTCGGCGGGGCAGCCGTGGCGGCAAATCGCTGGCCGATAACCACCCATGGGCTCAGCCTCCACCAGTTCAGCAACCTCGACGCGCGCCTGCGTCTGGCGGTGTGCCAGGGCGCGGTGTCACTGAGCGACGTGCAGCACGGCTTGGTGTCGGACTGGTACGCGCTCTGGCTGCGCTTCGGCAACTGACCAGCGCGTCTGCCGTCGCGCCCGCAGACTGGCTGTGACACTGCGGTAACGCACTGTCGGACCGTGCAGGCGTTACGTTGCACGAGCGTGACGCGTTGGCGACCTGAAGGGAATCACCACTCCCTACGGTGACGAGGACGCTCTCTTCGGCGCGGGTGTTGCCGCCGTCCCCACCCCTCGCCAGACCAAGGATCCTTGACCATGTTCAACGACCTGATGAGCCGCCCTCCACGTTGCCGCCAGACCTGCGGTGGCCGGCGTGTCGCGGCGGTGGCGATCCTGGGTCTGATGGCCGTGAGCTTTGCGGTGACTGGCGGCAGCCAGCCCGTATCGGCGCACCAGCCCAAGCCCTGCGAGAATCGCGCCAGCGACAGCGACGTGGAGTACGCGGGCGACACCGACAGCTTCTGTCCCGCCGGCTCATCCTCGGCGACGCCGACGCCGACGCCGGCGCCGACCACCGTCGTGACCGTAGCGCCGACGGCCAGCTCGACGGGGACGCCAACGCCGACGGGCACGCCGACCCCGAAGCCATCGCCGACGCCATCGTCGACACCGCCACTGACGCCCTCCGCCACACCCTTGCCGATCGGGTCAGCGGGGCTCGACGGGTTCTTCGCGCCCTCCTTCGCGGGCGGTTCGTTCTGCCGCTTCAGCCATCAGAACACTGCCATCGCCGGCAACGTTCTTTCCGTCAGCTACGCGGCTGGATCCTCCGCACCCAGTGCCGGCGCGCCGTACGGAGGTGCGCAAATCTGTATTCCCTTCGCCCGGGGGCCGCAGACCAGCGCCACGCTCACCTACCGGGTGCGCTTCCCGGTCGGCTTCCAGTTCGTCAAGGGCGGCAAGCTGCCTGGCCTGTACGGCGGAGTGGAGCCGTTCAGTGGGGGAGGGCACAACGGCAACGGCTGGTCGATGCGGCTGATGTGGCGCGCCGGGGGCGCTGGTGAGGTGTACGCGTACATCGCCGGCGTGGGCGGCTACGGCCAGGACATCGGTCGCGGCAATTTCAACTTCCTCGCGGACGGTCAGTGGCACACGCTGAGCGAGCACATCGTGCTGAACACCTCCGGGCAGAGCAATGGCTCGGTCTCGCTCACCTACAACGGCGGCACGGTCATCGCTGCAGCCGGCCTGGACATCACCGACACGCACACGCCGATCAGCGGGCTGTTCTTCTCGACGTTCTATGGCGGCCACGATTCGTCCTGGTCGCCGAGTTCCCCGCAACACCTCGACTTCGAGAGCTTCTCAGCGAGATAGCATCCGAAGGTCGCCTGACTGGGCGCCGGAGGTGAAGCAGACAGACGTGGCGTGACCGCCGGCTGACCCAGTTCCGAGCCTGCTTGCCGCCCGCCATCCCAGGCGGGCAAGTGCCCTTCGCAGGAGTAGCATCACTCGTCGCGAGCGCGTCACGCGCGCTGAGCGTCATCGCGGTAGACAGGGAGGACTGCAGGTGCATCAGCGGAACAGGCGGCTCGCCATCGCGACCACCACGTCGGTGATGACATGGCTGCCGGGAAGAACTTCGCCGCTGATTACACGCAGGTTGGCTTCAACCAGGAAGGCTTCTTCTTCTCCGCAAACATGTTCGGCAATACCGGTGTTGGTTTCTATGCAGAGATCGTCGAGGCCAACAAGGCGCAGATGGAAGCCGGCAAGGCGAACTTCACGGCCGACGGGTTCAGGAACCTGCAGGCGACCAGTCCCGCCACCGTCGCGGCGGGGTTCGGGCCCTTCCTCGCCGACACGGTGCAGCCGGTGCAGACCCTTGGCGGAGGTGGAGGCGCTGGCGGAGGCGGTGGCGGTGGCAACAACAGCCAGGCCCGCCGGGGCGGCGGCGCCGACGGCCTCTTCGTCGACACCATCGATGGGCCCGACCTGACCAACGGCCACCTCTGCGGCAGCGCTGCCGATGCGTGCACGGGACTCGCCCTGTGGCGGATGGGCCACCCGATTGCCCACGACCGCGGTGGCGCCGCCCCCACGCTGACGGGCACGTACCTGCCCAACACCCAGCCGTTCTACTTCTCGCCGCCGGCCGACGAGCCCACCTGCAACCAGTGCGTCGACGCACTTGACCTGCGGATCACCGCGACCCCCGTGCTCAAGGACAACACCATCTACGCAGCCTGGGAGACCGGCCGCAACAACGGCACCCAGGTCGTGCCCACGATCGAGTGGAGCCAGGTCGACCTCGGTGGTCACAACCCCTCCACAACAAGCGGCTACTTCGGCTTTGGCGGCGACACGGCCGCCAGCTTCGGGGCACTGATGCCCGACTCCCAAGGTAACGTCGTGATGGTCTACGAGCGCATGGGCCACACGATCAACCCGGAGACCCTCTTCACCGTCCGCAGCGCGGACCAGGCGAACTTCACCAAGGCAGGACGTCTGCTCAAGGGCGGTGAGGCGTCGTACCGCCCGACGGTGTGCGGCCTGCCACCGCCGCCGCCAGCGCCGCCAGGGTCACCACCGGTGCTCTGCCGCTGGGGAGACTATGAGGCCACCTCCTTCGATGGCGCCGGGGGCATCTGGTTCGCCGGGGAGTACGCCAACGCGCACACCGATCCCAACACCGCGCCCTGGTTTGGACGCAACTGGGGAACGTGGATCGGGTCCGTGAGCTCGCACGACGGCGGCTGACCAGATCTGGAGTGGTGGCGGGGCGCACAGGCGCCCCGCCAGCCTCACCTCACCTCGGCATTCGCCGCTGTGGCTGCGCTGCGACGCAGCCGGGGAAGGATCTCCTCCGCGTAGAGGTTCAGGAATCGCTCCTGGTCGGGTCCCGGGGCGTGAAAGACGAGGTGGTTGAAGCCGAGATCGGTGTAGCGCTTGATGGCTGCGACGTGCTCATCGGGGTCCGAGGACACGATCCACCGGCTGGCCGCGCGTTCCGCCGTCAGCGCGTCGGCACGCCGCTCCATCTCCAGCGGATCATCGAGTCCCATCTTCTCCTCAGCGCTGAGAGCCAGCGCTGCCCAATGGCGCGTGTCGTCCATCGCCCGCCGCGCATCGGGATCGAACGACACCTTCATCTCGATCATGAGGTCGATGTCGGCGACATCGCGCCCGGCCTTCGCGGCGCCCTCACCCAGGGCGGGCAGCAGCGTGTCGCTGTACAGCGCCGGATCCTTGCCGCTGGTGCAGATGAAGCCCGCCGCGACGCGGCCGGCAAGGCGTGACGCCGCCGGTCCAGAGGCGGCGATGTAGATCGGCACGACCTGCTCGGGACGGTCGTAGATTGTCGCCCGCTCGGTCTGGTAGTACTGGCCGTGGAAGGTGACTCGGTCCTCTGTCCAGAGGAGGTGGATGAGCTCCAACGCCTCCTTCAGGCGGGCGAAGCGTTCTTTGGAGTCCGGCCACGCTGTGCCCAGCGCCACCTCGTTGAGCGCTTCGCCCGTCCCCACCCCCAGGGCGATCCGCCCGGGGCTGAGACAGGCCAGGCTGGCGAAGGCGTGCGCGACCACGGCGGGGTGGTACCGGAACGTGGGGGTCAGCACGCTGGTGCCGATCAGCACGCGGTTGGTCCGTTCGCCGAGCGCGCCCATCCACGAGAAGGCAAACGGCGCATGGCCGCCGGTGTGCCGCCATGGCTGGAGGTGGTCGCTGATGAAGACGGAATCGAAGCCGAGCTTCTCAGCGAGCACGCTGTACCCCAGGAGAGTGCGCGGGTCGAACTGCTCCGCGGATGCCTTGTAACCGAACCTCAGCTGTCTCACCTCACTGCAGACCGAGGATGTCCGGCGCGCGATTGAGCGTGGCCTGCAGGTGCGTGCGCACCAACGATGCGATGCCGGCGCCGTCGCGGGCGCCAACCAGCCGGGCCATCTCCTGGTGCTGCCTGTCGGCGTCGTCGGCGAAGGTGCGGTCCACCTGGGCTGCCAGGCGCACGTACGGCTCCGACTGCGCGCGCAGCGTGCGGATGTATGCGAGCAGGCGTGGGCGTCCGCAGTTCTCGTACAGCGCGAGGTGCAGCTCCTCGTGTCTCTCCGCCCAGTCGCGACCAGGGCGCGCGGCATTCAACTGGTCGAGGTGCGCGTCGAGGGAGGCCCCGAGGTCGGGCGCCGGCTCCTCGACGGCGAATCGGGCCGCCAGAGACTCGAGCGCGATCCGGATCTCATAGATCTCAGTCAGGTCGTCGAGGTTGGGGCGGAAGACGGTGGCGTTGCCGAGCTCGTCGCGCGTCACCAGCCCCTCGGTGACGAGTCGGGCGATCGCCTCGCGCACGGGGGTGCGGCTCACCGCCATGCTCTTGGCGAGCTGCACCTCGCGCAGGCGGGCGCCGCCGGGCAGGCTGCCGTCGAGGATTCCTGATCGCAGGGAGGTCAGCGCTTGCTCGGTGGCTTTCACGCGCACCTCGTTGAGAGGGGAGACCATGCTCTCTGTATACAGGTAGGGATACAAGCTGTCAACTGCTGAGACCGGGTTGACGTTGGTGGATACAACCTTGTATACATGGTCGTCCTGGTGCCGGGGGTCCGCGCCGGCGGCAGGGGAACCCCCGACCACCGGCCCGTCCATCACGATGGCCCGCGCGAGTGGCCGGCCGCTTCACGTTGCAGGGATGAGGGAGAAGACCGAGCGGTGAGCTCCGAGACGGGGACGTCCGACTCTGACCAGGTGGCGCGAGCCCGGTTCGCTGTTCGTCGACGGGCGCCGCTCGACCGCGTGTCGCTGCTGCTGGTCGCGATCGGGGCGATGTTGTGGGCCTCAGACGTGTTCTTTCGGACTGGGCTGGTGCGCCGCGGAGTGACCAGCAGCGAGGTCGTCTTCGCTGAGGATCTTCTCATCAGTCTGGCGTTTGTACCGTTTTGGATGCGCATCTGGCGAGACCTCCGCGGCCATTCCACACGAACCGCGCTGGCCCTGCTGTTGATCGGCGTGGGCCCGCAGGCACTGGCAACCGTGCTGTTCACGCAGTCGATCAGCATCGCGCTGCAGTCGGCAGCGGTGAGCGAGACCTACCTGCTGCAGCAGGTGCAACCGCTGATCGCGGTGGCACTGGCGTGGCTGGTGCTCAAGGAGCGCCGCCGCGCGTACTTCTGGCCACTGGCGGCGGTGGGCCTTGCGGCGGTGTACATGGTGGTGTTTGCCGACGCTCCACTGCAGCCGCTTGCCGACCTGCAGCGTGGCCGGGTACTGGCCGCGGTCTGCGCGCTCGGCGCCGCGCTGCTCTGGGCAAGCGGGACGGTGCTGGGTCGCTATGCGCTCCGCGACGTCTCGTTCGTGACCACCGCAGCCCTGCGCTTCACCGTGGCGCTGCCGGTGTTGCTGGTCATCATGCTGGTGAGCGACGGCCCCTCGGCGTTCGGCGCCTATCGGGCGTCCGACCTCCCCGACTTCGTCGGGCTGGCGGTGCTCCCCGGCCTCGGCGCCATCCTCCTCTACTACCGTGCGCTGCGCAGCACGCCCGCTTCGCTGGCGACCCTTGCGGAGACCGCCTACCCGCTGACCGTGACGCTCCTGCTTGCCCTGCCGGCGCCGTATGGGTTCCGCCAGCAGGTGTTTCCGCTGCAGATCCTCGGCACCGCGCTCTTCATCGGTGTGATCATCGCGCTCAATGCCAGCAAGGAGCGTGTGGTTGTCGAGGCGCGGCCCGCGCTGCACTGGCGCTCGGGTGGCGCGGCCTTCCACAGGCCGGCGGGGTAGCAGCATCCACTGCGAAGAGCCGTGACCATCGAGATCATCCCAGTGCCTGTCGACGACGAGATCGTCTCCGGAGACGAGCTCGCGGCGATCATCCACGCCAGGTCGGGGCCACTCTTGGACCGTGACGTCGTCGTGGTCACGCAGAAGGCTGTCAGCAAGGCCGAGGGCCGGGTCGTGGACCTGGCTGGCGTCCAGCCCACAGCTGCGGCTGTCGAGCTGGCTGGGTCGGACAGCGACCCGCGCATCGTCGAGGTGATCCTCCGCGAGAGTCAGCGGGTGGTGCGCCATCGCGGCCCGCTGATCATCACCGAGACCCACCACGGTTTCATCTGCGCCAGCGCGGGAGTCGACCGCTCCAATGCACCGCGGCCCGACTCGGTGGTGCTGCTGCCGCGACATCCCGATGCGTCGGCGCTCGCCCTGCGCCATCGGCTCGAAGAGCTGAGCGGCGCGAAGCTGGCGGTGATCATCGCCGACACCATGGGACGGCCACAGCGTGAGGGCATCGTCGGCACCGCCATCGGGTCGAGCGGCATCGAACCTCTGCGCGACCTCGCCGGCCTCGTCGACCCCAACGGCTATCACCTCTCCACCACGGTGGTCGCTGTCGCTGACGAGCTCGCAGCCGCCGCCGACCTCGTACTTGGCAAGCTGGAGCGGGTTCCGGCTGCGGTCATCCGCGGTTACGCCGTCACCGGTGACGGACCGGCAAGCCTG
Organism: Candidatus Dormiibacterota bacterium; assembly: GCA_036561525.1. Lineage (GTDB taxonomy): Bacteria > Chloroflexota > Dormibacteria > Aeolococcales > Aeolococcaceae > Aeolococcus. Next base: position 1,561 of record DATBPD010000022.1, on the reverse strand, counting down.
TTGATCCGCGACCGCTCGTTGGATCTCTTCGCCTAGCGTGCCAACGCTCGCCGCGGCCGCGCCAGGCGCGCGGCACGGAGGTCGTCGACGGTGTCGACGTCGAGGGCCAGACCGGGGATGTCGACAATGACGGCGGGGATGCCCCGCGCCTGGGCACGACGCAGGTGAGCGACGGCGCTTGGCTGCTGGCCGAACATCGGGCTGATCGCCTCCGCCGGACGGACCAGCAGCGCGTTGGTGCCACCGTCGCGTGCCCGGGCGATGGCAACGCCTGCCGGCGGCGCGGCGTCGACGAAAGCCACGATGTCGGCCGCGCTGATCAGCGGCAGATCCCCCGACAGGTACAGCACGGCCGCGGGCAGCGGCCGGAGGGATCGCAGGGCGTACAGCAATCCCTCATTCCAGGCAAGCCCGCCATCAGAGACCAGGTCGAGGTGCAGGGCGGCGGCCAGCGCGCTCGCGGTCGGCTCGGATGTTGTCAGCGCGACCGGACCCACCGCGGCGTCGCGTGCAGCGGCGGCGGTGCGACGGAGCATGTGGATCATCAAACGCCGGCGCGAACTCTGGGTCACCTCGGGGCTGAGTCGCTGCTTGACCGTCGCCAGGGTTTTGAGCGGGATCAGCACCTGGATGGTCACGGCGCGTTCTCGGCACTCGCGCTCCATCCTGCCCAAGCGTCGATGTGCACCTCAATGATCGGATGCAACTCCAGCGGCGCGCGGTACTGCGGGTAGCGCGCCAGCAGCAAACGCCGTGGCTCGTCGAGGTCGGCTGGACCGTCGAGCACGCGCGCATGACCGTCGAGCCGCACCCACCACAGTCGCGACCAATCCTCGTCCCAGCCCTGGAAGAGCAACACCCCGCGTGGATCCCGCTCCAGGTTGGCCAGGCGCGTCAGCGCTCGGGTGCGCTTGGGTTTGGCATCGACTGGAACGTACACGACCGGGGCGGCGGGCGCAAAGACGCAGGGCACCAGGTGAGGGGAGCCGTCGGGGCGCACCGTGCCCAGGGTGGCGACCCGAGCGTGCTCGATCAGTGTCCACGCCCGCTTCTGATCCACCGGCACCTCCCGCGCAACTTCGAGCCGCCCGTCTGGCGGACTTGACGATCGGCATACAGAGGTGTATACACCTCCCTGGCGGCCATCCGCAGACCACTCGAGGGTAGTCTCGGTCCGCCACCGCCGTCTTCGTCGAACAGGGGGTGCCGTGGTGATGAGAGTGGGACGCAGAGAAGAGATGACGCTGTCATGAGGGCACGATTCAGCGGCGCTGTGCTGGCGATGCTCACCCTCGGCGTGGCGGCGTGCGGTTCGTCGGCCACCACCAGCTCGGGTGGCGCGGTCAACCCCGGGCCCTCGGACAAGGAGCTGATCATCGGCATGATCAACCCCTTCAGCGGCGCCAACGCGGCGTTCGGGCTCGACATGAATGCCGGCTGCGTGGCCGCGGTGCAGGTCATCAACGCCAAGGGTGGGGCTCTGGGGCACACCTTCAAGTGCGTGCCGATCGACAGCAAGGGCGACGCGGCCGATGCGGTGCCGGCTGTGACCAAGGCCCTG
>DATBPD010000021.1:0-7556 GCA_036561525.1 Candidatus Dormiibacterota bacterium | reverse complement strand
GGCGCGGGTCAACCTGCGCATCGGTCTGCTCACCGGCCTGCTCATGCCGGTGGTGGGATTTCTCCTCGTGGAAGTCATCAAACAGAGCGAGCCCGGCTACTTCGAGAACCTTCTCAGTGGTGGAACCGCCGCGTTCATGGTTGCGCAGGAGTGCCTGGTCGGCGCCATGTTCATCGGCGGCAACATCGCGCTGGCGAGCGAGGACGGCGGCCCGCGTGAATGGACGTTGCTGAGTTGGGTGGCGATCACCGTCGCGTTGGTCGGGATGACGGTTGCGGCGCTGCCCAGCGCGGTGCTCGGCGACAACCTCAACGCGCTTCGTTACTGGGGACTGGGCGCAGCCACGGCGGTGACCGCTTTCCACACACTGTCGCGGCTTCGCGGTCGTCGACTCCGCCAGGACGACTCGCTGCGGATCACCGGGTCGGTGTCGCGGATCGGACGCAACGCGGTGGTCACCGTCGGCACCATCGCGGTGGTCACCGCTCTGCTGATGGGCTACATCAAGGAACACGCCCGTGGCGACTACGCGATCTACGGCGAGCTGCGCCAGGTCGATGCCCATCAGCCGTATCAACCAACCCAGAGCCTCTATCCGTGATCGGCGCAATGCTTGCTCGTGCCGCCCAGTTCCAGGCCGCCTGGTACTTCTCGCTGCTGCTCTCTGCCATCCTGCTGCTCATCCTGCTCGGCATCGGCTACGCGCTGAGCGGCATCCGCCGCCTCTGGCGCGACGGTGAGCACGGTCCTGCGGCGGTGCTGGCCGGAGCCATCACGATCGCTTTCCTGGCATTCATCGGCATGTACGCGGTCATGATCGGTGGGCTGATCGTAGTCCAGCGAGGCGGGTCGTGAAGGAGCTCTCGCGGCGTGAGCTGTTGATCCGCGGAACCGGCCTTGGCATGGGGCTGGTGGGCGTGATGCTCAGCGTCCCCGCCGTGGGCTTCCTGCTCAGCCCGCTGTTCACCAAGCAGAGGGTCTCCTGGGTGACGGTGGGGCCCATTGACAGCGTGCCGGTCAACCAGCCGACCGCATTGTTTGCAGATGTCCCGGTCGGCACTGGGTATGCGGCCCCCCCGGTGAAGCGTGTCGTCTACGTGGTCAAGAAGGCCGACGGCAAGGTCCGCGCACTGAGCAACATCTGTACGCACATGCAGTGCGACGTGCACTGGGATCCCTCGCTGGGCAACTTCCTCTGCCCCTGCCACGGTGGCCTCTACGACATCGACGGGACCAACGTTGGCGGCCCACCACCGCAGCCGCTTGCCCAGTGGAAGCACCGCTTCCGCACTGACGAGCAGGGGCGCACGGTGCTCGACATCGCGAACCAGCTGGACGAGTCGATCTAGTGGATCAGCAGGGGCTGCGCCGATGATCGTCAGCCGTTGGATCACGAGGCCGTTCAAGACCCGCCTCCGCGCCGGGATGGAGTGGTTCGACGACCGCACCGGGTTCACCGATCTGCTCCACAGGGGGTTGTACGAGGCGGTTCCCAAGAAGGGGGGCTGGGCATACGCCCTGGGGAGCGCCACCCTGGCGCTGATCCTCCTGCAGCTGTTCAGCGGCATCTTCCTGTTGCTCGACTACGTGCCCTCGGTCAACGACGCGTTCAACAGCCTCGACTATTTGCGCAGCAGCGACGCGTTCGGCGGCTGGGTGCGGGGTCTGCACCTCTGGGGCTCGTACACGCTCATCTTCGTCATCGGGCTGCACATGCTGCGCACCTTCCTCTCGGCGAGCTACAAGCGCCCGCGAGAGCTCAACTGGGTGAGCGGGGCGCTGCTCTTCTTCCTCGTGCTCGGGTTGGCGATCACCGGCGCCATGCTCCCGTGGGACCAGGCAGCGTACTGGACGACCGTGGTGGTGACCAACATCCCGCACTACATCCCCGTGATCGGTGACGGTATCCGCACGCTGTGGCGGGGAGGCGACTTCGTGGGGCCGATCACCCTGACCCGAACCTTCGCCATCCACGTGTGGGTGCTGCCCTTCCTTCTGTTCAGCCTGATCGGCGCACACCTCTACCTGCTGCGACGGCACGGTGAGTTCGGCGCCTGGGTCAACTACGACACCGATCCAGCTGAGGACGAGGAGAAGCAGATCGGCGAGCGCATCCGGCGCGCCGAGCCGCCATACCCCACCAAGAGGATCTCGCGCCGCTACGCGGCGCCGCGCGAGACCGTTCCGTTCTTCCCCAACCAGCTCTTCAAGGACGTTGCCCTGAGCACACTGTTGATCGCGGTGATCTTTGTCATGGGACTGATCTCCGGGGCACCTCTCGACGCAGCTGCCAATCCGGCGACACTCACCTACGTGCCCACCCCGGAGTGGTTCTTCCTCCCGCTTGATCAATTCCTGGTGGTGGCCCCGACCAACCCGCTGATCGCCATCGGCATCTTCGGTGTGCTGGGGTTGGGCGGCGCATTGATGGTCCTTCTGCCGTTCATCGATCGCTCGCCGGAGCGCCGTCCGCTGCGCCGGCCCGAGGTCATCATCCCTGCGCTGTTCATGGCGTTCACGGTGATCTTCTTCGCTGTCCTCGGCATCAACCGGCTGTACAACCTGTGAACCCGCGTCTCCTGCTCGACTCGCTGTCGCCGGTCAGCGGCACCATCTTCACCAATGGACTGATCGTCGCCGTTGTCGTGCTCGTGCATATCCAGATCGCCACATATCTGACCGGCTCGTCGACGCTGGCCACGGTCTCCGAGGCCATCTCCATGGCTCGCGGCGACGAACGCCACGGCCGGGTGGCCCACATGATGGTGAAGTCCCAGGTCTACCTCTTCGGGTTCGGCTCGGCGACCGCCATCACCTTCCTCATCTTCGTCCTGGTCGGTTTGTGGGGCATTTTCTGGACGGCGTTGGGGCAGATCACCTTCTGGGCCCTGGTCTTCGAAGGGGCGATGTTCCTTGTCGAGATCGCGCTGCTGTACGGCCTGTATGCCAACTGGGATCGGCTCCAGGCTCACCGCCGCGCCCGGCTGGCGATGATGATCCTGCTCAACATCGCGCTCTGGTGGCAGATGTTCCTGATCGACATCGTGGCCTCCTTCATGCTCACGCCCAACGGCGGTGACGTCAGCCTCCTCAACCAGGTCCTCAACCCCACCAACCTGCCCCTGACGATCCACCGCACCATCGGCAACATCGCCTGGGCAGGCGCGGTCACCGCCTTCGTCGGTGGCTTCAACTACCTGCGCCTCACCCGTCACCAGCGCGAACCGATGCCGGATGCACCGCAGTCCACGCATCCACTGCGCTCCATCGGCGCGATGGCCGCGGGTCACCTGGAGGGGGAGACGCGACGTCGGGAGATTCTCCACTGGGAATGGGTGACCCAGTGGGGAGTGATCTGGGCAGTTGCCCTGACGCTGCTCCAGCCCTGGGTCGGCTACTCCTACGCCAAGGAGGTGCAGCTCCATGCCAACAGCGCCTGGTACGCGATGATGTTCGGCGACCTCTCCAACGTCTTCCTGCTGCAGATCTTCCTGCTCGGCATGATCTTCAGCCTGGGATCCCTGTACTTCTGGCGGCGCATGGTACGTTCCGATGCTCCGCACCAACGGCGGCAGTTGATGCTTGCCATCGCTCTGATCCTGCTCACCGTGTTGGCCGCCCAGCCGGCCTGGTTCGCACCGACCTACGCCGACGCGATCGCCGCCGCCGGCAACCGAGCATGGTGGGACGGCGGCCTGCTCAACCCGATCGGCAACTTCATCCCCTTCAAGGTTTCCGCCCTGATCGGCATGGTGCTGTTCGGGTTGTGGTCGGTGACCGGGTACCTGTCGGCGCTCTCGCGTGGCCACATCAAGCCCGGCGGTAGCGGTCGCGGTGCGCAGCGTGTCGCGCTGACGATCGGCGTGGCGGTCAGCATCATGATGATCGTCATGGGCGTGATCCGTGAGCACTCACGGCAGCCGTATCTCGTCTATGGCGAGATCACCATTCACCAGCAGATCACCAACCACAACCCGTCCAAACCGGCAGTGGCTCCGGGGCAGCCGTGAGAATTTCAGCGGGGGCGGTGGCGCTGCGCATCCCCATCTTCCAGTCGGCGCACGAGGAGCTCCGGAGCGCCGTCGAGCTGCCGTGGCCGCGGTGGATGCGCGACCTGTACAAGCTCGACGAGGCGCAGGACGAGGGCATCGACGCCGATGCCGAGCAGACCACGGTTCCCGCGGCGCTCGGCGCGCTGTCGTCGCGGCTGCGTCACCGCCTCGAGCTGATCTCGTCGATCGCGGGCGGTCTCCAGCGCCAGGGTTGGCATCTACATGTCGACGGTGATGCGCTGGTGGCCAGCCGCGTGTCCAATCCGCAGCACGCGCAGGAGTTGCTCGAGAGCGCAGGGCTGGCCGGTCCGTTGTGCGCGGTGGCCGACCTCGACGACACCGGATGGCCGAGGCTCTACCAGGGCATGGCTTCGCAGCCGTGAGCCTCACCGTGCTCATCGCCGAGGACGAGCCGATGATCGGTCGCATCCTCGCCGAGAAGCTGACCCGTGAGGGACACACGGTGGTTCGGGTGGCGACCAGCGCCGCCCTCACCGAGGCCGTCGGTTCGTGCGACATCGCGCTCGTCGACATGACGCTCGATGACGACGGCATCGATGCCATGCGCCGCCTCATCGACGCAGGCGCTCGTCCTCGCATCGGCTGGTTCGCGATGCTCGAGAGCCGGGCCGCCGGCGAGGGTGGTCGCGCGGTGCGGGCCGGCGCGGCGGGCGTGATCCTCAAGCCCTTCAAGCCAACTGCGGTGGCCGCGCAGGTGAGCGCGCTCGTCGAGGCGCTGGCGCGATGACCGCGGTTGCCCAGCAGGCGCAGCGCTCGACGACGGCGGGGGCCGGTGCCCTGTCGGTGATCAGGGCGCGCGGCGTGGTGCGCCGCTACCGAAACGGGCGCGGCGTGGGACCGCTCGACATCGACGTGAGGGCGGGCGAGACAATGGCGCTGATGGGCCGCAACGGCTGCGGCAAGACAACCCTGTTGCGCATGCTGGCCACGGTGTCGAGACCCCAGCACGGCGAGGTGCGCTGGTTCGGTGGCGATGCAGCGACGGCGCGCCGCCAGCTCGGCCTCGCGCTCGATGGCGCTCTCGAGGATGGCGGCCTCAGTGGGCGCCAGGCGACGCACTTCTGGTGTGCGCAGTGGATCGCCGACCCGCGGCAGGTGCGCGCGCGCACCGACTCGGTGCTCGCCAGCCTCGGCCTGGCCGGCGCCGCGGATGATGCGGTGGCGTCCTACTCCTTCGGCATGCGCCGCCGCCTCGCGCTGGCCGCCGCCCTCGTGCACGACCCGGCGCTGGCGCTGCTCGACGAGCCCACCGCCGGCCTCGACCCGGACGGCTGCCAGCAGCTTGCCGCGCTGATCGCCGGGCGTACGGGGCGGGGCCAGAGCTCGGTGATCGCCAGCAATGACCCCGCTTTCGTCGAGATGGTGGCTGACCGCGTCGCCTTCCTCGACGACGGCGCCCTGGTGCGCTGCGCACCGCCGCGCGACCTGCTCGCCGCACTGCCCGCCGGGCGGGTGGCCGACATGGTGATCGATGGGGGGATCAGTCACGCCGCACTCCGCGATGTGCCCGGCGTGATCGCGGTGACGATCGACGGCGCCACCGTCGCGGTGCGCTTCGAGGGCGACCGGGCCATCGCCACCCTGGTTGCCGCTGCCGACGCACCCGGTGGTCGTCTGCGGGAGCTTCGGCTTCGTCGCCCCGACCTCAGCGACTGCTTTCGCGAGCTCACCGGCCGTGCGCTGCGGGACGCCCCGTGATGGACAACGTCGGTGTGCTGCCGGGGGCGACGCGGCGAGCCCGCCTGATGCCGCGGACCGTCGCGTCGCGTGAGCTGGCGATCGTGCTCAGCCGCCCACGCGCGATGGCGATCAAGGCCGGCCTGCCCCTGCTGCTCGCGCTGGTGCTGGTGGCCGGGCACGCGCCGACGTTCTGGGGGGGGATGCTGCTGACCGTGCTGGTGGCCATGGTCGGCGCGGTGGGCACCGCCGTCAGCGTCAGCCGGGCCCGCGACGACGGGTTCCTGACACGCCTGGCGGCAACACCGGGGTCGCGAGCGCGGCTGCTCGCCGGCTGGGTGCTGGCGGCAGCCGCTGTCGACCTCGTGCAACTGCTGCCGGTCGCGCTCGCCGCAGCGCTGGCCGGCGCCGGCACGCCGGCGTCATTCGGGGTGCTGCTTGTGGCTCTCGCGGCCGCGCTGGTGGTCACCAACGTGCTCGGCTGCGTCATCACGCTCGCCGCGGCCAATGCGGCCGAGGTGCTCCTCGACGTTGTCGTGGTGCTTGCGCCCCTGCTCTACCTGGGCGGCTTGTTCACCGGCGTGCCCGCCGACGGCTGGCGCGCCGCAGTCGCGGCCGCTGACCCGTTCAGCCACCTGCACTCGGCGTTCATCGGCGTGCTCGGCGGCAGCGCCACCTATGACAGCGTCGTGGACGTCACCGCGTTGGTCGCCGGCGCCGCGGTTGCGCTGACCGGGTTGCTGATGGTGAGCCGCCGCGTCCTGGAGCGCGGCTGAGCGGTGGCACGCCGCCGGGCGCTCACCGTTGCCCTGCTGCTCACGATGCTGCCGGCGTGCGGGTCGGCGGCCGGCATCGACGCCAGCGGCCTCGGCCTGCCCGAGAGCAGCACGGCCGCAGCGCTGGCGACCGCCACCGTTGGCACCAGCCCTGACGGCGGCATCTACAAGAATCCCGACCACCTCGAGGTGATGTTGGTCGCGCGCCACAGCGTTGCCGTCATCGCCGGCCAGCTCGGCGTCGCGGCCTCGCAATGGTCACAGCTGAGCGGTCTCGGCGATTTCACGCTGGTGGCGGTGCGCCTGCGCGACGACGGCAAGGTGTCCTCGGACCCGCAGCTGCGCGACCTGCAGATGGCCAGCGACTACGCCCCCGCGGGCACGTCCGCAGGTCCGCTGCGCCACTTCTATCACCCCACGTTCCCGCTGGCGTTGGTGGCGGACTCAGAGCCGGGCAGCGACTGCAGCGTCCACCTCGACCCCGGTCACTCCGGCGTCGCCATCCTCGTGTACCCGCCGGTGAACCTCCCTTCGACGCTGGTGTGGGGCCGGCTCGGCGATTTCGTCCTCAGCGTGCCGGTGGGCGGCGCGCTGCCACCGCTGGCGGGGAGCCTGCACGCCACCGCCTGCACGCCACCGTCGGCCCCGTCGCCATGAGGAGGCGCGCTCGCAAGCTGCGACCGCGGGTCGAGATCCCCAGCGCGGGGCAGACGGTGATCTCGCTGGCGCTGCGTGAGGTGGGCGACGGCGGGCCGTGGCCGCTGACGCGCGTGCTCACAGCCCTGAGTGACTTCGACGTCGAGCGCATCGGCGTGGCCCGTGCGCTCGGCGACCATCGCACCATCCCGTTGGTGCATTCTCAGGAGTTGCGCTGGGGAGAGAACACCGTGTTCATCGAAGCCCGGCACGGACGCGACGGCAGCGACGAGCTGGCCGCGGAGCTGCCCTCGTGGGACGAGCTGGTCGACACCGTGGACGACGACCTTCTCTGGCGATTCATCGACACCGTGGCCGCGGCCGCCGACGCCCA
>DATBPD010000020.1:0-27024 GCA_036561525.1 Candidatus Dormiibacterota bacterium | reverse complement strand
GACGGTACCGAGTCGTGGTAGCCAAGCCGGGCCTGGACGGCCACGACCGCGGCGCCAAGGTGATCTCCCGGGCGTTGCGCGACGCCGGCTTCGAGGTGATCTACACCGGTCTGCACCAGACGCCGGCAATGGTGGTCGAGGCCGCCATCCAGGAGGACGTCGACGGGATCGGTGTCTCGATCCTCTCCGGCGCCCATATGACGCTCTTCCCGGAGATCATCCGGCTGCTACGCGAGCGGGGCGCGGGCGACATCGTCGTCTTCGGCGGCGGGATCATCCCCGACTCCGACGTCGAGGCCCTGCGTGAGCTCGGCGTCGACAAGGTGTTCACCCCGGGCACGTCGCTGGACGAGGCGGTCGCCTACGTCAAGGAGCGCTTCGGCAAGGTCGCGGCCTGAGCTCCGCGTCGCTGGGCGCGGTGACCCTGGCGTCGCACGCCAACGCGGCCTTGCGCTCGCTGTCGACGGCCGATCTCGCCCTCATCGACCCGTCAGGAACCCCCGCGTGACGCTCTCGTCGACTGCCACTGCGGCAATTGACGCGGAGCCTGCCGAGCCGCCGCTTCCGGTACAGTGACCGGCCGTATGGCAACCATCGAGCTCCAGGCCACCAGCCGTGAGGCCCGCGGCCACCACAACCGGGCGCTGCGCCGCTCCGGCAAGGTGCCGGCCGTCCTCTACGGACACAATGTCGACCCCCGACCGATCGAGGCCGAGGGGCGCGTCCTCCGTCGGGTGTGGATGAGCGCCGGGCGGACCCACCTGGTCGACCTCCGAGTCGACGGCGGCCGCGCCCAGAAGGTGCTGGTGCGCGAGATGCAGGTCGACCCTCGAACGGGCAACCCGATCCACGCCGACTTCTTCGCCGTCAACCTGCTCGAGAAGCTGACCGCGGACGTGCCGGTGGTGATCATCGGCGAGTCTCCCGCTGTGGTCGACGCCAAGATCGGCACCCTGCAGCAGCTGATCACCACCCTGCGCATCGAGTGCCTGCCGTCCGACCTGCCCGCCCAGTTCACCGTCGACGTCAGCGGGCTGATGGAGATCGACGCCGGCATCCATGTGCGCGACATCGTCCTCCCCGAGGGCGTGGCACTGGTTCACATCGAGCTCGATGAGCTCGTCGTCAAGGTCAGCGCGCTGCGCCTGGTCACCGAGGAAGAGGTCGAGGCCGCGGAGGCCGCCGAGGGCGCCGAGGCCGAGGTTGGCGAGGCTGGCGACGTGGCCGCCGAAGGGGAGCAGCCGGCGGAGTAGCCCGCATGGCGGCGGCTACCATCCCGGGGATGCTCGCCGCCGGCGCGTCCGCGTTCACCTGCCATCCGGACTTCTTCTTCGACGACCTCTGCGTCACGGTGAAGGCGCACGATCCCACCGGCATCTTCGGCCCGCTGATCGAGCGCCTGGTCGGACCGGTGCTGATCTTCATCCTGATCTTCCTCGCCGGCCGGATCCTGCGCCGCATCGTCGACCGGGGCCTGCAGCGGGGCAGGGCGGACGCACAGGTGCGGGCCCTGGCACGCAACATCGGCGCTGCGGTCATCTGGTTCTTCGCGGTGCTCAGCGGGCTGGTCACCGCCGGCGTGCCGCTGGCCTTCCTTCTCACCTTCGGCGGCCTCGCCAGCCTGGCCATCGGCCTCGCCTTCCAGGACGTGCTTCGCAACATCCTCGCCGGGATCTGGCTGCTCGTCGAACGGCCCTTTGTGATCGGCGACCTGGTGACCATCGGCGAGATGGCCGGGGTGGTGCAGACCATCACCCTGCGCACCACCGCGCTGCGCACCGGGGACGGCCGCCTCGCGGTCATCCCCAATCTCACCGCCTTCAGCGGCGTTGTCGTCAACAGCAGCGCCTACAGCCAGAGGCGCTACACGGTCAGCCTGCGCATCGAGCGAGACCACGACCTCGAGGCGGCGATGCGCGCCGCCCGCCGCGAGGTGGTGGCCACCGCGGCGGTTGCGCACGAGCCGGCGCCGATGGTCGTACCCCAGCTCGACGGTGAGGGCATCCTGCTGCACTGCAACTACTGGCTCGACTACCGCACCCACGACGTCGACGCCATCAGCGCCGACCTGGCGCGGCGGCTGGGGGTGATCGTCGAAGGTCCCAGCGGGGCGAGGGGTGGCCCCGCAACGGCTTGAGCCGCGGATCGGGCGGCCCCGGGGGCGGCACATCGATCGTCTGTGCCTGCAAAGGGGCGCGGCCTGGACCCCCTCTCGCCGCTATCAGCATACCGCCAAGGTGGGGACTTGCCGCAAGCGGCGCCGACCTGCCTGACTCTCCATCATGAGCACAGGACATGACGTGGTCATCGCCGGCGGTGGGCCAACCGGCCTGATGTTGGCGGCGGAGCTGACCTTGGCCGGCATCGATGTTGTCGTCGTCGAACGACGCGCAAGCCAAGCGCTGCACGGGTCGCGGGCCGGCGGACTGCACTCCCGCACCATCGAGGTGTTGGACCAGCGCGGCGTTGCCGACCGCTTTGTCTCTGCGGGAAAGACGTATCCGAGCGTCGGCTACGCGCAGACCCGGTTGGACATCAGCGACTTCCCCACGCGGCACAACTACCTCCTGGGGCTGTGGCAGAGCGACATCGAGCGCATTCTGGCCGGCTGGGTCGAGGAGCTCGGAGTTGCGGCGCTGCGCAGCCGCGAGGTTGCCGGCTTCACGCAGGACGACGCGGGCGTCGATGTCGCGCTCGCCGACGGCAGCGCACTGCGTGCGGGGTTTCTCGTCGGCTGCGACGGGGGTCGCAGCGTGGTCCGCAAGGCGGCCGAGATCGAGTTCGCTGGCCGGGACGCGACCACCAGCTGGATGATCGCGGAGGTCGAGATGATCGAGGACCCCGAGGTGGGTGTGCGTCCTGAGGGCGGTGGCATCGGTCCGGTCAATCGGGAGATCGGGGGCAGTCCGTACGGCGTGGTGCTCAGGGAGCAGCAGGCCGAGCACGCCGCCGAGCCGACACTCGACGATCTTCGTGCGGGGCTCACCGCCATCTATGGGACGGATTACGGCGCGCACAGCCCGACTCGGATCTCGCGCTTCAACGACATGACCCGCCAGGCGGTGTCCTACCGGAAGGGTCGTGTGCTGCTCGCCGGCGACGCTGCGCACGTGCATCCGCCACAGGGCGGACAGGGGCTGAACGTAGGGGTGCAGGATGCGGTGAACCTCGGCTGGAAACTGGCCCAGGTGGTCAAGCGAACATCACCCCCAAGCCTGCTCGACACGTATCACGCCGAGCGCCATCCGGTCGGTGCGCGGGTGTTGCACAACACCATGGCCCAGGTGGCACTGGCAACGCCCGATGATCGCCACCAGGCGCTGCGCGAGCAACTGGGTGAGCTGCTGAGCATGGACGAGCCGCGCAGGTACCTCGCCGGGATGCTCAGCGGGCTCGACATTCACTACGACATCGGCGAGGGACATCCACTGCTCGGTCGGCGTATGCCAGACCTCGACCTGCAGACCGCCGATGGCCCCACGCGCGTCTTCGCCCGGCTGCACGACGCGCGCGCTGTGCTGCTGAACTTGGGTGAGCCCGGCGGGGTTGACATCGCGCCGTGGGCGGATCGAGTGCGATTGGTCGAGGCGTCCTACGCAGGCGACTGGGTGCTGCCGTTCATCGGGGCAGTCGCTGCGCCGCCTGCGGTGCTGGTCCGGCCCGACGGCCATGTCGCCTGGACCGGGGGCCTCGGCGACGCGGCGCTGCCTCGCGCACTCGACAGGTGGTTCGGGGCCGGCGCGGCGGCGTAGGCGGCGCTGTCCTGGTCGCCGGAGCTGACACCGCCCAGGGGTGCGCGCCGGGGGGAACCTGCTCCCCCCTCGATCAACCGGCGAGCACCTGCGGGCGCTGCACTTCGCGGCTGGCCAGCGGCTGGTAGTCGCGCGCGCTCTCGCCGAGGTAGACCTGCCGCGGCCTGGTGATCTTCTGCTCGCGGTCGAGCAGCGACTCCTCCCACTGCGACAGCCAACCGGCGGTGCGCGGAATCGCGAACAGCACGGGGAACATCTCCACCGGGATACCCAGCGCCTGGTAGATGAAGCCGCTGTAGAAGTCGACGTTGGGATACAGCTTGCGGCTGACGAAATACTCGTCCTCGAGCGCGATCTTCTCGAGCTCGCGGGCGACATCGAGCAGCGGCGTCGTCCCGGTGACGCTGAGCACCTGGTCGGCCATCCGCTTGATCACCGTGGCCCGCGGGTCCCAGTTCTTGTAGACGCGGTGGCCGAACCCCATCAGCCGCTCCTTGCCCGCCTTGACCCCGGCGATGAACTCGGGGATCCGGTCAACGGTGGCGATGCGCTCGACCATGCGGATCACCGCCTCGTTGGCGCCGCCATGCAGTGGTCCGTAGAGCGCCGCGATCGCCGCCGCCGTCGCCGAGTAGGGATCCGGGTGTGATGAGCCCACCGCGCGCATCGCGTTGGTCGAGCAGTTCTGCTCGTGGTCGGCGTGCAGGATGAAGAGCACGTCGAGCGCCTTCTCGATCTCTGGCACCACCTCGTAGCGCGGCTCGACCATTTTGAACATCATGTTCAGGAAGTTGCCGGCGTAGCTGAGGTCGTTGTCCGGGTAGTTGTAGGGCAGGCCTCGCGAATGGCGGTAGGCGAACGCCGCCAGCGTGGGCATCTTGGCGATCAGCCGGTCGATGGAGATGCGCCGCTGCTCCTCGTCGTGGATCTGGGTCGCCTCGGGGTAGAACGTCGAGAGCGCGCCCACCGTTGACAGCAGCATCCCCATCGGGTGGGCGTCGTGGTGGAACCCGTCCATGAAGCTCTTGACGTTCTCGTGCACCAGCGTGTGGATGGTGATGTCGTGCTCCCAGGCGACGGTCTGCGCGGCGTTGGGGAGCTCTCCGTGGATGAGCAGGTAGGCGGTCTCCAGGAAGTTGCTGTGCTCGGCGAGCTGCTCGATCGGGTAGCCGCGGTACCGCAGGATGCCGCGGTCGCCGTCGATGTAGGTGATCCGGCTCTTGCACGACGCCGTGTTGATGAAGGCAGGGTCGTAGAGCAGCAGTCCGTGGTCGTCGGCGTCGACCTTCATCTGCTGAAAGTCCGTGGCGCGGACCGCGCCGTTGTCGATGGCTAGCTCGTACGACCGACCGGTGCGGTTGTCGGTGACGCTGAGGCTCTCGGGCATGTGATCTCCTTGCTCAGGCCAAGTCTGCCACGGCGGCCCGGGGTGGCGGTTGCGCCACGCAGCGACGTGGTGCACGCAACTCCGTAGACTGCGCCGCGTGACCCTCGACAGCCACCACCTGATCGTCTGGCTGATCATCGGGTTCATCGCGGGCACCCTGGCCGGCAGGGTCGTCGCCGGCGGCGGCTTCGGCTGCCTGGCCAACACCGTGGTCGGCCTGGCCGGCGCGCTGATCGGTGGCCTGCTGCTCTCCTGGCTGGCGCCCAACCGCGCTGTGGACACCTTCGGGGTCATCGGCGACATCGCCGTGTCCTTCATCGGCGCCGCGCTGCTACTCGCCATCCTTCGCTTGCTGACCCCGCGCCGCAGCTGGCCACCGGGGCGCCGGCGTTGACGCGTGGCTGAGCAGCCGCGACCCAGTGGAACAACGCGGAGCAACTGCGCGCCGTCGGCTAGGCGTCGTGCGCGCGTCGCCGGTTGCGGCGGCGCGCCAGCGGTGCGATGAGCGCCATCGCGACCACGCTCAGCGACGCCGGCGAGCCGGCGCCGAAGGCCGCCGCGGCGGCCTTCGCGGGCGCGCTGCTCGTCCGTACCGGGCCGACGTTGCCCGCGTGGTCGACGGCGCGGATGGCGAGGTAGCCCCTGTCCTGCGCCGCCGCGATGGTGATCGCCTGCCTGGTCCCCGCCGCCGCGGGCGCCGCGGTGAGGGCGATCTTGGTCGACCTGGCGACGGTGTCCTGCACGATCGGTGAGGACGAGCTGAACAGCTGGTAGCTCGCGGCGGTGCCGCACTTCCAGTCGTCGCCGACCGCGGTGAAGCTGAGCACCTCGTTGCTGCCCTGTTTGGTCACGGTGAGGTCGGAGATCGCTGACGGTGGGCGGGTGTCGGTGCCGTAGTGGCCGGTGTTGCGATCGTCCTGGTGCCAGTGCCACGCCTCGCTGTTGCCGGCGCAGCCGTTGGCCGGCGTCGACCAGACGCTGAGGTAGCCCTCGCGGGTCATCGCTGCCACATTGGTCTGCCCGGTGCCGCCGAGGTCGCCGGTAGCCGGTGTGAACAGCGACCATCCCCCTGTCCACTTGGGGAAGCCGGCGGCGGGCTGCCCGGTGACGCCGTCGAAGGCCATCAGCGCGTTCGAGTCGGCGCTCTGCAGGATGTCCGGCCTGCCGTCGCCGGTGACGTCGGCGATCGCCGGCGCGGCGAAGAAGGCGAGTCCCTGGATGTAGCGGCTGTACTGAGCGAGGTTCGCTCCAGTGGTGGGATCCCAGCCGCCGATGCCGTTGTCGACACGGATGCCGAAGCCCGGCGTCTGGGTGATGCCGAGCAGCACGTCCGCTGCCGACGAACCGGCCTGGAACAGCTGCGGCGATGGGCTGTTGGGCAGCACCTTGCCGAGGCTCGGCGACGTGGTGAAGGGCACCAGCGTGCAACTCGCCGAGAACGTCGGGGGCACGCTGTTCGGGGTCGGGCAGGAGTTGGGCGCGGCCGCCGGGATGGTCGCGGGCACGAACGGCGACGGGGAGACGGTGGCCGTCTTGAGGTCGACGCGGTACTGCGAGAAGAGGTTGGTGTTGACCACCGCCTGCGGGCCCTGTGGCGAGTCGTAGATGACCGGCGATTCGACGCCCTGGGTGACGAAGTCCTGGGCCACCCCGTAGCCCTGGATGAGCCCCGGGATCTTCACCGGGTAGCCGGTGAGCAGGCCACCGTGTGCAGCGGTCGTGCCGCGCCCGTCGAAGGCGAGCATGAATCCCTGCACGCCGGCGCCAGCGGGACCGTTGCCGAGGATGCTGTCGTCCAGGCCGACGACCACGTCAGGGGTGCCGTCGCCGTTGATGTCGGCGATCGCCGGCGTGGGGATGACCTTGCTGTCGTGCGTCTGCTGGCTGCCGGCGGGCACGGTGCCGGCGGGGAGCAGTGTGCTCACCGGCCACCCCGGCAGCCGCGTCCCGTTGGCGCGGTACGCGTACACGTGGTTGTCACCGGCGGCCTGGATGATGTCGAGATGCCTGTTGCGCTCGAGGTCGGCGAGCACCGGCGAGGGGAAGGCGACGTTCTCGGGCTGGAAGCTGTAGGGCGTGTTCGGTGACGGCACCGCCATGCCGTACTGCGAGGGTGTGCCGTTGAGAACGGGGAAGCCCGCCAGCCGGCGGCCGAGGCCGTCCCACGCGTAGGTCTTGCCGTCGAGCGTGCTGGCCACAATGTCGAGTGCGCCGCTGTGGCTGAGGTCGCCGACGGCGACGGAGCTGGCGATCTCGTCACCGGGGCGCCGCACCACGCTGTTCGCCCAGGTGGGATCGCTGAGATAGTTGTGCGGGTATGACGGGTCCATGCCGATCGCCGGGTCGGTGTGCACCGGGAAGCCGGGCGCCTCGGTCCCATCGGGGCGGATGGCGTGGACGCTGCCGTCCGAGGTGGGCACAATGGCGTCGAGCGTGCCGTTACCCTCGATGTCGGCGAGCGTCGGCGAGCCCTCACCCGAGCTGCCAAGGTTGAGCGGGAAGCCGGCCAGCTCGGTGGCGTCGTGGCGGAGGTGGAAGGCGCGCCGATCCTCGCCCATCGCCCACCAATCGCTCTTGTCACCATTGGCAAAAACCTGAACGCGCACGCTGACGTCGTACTGCTCGATGGTCGACCGCGTGCTCGGGTCGATGTTGTAAGCGCCGCCCCAGAAGGACGAGGGGATCTTGGTGAGGTCGACGCTGCCGGAGACGGTCGCCGGTCCGCTGCCGCTGCCACTGGCGAACGTCGTCCAACCGCTGCTGTCGTTGGGCGCCGGGCCGAGCCCGTACTGCAACTGCCAGGTGTACGAGCCACCGGGGGCGCGCGCTGCCGCCACCGCGGCACTGACCTGGAGGCTCGACTGCTTGGTGGGGTCGACCCACTGGTACCAGGACGGCGACTTGATGTCGGCGGTCGGCGGGATGTGGTTGGCGTCGATGGCAGTGGCGGCGGCGAGCACGTCCGGCCGCCCGTAGCCGTACTGGATGTTGAACGTCGAGCCGGGCGGGGCGGAGAAGCACGGCTCAACCGCTGGGCAGGGGGCGTTGATGTGGAGCGCCGTGGCGCGCACCACCTGCTGCACCTCGTTGGCCGTGAGCGGTGTGGCGATCTGGCCGCGCGCCACCGCGTCCTTGCCTTCGGACACCATCAGCGCGGCGACGCCGGCCTGCGTCGGCGTACCCGTCGAGGTGGACCCGTCGCTGTTGGGGACGGAGAACAGCGAATGTGCGCCGTACGAGGTCAGGCTCGAGCGCGAGTCGAACGTGGTGTTGCTCAGCACGAACGGACAGTACGGCGACGTCGGGCAGGTCGCACCGGTCCGCGTCGAGTGGTCACCGGTCAGCGAGTTGCCCGGCCAGACGTGTGCGTAGAACATGCCGTCGGTGTGGTCGGCCGACTCGAAGTCGTTGCTCGGCATCACCACGGTCATGCCCTTGCCGTAGCCGTAGTTGATGGCGTCCTGCACGCTCCTGTTCAGCCCCAGCGTCGCGCTGGTCGCGTCGAGCACGTTGACGCCCATGTTGGCCGCGTACACGATCGCCTCGGCCACGCGGTCGGGCCGGTCGATGGCTTCGTCACCCGCCTTGATCGGGATGTAGCGGCACAGCGGGCAGATGCCGATGCTGGCGTTGGCGTTGTTGCCCTCACCGATGGCCTGGGCGGACTCGCCGTCGAAGTGCGCATAGACGCTCTGCTCGGTCTGCGGGTCGTTGGTGTCCCGGTTGAAGTTCCAGCCGTTGATGTCGTTGGGATAGCCGTTGTGGTCATTGTCGAAGCGTCCGCCCGCCGGACACCCCGCGGCGCCGATCGCCCCGGTGCTTATCTGGCAGTGACCGAAGGCCACGATCAGGTCCTCGGGGGTGATGTCGCTGAAGCCCGGCCCAACGCCCCAGCAGACGTGGTGCAGGAACGGGCCGCCGGCGGGACTCTTCGGCTGCCCGGCATCCGCGGCGCGGACGCGGGGATCGTTGAGCCAATCCTCGACGTTGACCACGCCATCGTCACTGAGGTCGAAGGGGTTGGCGTTGGTGAACCTGCGGCCCTGGGCGATCAGCTGTGGCTTGGTGAGACCCTGGGCGTTCTCCGGGTCGGGAAGCTCACCGAGGCTCAGTTGGGCTCGGTCCTTGAGCTCGCAGCTGGCGGGGATGCGCCAGTTGACCCCACCCTCCATGTACGCGACGACCACGTCGTTGCGTCCACGCTGCGGGTTGGGCGTGCGCTGCCACAGATCGGCGACGCCCATCCCCGACGCGCCCTGGGGATCGCTGGAGAGAGGCGCCGTCTTGGCGGGCAGACATCCGTAGAGGTACCAGGCCTCGGTGTCCCAGGTGGCGCCAGGCTGGCCGTTCTCGGCAGGCGAGAAGCTCGGATCGTTGGGATACGCGCCCGGGGCCTGCGCGGTGCACGTGGCAGCGTGGGCCACCAGTTGTGCATTGCCCAGCAGGGGAAACGCCGGCACCAGCATGGTCAGCGCCAGCAGCAGGACGCGCGCGCGTCTCATCCCTTCCGTTCTCCTGGTCCCTTCCCCGGACGTCTGTTCAACGTCCGGGGTGCGCAAACTCTTGCGCTATCGCACCCCGGCGGTCGGGGTGCCGATCTCGGCTGGCACCGCGTGCCGGCGGCGCGACGCGGTGCTCCCCGCGGTGCGGCGCGTCGCCAGGAAGCTGCCTAGCAGGATGAGCGCAAATCCCAATACCGCCCCGGCGGTGAACGGCTCGCCGAGGATGAGCACACCGAGCGCCAGCGCAACCGCGGGGTTCACATAGGTGATGACCGTGGCGCGCACCGGTCCGACCTCGGCGATCAGCGCAAAGAAGAGCACGAAGGCCAGCGCGGTGCACACCACACCGAGCGCCGCCACGGCGAGCACGACCTTGAGGGACGGAGCGTGGCTGGGAAGCTGCAGCACCCCGACCGGTGCGTAGCCGATCGCCGTCAGCGCCAGCGAGGTGGCGACCACGCCGACGGGGCGCAGGCCGCCCAGGCGCCGCGCGATGACCATCGGACCGAGCGCGTACCCGATGGTCACCACGGCGATCTCTCCGACCGCGCCGAGGTTTCCACCCGACAGATCGAAGCCCACCAACGCGGCGACGCCGACAAATCCCACCAGCAGCCCGGCCATCCTCCGAGCGTCGAGGCGGTCGTCGCCGCCAGTGAGCAGCACAAGCAGGGCGCCCACGAAAGGCACGGCCGCCACCAGCAGGCCGGCGAGCGAGCTGGAGATGTGCGTCTCCGCGTCGGAGAGGAACAGCCAGGGGATGGCCAGCTCGGCGACGGTGTAGACGAGCACCCAGCGCCAGTGCGCCAACAGCGGCGAGATGGCGCCGCGCCGTGCGGCGATGGGCAGCAGCACCAGCGCGCCGGTCGCGGTGCGCAGGAAGACCAGCGACGGGGGGCTGAGCTCACCGACCGCCACCTTGATCAGCAGGTAGGGGATGCCCCAGAGCACGCCCATGACCGCGAACAGGAGCCAGCCGCGCCGGGTCACGCCGACCATGCCCCCTGGAATCGGTCCATGACCGGGAGCATGAATGGTCGCCCGCAGGCGGCGCCCGCGGGAATCGGACAGACCATCGGCGTCCCGCGCTTGCCCTTGACGGAGCGCTAAAGATTAGGGTACGCTAACTACCCTAGCGACCTAATTATTACGAAAGGCGAAAGTTTCGATGCCCGATCCCCGCTCCCTCGCCCCTCGCCAGAAGGCGTTGATCATGGTCGCGATCATGCTCGGCCTCTTCCTGGCCGCGCTCGACCAGACCATCGTCGGTACCGCCCTGCCGCGCATCGTCACCGACCTCGCCGGCAACAACCTCTATACCTGGGTCGTCACCGTCTACCTGCTGACGTCGACGGTCACCGTGCCGATCTACGGCAAGCTGTCCGACATCTACGGTCGACGGCCGCTGCTGCTCATCGGCATCGCCGTCTTCCTGCTCGGATCCGCCCTGTCAGGGCTCTCGCAGTCGATGGGCGAGCTGATCATCTTCCGCGGGCTGCAGGGGCTCGGCGCGGGCGCCATCTTCCCGATCGCGCTGTCAGTCATCGGCGACCTCTTCAGCCCCGCCGAGCGCGGTCGCTACCAGGGTCTCTTCGGCGCGGTGTTCGGGCTGAGCTTCATCATCGGCCCGTTCCTTGGCGGGTTCCTCACCGACAACCTCAGCTGGCACTGGATCTTCTACGTCAACCTGCCCATCGGCATCGCCGCGCTCGCCGTCATCGCCACCCAGCTGCCCAACTCCGGCAACACCCGCGGGGTGCGGGTGCGCGACCTCGACTTCCTCGGCATCGGCATCTTCAGCGTCGCCGCGATCTCGTTGCTCATCGGTCTCACCAACAAGGGCTTGACCGACTCATCGGGCCGTCTGTACGACTGGACGTCACTCAACGTGCTCGCCTACATGCTCGTTGCCGCACTGTTGACCGTCGGGTTCGTGATCGCCGAGCACTTCGCGCGCGAACCGATCATCCCGCTCGACCAGTTCCGCAATCGCAGCTACACCACGATCAACGCTGCGACCTTCCTGGTGGCCTTCGGATTCTTCTGCGCGATCATCTTCCTGCCCCGGTACTTCCAGGCCGTGGAAGGGCTCTCCGCGACCGCGTCGGGGTACCGCACCTGGCCGCTCATGCTCGGCCTGATTCTCTCGAGCACGCTGAGCGGCGTCATGGTCAGCCGCACCGGCAGGTACAAGGTGATGTTGATCGGCGCAGCGTTCGTGCTCACCGTGGGCATGTTCCTGATGACGCGTCTGCAGGTCGACACCGGCTACTGGACGCTGTCGCTGTGGATGGCGATCGCCGGACTCGGCGTCGGCCCCACGTTCTCGGTGACGACGGTGGCACTGCAGAACGCGGTGCCGGTGCGGCGCATCGGCGTGGCCACCAGCAACCTGACGTTCTTCCGCCAGATCGGCGGCTCGGTTGGTCTGGCCATCGCCGGGTCGATCTTTGCGCTCACCTTCGCCACCCAGCTGCCGACCCAGCTGGCCAACGCCGGCGTGCCCCCGGCGGTCGTCCAGCACTTCGCCGCGGCCAGCGGCAGCGCGACCAACACCCTCACCGGTGTCGGCAACGTCGGCAGCACGCTGGCGCGGCAGTTCCCCGGTCAGCCGCAGATCGTCGCCAAGGTGGTGACGGGCATCCAGGGCGACCTCTCTGCGTCGATCGCCGGGCTGATGTGGCTCGGCGCCGGCTCTGCGCTGGCGGCGCTGTTGTTCCTCACGCTCATGCCGGAGCTGCCGCTGCGCCGGACTACGACGGCACAGGAGGAGGCCAAGCACGGCGTCCCCGCGGTGGCGGTGGCATGACCGCGCACGCTGCCCCGCCGCGGGCGTCGGTGGTCGCCGCGGTCGACGCCGTGCAGGCGTGGATCGAGCGGCGCAAGCGGGCCGTGGCCAGGGACATGCACGCGTGCGGCCAGAGCCCTGCTCAGCTGCACATGCTCGGACTGCTCGACGAGCTGGGTCCGACCACGGTCAGCCACATCGCCACCCTGCTCGGCACCACCCCGCCCTCGGCCAGCGCCATGGTCGACCGCATGGTGGACACCGGGCTGGTGCTCCGCGAGCGCAACCAGGACGACCGCCGGGTTGTCACCGTGTCGCTCGGCCCGGCCGGCCAGGAGGCCCTCCAGGCCGCGCTGGGCGGCCGCCGCGAGATGCTCGAGCGCGTCCTCTCCCAGCTGGACGACCTTGAGCTCAAGGCCACTCTGCGGGTCATGGACCGGCTCGAGGAGGCGCTCAGCAACGCCACCTGACGGGGTTCGGGGCGGCGCCCTCGAACCTGCCAGTTGCGTTATGTGACCCAAACGTCTCATCCTTGTGACATCGCCGTCTGAGCAAGCCGCGACTGAGGGGAAGCGCATGAGCGTGGGCACGGGGTCGGAGCGTCGCGTCCGCCGGGTCGGCGTCGGCCTCGTCGAGCTGGTCGCCGAGCCCCGCGTGGACCGCAGCCTCGAGACCGTCAAGGCCAACCTGCGTGACCGCGTCGTCCTCTTCCTGCTGACGATGCTGCTGGCCGCCCAGACCGCCGACATCGTCACCACCGCACAGGCCCTGGCCAGCCACCGCTACGTCGAGGAGAACCCGCTCTTCCGGGTGTTGCTGACCCGCTCACCGCTGGCGGCCTACACCGTCAAGCTGCTCATCGTCGGATGGCTCGCGCTGCTCGCCGTCGGCTACCTGCGCGGACGTCGCGTGGCCACAGCGCTCCTCGTGGCTGCGGCCCTCAGCCTCGCCGCCCCCGTGATGAACGTCGCGCTTCTGCTGCACGGTTAGAGGTCGCGAAGCGACATCGGCCCGCCTCCTGTTAGAGAGAGCCCGGTCGCGACATGCGCGGCCGGGCTCCGGTCAGGGGGAGGGTGTGAGTTTCAGCTCAGGAGCAACCCGAGGTGGCTCCGCAGTTGTGGCACTTGTAGCAGGCGCCGCTGCGCACCATCAGGCTGCCGCACTCGCTGCATGAGGGCGCGTCACCCTGGTTGACGAACGCACCGGGCAGCCCTTCGCTCAGCGGCACCGGCGTCATCGCACGCATGGCGGCGAACCCGCTGACGCCGGTGGTCGCCGATGCTGCCGCGAGAGGTGGGATGACCGCTGCGTCCACCGGTTCGCCGTCCTCGCCGTCGCGCCTGATGATGCCGAGGCGGTCGCGATCCTCCTGGGGCATGAAGCGCGATGCCATCCAGCGGAAGATGTAGTCCATCAGCGACTTGGCGATCGGCACTTCAGGGTTCTTGGTGAAGCCCTGCGGATCGAATCGCGTGTGCGAGAGCTTGTCGACCAGCGCCTGGAGCGGGACCCCGTACTGCAAGGCCAGCGATACCGCGGTGGCGAACGCGTCCATCAGCCCGCTGACCGTCGAACCCTCCTTGGCCATCTTCAGGAAGATCTCGCCGGGCTGGCCGTCGGCGTACAGCCCGACCGTGATGTAGCCCTCGTGGCCGCCCACCTCGAAACGGTGGGTGAGCGCGTTGCGCTCGGCCGGCAGGCGCTTGCGCAGTGGACGCTCGACGATCTGCACGGTGCGGCCGGTGGTCTTGTCCATCGACGTCGCCATCGGCTGACTGCGCTTGCTGCCGTCGCGGTAGATGGCCAGGGCCTTGAGGCCCAGCCTCCAGCCGTCGATGTAGGCCTGCTCGATCTCGTCGACGGTGGCCTCGTTGGGCATGTTCACCGTCTTGCTGATCGCTCCCGAGAGGAACGGCTGCACCGCCGACATCATGCGCACGTGACCCTGCCAGGCAATCGAGCGACTGCCGTTCTGCGGGGTGAAGGCGCAGTCGAAGACGGCGAGGTCCTCGTCGCGCAGCGACGGTGCTCCCTCGATGGTGTCGTTGGCGTCGATGTGGGCGCACACGTCGGCAACCGCGGTGTCGCCGTAGCCGAGGCGCTGCAACGCCAGTGGCACGGTCTGGTTGACGATCTTGAGCATGCCGCCACCGACCAGCTTCTTGTACTTGACCAGCGCGATATCGGGCTCGACGCCGGTGGTGTCGCAATCCATCATGAA
The DNA here is from genome assembly GCA_036561525.1 of Candidatus Dormiibacterota bacterium. Lineage (GTDB taxonomy): Bacteria > Chloroflexota > Dormibacteria > Aeolococcales > Aeolococcaceae > Aeolococcus. The sequence continues at coordinate 12,374 of DATBPD010000020.1, read as the reverse complement.
GCCGATGGTGCCGGTGGGAGCGAGCACCGTAGTCTGCCCGTTGCGGTACCCATGCTTGGCGCCGAGCTCGTGCGCCTCGTCCCACGCGTGCCGAGCTGCGGTGACCAGGTCGGCTTCGACGGTCTCCCCGGGGATGTTGTAGGCCGCCTCGCGGTGCTTGGCGATGACCCGGAGCATCGGCTGGCGGTTGGCCGCGTAGCCGCTGAAGGGACCGACCTCGCGCGCCATCCGCGCGGACTGCGCGTACGCCTCGCCGGTCATGATCGCGGTGACGCACGCCGCCAGGTCACGTCCCTCGGGCGAATCGTAGGGCACGCCGCGGGCCATCAGCAGGGCGCCGAGGTTGGCGTAACCGAGGCCCAGCGGGCGGAAGTCCTCGCTGTTCCTGCCGATCTTCTCGGTGGGGTACGAGGCATTGCCGACCAGGATCTCCTGGGCGGTGATGGTGACGTGCACCGCGTGGCGGTAGCTCTCCACGTCGATGCTCCCGTCGTCGTTGAGGAACTTCATCAGGTTCAGTGACGCCAGGTTGCACGCCGAGTCGTCGAGGTACATGTATTCTGAGCAATTAGCCACCACAAATCCGTCGACGATGTAGGAGTGGTGCAGCGGCTCGGTGAGGTTGTAGACGGTCTCCTCGCCGTCGGGCACGCAAGCAACCAACCGCACGCTGGTCTGGCTCGCGTACGTCTCCTTCACCGCCAGTACGTCTTCTAGCCGACGCTGCTTGCGTGGCATGGAAAACCCGATCGCCGTTGCGAACCGGCGCATGTTCGATCCGGTGATCCGCAGGTCGAACCCAGGACGCAAGGCATAGGTCACGTCTTCGCCGTCCTTGCGACGGTAGGTGAAGGGGTTGGGCTTGATCGACGTCAAATCGTAGAGGCGCGAACCGATTCCGAACGCGGACAGCAGATGTTGGACGTCTGCCAGCAGCGCGCGACTGCGACTGCCCAAGCCGACGTACCGGTTGGCCTTGCCATTGTTGACCGCGGACACGCAGCCATCAGCACCGAACAGACCGCGCAGGAACGCCACCTGAACCTCCGGTGGTGATGTGAAGACGGCCTCTGGCAGCCGCTTCTGGTGGGCGCCCTTGGTGGAGATGCCGAGGGACAAGAAAAGCTCGCGCACGGCCGCGGACCCGAGCCGCAGCTGCGTGGTTCCGTTGCCCATCGCGGCACGTGAGACGCCGCCGAACAGCGCCCGAAGGGCGTCGGCATGACGATCTGCAACACCGTCACGCACGTCATCGCCACCGTATACCCAGGCAGTCTGCGCATCAGTCAGGCAACCGTCACCGACGAGATGGCCGGTGAGCTCGCCGAGCTCGCGACTCCATCTATCAGGAACCTGCTGATGTACCTTGGTCCCGCCGCGGTTCCACGACGTCGACAGCGCCTCGACCTCGACCGGCAGCGCCCAGGCGGCATCCGTCGCAGGGGTAGCTGCGTCGTTGAGCAGGACTCGGTCAGCGCCGACCAGCTCCTCAGCGCGGACCCAGCCGCGGTTGGTCGTCCACAAACGGTGGGTCGGCGTGCAGCGCAGCTCGCGGCCTTCCGAGAAGAGCAGGCGGACGATCGGCTTGACGCCGTTCTCCATCAGGGCGAGCGGCCGCGTGGCCACAACCCCGGGGCCCGGCGTGGACGCGGTCGCGCGATGCGTGTAGACGCGGATGTCCTCGTCGTCGCGCATCCGCGCGTAGAGCTCGGCGATCGGCAGGAGTCCTACGGTCGTGTGCACGCGCGCGCTCGCGGGGAAGCAAGGGTTGCTGGCGTTGATGCGTCCGCTGTTGGCCGAGGTGTGCCAGTCGTTGATGGTGGTGTCGTACTGGATGCCGGGGTCGCCGCACTGCCACGCCGACTCGGCCATCAGCCGCATCACCTCGCGGGCCTTCATCGTCTTGACCACGCGGTTGGGGTCGGTGACCGCGCGCAGGTGCCAGTCGCGGTCGTCGGCGACGGCGCGCATGAACTCGTCGGTGACGCGCACCGAGTTGTTGCTGTTCTGGAAGAACACCGACGCGTATGCCTCGCCGGTGAATGAGGAGTCGTAGCCGGCCTCGATGAGCGCCCACGCTTTGCGCTCCTCGTTGACCTTGCAGGTGATGAACTCGAGGACGTCGGGGTGATCGGCGTTGAGGATCACCATCTTGGCGGCGCGTCGGGTGGTGCCACCACTCTTGATGACGCCGGCAAAGGCGTCGAAGCCCTTCATGAACGACACCGGGCCGCTGGCCGTGCCGCCGCCGCCGAGCTGCTCGTTGGAGCTGCGCAACGGGGACAGGTTGGTGCCGGTGCCGCTGCCGTACTTGAAGAGCATTCCCTCGGTCTTGGCGAGCCCGAGGATGGACTCCATGGTGTCTTCGACGGAGTTGATGAAGCACGCCGAGGCCTGCGGCCGCGTGCCCTGGACGCCGACGTTGAACCACACCGGGCTGTTGAAGCTCATCTTCTGGTGCAGCACCAGGTGGGTCAGCTCGTCCTGGAAGGCCTGCGCGTCCTGTTCTGTGGCGAAGTAGCCGCCCTCGCGCCCCCAGTTGGCGATGGTGTCGCAGACGCGAGCGATCACCTGGCGGACGCTGGTCTCGCGGCGTGGGGTGCCGAGCGGGCCCCGGAAATACTTGCTGACCACCACGTTGGTGGCCATCTGCGACCACGACGCCGGGATCTCGACGTCCGGCTGCTCGAACACCGTCTCGCCGCGCTCGTTGCCGATGATCGCGCTCCGCTTCTCCCAGGCCACCTCTTCGAAGGGATGGACGCCCTCGCGGGTGAAGCGGCGGGTGACCGTCAACCCGGCACCCCCGGACAGTTCCACACGGCCGTTGCCGGTGGCGGCCCGGCTGCGCGAGCGGCGGCCGTTGGCGATGGGTGCACCCTCGGCGGTGGAGGCGTCGGCGGCGGAGGCGGAGACAGGTCGATCCACAGTTTTCCCTCGTCAAATCCCGGCGGGGCGCTTGTTCTGGTGCGACGTGGAGTGGGACGGCGCCCCGGGTCGGAGAAGGCCCCTGACCTTGCCGGTGTGGACCCAATTATCCCACATCTTGGGGGTCGCCCGTCCCGTGGCCCCCATATGTTGGTACGAGTCCTCGCGGACGTCAAGGGGTCTGGGACCACCAGATTGTGACGCCTGCGCGCCCCCTGCGTGGGTCGCGCGCCGCTCAGGGCTGGGTCAGGATGGCGCGGTGCAGCTCGGGCACGTCGATGCGGATCTCGCAGCGCCGCCGCCCGGCGAGGAGGAGGAACTCGCCGCGGGGCGCGTGCTCGACGAACCGGCGCTGGCCCTCGGTGAGCCCGAAGGCCCGCTCCATCTGCGCCGCCTCCGCAGCGCGGTGGCCGCCGAGCAGCACGGTGGCGCAGTTGGTCGCCACCACGCAGCCCTCATCGCTGCGCAGCAGGTCCTCGACGTTCTGGGTGGCCACCACCAGCGACGCTCCGTACTTGCGGCACCGCCGCGCCAGCTGGACGAGCAGCTCGCGCAGTGGTGGGTGGACGCAGAGCGCGCCCACCTCGTCGAGGACGATGTGCCGGCGACGGCGCTCGCGCCGCACCCGCGTCCACAGCCACTGGGCGATCAGCAGCGTTGCTGCCGGGACGAACTCGTGGGGCAGGTCGCGCAGCGAGATGGCGCACAGGTCACCCTCGAGGTCGATGTCACTTGGGGCGTTGAAGATCGCGCCCAGCGGTCCGTTGCACACCCGGCGCAGCACGGTCGCGGCGCGGGGTGCGGTGCGCCCCAGCGCTCCGACGCAGTCACCGAGGACCACGGTGCGCCCCTGCGCCAGCGCGCTGCCGACCGCGTCGTGCAGGGCGGCGTCCACTCGCGCCCGCTCCACCTCGCCGAGGACGCTGCCGCAGAGCACGTTGACCAGGTCGACGGCCACGTGGATCGCCTCCTCCGGGCTGGGCGCGGCGTCGAAGACGTTGAGCGCACCCGCGCCCCTGTCGCCGAGGCTGAGGTACTGGCCGCCGGCCGCATGCATGACCCGCCGGTACTCGCCTTCGGGGTCGACGATCAGCGAGCCCACCCCATGCGCGGCCGCCTCCAGCACCAGCGCGCCCAGCGTGAAGCTCTTGCCGTGCCCGCTGGTGGCGAACACGGCGGCGTTGGCGTTGCTGTGCTTGGCGCTGTCGAACACGTCGACGACGACCGGCACTCCCGAACGGCGGCTGACCCCGAGCCGGTAGCCGCCGGTGTCGTCGCAGCTGGTCTCGGTCAGCGGCAGGCAGGTGGCGGCCGCGGCCGAGTCCACCAGCTTGCCGGCGTCGGACGGCTCGGCGCGGGGGAGGGTGCCGTCGACCGCGGCGGCATGGCGGAGGTGCGCGTGGCGCAGGCGCAGACCCCCTGCCGCGGCGGCGGCGCGCACCACCTCGGCGGCGTGGTGGGCTGCTGGCTCGTCGCGGCCGTGAGCGGCGACCACGATCGAGAGCCGCAGCGGGCGAACCTCGTTGCGCGCCAGGCGATCGCGCAGCAGCCCCGCCGCCTCGAGGCCGACGTCGAGGGCGGCGTCGCCGATGCGGCCGCGGTCGATCTCCAGGAGGCGGTCGGCGGTGAGGCTGCGCAGGCGGCGTTCGACGGTGCGATGCGCGGCGCCGGCGTCGACCGGGGTCAGGTGGATGGCGGCGTCGAACTCCGCCGGGGCGGCGAGAAGGGTGTGCAGCCAGCCGAGGCTCACCGCCCGCCCGGGCAGCCGTTCCAGCTCGAGGCCGCAGCGCGCGCCTCCGCCGCCGATCACCGCGCGGGCTCGCTCCCGCCATGCCTGCGGCCGCGTCTCGGCCTCGGACAGCGCCCGGCTGCGCACACCGGCGCCGCGGAGCATGTCGGTGACCATGCCGACGTGGCGCAGCAGGGCGGCGCCGTCGCCGTCCGTCCGGCGCATCACCGCCAGCACCTCACTGCGAAAGGCCGGCATGCTGGCGAGCAGCTCGGCCTGGTGGGAGCACATCGCCGCATCAAGCCCGGCAGCGACGCGGTCCAGCGGGTGCGTGGGCGCCGGCACCGCCGCCCAGGCGCGCCGCCGCCGCACCACGAACTGAAGCGGCGACTCGAGCGCGCAGAGCAACCGCGACATGCTGTCCGTACACGCCGCCTGCGCCGCCGGCTCGAGCGCGGTCAGGTCCAGCGGCTCCAGCTCGATCGCCGCGACCGAGGCCATGTTCACTGCTCAGCCCGGCCTCGGCGACGGAGACCGGCGCGACTCAGCCGGCATGCGCGCCCCATCGCGGCGCCGCGTCCGCGCCGGCGTCGAGCTCCATCTGCAGGTGCTCGGCCAGCCCGGCGATCGCCGCCGCCGCCGGCCCTCGGTCGTCCAGGGCGGCGACCCGGTGCCGGTTCTCCGCGGTGACGAAGGCCGCGCTCTGCGGGACCTCGGCGACCACGACGCCGTCGAGGTCGCTCATCACCTCGCCCAGCTGGATCGGCCCGGCGCAGCGGTTGACCACGTAGTCGATGCGATCGCGAAGCCCCAGCCGGCGCAGCGCGGCGGTGCTGCGATAGGCGTCGAGCACGCCACCGGCGGATGCCGTCAGGGTGACGTGGACCCGCTCGCAGCGTCGCAGCAGGTCCACGCACATGGCGGTCAGGTCGCAGTCGACGTCGGCGAGGATGAGATCCGCCCCGGCGCGCTCGGCCGAGTCCACGACGGCGCTCGCCCAGGCCGTCGCCGCGGAGCCGGACGCCGGCGGCGCGCCCGCGCCGGGGTGGATGATCAGCCCAGTCGCGTGGGTGGCCAGCGACACCGCCGCGTCCGAGGGGCCATCGCCGGCGCGTGGCGGCGCCGGCAGGGGCAGACCGAGGCGCAGCGCGACCGCCGGGCTGCGCGTGGTCAGGTCGACGAGGGCGACCCGGATGCCCGCCGCTCCGGCGGCGCGTGCGGCGGCGTTCCGTTCCGCCAGCAGCGCCGCCACCTCGACGGCGAGCGTGGTGCGCCCACTGCCGCCGTTCAACGAGAAGAACGCCTCGACGCGGGCCCGACGCCGCGGCGGGGCCGTCTCAACCCGGCTGCCCGATCCCGTCAGGTGGCGCCGCAGCGCCAGCGGGACCACCACCGCCCCGGCCTGCGAAGCCAGCAGCGCCCGGCCGCGGTGGGCGCGGACCGCGAACCGCGCCAGCAGCATCGCCCACTCGAGCATCGAACGGCCCGCCATCCTCCCCCAGGCAAGGAGCGCCCCGCCCACAAGCAGCAGGCCGGCGAGCGGCCATGCCACGATGCCGGGCAAACCGCTGCGCAGCGCGGCATAGCCGCACAGGAGCGTCAGCACGAACATCGCCACCTCGGCGGCGCCGAGGCCGAAGGCCACGCTCTCCCGGCCGTCCAGGCCGTCGTTCATCGACACCTGATCCATCGCCACCCCGCCTTGTGAGCATCCCGGCCAGCCTGCCGACGCTACCCAGGGTCGCGGGACAGCCCGCGGACATCAGCTCAGCGGCGGCCGGTCAAGCGCTCGCGACGATCGAGTCGGGCAGCAGCTCGTGGACAGCCTGGCCGAGGCCGCCGAGGTTGAACGGTTTGGTGATGACCCGGTCCGCCCCCGCGTCCCGGGCGGCGTCGAGGTCGGCGGTGTCGCTCAACGCGGTGAAGACGATCAGCGGCAGATGCTCGCCACCGGGCAGCTGGCGAATCTGGCGGCAGAGGGTGATGCCGTCGACCCCGGGCATCATGACGTCGCAGATGACCAGGTCAGGGAGGCCACCGCCGAGGAACTCGAGCGCCGCCTGCGCGCCGGCCGCGGAGAACACCTCGAACTGCTGCACCTGGAGGTAGAGGGTGACGATGTGGAGTAGCCGGGGGTCGTCGTCCACCAGGAGGATGCGCGGGCCGGTGGGTCGGACGAGCATGGCCGGATTCTCCTCCCGAACGCGGCCCCGTGCCCGGGTCTGATCCCCCCGTAGCACATCTTTGACGCGCCTGTGGGCAGTGCGGCAGACCCGCGCCTTGCGGATTCGCGATGGCCGGCGTCGCTTCATAATCGACGGCCTCGTCAACAGGAGGAGGCGGCGTGGCGACGATCGTGCGGCCAGAGGTGGCGACCTACCAGCAGTACATCGACGGTGAGTGGACCGCCGCGGCGGGTGGCGACACCTTCGAGGTGCAGAATCCCTCGACCGAGGAGGTCGTCGGCCTGGCTGCTGCCGGGGGACGCGAGGACGCGCGCCGGGCGATCGAGGCGGCGAGGCGCTCGTTCGACTCCGGCGAATGGCGCAACAAGACCCAGCTGCAGCGCAGCCGGATCATGTTCGACATCGCCGAGCATCTTGCCGAGCGCAGTGGCGACTGGGCCATGCTCGAGGCGCAGACGGCAGGAGCCACCATCCGCAAGGCCGCGGTCGTCGACGTCCCGCTGGCCATCGAGACCTTTCGCTCCATGGCCGAGCAGGCGCTGCAGATCCCCTGGTACGAGCCGCTCCCCTGGGTCGACATCCCCCATGTCAGCTGGAACTTCGTGCAGCGCGAAGCGATCGGCGTCTGCAGCGGCATCATCCCCTTCAACTTCCCGCTGATGATCGCCATGTGGAAGCTGGCGCCGGCGCTGGCCATGGGCAACAGCGTGGTGCTCAAGCCGTCGCCGTTCACGCCGCTGACGCTGCTCGAGGTGGCGCGGGCCATCGACGAGACCGGGCTGCTGCCTCGTGGTGTCCTCAACGTCGTGACCGGTCCGGGCACCGAGATCAGCGAGGAGCTGGTCGTCAACGCGGAGGTGGACAAGGTTGCGTTCACCGGCAGCACCGCCGTGGGCCGGCGCATCCTGGAGATGGCGGCCCCGACGATCAAGAAGGTCACCCTCGAGCTCGGCGGCAAGTCGGCCAACATCGTCTGCGCGGACGCCGACCTCGACGTCGCCGTCGACGGCACGCTCTTCGGCACCTTCTTCCACCAGGGCCAGGCCTGTGAATCGGGTCACCGGCTGTACGTGCACGAGGACGTCTACGACGCGTTCATGGAGCGGCTCGTGGCCACCGCGCGCGAGCTGCGCGTCGGCGACGCCACCGACTTCGACACCCAGGTCGGCCCGCTGATCTCGCGCCGCCAGTACGAGAACGTCCTCGCCGCGATCGATCGCGCTCAGCAGGAGGGTGCCACCGTGCTCTGCGGCGGCGGCCGTCCCGGCGGCCTTGGCGACAAGGGCCACTTCATCCAGCCCACCGTTCTCGCCGACATCAACCCGGACTCCAATGTGGCCACTGAGGAGGTGTTCGGGCCAGTCCTCGCCGTGCAGCGGTGGAGCGACCCGGGGGACGTGATCGCGCGCGCCAACAGGTCCATCTACGGCCTTGCCGGCGGCATCTGGTCGCGCGATACGCGCGGCGCCATCGAGATGGCCAAGCAGCTGCGCACCGGCACCGTCTGGATCAACGACTGGCATCTGCTCAACCCGCTGGCACCCTTCGGCGGCTACCGGCAGAGCGGCACGGGTCGTGAGCTTGGCCTCTACGGTTTGCGCGAGTACACCGAGGTCAAGCACATCCACGTCGACCAGAACGTGCCTCGCGCGGAGCGGTACTTCTACGACGTGCTGCTCGGCTGACGGCGCGACCACGGCCGAGAGAGCTCCGCACAGGAGGACAATCGCTGCCCGCCATCCAGCCCCACCTGCAGGAGATGCTCGGCGACGTCCAGCCGATCGTCGTCGCCAACCGCGCGCCGCTCGTGTTGGAGCCCGCCGACCCGTACCGGAACACGCCCGAGCGACTCGTCAAGGGCGCCGGCGGCCTTGTCACCGCGCTCAGCTCGCTGGCGGCGTCGACGCACGCTCTGTGGGTCGCGGTGGCGCGCGACGACGCTGATCGCGCGCTGGCAGCGCGCGGTGACCCCGCCGAACTGGTCACCGAGGACGGCACCGCCTACCGAGTCTCGTTCGTGGAGCCGCGGCCGAACTCGTACGACCTGTACTACAACACCATCAGCAACCCGCTCCTGTGGTTCATCCAGCACTACCTGTGGGACCTAGCCCGTGAGCCCAACGTCGACACCGCAACGCTGTTCGCGTGGCGCGAGGGCTACGTGCTGGTCAACCAGATGGTCGCGGACCGCGTCGTCGCCGCAGCCAAGGCGTCGCCACGACCGCCTCTGGTGTTCATCCAGGACTATCAGCTCTACTGCGTGGCCGACATGGTGCGCGCCCAGCTCCGCGATGTGCGCATCCAGCATTTCGTGCACATCCCGTGGCCGACGCCCCAGTACTGGACGATCCTCCCCAAGCCGATCCGTGACGCCATCGTTCACGGTCTGCTCGGCGCCGACCTGGTGGGCTTCCAGACCCGACGCGACGTGCACAACTTCCTGCTCACCTGCGAGGAGAACCTCGGCCTGACCATCGACTTCCGCGAGCGCAGCGTGTTCTTTGACGGACGGGTGGTGCGCGTGCGCAACTATCCGATCAGCATCGACGTCGACGGGCTGCTGCTGCAGGCGGACGGCGAGGACGTGCGCGTCGAGGAGGAGCGGCTGCTGTCATGGCGTCCGGAGAAGCTGATCCTGCGCGTAGACCGCACCGACCTCAGCAAGAACATCGTCAGGGGATTCCTTGCCTACGAGCGCATGCTCGAGGATCACCAGGAGCTCCATGGCACCGTGCAGTTCTGGGCCTACCTGCAACCCAGCCGCCAGGACATCGACGACTACCGCGCCTATCTCGGCAGCGTGCTCAGTGTCGCGGCGCGGATCAATCGCAAGTTCAGCCGGGGCGGCTGGACGCCGATCCGCGTCGAGGTCGACGACGTGATGGCCCGGGCCCTGGCCGGCTACCGTCAGTTCGATGTCCTCCTCGTCAATCCCATCTACGACGGCATGAACCTGGTGGCCAAGGAGGGCGTGCTCTGCAACCGCCGTGACGGGGTCCTGGTGCTCAGCGAGAACGCCGGCTCGCACGAGGAGCTCGGCGACTTCGCGCTCACCGTCAACCCGTTCGACGTCGACGAGACCGCCGAGGCGCTCTACCTCGGGCTGATGATGGACCTGCCCCAGCGACGGGCGCGCGCCGACAAGATCAGAGAGACCGTGCGCGCCGCCGACATCAACCGCTGGGTCGCTCTCCAGCTCCAGGACCTCCGCGAGCTGCTGGGGGCTAGTGGCCCAACGTCGTGAAGCCGACCACGAAGAGCCAGCTGACCAGAGCGCCGACGGCCACCCAGATCGCCGTGAGTCCCCGGTCGCCGAGGCGGCGGCGCTGGCTGCGTCGGCGGAGGTAGCGCTCCCGAACCCGGAGCGAGTCGCCTCCGGAGGGGCCCGTGGTGAGGTCGCGCGGCTTGTGGAGCGTGCTGGTCTGAGGCATGGTCAGATCGTGGTACGCCACCGCGGAGGGTTTGGTTACGGCTGCGTTGTCGGGCCGGTCCTGTCGCCGGGGCCCGGGGGCGGGTACGATCGGCCCCACCTATGCCGCCGGATCCTGACCGTCGCCAGCCAGCAAACAAGGGACCGGTGAACGCCGCCCGGCCGGCCGCGCCGGTCAGCCGGGTCGCGCTCGACAAGCCGATCTACACAATCAGCGTCGCGGCCGAGATCCTCGCCACCCACCCGCGCACGCTGATGATGTACGAGCACCTCCAGCTGGTGGTTCCGCAGCGGACCGCCACCAACCGGCGCCGCTACTCCCAGCGCGACGTCCTCACCCTGCAGGCCATCCAGCGACTGACCCGTCGCCACGGCCTCAACCTCAATGGCGCTCGCTACGTGATCCAGCTGCTCCGGCTGCTCGGTGAGAACGACATCCCGAGACCGGACCATCTCGACGACATCGACGTCGCCCACGTGCACCTCTGAGGAGCCCGCACAACCTGGCCGCTATAAGGAAATAGTGGCGTCACGATGGGGTGTTACACCCCCGCTATACTCGGGAGGACGGGCTGCGCCAGCCATCTTGTCCAGGAGGTGAATCCCCCGGTGAGCGCTGACGACGACCAGGTCATCGACGTTCTGTTGATCGAGGATGACCGCGAGACCCTCGAGATGTACAAGCTCAAGCTCGAGAAGGACGGCTACCGCGTCCACGTTGCCATGGACGGCGAGGAGGGCGTGCGCCGCGCCACGGAGCTCACCCCCGACATCGTCTTCCTCGACATCCGGCTGCCCAAGAAGGACGGCTTCACGGTGCTCGAGGAGTTGCGCGGACAGGACTCGACCGCCGACATCCCGGTCATCATCCTCAGCAACTACGGCGAGAAGGAGCTGGTCGACCGCGGGCTCAAGCTCGGCGCCATGGAGTTCCTCGTCAAGGCACAGACGTCGCCGATCGTGCTCTCCGAGGGAATCGACGAATGGCTGAAGGAGTAGGGCGGCAGCAGCGACCCGCAGCCCCTGCCGGTCAGCCGGGCCTCGATAAACCCATCTACACGATCAGCGTTGCGTCGGAGATCCTCGAGACCCACCCACGCACCCTGATGATGTACGAGAACATGGGGCTGGTCGTGCCGCAGCGCACCACCACCAACCGCCGCCGCTACTCGCAGCGCGATATCTTCAAGCTGCAGACCATTCAGAATCTCACTCGCAATCACGGAGTCAACCTGACCGGAGTCCGCTACGTTCTCTCTCTCATGAAACTTCTCTACCAGCACGGCGTTCAACCGCCCGACGGGCTGCGCGATATCGACGTGTCGCAGCTCGAAGCGTGAGCACGCCCGGGGGGGCGCGCGACGAGAGCCTCGCGGCGATCGCCAGGGAGGTCGCTGACGACGCCGTCCGTCTCGCCAAGGCGGAGATCGAGTTCGCCAAGGCCCAGGCGATCGCCAGCATCAAGAGGTTCGCGGTGGCGACCGGGTTGCTGGTGGCCGCGGCCCTACTTCTGCTGTTCGTGGCAATCTTCGCCCTGGGCGCTGTGCCGACGGCCCTGGCCGGGGATTTCTTCTCCGGGTGGGTGTGGTGGCTGCTGATGGCGGCGATCTTCCTGCTGCTCGGCGGCTTCGCCGCCCTACTCGGATATCGCTCCATGCGTCGCGGGCTCAGCGGCGGCAAGGAGTTGGTCGGCTCGGTCAAGGAGGATGTGTCGTGGTTCAAGCGATTGACCAGGCGGAACGCGAGCGAGAGCTGACCAAGCAGGCACTGGCCGGCGACATCGACCGGCTGGAGGCCAGGATCCGCGCCGAGCTCGACTGGAAGGCGCGGCTGCGTCGCGAGGGCCCGAAGTACGCGATCGCGGGTGCGTTGGTGGTGGGCGCCGCCGTCGGCGTCATCGTCCTGCGCCGCGTCTTGCGGGGCGACGGGCCCCAGACGGCGGTGCACTCGCCGACCACCATGCAGGAGATGGCGGCCGAGCTCGCTGCGATTCGTAAGCAGCTCGACCACGCCAAGATCGAGGCGGACACCGGTCCGGTGTGGCAGAAGCTGGCGTTGCGCGCGGTCTCAGCCGCTGCCGCGGCCGGCGGGACCTTCGCGG
>DATBPD010000019.1:0-2411 GCA_036561525.1 Candidatus Dormiibacterota bacterium | reverse complement strand
TCGCTCTACCAGGCCGCCCCGGCGAAGCTGCAGACGGCCTGGACCACTGCCTACAGCGACGCGCTCGCCAAGGCCACGGTCGGTGCCGACGGCACGATCACCGTTCCCCCCGGTCGCTATGGCCCCGTTCCGGTCATGATGGACGGCCTGCTCGCGTTCGCCCAGAGCGGAGGGCTTGACGGCGCCCTGCTGACCAACAAGCAGTTCTACCAGACCGACTACACCAAGGCGCTGCTGTACATGGCGGATGGCGGGGTGCTCGCCAACCGGGCCCAAGCGGAGCATCTGTCCGGTGATCAGTGGGGCATGATGAACGAGACCGGCAGCTACCCCGGCCAGGTGTGGCTATGGCTCTACACGTTCTGGTACCAGATCAAGCCGTTCTCGACCTCTGACAACGCCGACGTCCTGGTGATGGGCGTCATGGGCGTCCTCAGCCTGGCCTTCGTGCTCGTCCCGTTCCTTCCCGGCGTGCGCAGCCTGCCGCGGCACATCCCGATCTACAAGCTCATCTGGCGCGAGCACTACCGCGCGCAGAACACAGCCGCGGCGGCCACCGTCGGCATCCCGATCGAACCCAGCGGCGCGCCGCCGACTTGACAGCCGTGCCGGGCCTGATGGACGCAGACTGCGCGGCGGCGGGTGAGCTGCCGCGTCGCTCTGTCCGCCTCACTGAGCTGCGAGCGCGGTAGAAACGCGCATGCGCATCCTAGTGCTCGGCGCCGGCGTGATCGGGAGCGTCTATGCCGGTCACCTGTTGCAGGCGGGGCACGATGTGGCGCTGGTGGCCCGCGGAAGGCGCCTGACCGATTTGCGCGACCATGGGCTTGTTCTCGAGGATGCTGAGTCGAGCGCGCGTTGCGTGCTGCCGATTGAGGCGCTCGACGCCCCGGCGCCGGACGGCGGCTACGACCTCGTGGTCGTCCCCGTTCGATGTGAGCAACTGACCGAGACGTTGCCGGTCCTGGTCGAGATGACCGACGCGCCGGACGTGTTGTTCCTCGGCAACGCTGCCGGGCACACCCGCCTGTTGATCGACGGACTCGGCGACCGCGCGCTCTTCGGCTTCCCGGCGGTGGGCGGAGTCCGGGATGGTGCAGCGGTCAGATATGCGCTGATCCGCCAGCAGAAGACCACGCTTGGCGAACCGAGCGGCATGACGTCGAGCAGGCTGCGACGGCTGCAGGCCGTGTTCAAGGATGCCGGCTTTCCGACGCGGCTGACGGCGGACATCGAGGGTTGGCTGCTCGGGCATGTCGCGTTCGTCGTGCCGATCGCATTCGCGCTGTACAGCGCCGACACCGATCCTGTGCGCCTGGCTCATGATCCGGTGGCGCTGCGTCTCATGGTCCGCGCGACCCGTCAGGCCTTTCGGGCACTGCGCACCGCTCATGTGGTGGAGATCCCGACCAATCTCACCATGCTCTACCTCCGGATGCCCGAGCAGTTTGCAGTTCGGTACTGGCAACGAGTCTTCGCGAGTCCACGCGGTGAGCTGTGGTTTGCCGGCCACAGCCGGGGTGCGGCGCGGGAGATGGCGCTTCTCCGTGACGAACTGCTCGCTGCGGTACATCGGACAGGCAAGCCAACGCCTGACCTCGACGTTTTGCTCGTCCCCGGCTGAGCAGCGTCCGCGGGCACCCTGTCGTCGAGGCGCGGCTCAGCCGTCAACGCCGGCGGCGCCCTGGTGAAGGGCGTCGAAGTCGAGCTCGAGCAATGCCTCGGCCACGCGAGGATCGAATTGGCGCCCGGCCTGGGCGGTGATCTCGGCCAGCGCGCGCTCGCGCGCCCACGCGTGCTTGTAGGGGCGCTTGTGGGTGAGGGCGTCGAACACGTCGGCGACGGCGGTGATCCGGCCCGACACGGGGATGTCCTCCCCGGCCAGGCCGGCCAGGTAGCCGTTGCCGTCCCAGCGCTCGTGGTGGCTGATGGCGATCTCGGCGGCGAGACGCAGCACCGGCGAGCGAGCGGAAGCCAGCATCTTGGCCCCGAGATCGACGTGGCGCATCATCTCGGCGCGCTCGTCCTCGGTGAGCGGGCCGGGCTTGAGCAGGATCTGCTGCGGGATGGCGACCTTGCCCAGGTCGTGCAGCGGCGCGGCGCGCCGCATGTCGGCCGCGAAGCGCGTGGACATGCCCAGGACCTGGGCCAGGCGCGCGGCGGTGGCGCCGACGCGCTGGGTGTGCTGGTGGGTGTCGTCGTCGTGGTACTCCGACACCGCGGCCAGGATGGAGAGGCTCTCCAGCCGTGCCTCCTCCAGCTCGACGGTGCGGACCCGGACGGCGTCATCGAGCTCGTCGGCGCGGCGCTGGGCGGCGCGCTGAAGGTGGCGCGTGAGCAGGTGGGTGCGGACCCGCAGCAGCAGCTCGATCTGATCGATCGGCTTGGTCAAGAAGTCGCGGGCGCCGGCC
>DATBPD010000018.1:0-7794 GCA_036561525.1 Candidatus Dormiibacterota bacterium | reverse complement strand
AACCCGCGCACGATCGGCAGGCCCAGCCCGGTGCCGCCGGTACCGCGAACGAAGCGCTCGAAGATCCGCTCGCGGAGCTCGGGTGCCACGCCCGGGCCCTCGTCGACGATGCGCACGACCGCGTCACCGCTGTTGGGCTCCGCGGCGACCGTGATCGCCGTGCCGGGCGGGGCGAAGTGATCGGCGTTGGCAAGGAGGTTGTCGATCACCTGGCCGAGCCGGTCCCAGTCGGCGCGAACCTCGGGCGTGCCGGGCGCGATGCGTACCTCAACTCGGCGCTCGGGATTGACCAGGCGTAGCCGCGCGACCGCGGCGTCGACGGCCTCGCGCAGGTCGACCCGGTCGAGACGCAGGTCGATGGCGCCACCCTCGATGCGAGCCATGTCGAGCATGTCGGAGACCAGCCGCGCCAGCCGTCGTGAGGCGGCAGCCACCTCCTCGAGCTCGTCGTGCACTGGAGCAGGCAGGTCGCGGTGCCGCAGGGCAGCGGTGGCCCCGGTGAGGATGCCACCGAGCGGCGTCCGCAGCTCGTGGGAGACGTTGGCGAAGAACTCGTGACGCACCCGGTCGGTCTCCTCGAGCAGCTGCACCTGGCGATCCCGTTCGGCGAGCCGAGCCGCGACCGAGGCGGCCTCGGCCTGCTCGCGATTGAGCCGGGCGAGGTCGAGGTTGGCACCCTGCAGCTCGGCGGCCAGTGCCTGCGACCGTAGCTGGGCGTTGCGTCGGCGCGAGCCCAGGGTGCCGACCAGTCCCGCCGCTCCGAAGAAAACGACAAGGTTGACCACGTCCTCGGTGTTGGCGATCGACAGGGTGTGCGTCGGCGCTACGAAGAGGTAGTCGACAAGGGCGAAGCTGAGGGCCGCCGACAACAGCGCCGGGCCGATCCCGGTGGCCACGCCGAGGACGGCGACGATCGACAGGTAGAGGAAGGCGTAATCGCGCGGGTTGTTGAAGCTCACCCCGACGAGCACCAGGGTCAGCGCCGCCGGGGCGGCCAGAGCGGCTGCGTAGGCAGCCACCGTCACCGCGGGGCGGGGCAGGGTGCGGCGGTCCATCATTCGCCATCATGAGGGCGCCACCTCGCCGCCTTCACAGCGAGAGGGCCTCAGCGGCGGCTGGTCAGGCGAGGCCGACGACGTCGAAGGATTGGTTGAACACGGTGCGCAGACTGCCCGTTGCGGGATCGACGGCGACCACAGAGCTGGTGGTGGCGTCTGCGCGCGCGACACTGAGGGTGGCGAGGATGCTGCCGTCGGCCATCCACGCTACCGGAGAGAGGCCTGTGCCGCCAACGATGGTCGCGTCTCCTGTCCGGATGTCCATGACGTGCAGGGTGGTCTGCGGACGCCAGTCAGGTCCGCCGCAGCCGCCGGCGGTGCTCGGCACCGTGGCGTAGGCGAGCCTTGAGCCATTGAAGGTGGCGTCGCCGCCGTCGTTCTTGCCGGAGAGCGCGTATTGGTGCGTGGTGTGTGTTCCGTTGACGAATCGAAGGCTGTCGGATGCGCCGGTGGATGTCTCGTGGAAACACGCCAGGGTGGAGTCCGAGCCGATCCCGGACAGCGGACACGATGCGGACGCGCCGAGCGGCGTCGCGATTCCGGTCACCGGGTTGATGAAGGCGGTGGACACCGCGGTCATCTGCATGTCGAAAGGTGTGCCGCAGCCACAACCGCCGACCGGCTGGCGCTCGACCAGGATGCCCTGAGCGGTCCAGGACATCAGGTAGTACTGCCATTGTGCCGGCGTGTCAGCGTCGGGGTGAAGGGGGTCGGCGGTGCGCTCGGCGATGAGTTGTGCGGGCTGCCCGACAGCACCACGGTGGATACCATTGGTGACGATGTTCTTGGTGTCGGTCGAGGTGGTGGCGTACGCCCACTGCGAGCCGTCAGGGGAGAGCACGACGCGGCCGGATTCGGTGCGCGGCACGGTGGCCAGCGTGGTCACGACGCCGTGCTCGTTGAGGCTCTGCAACTGTCCGCCGGTGACCCAGTAGGCGGCGCGCGGGCCCGCACCGACCGTCCACTGGGCGTCCCGGGGAACCTGGGTCGAGGCGAGGACGACACCCTTGCTGGTCACCAGCGCGACCTCGAAGGTTGCACCCGGCGCGTGGCTCTCATCGGCGACGACGATCACCGATGGCGGCCGCGGTGGGGGCGGTGTGGTCGCGACCGGCGGCGCGGTGGCCGCCGGCGCTGCGGTGGCGTTCGCCAGCGTCACAGCGTCCTTCTCTGCGCCAGCGCCGGTGGAGGTCGGCCTCCCGCTGTGCAGAACACTCGCGGTTGCGCCGCAGCCGGTGACACTGAGTGCGGCGGCCACCAGGAGGGTCAGGCGCTTGGCGTTCACGTCAGTGCTCCGCTCGACGCCGCGATTGCGACGTTCTGACACCTCCAACGCGGGCGCGGCCGAAAGGGATACGAAAGGAGCCGTCACGAGGTCTCGCCCAGCCGGGCGGCTCACACTTCAGGACGTGGGCCTGGTGGATGGCGTGGGTCCGTAGCTCAGAGACCTTCCGCCAGCGGATCCTCAATCCGGATCGCGCCGCGCTCCGCGCTGACCGTTGGCGGGGCCGGGTGCAGATCGAACCCGAAGACGCGCAGTCCGGCGTGCACCGAGGGGCCGATGAGAAGCGCGATCAGCAGGGTGCCGACGCCGACCGTGCCGCCCCACAGGAAGCCCAAGAGGCACGCCGTGGCCTCGATGCCACCACGCACGAGCGACACCGGCAGCCGCGTTCGCAGAGCCAGCGCCAGCATGATGCCGTCCCGCGGGCCCGCGCCGAGACGCGGCGCGATGTAGGCACCGCTGCCAATGCCGAAGAGCAGGAGGGCGCCGGTCAGCATCGCCAAGCGCACCAAGAGCGGAGCTGCGGTCGCATCAGGAATCCAGTCCCAGGCGATGACGCGGTCGATCCAGAAGCCGATCAGGATCATGTTGCTGACGGTGCCCACGCCCGGGCGAGTACCGAGCAACCAGCCGGCGAAGAGGGCGACGAGGCCGACGAGCTCGCTCGCCTGTCCTATCGTCAGAGGGGTGTGACGCGAGATGCCCTGGTGGAGCACGTCCCACGGCGACAACCCCAGATGCGCCTGGAGCGTCAGCGCGATGCCAACCCCAAAGCAGAACAGTCCAGCGTGAAGGCTGAGCAAGCGAACCGCCATCCGTGACCCGAGCACGCGATGGAGCAGGCTGTGCTGGGCGCTGGTCACCCGGCCGGCGTCATCAAATGCGTTGCGAAATCGTCCACGCGCTGTTGACCTTCACCCGGCCACCCGCACACCAGGTACGCGGTCCCGGCGCGCTCATGCGCCTCCAGGTCGCGCGCCACAGCAGTGAGGTCGCCACTGAGAGACAGGCTCCCTGCGCGAAGGATCGACGCAGGGTCACGCCCGGCCTCCTGCGCGGCGGTCGCCACGATCTCCCACTTCCTCGCGAGCGTAGAGGCCTCGCCAAGGCAATGCCACGCGTCGGCGACGCGACCCACCAACGGCAGCATGCGGCGCTCGCCCGAGGCTCCGATCCAGATCGGCGGATGTGGACGCTGCACTGGCAGCGGTCGTAGCCGGAGGTGTTGCAGCCCGAGCGTCCGTCCGGTCCAGGTGACCTCGTCGCCGCTGCACAGCCGGCGCACCGCCTCCACTGTGTCCTCCAACCTGTCGATCCGCTCGCTCGTCGACGGGAACGGGATGCCGAGCTGGCGATGCTCGTCCTCGAACCACGCGGCGCCGAGCGCCAGCTCCAACCGGCCGCCCGAGGCATGGTCGATGGTGAGCGCCTCGGCAGCGAGAACTGCGGGGTGGCGGTAGGTCACGCCGGTGACCAGCAACCCGAGCCGGATGCGACTCGTGGCGGTTGCCAATGCTGCCAAGGTGGTCACCCCCTCGAAACAATTGCCGGGACCGACGCCGTAGAGCGGTTGGAAATGGTCGAAGCCCCAGGCGCCGTCGAACCCCAGCTCTTCACTGAGGCGCGCACGACTGACGACCTCGTCCCACTCGAGGCGCTGCTGAGCGATGTCGATGCCGAATCGCACGTGTCAGCCGCCCGGCCACGTGAAGCAGGAAACCTGTGGGCCAACGCGCATGGGCACCTCCTGCATGGAGTCTGGCATGGTCCACGGTCACGCCGAAGAGGCGTCGCCGGGTGGTTCCCGTACCATCCGGGGGTGACCCGCTTCAGCTCGATCGCGCTCGTGGTGGGGTCGGCCCTGGCCGTGACCCTGAGCGCGTGCGGCGAGACCTCACCGACCTCCCCGGGCCAGAACCAGGCATTCCACTGGTGGGCATCAACGCCGATCCCCACGCCCGGGCCGGGCGGGCCGTCGACCCCGTCGGCGCAGCCCACCGCCAGCGCGGCCGCCGTGGGTCAGGGCCAGGCGAGTGGCCTTGGCAGCCCGGCCGAGAAGGTGTCGGCCACCGCCGCCCTGAAGTTCGACCCCACCGCGACCAGCGCCAAGGCCGGCGACGTCATCCAGTGGACCAACACCGGGAGCGTGCCGCACAACGTCACCTTCGACGACCCGACGCTGACGTCAGGGACGCTGAACCAGAACGACACGTGGCAGGTGAAGATCACCGTGCCGGGGACCTACAAGTACCACTGCACCTTCCACCCCGGCATGGACGGGCAGCTCACGGTCGCTCCCTGACGCGCGACGCCGGCTACGGGACCGCCGGCAGGTCGTTCCCCGAGCCTGCGCAGTAGCCGAGCCCGCCCGCCGCGTCGTTGCTCCACAGCGACTGCACGGGGAAGCTCTGCCCTGGGGCGCCGTTGTTGTTGCCGACGATGTTGGCCACGCTGCCGGGGACGCCGGGGACCGGCTCGGGTCCTGCGCCCGTGACCAACCAGACCGGGTCGGTGCCGACCCACGCGCACTTGTCGCCGTTCTCGTACTGGTTGATGTCGTACCAGGCCCCCAGGGACTTGCCGCTGGGCGCCGGGTCCTCGGCGCCGGGATCGGTGACCGTCTCCTCGATCTCATGACCGAGCACGATGGTGGCGCCGTCGAGCGTGCCCGCGCTGCCGGCGTTGACGCTGTTCTGACCGCAGCTGGTGCCCTGGTTGAGCACGTACGGCATGTTGGTGAAGGAGATGTTCGGGGTGACGTTGTTGTAGATGCCGTTCTCGATGCCCGGCTCGGTGTAGTCGTGCCAGGCGCAGTAGCCCGCCGACTGGGAGAGAGGATCGGAGAAGTTCTGCGGCTGGGCGACGATGAACTGGCTGTTGAGCAGGTCGGTGACGTGGAAGTGCACCGCGGCCCGCGCCGCCTCCTGGGCGATCTCGGTGTAGGTCATCTTGGGGTCGATCGGCGACGAGTTGTCGTACCACACGCCCTTGAGCTGGTTGAGCGGGTTCTGGATGTGGACGTTGTAGGGGTTGCCGCTGGCGTCGGTCAGGGTCTCGTAGTACTGGGTCTGCGAGCCCGCCCAGGCGGTGCCGCCGAGCTGCTTGACAAAGCTCTGCATGCGCAGGCCGGCCCCGCTCGGGTCGCAGGGAACAGGGTCACGAGCCGGTCGGGTGGCGCAGGAGGTGCTGAAGGCACCCTTGTGGCCCCAGCCGTAGAAGATCAGGTAGATCTTCGGGGTGACCTGGACGTGGCCGCCGAAGTAGGCCATGTTGCCCGGCCACGGCTCGCCCGCCGGCGGGGCCGGGGGCACGCAGCCCGGAATTGGCGAGGGCGGCGTCACCGGCAGGCAGGCGAGCACCGGCGGGGGCTGGATGGCCGGCTTGATGACCGACGCGTTGCCATTGATCGCCGCCGTGTTGGGGATGTTGTACATGATGGCCGGCTGGTGATAGGGGATCGAGCCGGCATGGACGGCCTGGTGTCCGCTCATGGAGATGCCCACGGTGCCGGCCAGGGCGATCCCCGGCGCCAGCAATCTGATGCGCCTGCTGCTCACTTCTGTCTCCTGGAGGTTGCCCGTCCGGAAGGGATCGGCTGCCTCTATGAAACGAGGGGGGCAGACAAAACCTTGCGCGGCAAAGCCACCGTGTTAGGAAAGGGTCTGGCCGCAGGCCCGCAATCCTGGAACGTCGCAACATGCAGCGTGGTCTCCGACCGCGCGGTGCTCACGGACGGGGAGCGAACAACCAGCCCAAGTCGGTGTCGTCGCTCTCATGGCACGGCCGGCGCGCTGTGACCGACCGAGGCGTCGTCGACCTCAGCGATGGCCGCACCATCTGGCGTCCCCTTTGGCCACGCCGATGCCCGCCGTACAGGACGCTCGCCCCGTCAGCGACGATGTTGTTGTCACTGTCGGCGGCAACGAGGTGGTGGTGCGCAGCGACGGCGGCGCCATCTGGCTGTGGGCCGCGTTTCGGTCGCTCGGGCTGCCCTGCAACCAGCTCGCCTATCTTCTCCCGCTGGACCGGGTGATCATCCTCTGCTGAGCGCGCGCGCAGGGGATCATTGACCGAGCAACCAGTGCGCTGGTACTGTCCGGCCAGTTCTTGTCAGCTTCCGGGGGCGGATGTCGCAGGCCGGCGGCCGCACAGAGGGAGAGGGCGCGCGTTCGCGCCTGCCAGCGGGAGGACAGGCGCCGATGGTTGACCAGGTCACGGCAACAGAGGACCGCGACACTCAGGAGCTCCACCGGCTCGGTTACGCGCAGGAGCTGCGCCGGAGGATGAGCGGCTTCTCCAATTTTGCCGTCTCGTTCACGATCATCTCGATCCTGTCCGGGTGTCTGACCGCCTACGGGGTGGCGATGAACAATGGCGGCCCGGTCGACATCAACATCGGCTGGCCTCTGGTCGGGATCATGGTTCTGTTCGTCGGCGCGGCGATGGCCGAGGTGTGCTCCAGCTACCCGACCGCCGGGGGCCTCTACTACTGGTCAGCCAAGCTCGGCGGCAAGAACGGCCCGGCGTGGGCCTGGTTCACCGGCTGGTTCAACCTGCTCGGGCAGGTGGCTGTCACGGCGGGCATCGACGGTGGCCTTGCCCTGTTCGCCTCGGCATTCCTCAACAACTGGTTCAACTATCCGCTGGACGCCCCGCACATCCTGCTGGTGTACGCGATCGCGCTCTTCGTGCACGGCTTGCTGAACACGTTCGGAGTGCGCCTGGTGGCGATCCTGAACAACATCTCGGTGTGGTGGCACATCATCGGAGTCGCGGTCATCGTGGTGGTGCTGTTCATCAAGGCGCCTCAGCACCAGTCGCTCGGCTTCATCTTCGGTCACTTCCAGAACAACACCGGCGCGTCGTTCGGCGGGGGGACCATCTACGTCTTCGCGATCGGCCTGCTGCTGGCGCAGTACACGTTCACCGGCTATGACGCGTCGGCGCACATGACTGAGGAAACGCGCGACGCCGCTGCGGCCGGCCCCCGCGGCATAGTGCTGTCGATCCTGGTCTCGCTGATCGCCGGCTGGATCCTGCTCATCGGCGTCACCGCCGCGATCCAGGACTACGCGGGCGAGGCCTCAGCCACCGTGCCCGCCGCACAGATCTTCATCGACGCCGCCGGGCCTGCGCTAGGCCAGTTCCTGCTCCTCGTGGCCATCGGTGCCCAGTTCTACTGCGGCATGTCGTCGATCACCGCCAACTCGCGAATGATCTACGCCTTCTCGCGTGACGGCGCGGTGCCCGGGCACCGGTTCTGGCACAAGGTCAACCCGCGCACCCGCACCCCGACGAACTCGATCTGGCTGGCTACCGTCGGCGCGTTCATCCTCTTCCTGCCGTATCTGTACAACCCGAACGCGTACGCGGCGGTGATCTCCATCGCCGTCATCGGTCTCTACATCGCGTACGCGACGCCGATCTTCCTGCGTCTGCGGGCGGGGGACA
>DATBPD010000017.1:0-5156 GCA_036561525.1 Candidatus Dormiibacterota bacterium | reverse complement strand
CCCCAACCGGGTCGGTCCCTACGGGCTCATGCAGCCGCTGGCCGAGATCGTCAAGTTCGCGGTCAAGGAGCCGTTCCGGCCCACCACCTCGGTCGGCTACCTGTTCCGGATCGCGCCCATGATCGCCATCCTCACCGCGGTCGCCTCGCTGGCGCTGGTCCCGTTCGGCGACGTCCAGGACATCTTCGGCACCAAGGTCGGGCTCTACGGCATCGACGTCTCGATCGGTGTCCTGTACGTCTTCGCCTTCAGCGGCATCTCCTTCTACGGGATCATGCTGGGCGGCTGGGCCTCGGGCTCCAAGTACTCGTTCCTGGGAGCCATGCGCGGTGCCGCGCAGCTCATCTCCTACGAGGTGTCGCAGGGCTTGGCGCTCGTGGGCGTGCTCATCACCGCCGGCACCCTGTCGCTGACCGGGATCGTGAACGCCCAGGCGGGCATGTGGTACTTCATCCCGCAGTTCGTCGGCTTCCTCATCTTCATGACGGCCTCGTTCGCCGAGACCAATCGCGCGCCGTTCGATCTCGTCGAAGCTGACGCCGAGCTGGTGGGCGGCTACTTCACCGAGTACGGCGGCACCGCCTTCGTCGCCTACCTGTTCGCGGAGTACACGAACATGATCGTCGTCTCGGGGATCGCGGTGACGCTGTTCTTCGGCGGCTGGCTGATGCCCTTCGGCATCCACCCGCCCGGCTGGGTCGACCCGTTCGTCGTCCTGGGCAAGATGCTGCTGGTCATCACCTTCTTCATCTGGGTGCGGGCCACGCTGCCGCGTCTGCGCTACGACCAGCTGATGTCCTTCGGCTGGAAGATCCTGCTGCCGCTGGCGACCCTCAACCTGCTGGTCACGGCGATCGTGGTGGTGTCGTGACCGTCTTGCGCTTCGATCACGGGAGGCTCGCATGACCCCCTACAACCCGGGCGCCGACGTCGTTCAGGTGATCCGGGCCCCTGGCTCCGGCCCGGTCCGCGGCGCCTACCGCGTGTTCGGCGAGACGCTGCGCGGGCTCAAGACCACGTTCGCGCGGATCGTCGAAGGCCCGAGCACGATCCAGTACCCGGAGGAGAAGACGCCGGTCTACCCGCGCTTCCGCGGGCGCCACAAGCTCCATCGCTTCGAGGACACCGGCCTGGAGAAGTGCGTCGGCTGCTCGCTGTGCGCCGCGGCGTGCCCCGCTGACTGCATCCGCGTGGTGGCCGCCGAGAACACGCCGGAGAACCGCGTCTCCGCCGGCGAGCGCTACGCCGCGGTCTATGAGATCAACCTCAGCCGCTGCATCTTCTGCGGGTACTGCGAGGTGGCCTGTCCCTTCGACGCCATCACGATGGGCCACGACTACGAGATGAGCGACTACACGCGCTCGGACCTGATCTTCACCAAGGAGATGCTCCTGGCCGAGGCGATCGAGCGTACCCCGCTGCGGAGGGAGGGCGAGTGACCGCGGTCCTGTTCTTCCTCGCCGCCATCGGCGCGCTGGCCGGCGCCGTCGGCGTGGTCGCGCTGCGCAACCCGTTCTACAGCGTGCTGGCGCTGGTCTCCCACCTGATCGCGCTGGCGGCACTCTTCCTGCTGCTCCGCGCCGAGTTCGTGGCCGCCGCCCAGGTCGTGGTCTACGCCGGAGCGGTGATGGTGCTCTACGTGTTCGTGGTCGCCTACGTCGGCGGCCAGGACGATCCCCTGCACCGACCCGGCGGCGCGCTCAAGGTGCTGGCACCGCTGTTCGGGCTGGCCGTCGCCATCGAGTTGTGCATCGCCATGCTGGGGACGGCGTTGAAGGGGATCTCCTCCGACGGTGCGCCCTATGTTCCCGGGTTCGGGACACCGGAGCACATCGGCGCGCTGTTCCTCACCACCTACCTGTTCCCGTTCGAGGTCGCCTCGCTGCTGTTGCTGGTGGCGGCGGTCGGCGCCGTCGTGCTGGCCCGGCGCCGGCGCGGACTCGAGCCCGAGCCAGAGGTCGATCCGCGCCTGCACGCACCGCGTTCGGCGTTCTCGGGCACGATGGCCGAGGCCGCGGGCTTCCGCGCCGGAGCGGGCACGACCACCGAGCCCGAGAAGCAGATCGAGCCAATCGGATCGCAGACCTCTCCCGCCGGCGTGGGCAGCGCCGCCGACCAACCCGAGGGCGGCTGGTAATGGCCATCGGCTGGTATCTGACCGTCTCGGCGCTCATCTTCTGCATCGGCGCCGTCGGGGTGATGATCCGCCCCAATCCGCTGGTCATCCTCCTGTGCCTGGAGCTGATGCTCAATGCCGGCAACCTGGCGCTGGTGGCGTTCTCGCGGATGTGGGGCCGCGAGGATGGTCAGATCTTCGCGCTGATCGTGATGGTGGTCGCCGCCTGCGAGGTGACCGTGGGGCTGGGGCTGATCGTGGCCATCTACCGGCGCCGGCTGCCGATCAACGTCGACGAGCTCAGCGAGCTGCACGGGTGACGCCGGCGTGAGCACGACGACCTTCGGCTGGCTGGTCCTGCTCTTCCCCCTGCTGGGGATGATCATCATCAGCCTGGGCTTCCGCCGCCTGCCCGGGACGAGCGCCGGGTGGCTGGGCACGCTGGCGATCGGGCTGGCCTTCGCCGCGGCGGTGTGCGCGCTGATCTCGATCCTCGGGCAGCCTGACACGCACCGCGAGCTGACCTCCAAGCTGTGGGACTACGACGTCAGCGCCGGGGTCGACGCCCAACTGTCGATCCTGGTGGATCCGCTCTCGATATTCATGGCGCTGGTGGTGTCGGGGGTCTCGACCCTCATCTTCCTCTACTCGATCGCCTACATGAAGTCCGACCGGGGCTACAACCGGTACTTCGCCTACCTCAACTACTTCGTCTTCTCGATGCTGCTGCTGGTGCTCTCCGGCAACTTCCTGTTGCTGATCGTCGGCTGGGCCGGCGTGGGCGCGGCGTCCTACCTGCTCATCTCGTTCTGGTACCGGCGAACCACCGCCACCTCCGCCGGCATCAAGGCGTTCGTGATCAACGTGTTCGGCGACGTCGGGCTGGTGCTCGGAACGTTCTTCATCTTCCGCCACACCGGCACCGTCGACTTCCAGAAGGCGTTCGCCGCCGCCCCCCACGTGTTCAGCCACAACAGCACCGACCTGGTGGCCGGCTGCCTGCTGCTGCTCGTCGGCGCCTTCGCCAAGTCCGCACAGGTCCCACTCCACACCTGGCTCCCGGACGCCATGGAGGGTCCCACGCCGGTGTCCGCGCTCATCCACGCCGCCACGATGGTGACCGCGGGCGTCTATCTCATCGCCCGCATGCACCCGTTCTTCGAGATCGCCACCACCGCCGCCGACGTGGGCGCGATCGTCGGGTGCGTGACGCTGGTGGTCGCGGCGACGATCGCCGTGGTGCAGACCGACCTCAAGCGCGTCATCGCCTACTCCACGATGTCGCAGATCGGCTACATGATCATGGGCGTGTCGGTGGGCGCGTACTCGGCGGGCCTGTTCCACCTCATGACCCACGGCTTCTTCAAGGCACTGCTGTTCATGGCCGCCGGCTCGCTGATCAGCGCCATGGGCGGCGAGCAGTCGCTGGACCGGATGAGCGGCTTCCGCAAGGCGATGCCGTTCACCTTCATCTGCTTCATCATCGGCGGCCTGGCGCTGTCAGGGCTGCCGCCGTTCAGCGGGTGGCTGTCCAAGGACGACATCATCGGCTACCTCGACAACCGCGGCGGCGGCTTCCTCATCCTCGGGATCGCCGGCTATTTCGGCGCGTTCATGACCGGCCTCTACACGTTCCGGATGATCTTCCGCGCCTTCTGGGGCGAGCCCTGCGCGGAGGCGCGCGAACTCGAGGACGGCCACCTCGTCCACCACGATGTTCCCACCAACCCGCAGACCGGCGAGGCCGAGGACACTGACGTCGGTTTCCCTGGCGCCGAGCACCACATCGCCGAGCGCGACCTTTCGATGCGCGTCCCGATGAGCGTGCTGGCGGTGCTGGCGGTCATCGGCGGCGTGCTGCAGATCCCCGGGATCGACAACGCGCTCACGAACTTCCTGGAACCCACCTTCGCCAACTCGCACCTCTACCACCTCGAGGGCAGCACGGGCGCCGAGTGGGCGGGCCTGATCATCGGCGCGGCCATCGCCGTGGCGGGCATCGCCGTCGCGTACCGCACCTGGGTGCTGCGCCCCGGCACGTCGGCCGCGCTGCAGGCGCGCTTCGTGCGCATTCACACCTTCCTCTACAACAAGTGGTACTTCGATGAGCTCCAGGACGCCCTGGTGGTGCGCCCGGTGCAGTGGCTCGGCCGCTTCACCGAGACGGTGCTGGAACGCGGCGTCATCGCCGGCGGCGTCACCGGGGGCACCGTGGGGGTCGTCCGCGCCGCCTCGGCGGCCGTGCGTCGGGCCCAGACGGGCTTTTTGCGCTACTACGCCGCGGTCGTGATCGTCGGGCTTGCCGGCATGGCCCTCTACTTCCTCATCTCGGCCTCATGACGCTCTCGATCCTCATCTGGGTGCCGCTCGCGGGGTCATTGATCGCCGCGCTGCTCCCGCCCCGGCTCGCCGGGCGCGCGGCGGTGCTCTGGAGCGCGATCACGCTGGGCATCGCGATCTCGTTCCTGGCCCGCTTCAAAACCGGCCACGGCGGCCTGCAGTTCGTCACCGACAAGGTGTGGATCTCGTCGCTGGGGATCCACTACAAGCTCGGTCTCGACGGGCTGAACGTCGCGCTGGTCATCACCACGACGATCATCTTCTGCGCCGCTCTGCTGTGGGCGTCGACCCACGAGTGGGAGCGCCCGCGCGTCTTCTACTTCCAGTTCGCGCTCGCCGAGAGCGCCGTGCTGGGCGCGTTCTGCGCGCAGGACCTCGCTCTGTTCGTGGCCTTCTTCGACCTGATGCTGATCCCGTTCTACTTCCTGTCGGGGATCTGGGGCGGGCCTGACCGTGTGCGGGCGACGACGCGGCTGGTCATCTACACGCTGGTCGGCTCGTTCTTCATGCTGGTGGCGTCCGTGGCCACCGGCGTCCTGGCCTCCGACCAGCACCATACGCCGCTGAACTTCGCGCTCAGCGCGCTCCAGGGCCTGCCCCTCTCGCACACCACGCAGACCTGGGTGTTCCTGGCGTTCGCCGTGGCCTTCCTGGTCAAGATGCCGCTCGTCCCCTTCCACGGCTGGTTGCCCGACGGCTA
>DATBPD010000016.1:0-2690 GCA_036561525.1 Candidatus Dormiibacterota bacterium | reverse complement strand
AACAACGACCGAGCTGAATGTCCCCTCGCTGCCCTGCTGCACCCAGAGGCGTGCGGGCTGAACCGGCGCTGAACCCGTCGCGCCGCTGTGCGTGGTCGGACTGGTGGCGATGGTCACCGCGGGACCACCACAGGCGACGAGTCCAGCGGTGCCGAGCAGGAGCGCGTGGCGGCGCAATACCTTCATGGTGGATCCTCCGCCACCTGTACACCGCGCGCGACGTATCGGTTCCGCCTCAGCGCAGCGAATGGGCGATGGCCAGGGCCTGCGCCTCGCTGAGGTTGCCCTCGACGCGGATGGTGACCTCCCCGCGCTCGAACACCAGGGTCGGACCGGCCAGGCGCAGCGAGTCCGGCGCGAAGCTGCCGTCGGGAAGGTCGTAGGCGAGCTGGTGCGGCGCGCCGTCCAGCCAGAGACCCGATCCGCCATCGACGGTGACGGGCGTGATCGTGGTGTCGGGGCCCACGAACTTCTGAATGAGCATGGGGTTGGTGGTGCCGCGGAACTCGGTGATGAGCAGTCCCACTCCCGTCTGCGCGGAGGCCGGCAACCCGGGGCTCGGGGCGTAGGCGAGCGTGACCACCGGGCCGAGGTCTGACCGCGTGTACACGCCGTCGGGTGCGCCAGGGGTTTGCGGTACCACCACCTGGAATCCGGCTGTGCTGCGCGCGGCTTCGAGCGTGGTCCGCTTGCCCAGATCGAGGTTGGAGCCGAGCCCCGCCGGTGAGGCGGTGGGGTGAGGCGCCGGGCTCGGCGAGAGCGAGGTGAGCGGGGAGATCACGACGCCGTTGATGCCCAGCCAGTGCGCGATCGCGGTGCGAACCGGCGGGGTCAGTGCCACGGCGAGGATCGCGGCGACGGTCGCGAAGATCACCCGCGCCCGCTTGGCCGTCGGCCGGGGTGGCGGCTGCGCTAGCCGCGGCCGCACCATCGCGGCCAGCGCCGGCGTTGGGGGAAACTCGAGGTGCGTGCCGAGGTCGGCGAGCCGCTGCTCGAGGTTGCTGATCATGTCGCCTGCACCGCCAACTCGATGCGATCGCGGAGCCGCCCGAGCGCACGCGAGAGCCGCGACTTCACGGTTCCCTCGGCGCAGCCCAGGACGGCGGCGGACTCGGCCACGTCGAGGTCGAGGAAGAACCGGCAGGCGATCACCCGGCGGTCGCTCACCTCGAGGGAGTTGACCGCACGGAGGAGCGCCTCGCGCTCCTCCGCCGCCTCGACCGCTGCCTGCGGCGATGGGGCCGCATCGCCGTGGCTGAAGTGATCGACCATGCGAAGCTCGAGCTCGGCGCGCCGTCGCGACGCCCGTCCGCGATTGCGGGCCGCGTTGGCGACGATCCGCAACAGCCAGGGCCGCAGCGGCGCGTCGCTGCGAAACCGGGGCAGCGCGCGGTAGGCGGCGAGAAAGCCATCCTGGGCGGCCTCCTCAGCGTCCGCTGCCGACCCGGTGACCAGGTAGGCGATGCGGAAGGCGAGGTCCGAGTATTGGGTGACCAACGCTGCGTACGCCTCCTCGTCGCCGCGGCGAGCGCGTGCAATGAGCTCTGTCTCGTCCAGTGGGCGGCCCTCCACGGAGCGATTTCACTGCGTAACTACACCGGCTGTGGGAGATGCGTTCCCTCATTGGGTTGCGCGTATCGCCAGCGTGAGGCTCACATCGCCCCAACCGCGGCTTCGATACTGTCGCCGCCATCGAGCGTCTCCCTGCGGACCACTGACGACGGCGAAGTTGCCGGCTCACCCGGTCGCTGTCACGGGAGCCGTTGCAGGGTCTGAAACTCATCGTCGTTCAGGGCGATGCCCAGCGCGCCGAGGTTCTCATGCACATGCTCGAGGGATAGCGTCCCGGGTATCGGCAGCATCATGGGGGAGCGTCGCAGCAGCCACGCGAGCGTGATCTGCGCCGGTGTTGCCCCGTGCCGCCGAGCCATGCCGGCGAGGGCGGGGTGGCCGTCTCGCAAGGGGAAATAGGGTAGGAAGACGATCCCGCGCTCGGTGCAGTAGTCGACAACATCGTCAGATGCGCGCTCGGCCAGGTTGTAGTGGTTCTGCACCGCGGTGATTGGCAGCACCTTCTGCGCCCGCTCGATGTGGTCGATGGTGACAGCCGAGATTCCGACGTGGCGGATCTTCCCGGCGTCCCGATACTCAGCAACCACGCTGAGACTCTCCTCCAGGGTGGTCTCCCGGTCGACACGGTGCAGGTAGTACAGCTCGATGCTGTCAGTACGCAGGCGGCGCAGGCTTTCGTCGATCTCGGCGCGCAGCACCTCGGGGCGTCCGTCGCCGAATCCGCCCTTGGTCGCTACGACGCACTCATGCGAAGCGAAGAGCGCTTCGCCGATGACCGATTCGCTCTGACCACCTGTGTAGCTGTGCGCCGTGTCGATCATGCCGATGCCCGCCGCGATGGCATCGCGCACAAATGCAGTGTTGCGCGGCGTGTCGGTCAGCCGGTTGGTGCCGAGACCGATGCGAGCCACATCCACGTCGCCCACGCGAAGCATCGGCGTCGTGACGGCCGCCCTCACTGCGGCATCCCCGGTGCATTGCCATTCAACTCGAACACCTCGTCATCATGTGCGCATCGCCAGTCCCAATGTTCGGACAGGGACCCTGAAGCCAACTCAGCGCTAGCCGGCAACTCGGTCCCCCATGCCCGGCTGGGCGGTGAAGGTGAAGAAGAAGGT
>DATBPD010000015.1:0-13573 GCA_036561525.1 Candidatus Dormiibacterota bacterium | reverse complement strand
GCCCATGGGATCGTGGAATTGCTGGTGCAGGACACTGAGGGCGTGCGCTTGACGGCGCGTCTGTTCGGTCCGGGCGAGCACGCCGCCCTCCAGCTCGCGTCCGCGGTGGGTGCGGGGGGTTGGGACCGTGGTGCGGTGCTGAGGCTGCAGGCGTGGTTCCTCGCCCGCGCGCTTCTCGAACCGCGATCGGTGGTCAACAAGATTCGCTTTCGCGTCGCCAAGCGACGTTGCCCGGTTCTCCGCGCCATGCTCGCCGGTCGCAGCGTCCCCGCACCGAGGGATGCATGGTTGCAGCGCATCCGGGCTGGTCACCGCGTGCACGAGTGACGTAGGTCGCCTCGCGCCACACTTCTCAGTGGTGACCGCGCCAAGAGGCACACCCAGCGATGCGCGTGTAGGGTGCAGTTCGTATGCAGCGGCGCAGCCTGGCTCCAGTCCTGTACGCGCTCGTCGCCCTTGCCATCTTCGGCGGCGTGCTGCCGGTGATGGGCCATTCATGGATCGGGCTCGACGCCGACGCCAAGGCGGTGGTGTACGCGATCGACGTCGTCGCCGACGCGTTGCGGCATGGTCACGATCCCCTGATCACCAACCTGATCCAGGCCCCGGGCGGCGTCAACCTGATGTGGAACCCGAGCCTGGTGTTGCCGGGAATCGTGTTGACACCGCTGACTCTGCTCGCGGGTCCGTACGCGGCCTACGACGTGCTGGTCATGGCCGCCCCGGTGCTGTCGGCGTGGGCGGCGTTCGCGGCCTTGCGACGGTTGGTCAGCTCACCGGTGGCTGCATGGGTCGGTGGGCTCGTGTACGGCTTCAGCCCCGCCATCCTGGCCGAGTCGCTCGGCCATGCCCAGACGTCGATGGCGTGGTTTCCACCGGTTGTCCTCCTCCTGCTTCACGAAGCCATCGTGCGCCGGAGCTGGCCGGCGTGGCGAGTGGGTGTCCTCCTCGGTGTCGCAACCGCCGCCGAGCTGCTCACCAGCGAGGAGATGGTGCTCGCCACCGCCGTCGTCGCGGCCTGCGCGGTGGCCGTGCTGGCACTGCAGCATCGCGAGCAGGCACGCGACGGTTGGAGGCGACTCGGAGCAGTTCTTGCGGCTGCAGCGGGCGCCGCCCTGGTGCTCGCAGCGGTGCCTCTTGCGGTGCAATTCCTTGGTCCGTTCCGTCCCAGCGGACGCCTGGTACCAGGCGACTTCGTGGTCGCCGACGCGGGCGCGTTCCTGGTCCCTGCGTCACGCCAGCTGCTCCGGCTCCCCGGGCTGTCGGCCGACCCCTGGTCAATCGTCACCGAGGACGCCGGCGCGTACATAGGCGTGCCGATGATGCTCCTGCTGCTGCTGGGATGGCTGCGGCTCCGTCACCGCTGCGGGGCCGTCAGATGGGCCGTTCCGGTGACGCTGATCACGTGCGTGCTGGCGCTCGGTCCCCATCTCCACATCGGCGGCGAGACCACCGCCGTCCCTCTGCCGTGGATCGTCCTTGACAGGCTCCCGTTGCTCGAGGACCTCGACGCGGCGCGCCTGATGGTGCTCGCCTGGGTCGGCATCGCCGTGGTCGTCGCCGTGGCCACGGACCACGCGCTCAGGCGGCGCGGACGTGACCGATTGCTGCGCAGCGCGCTGATCGCGACAGCCCTGGTGACGCTGCTTCCCGCGGCCATGCCGGTCACAGCCGCGTCCGCGCCGGCGTACATCACCAGTGCCGACGCTGCCACCATCCCCGCGGGTGACACGGTTCTGATCGTGCCGCTGATCGAGGGGGCAGGGTTCAACGCGCTCATCTGGCAGGTACAGGCGGGGCTGCGCTGGCGAATGGTCAACGGCAATGCCTACGGCTCCAACGGAATGGCGTACTTCCCCAGGTCAACGCTGACCAATACCCTGGCTGCACTGGAGTTGGGCGGCCGGGTGGACATCGGCACCCTCGGCGTGTCCGGGATGCGCGAGGACCTCCGTCGCCTGGGGGTCGGCACGGTCATCGTGTCGGGCGGCCCGCAGCACGAGCAGGAGCTCGGCCTGATGCGTCGCATTCTCGGCCCGGAGACTTACGCCGGGGGCGGCGCACTCGTCTGGCACGGCGTCGCCGGGCTGCTCGGTCGTCTGTGACGCTGCACCCTACGAGGGGTGCAGGTCAGGTGCCCAGCCCGCTGCTGATGTTGGAGAAGACGTTGTTCACCTGTTGACCGACGACGGTCAGGATGACGATCACCACCACGGCGATCAGGACCAGGATCAAGGCGTACTCGACCATCCCCTGACCGTCGTCCTCACTGGTCGCGCGGACGAGGGCCCGACGAACGCGGCGATACAGGTCGATCAACATCTGCGACTGAGATTATTGTAGGTCTTGCGAGCAAGGCCGGACAACCGTGCAACGACCTGTCGCGAGGGTGCGAAGGATCGTCGCCGGTCTCTGGGATGAGCGAACGGGCTCAGCTGATCAGGTCGGGGACGACCCTGACGCTCTGCGGGTCGGCTCGCACCAGGAGCGTGGTCACCGGCGAGCGCTTCCACTCGGTGAGGTCCTCGCGGATCTTCGCCGGCGGCCCGACCAGGTTGAGGCGCTCGACGAGGGCGGTCGGCACCGCTGCAGCCGCAGCTTGGCGCTGTCCATCGAGGTAGAGCCGTTGGACCTCGACGGCGGCCTCCTCGAAACCCATGCGCGCGATCACGTTGAAATGAAAGTTCGTGCCCCGCGCGCCCATCCCGCCGATGTAGAGGGCCAGCCCCGGTTTCAGCTGATCGCAGGCGCGGTCGATGTCGTCGTCGACAACAACGGACACCATCGCGGCGATCTCGAACTCCGCCGGATCGCGGCGTGCCCCGGGCCGCGCGAACCCTTCAGCGAGCGCTGCGCGCTGCTCTGCATCGTCCCACGGCGAGTAGAAGGCCGCCAACCAGCCGTCGGCGATCTCCGCCGTGAGCGCGATGTTCCTCGGCCCCTCGGTCCCCAGGAAGATCGGCAGGTCGCGGCGGAGCGGATGCACGGTGGATCGCAATGGCTTGCCGAGCCCGGTTCCACCGGGATACGGCAGCGGGTAGTGCGGCCCGGCGTTGCGCACCGGTTCCTCACGGGCGAGGATGCGGCGCACGATGTCGACGTATTCACGGGTGCGGGCCAGCGGCTGGGCGAACGGTTGCCCATACCAACCCTCGACGACCTGGGGACCGGAAACGCCGAGCCCGAGCACGAATCGACCTCCGCAGAGGTGGTCGATCGTCATCGCCGCCATCGCCGTGGCTGCGGGCGCGCGGGCGGAGATCTGCATCACCGCCGAGCCAAGTCGAAGGCGCCGAGTGTGCGCGCCGTACCAGGCCAGCGGCGTGAGCGCATCGGAGCCGTAGGCCTCCGCAGTCCAGACGGAGTCGTAGCCGAGACGCTCGGCCTCGAGCACCAGGTCCTTGGTGGACGGGTCGGGGCGGCTGCCCCAGTACCCGAGCATCACGCCGAGCTTCACGCGCCCGTGCTCACGCCGGCGGCCTCGAGCGCCGCAACAGCGAGATGCCGGCGCGCCCCGGCGTCGCGCATGATCGTGTCGGTGACCACTGGCCTCACCCCTCGGCCCTCCAGCTCGGCAGACGCGGCGGCGTCGACATCGTCGATCACCATGGCGTCGATGATGCCGGTGTAGAGGTCG
The DNA here is from genome assembly GCA_036561525.1 of Candidatus Dormiibacterota bacterium. Lineage (GTDB taxonomy): Bacteria > Chloroflexota > Dormibacteria > Aeolococcales > Aeolococcaceae > Aeolococcus. The sequence continues at coordinate 9,936 of DATBPD010000015.1, read as the reverse complement.
GCGACTCCGACCGGCGATGCCAGGTGGCCGAGCGCGCGCAGCATCGCAGCCGCCGGGCCGCGCAGCGCCGCCCCGCCGACGATGGGGCTCACCGCCACGCACGGAACCGTGCGCGCCACCAGCGCCTCTCTGATGCCCGGCACCGCGAGGATGGGTCCGATCGAGATGAGCGGATTGGACGGCGCGATGATCACCGCCTGCGCTGCGTGGAGGGCATCGAGAACCCCGGGCGCCGGGGTGGCCGACGGCGCGCCGTCGAACCGGATCCCGACCACCTCGTCGCGATGCCCGTGCCGCACGTAGTAGGTCTGGAAGTCGAGCTCGCCGGCGGCTGTGTCGATCATCGTCCGCAGCCGGTCGTCGGTGCTCGGCAGCAGGCGGTCGGCCAAGCCGAGGGCCGCGCACAGCCGCGCTGTCACCGCGCTGAGCGGCGCACCCGCGTCCAGCCATTCAGTGCGGGCAAGGTGCAGGCCGAGGTCGAGGTCACCGAGCCAGAGCCAGGCGTCCGCTCCGAGCGACCGCGCCCGCTGCAACGCACGGGCGCTGTCGCCGCGCACACCCCACCCGCGGTCCTCGTCGATCGCGCCCGTGAGCGTGTACAGGACCGTGTCGAGATCCGGCGACACATGCAGCCCGCCGATCTCCGTATCGTCGGCCACGTTGCCGACAATGGTCAGCTCTCTGCTCGGGAGCGCGGCGGTGACCCCCTGCAGAAACCGGGCGGCGCCGACACCACCGGCGAGGACCACGATGGGCTGCGGGTTCACAGCGTACGCCGGTCTCAGACGCGACGCAGGGCGAGCACCGGGATGGTGCGGCTACCGGCCGCCTTCTCCTCGTACTCGCCGAACGCGGGGAAGCGGCGTGCCTGCTCGGCGTAGACGCGGTTCCGATCAGCCCCCGTCACCTCGGTGACGGTCACTGGGAATGTCTCCGTGCCGACCTCGACCTCGGCTCTGCCCGCATCCACGAGGTTGTAATACCAGGCAGGATTCCTCGGTGACCCGCCCCTGGTGGCAAAGATGTACATCACCCTGTCGTCGTCATCGGCTGACAGATACATCGTCGGCGACACGTAGCTCCTCCCCGTCCTGCGACCGCGGTGATGGACAAGCGTCAGCGGCGCACCCTCGAATGGCTTGCCGACACGCCCCTGGTTGGCGCGGAACTCCTCGATGATCCTCGTGTTCAGGTCGGGCACGTCAGTCACCTCGTCTTCACCGGCAGGCGCAATCGTTGTCAGCTGTCCGTGACAGCGTGCTCGCGCAGCCGTTGCATGCCGCGCAGCCAGCGGTCGTAGTCGGAAGCCTTGCGGGCGAAGAACTCGCGCACCTCGGGGTGCGGCAGGATCAGGAAGGTCTCGTCACGAAGTCCCCTGAGCACGTGCGTCGCGACGGCGTCCGGTTCGAGGGCGCCGGCGACGAGGAAGTCCTTCTCGCCGGCCAGCGCGAGCATCGGCGTCCGCACGCCCTGCGGGCAGAGAGCCGACACGCGGATCCCGCGGGCCCGATGAGCGATGGCGAGCCACTCGAGGAACGACAGTCCAGCCGCCTTGGTGACTGCATACGGTGCGGCCGCGACGTGGTTGAGGAGCCCCGCCGCCGACACCGTGCCGACGATGTATCCCTCACCACGCGTGATCATCGCCGGAAGCAGGGCACGCGCTGCGTAGACGTGCGCCATGAGGTGCACCTGCCAACTCCTCTGCCAGGCTTCGTCAGGAGCTTCCTGGCCGCCGCCGACGGCGATGCCCGCGTTCGAGCAGTAGACGTCGACACGGCCGTGCCGCTCGATGGCCAGTGCCACCAGCGCGCGGACCGCCGCCTCGTCGGTGACGTCGGTGGTGACCGCGACACCATCGACCCCGCGCGCCACGGCCTCTGCGGCCGCGCCATTGATGTCGGCCACCACCACGCCGGCCGCGCCCGCTGAGGCGAAGGCACGGCACAGCGCGGCGCCGATGCCACTGCCGCCACCGGTGACGATCACCACGCGGCCGGAGACTTCCACCGGGCTACTCTACTGAGCCGGCGCGTCCAGCCCGCGGCGCCGTCCGCTAGTGTGCTGCGCGACATCCAGGGAGGAGAGGGCTTGCGACACTCGGAGAGGCTGTTCGTTGACGGCACCTGGATCGCGTCCACCGGCGATCGCTGGATTGCCGTCGAGAACCCGGCCACCGAGACGCTCATCACCAGGGTCGCGGAGGGCACGGTGGCGGATGTCGATCGCGCCGTCGCCGCAGCACGCCGGGCGTTCCCTGGGTGGTCGGCCACGCCGGTGGCTGAACGCGCTCGCCACATCGGCGCGCTGCGTGACGGCCTCCAGGCACGACAGCAGGAGATCGCCGATGCCATCACCACGGAGATGGGAGCGCCCGCGAAGCTCGCCATGACGGTGCAGAGCGGGCTGCCGCTGCAGGTGCTTGCCGCCTACGTCGACCTCGCCGCAGTCGTCGATGTGACCGAGATGGTGGGCAACTCCGTGGTCCTGCACGAGCCCGTCGGGGTCGTCGCAGCGATCACTCCCTGGAACTACCCGCTTCACCAGAGCATCGCCAAGCTGGCGCCCGCTCTGCTGGCCGGCTGCACGGTGGTGCACAAGCCGAGCGAGGTGGCGCCACTGACGGCGTACATCATCGCCGAGGTCACCGAGAGCATCGGGCTCCCTGCTGGGGTGTACAACCTGGTGTCGGGCACCGGGGCCGTGGTCGGTGAGGCGCTGTGCAGTCACCCCGACGTCGACATGGTGTCGTTCACCGGCTCCACGCGTGCGGGCCGGCGCGTGGGCACGCTGGCGGCGGAGACGGTCAAGCGCGTGGCCCTCGAGCTCGGGGGCAAGTCGGCCAACCTGATCCTCGAGGACGCCGACATCGCCACCGCGGTGAAGGTGGGCGTGGCCAACTGCTTTCTCAACTCGGGACAGACGTGCACCGCCTGGACGCGCATGCTGCTGCCCGCGGCGCGATACGACCAGGCTGTGGAGCTCGCCGCGGCGGCGGCGGCAACGTACATCGTCGGCGATCCGACCGACCCGCAGACGCGGCTCGGGCCGCTCGCCAGCGGCGCGCAGCGCGATCGTGTGCATGCCTATATGGAGCGTGGCACCGGCGACGGCGCCACCGTCGTCGCCGGGGGTCGCAAGGCTGGGGGTCTCCCCGAGCGCGGCTACTACGTCGCACCGACTGTGTTCGCTGACGTCGATCCGAACGCAACCATCGCGCGTGAGGAGATCTTCGGACCGGTGCTCGCCCTGATCCGCTACCAGGACGAGGATGACGCGGTGCGTATCGCCAACGACACCGAGTACGGGCTCGCCGGCGCCGTGTGGTCGGTCGACGTCGACCACGCCATGCACGTGGCCCGCCGTTTGCGCACTGGGCAGGTCGACATCAACGGGGCGCGTTTCAACCCGAACGCGCCGTTCGGGGGCTACAAGCAGTCAGGCAATGGCCGCGAGCTCGGACGCCACGGTCTCGAGGAGTTCCTCTTGGTCAAGTCGGTGCAACTGCCGTGACCACGCGCGTGCGCGCGGCGGTGCTGCGCGCTGCCGGGACGCCACTCAGCATCGAGGCGATCACCCTCCCCGACCCGGGCCCGCAACACGTCCGCGTTCGCCTGATCGCCACAGGCGTTTGTCACTCCGACCTCTCGCTGGCGCGCGGCACCCTGACGCACAGCACCCCGGTGGTCCTCGGCCACGAGGGATGCGGCCGCGTCGTCGAGGTCGGCGCTGCGGTGCGAAGCGTCACTGTGGGCGATGCCGTGCTGCTCAACTGGGCGCCGGCGTGCCGCTCCTGCTGGTGGTGCGAACATGGTGAGCCGTTTCTCTGCGCGCACGCTGACAGCGCCGGGGCGCAGGCGTATGCCAGCCTCGACGACGGCGCCGCGGTGTACCCCGGCCTGGGAGTCGCCGCGTTCGCCACCGAGACCCTCGTTGCGGAGGCGGCGTGCATCCGCATCCCGGACGACGTCGACCTCGAGGAGGCGGCGTTGCTTGGCTGCGCCGTGCTCACCGGCGTTGGCGCGGTGAGCCATGCAGCCGGTGTCAATGCCGGGGAGTCAGTGGTGGTGATCGGTCTTGGCGGGGTCGGCCTGTGCGCGGTGCAGGGGGCGCGTATCGCCGGCGCCGACCCGATCATCGCCGTGGACGGCGCCGCGGGCAAGGCGGACCTGGCCCGTAGCCTCGGGGCAACCGAAGTGCTCCTGCCGGGCGCCGACCTGGGCAAGCGGGTCCGCGCCCTCACCCATGGCCGGGGTGCCGACCACGCCATCGAGTGCGTCGGCCTGGCGGAGACGATCCGCAGCGCGTGGTCGGTCACTCGCCGGGGTGGCCGCGCCACCATCGTCGGTCTCGGCTCGAGGTCGGACACGGTGACGTTCAACGCGCTCGAGGTCGCGCATTTCGCACGCACCCTGCGCGGTTCCATGTACGGCAACTCCGACCCCGCCGCCGATGTGCCGGTTCTCCTCGACCACGTGCGCGCCGGACGGCTCGACCTCGGCGCGCTGGTGACGCGACGGCTCACGCTCGACGACATCGAGGACGCCTTTGCCGACATGATTGCCGGTCATGGCGCCCGCAGCCTCATCGTGTTCGAGGAGAACCGTTCGTGAGTGATCCAGCCACAGCCCCGACGCGCCGCTTCCGGGATCGCGTCGCCATCGTCACCGGTGCGGGGCAGGGGATCGGCGCGGCGACCGCGCGCCGGCTCGCCGGCGAGGGTGCCACGGTCTTCCTGTTCGAACGCAACCCCCAGTCCGGAGCGGCCACGGCCGACGCGATCATCGCCAACGGCGGCCGAGCCCTGGCGGTCGACTGCGACGTCTCGTCGCGCTCCAGCGTCGAAGCGGCGGTCAACGCCGTGATTGCCGAATGCGGTCGGCTCGATGTCCTCGTCAACAACGCGGGGATCACCCGCGACAACCTGTTGTTCAAGCTGTCCGACGACGACTGGTCCACGGTGTTGAACGTGAACCTCACCAGCGTGTTCCTGATGTGCCGCGCCGCTCAGCAGCACATGGTGGCGGCGCAGTATGGGCGCATCGTCAACCTCAGCAGCCGGTCCGCGTTGGGCAATCGCGGCCAGGCCAACTACGCCGCAGCCAAAGCGGGCATCCAGGGCCTGACCGCAACCCTGGCGATCGAGCTTGGTCCGTTCAACATCACCGTCAACGCGGTGGCACCGGGATACGTGGCAACACCGATGACCGCCGCGACCGCCGAGCGCCTCGGAGCCACCCCCGAGCAACACCAGCAGGAGGCTGCGGTACGCACCCCGATGCGGCGCGTCGGGCAGCCCGAGGAGATCGCCGCTGTCATCCTCTTCCTGGCCAGCGATGACGCGTCGTACGTGAGCGGTCAGACGCTGTACGTCAACGGTGGCGCGCGCTGAGATGCGCCACTTCGAATCGCTCGACGACCTGAACGCGGCCGTGGGCGAGGAGCTCGGCGTCAGCGACTGGCACGTCGTCGACCAGACGCAGATCACCGCCTTCGCGCAGGCCACGGGTGATCACCAGTGGATCCACACCGACGTGGCTCGGGCGGCCGACGGACCCTTCGGGCAGACCATCGCCCACGGCTTTCTCACTCTCGCGCTGACCCCCATCCTGGTGCGCGAGGTGTACGCGGTGGGCGGGGTGCGGATGGCGATCAACTATGGAGCCAACCGGGTGCGTTTTCCGCAGCCGTTGGGCAGCGGGGGCAGCGTTCGTGCTCGAGTGCACCTCGACAGCGCCGAGGCGGTCGCCGGAGGGCTCCAGGTTGTCACGCACGTGGTGGTGGAGCTGGCCGAGCGCGAGAAACCGTGCTGTGTCGCCGACCTGGTGACGCGCTTCCTCACCTGAGCTGCCGGCTCCTGCTCAGGCGAACGCGCTGACCCCGGTCAGGGCCTGCCCGATGATCAGCTTCTGGATCTGGCTGGTGCCCTCGTAGAGCGTGGTCACCCGCGCGTCGCGCAGGTACTTGCCGACGGGGTATTCGTCGATGTAGCCGTAGCCGCCGAACACCTGCAGCGCGCGGTTGGCACAGCGCACCGCCGCCTCGCTGGCGAAGTACTTGGCCTTGCTCGCGGCCAGCTCGAAGCGCTCGCCGGCGTCGGCGAGGTCGGCCACAACCCAGGTGAGCGCGCGGGCCGCGTCGGCGTCGACGGCGATGTCGGCGAGCATCTCCTGGACCAGCTGGTGACCGGCGATCGGCTTGCCGAACTGCTCCCTCTGCCTGGCGTAGGTGACCGATTCCTCGAGGCAGCCGCGACAGATGCCGACGCAGCCGGCGGCGAGGCTCATGCGGCCGCGGTTCAGCGCGCCCATGGCGATCTTGAACCCGCGGCCCTCGTCCCCGAGCCTGCAACTGTCGGGCACGCGCACGCGGTCCAGGTGCAACGTCGCTGTTGCCTGGCCGCGCAGACCCAACTTGCCCTTGATCTCGGCGCTGGCGAAGCCCGGCGCGTCGGTGGGGACGACGAACGCGGTGATGCCTCGCGGACCGTCGCCGCCGGTGCGCGCGAAGACGATGGCCTGGTCGGCCCAGGTGCCGTTGGTGATGAACACCTTCTCCCCGGTGAGGATCCAGTCGCCACCATCGCGCTCTGCGCGCGTGACCAGGTGCCCAGCGTCGCTGCCGGCACCCGGCTCGGTGAGCGCGTAGCAACCGATGCTCGTCCCCGAGCAGATCCCCGGCAGGAGCTCCTTCTTCTGTGCGTCTGAGCCCTCAGCCAACACCGTCTTGCCGAAGAGTCCGAGGCTGACGCTGACGATGCCGCGGACTGATGAATCACCTCGCCCCAGCTCCTCCATGAGCAGGCAGTAGGCGCGGTGGTCGGCCGGGGTGCCGCCGTACTCCTCGGGGATGGTGATGCCGAGAAAGCCGAGGCTGCCGAGCCGGCCGACAATCGCCCGGTCCACGTGCTCGGCGCGGTCCCACTCGACTCGCTGCGGGATCACCTCGCGGTCGACGAAGTCAGCGACGGTGCGGCGCAACAGCTCCTGGTCCTGGGTCACCGTGAAATTCACCTCGACGTCACCTCCGCGGTCGCTGCAGTCAGCGGCTGACGTTGCCACAAACCGACGCGCACACCGAGCGCCGGCCCGGCTCAGTCCCCGGCCAGCGCTGCCAGGCCGCCCCACACCAGTGACATGAGACTGGCGGTGGCATCGGCGACGCAGACATCGGGGCGATCGCGGCGCCAGAGAGCGACCCGTTCACAGGCACCGATGATCGCCTGGGCGAACACCTCGAGGTCTTCGCTGCGTAGCTGGGGGAACTCCACCGCGAGCCGCTGCGCAACGAATGTCGCCTGGTCGGCGCGGATGGCCTCGAGCGCGTCCGCGGCCTCGCCGACCACGGCACTCTCGCCGATCAGCGTGAACCACCCCTGTCCGTGGGATTCGATGAAATCGAAGAACCCGGTCAGGCCGGCGGCGAGAACGCCGGCGGGGCCTCGGGCTTCCTCGACAGCAGCGGCGATCGCCTTGAAGAGCGCCGCGCCCGACCGGCGGATGCAGGCCGCCATCAGGCCTTCCTTGGAGCCGAAGTGGTCGTAGAGGATGGGCTTGGTGACGCCGGCCCGCAGCGCGATCTCATCCATGGAGGCCTCGCGAAAGCCGCGGGCCGCGAACACCGCCTCGGCGACGTCCACCAGTTGCTGTTCGCGTTCGGCTTTGGGAAGCCGCCGTCGCACCGCTGGTTCGATCACGGTCTTGACTCCCTGTGGACGGGTTACTTAGAGTAGGTTACTGCAAGTAGGTCGGATGTGGCAAGTGCGCTCGCGGCGCGGAGGGATGCCATGGAGTCGGTGGTCGTCGACAGCCTGCAGCAGACCGGTCCGGTGTGGTGGATCCCGCTTGGCCTCGGGTTCGCGGTGCTGCTCGGCTGCCTCGGTGCGCTCAGCCTGGCCGCTGATCGACGGAGCCATCCGCTGCGCCGGCCCTTCGACACGTTGAGCCGCCTCACTGGGGTGCCTGCCTGGTGCGCAGCGGGCATAGGCATTGCCCTGTGGTCGCTGCTGGTGGCGCTCGTCGGCTTCTCCTGGGACGTTGCCTGGCACGCAGACCTCGGTCGCGACCAGGCGCTGCTGACCCCCCCGCACGTGATGATCCTCACCGGGCTCATCGGCATCGGTGTTGCCGCCCTCGCCTCGATCGCGCTCGCGACCGCCGATCGTGCCAGGGTCGGGCTGGCGATCGGACGGCTGCGCGTGCCGTGGTCGGCGCTTCCGATGGGGATCATGGCTCTTGGCGCGGTGATCGGCTTCCCGCTCGACAACTACTGGCACTCCGTCTACGGCATCGACGTGACCATGTGGAGCCCGACCCACCTGCTGATGATCGGCGGCGCATCGCTGACACCGGTGGCGGCCTGGCTGATGCTCGCCGAAGCCGGTCCTCCGCGGGCCGGAGGGCGCGTCAAGCTGCTCTCGGAGGCGCTGGCCGGGTCGTTGCTGCTGGGGATGTCGACGTTCCAGCTCGAGTTCGACCTGGGCATCCCCCAGTGGCAAGCGCTCTACCATCCGGTGCTGATCGCCCTGGCGATGGGCGTCGGCCTGGTCGCGGCGCGCGAGGCGCTCGGCAGGGGTGGCGCGCTGCGCGCCGTGGCCGCCTTCCTGGTGGTGCGCGGGCTGATCGCCCTGCTGGTCGGGCCGGTCTTCGGTCTCTCGCTGGAACGCTTCCCGCTGTACATCGGCGGCGCGCTCGTGGTCGAGGCCGTCTTCCTGGCCACGCCGCGCATGCTGCCGGCGCTGCGGGTGCTGATCACGGGCCTGCTGATCGCCACCGCCGGCATGACCGTCGACTGGGGCTGGACGCACGTGTGGAGCCCGCAGCCGTGGCATCCGCGCCTGCTCGCCTCGTGGTGGGTGGTGATCGTGATCGCCGTCGCCGGTTCGTTCCTCGGCTCTGCCCTCGGCCGTGCCGTGGCTCACCTCAGCCAGCTGGTGCACTTCTCCGGCATCGCGATGGCCTTCGCGGTGATGGTGGCGATGCTGGCTGTGCCGTTCCCGCGCCACGGGCTTGATGTCAGCGCGACCGTGACCGCCTCGCCGGCGGGCGCACGCCTCCCCACCATCACCCGCGAGGGGCTGGCCACGTTCGAGCAGGACATGACCGTGTCGCTGACCGTCTCGCCGGCCACGGCGGTGAGCGACGCCGACGTCTTCCGCGTCTTCACGTGGCAAGGCGGCAGCCTCATCATCAGCCCGCTCCGTCCAACGTCTGACGGTCGCTACGCCGTCGATGGTGCGGTTCCGACCGGCGGGTCGTGGAAGAGCATCGTGTTCCTCGAGAAGGCCGACGTGGTTGCGGCGGTCCCGGTCTCCTTCCCGGCGGACCCCGCCTACGGCCTGGCGGCGATCCCCCCACCCGTGGAGGCATCCCGCAGGGCCACGTTCGAACCCGCCTCTGCCTACCTGACGCGCGAGAGCCACGGCGGCAGCGCCCTGCCGGCAGTGCTCGCCTACACCAGCCTGGCGGTGATCGGGGTCACCTGGGGCGCGGCGGTGATCGGTGTCGGCGAGGCGATGCGTCGCCGCGTCACCGCGAGCCTGACCCTGCCAGCACTCCGCGGCGCCGGCGCTTGACCGACGCCCCCTGGCCAACCGATGGCTCCTCACCGATAGCCGTCGCTCAACCGCGACTTGAGCCCGCTGGCTCTACGTTGGTCACCACGGTCATGCCCGCGGACACCTCGACCAGACGCGTCGTGCGACTCCGGATGTCCATCCGCGCCGCCGGTGGTGACCCCCAAGTGGAGGCCGGGCTCGACCGGCGCGACCACGCGGAGACCATGTCACCGGGGTGCCGGCCTCACAATGGCGGCCGTGCCCGGCCGCCGTCCCGCAGCCAAAGTCGCATACGCTGGCGTCGACCTCGGAGCCACCAAGATCGAGGTGGTCATCACCGGCGCCGACTTCGTGCCCGTCGCCCAGGCGCGCGCCGCCAC
>DATBPD010000014.1:0-4303 GCA_036561525.1 Candidatus Dormiibacterota bacterium | reverse complement strand
GCAATCCGAGCACTCAAGCGACATATCTCAGACGAGGTGTATCGCCGACTACTTCAGGATGAGCGCGCGTCGCAAACGAACAATGTCAGTGCCTGCGTGCCCGCCGCTTGACATAGGAGCATCAACCGGCAGGTTCCCTCTTATACGTTTACAGGTTGGTGCGGCCGTCGATGATCACGACGCCGTTGCACGTGAACAAGCGGTCAACGATGAACCCGATGTTGATGTTCGACGGGTCCTGGCCGACCACGGTGCCGATCTGCGACATGACCTGCTGGGCCGGAACCGCCACTCCGAACGCGGTGGCTCCGACCGCTGTGACCTGGAGCCCCTGGCCATGCTTGAGCAGGATCACGGTGCCCGTCCAGCTCGCGCCATCGAATGTGCCGGTGCCTTTGAGGACCGCGCCGGCGAGCGAGTTGCCGACCACCGTCAGGTTGAGGTTGGACACGCCAGACACCTGGATGTTGCTCGCCAGGTCCTGAGACGTCAGGCCACGGCGCACCGCGCCCCGTGAGTCGATGTTTGCGCTCGCGCAAGGCTCCAACGCAGCCACACTCACGAACGGCGTCTCACCGGCGGCGGCCAGCCCGCTGACTCCGATGACCGTGATCGTGTAGATGCCCGCCAGCGCGTTGTTGACCACCACCAGGATCGGCGAGGCGCCGGTTTTCGCGTAGATCTGAGCGTCTGGCGCCTTGACCTGCAGGGTCATGACGCTGCCGGGATACCCAAGAGCGGCTTTGAGCAGCCCTTCGCCCGCAAAGCTGTAGGTGAACTGCTGCTGCTCCCCGTTATGGATCGGGGGGCCGATGTAGTCCTGCTCGGTGCCGGGGGTGGTGCCCTGAGTGGTTTGATCCGACGCCGCGGTCTCGGCACCGAACGGGTCTCCAGGCTCGGGCACGATGGGCCCGGCCGGGCCGACGTTGCCGGCAGGATCGGCCGTGGCCTGCTGCGGAGCGGTCAGGTGCACCGTATTGGTGCCGACGAAATCCATCTGACCCTCGAACAGCTTTACGAGCATCGAGCCATCCGGCTTGATCACCACCTCGAACTTCGTGCCGCGGACCGTGGCGGTCGCGGATTGTCCCGAGACCTTGAACGTCGCGCCGCCCACCAGGTGCTGGACGTTGGTGTATGTGCGGCCGGCTTTCTGCGCCAGCGAGGCATCGTGAAGGCTTCCGTCCTTCGAGAAATGCGCGGAGGTCAAGGTGATCTCGGTGCTGTTCGCAAGACGCGTCAGAGTCCCGTCCGGCAGCTGGATGGCGGCGCGGCCTTTCGCGTCGGTCTTGATGCCGTCGCCAGGCTGCACGATCGAGCCCGTGGTCGCCTCCGCGTAGGCGCCGCTGTTATGGGCGACCGAAGTGCTGGGCAGGAACACGGTCAGGGTTGCGACCGCGTTGGTCGACGCCGCAGCCGCGGAATTGAGCCAGACCGCCGCCCCCGCTACGAGCAGCACGACAATCACCAGTAAGACGATCCACCGGAGGCCGCCGCGGCGCCTGGGGGCTGGTTTGACGGCTACCGCGGGCATGGCCGTAAAAGGTAACGACTTGGACGGCAGACCGCGCCCACAAGCTATTCAACGTAGCCGGCCGGCCTTACCAGCGCGGTGCGCCCTAGCGGTGGCCTTCGATCACCATCATGCCGCCGCCCGGGCCGTTGCACGAATACACGCGATCGACGGTGAAATCGATCGAGACGCCCGATTGGCCGGTCGCCTGTGGGAGGCGCGAGACGATCTGCGTCGTGATGTTGATCCCGCGGACCGTCACCTGGGTCAGCACGACGCCGAGGTTCGGCGTGGCCGCGTAAAAATCGATCGTCCACGAGACCGAGGTACCGCCCAGGTTGGAGTAGTAGTAGATCCGGGCGGAGGTCGGGGACGTGCCCTGAACCTGCAGAGTGATGCCGGTGGCGCCCGACTGAGCGAGCGACTGCGCGATCTGGGCGTTGCTCAGCGTCTGGCGAACCACGCCGCCGGTGTCGACGTTGCCTTCCACGCATGCCGCGTCGGTGGCGAAGGTCAGTGCATACGGCTCGCCGCCTGCCGGGACATCGATGCCGCGCACCACGGCCGTGTAGCGACCGGGCTGCCCGTCGGGGATCGTGATCCTGACCGGGGATGCGCCCTGCGCCGAGTAGGGCACTCCGCCCGGATCCGTCACCGTGACGCTCATCAGGCTCCCGGGATAGCAGAAGGCGACCCTCAGGTTCCCGCCGGGAGAGTTGTACTCCTGCTGCGCGGTCTGGCCCGTGCCGATGCTGTCTCCTGAAGAAGTTTGCAGCGTGCCGGGATTGATGGCGGTCGAGTCCGCAGCCGCGCACTGGACGGCGGGCGGGTAAGGGTCCTGAGTCTCGGGTTGGATCGGCCTGGCTTTGGACAACTTACCGTTGGCGTCGGCGTCCACTTCCTGGTTGCCCGTGAGCGTGATCGTGGTGGCGCCGGCGACTTTCACGGAACCCTGGAACACCTTGATCAGGTTGGTGCCGTTGGATCGGACGAGCACCTCGAACTGCGTGCCGCGCACCTCGGCGCTGACCGAGTGGCCGCCCACATGGAAGGTCGCTCCGCCGACCAGATGCTGGACGTTGCTGAGCGTGCGGCCGATCTTCTGGGCGATGCCTGCCGACTGCAAGGTGCCGTCCTTGTTGAGTTGCGCCGCGGTGACCGTGGCGGTGGTATCGGGCGACATACGCACGTATGAGCCGTCGGGAAACTGGATCGCGGCGTGCCCGCCGGGCCCGGTGCGCACCGAGCTTCCCGCGGTGAGCGGTTCACCGGGGACCGCGGTCCGGTAACCGGAGTCGTCGCGCCCGACGTCGACGGGCGCGGTGAACACCAACAGGGCTGCCGGCGCGGGAACTCCGGCCTGGGCCTGGATCACGAAGAAATACCATCCGCCCCCGACCAGCAGGAGCACGACGACCACGAACGCCCCAAGGCAGCCGAGGCACCCGGCTCCGCAGCCGGCGCACCCACTCTTTTTTCGAGGCGGGGCGGGCGTCGGACCAGGAGCAAATGGGGCGACTGGTGGTTGCTGAACGGCCAATTCGGTACGCCTCTAGATCGGTGCGGTCGAGAAATCGACGACCAGGCGTGCCGGCGCCGTGAGCGTGAAGCTTCGCATGCAGGCGGCATGGTCGAGGCCCAGGGCCCACGACACCGTGCCTTCGAAGTCCTGGGTCAGGCGGGCCTCCTTGACGATCGGGAACGCCCCGGTGGACATGTCAGTCGACCCGGTGTAGGAGGTCTCGGCCGCGGTGTGAACCGTGACGAGCACCCCGTACGTGCCGCTGAGGGTGATCGGCTGGTTGCTGGGGCTCATCGTGAATGTGGGCTTGGCCTGGCGCTTGGCCGTGAACGTCGGCACCGGACCGTCGAACTGCAGCACGAAGCGGTCGTAGCCCGTCTGCTGGCCGACACGTACGTCCGTGACGTTGGCTGTCACGCCCGCCGTACCGCCGCCTGAGTCGGCGCAGGCGAAGGCGGGGAGGCTGATCGTCGGTGGCGTCGGCGGACTCACGGGCGGCTGGGAGAACCGCGGGCCCGAGGCCATGGGATCGAACGAAGGCACCGGTGTGGAGGTCGAGGTGGCGGCCGGGCTTGCCGACGGGCCGAGCGAACAGGCTGCCAGGAACAGGCAGAGCAGGGCGGCCACGGTCAGTCGCACCGGCGTCAATCGCACCGGCGAATGATATTGTCGAGCCTCCCCAAAGTGGGCGATTACGGCCGCGCCGAGGTGGCGGAATGGCAGACGCGTCGGTCTCAAAAACCGATGAGGGCAACCTCGTGCGGGTTCGACTCCCGCTCTCGGCACCACCTGAGCTGCATCGGCTCCCTGTAGCGACGCTACCGTCGCTTCACAGCACCCCGAGAGAACCAGTGCACCAATGTTGCCGCCAACAGTACTGCCGCTTCATCAGCCAAGGGTACGATTGGAGCAGTTGGCCGGACTCCGCCATGGCGGTCGGTTTGGCCATCCCACAGAGTTGACATGGCGCTGATCACGGGAGTGATGTCGCCCGGTTCAATCGCGAAACGCCAGAGGTTGGGATTCGCCTTCAACTGGCCAAGAATCGTCCCAAGGGTCGCCCTTAGGTTCTTGGGGCTGACGACAGGTGCTGACGCGGACTCCACGGCCTTGATTGCCTCGGCGTAGGCCTTGCCCGAAACAGGATTGCGTCCGTAACACGCGGCCCACGCGCCTCGTAGGTGAGTGGAGGCGCTGGTCCCTTTAGAAGCATCCCTTGCTCGATCGACAGCCTCGCGAACGGCATCATCAACGCGAGCCTCCAGACA
>DATBPD010000013.1:0-1759 GCA_036561525.1 Candidatus Dormiibacterota bacterium | reverse complement strand
CACCTCGCGCATCCGCTCCTCCTCCTTGCAGTCGGCCAGGACGGGGACCGCGGTGCGGACATGGCGCTCGTCCTCGAGCTCGCGGCGGATCTCGAACAGGTTGTCCTCGGCGTGGTCGACGAGCACGAGCTTGCGGGGGCCCACGCGTGCGATCTGCCGGCACAGCTCGCCACCGATGGAGCCGCCGGCGCCGGTGACCATCACGACCTGGCCCGCCAGGTAAGCGCCCACGCTCTGAAGCTCCTCACGAACGGGCTCGCGACCCAGCATGTCCTCGACGCGGACCTCGCGCAGCTGCCGGGTGACCCGGAGCTGGCCCGAGCCGTCGCGCAGCAGCTCGAACACCGTCGGCATCGTCCGGACCGGGATGCCGCGCGCGCGACAGGCGGCGACGACGCGGCCGCGCAGCTCGCCCGGGGCAGACGGGATGGCGATCACGACCTCGTCAGGCTCGACCTCGTCCAGTACCCGCGCCAAGTCGGCGTCGGTGGTGCCGAGCACCTTGAGGCCGTGCTCATCCTTGATCCCCAGCTTGCGGGGGTCGTCGTCGAGGAACCCCACCGGCGTCAGGCCGAGCTGCCGGTTGCGCATCAACTCGCGGACCACGAGGCGGCCGCCCTCGCCGCCGCCGACGATGAGTACCTCGCGAGCGCCCTTGCCGGCGCGGATCGTGCGGATCCGGCCCTCCACGACGAGCTGCACGGCGAAACGCGCCCCGATAAGCAGCGCCAGGCTGAGCAGGAAGAACAGGGAGATGACGCTGCCCGGCAGCGCCACCGGCGCGTCGGGACCCGGCTTGAAGATGGCCGGGTGGACGTGCTCGATGCCCGGGATCTTGATGGTCGTGGGCGCCTGAACGGGATGCAGGAGCGAGATGATCCCCACCAGCACGACGGTGGCCACGACCACCGCCTTGAGCACGGCCTCGTAGTCGCGCTGGCCGATGAACCGCCACAGCCGCTGGTACTGGCCGAAGGCCGCCAGGGCGACGAGGGTCAGGACCACGACCCCGCCGACGGTGGCGCTCAGCAGGTGGCCGTAGCGCTGGTTGGGGACGTCGACGTTCCCCTCGAAACGGAGCCAGAAAGCAAGGAAGTATGCGAGCGCGACCAGGATGCCATCGACCACCAGCTGGGGGAGCGCGTGACGATGGACGGGAAAGGCCGCGGATCTGATCCGTCGGCGCATGCGGGCCGGATTCTAGTGGCGGCGGTGTGAAGAACGGCTAAGGCCGTGCTGTGACCGTCAGCGCGCTCACTTCGGGACGAAGACGCCCTCAGGATGGCGCGCGGTGGGGACGTATAGCCCCTTCAGGCTGTTGCAGGAGCTGCCCGCAGGCTGGTGGTTGGGCGTGACCGCCCAGCCGTTGGGCAGCGGCGTGAAGTACAGATCCGGCCGCTTCTTGGCCAGTTCGATCTTGGGCCGGTAGCCGATCACGCCGGTGTTGCGGTGCAGGTACCAGCCCATGATGCTCACGTACTCGACGTTGAGCACCGGCCAGCCGCACGCCTGGACGCGCGCGGGCCCGCCAAGCGCGGTGATGAGCGCGCCGAGCTTGTTGATCTCCTTGGTGCGGGCCCGCTCGTGGTAAATGTCCTTGTGCTCGGCTCGCGCGTGGTCGATGCCCTGGGGCACCATCAGCACCAGCAGCACCGCCGCCACCGGGATCCCGGCCCAGCGTGGCAGCGCGTGCCAGTAGCGCTTGGCGTCGAGCAGCAGCCAGCCGAAGCAGACTCCGGCGAGGACCGCGGTCAGGGCG
>DATBPD010000012.1:0-3027 GCA_036561525.1 Candidatus Dormiibacterota bacterium | reverse complement strand
TCGATGCCGACCATGCGGAGCGCGCCGCGGCGCTTGCAGCCCAGAAATACCACGACCCGGCGTGGCACGCCGGGCCGTGGATGGAGCTGACTTCGCCCGAGATTCAGGCGCTGCTGCCGTCCGCTAGATCAGCGGGATCAGCTGGTTCAGCAAGTTCGTGATCGACGAGGTGAGCAGCGCGAGCGTGGCGACGATGGAGATCGTGATCACGGTCAGAACGACCGCGTACTCCGCCATGGTCTGCCCGCGTTCCTCGTGAGCCACTGCCTCTGGGTGGTTCATGGTCTGGTCTCCTCCAGCTTGCGTTCGGAGACGGCCACCCGCGATAAGAACCGATGAGTAGCGAACTGAATCGGGCAGACGCCTCCCGCTATTTATCGTCCGCAAGGGTGCCCCCCGGCTATCCCCCTATGGGGGATCTCATGCTGCCCCAATCTTCGAGGAAGGCCGAGATCGGCTACGCGAGGCCCTGGCGGGCTTCGCTGACCAGCGTGACCGCCTCGGGGAACAGCAGCCGGATCGCGTCTCGCACCTGCATCGCCTGCTGGTCAGGATCGCCGCTCAGTTCCAGCCGGCCGATCGCGGCCACGGTCATGCCGACCGCCAGGTTGATCGCCTGATCCGCGAACGCCACCTTCTGCTGCTGCTGTGCCTGCTCCATGAAGCCGGCCAGCTGCCGCTGGATCTCCTCGGGGTCGCCACCGCCGAACATGGGAAACGGGAAGTCGCTCATTCCTGGGACGATACCGCGTAGACGCCGTCCAGCACCGTGTCCGGGTCCGGCAGCGGGCTGGCCTCGGCGTCGGCCACGCCCTTCTCGATGGTGGCGCGCACCTCGGCCTCGATCGCGGCCTGCTCCTCGTCGGTCAGCTCCTGGTTCACCTGCAGCCACGCCCGGTACCGGTCGACCGGGTCGCGGGCTGTGAACTCCTCGACCAGGCTCCTGGGGACGTACGCGGCGTCGTCGTGGACGGCGTGGCCCTCCATCCGCAGCGTGATCAGCTCTAGCAGCGTGGGGCCGCCGCCTGCGCGTGCCTTCTCGATCGCGCGGGCCGCCTCTCGGTAGACGGTCAGCACGTCGGTGCCGTCGACCACGATGCCCTCGAAGCCGTACGCAGGCCCGCGGTCGGCGAGGTGCTCGCACGCGAACGACAGCGAGTTGGGCGTCGAGTAGGCGTACTGGTTGTTGTCGATGATGTAAACGATCGGCAAGCCCCGCACGCCGGCCAGGTTCATCGACTCGTGCATGTCACCGCGCGCGGCGGCGCCGTCGCCGCACCACCCGACCGCAACCCGCGGCTCGCGGCGCAGCTGGAAGGCCAGCGCCATGCCGGTGATGACCGGGATCATGGCCGGCAGATGGCTGACGCCTGCCAGCAGGCCCACCCCGGGCGAGAAGTCGTTGGTGCGCAGGTTCGAGTCGCGACCGCCGGTGGCGCCGCCGGAGCGGCCCATGTACTGGCAGAAGAGCGCGGCGGGGTCGACGCCGCGCACGACGTGCACGCCCATGTTGCGGTGCAGCGGCGACGCCACATCGTCCTCGCCCATCGCGCTGGCGACGCCCACCGACGCTGCCTCGTTACCGCGGCCCGTGTAATAGCTGCCGGGCAGTCGGCCCCCCTTGAACAGCAGGTTGCCCCGCTCCTCGATCGTACGCGTGGCCAGCATGTCGCGGTAGAGGCGCAGCAGGCGCTCGCGGTCGAGGCCGGCCTGCGACGCGTCGGTCGCGGACAGGACGGGCTCGGCTTGGCGGATCGCGGACATGGTGCGCTGCAGGATACCGGTGTGGGAGCGCTAAACGCCGCGGTCGGCGGCCACGTAGGTGCCCAGCCGGGCCAGGCGATCGTCCCACTCGCCGCCCGCCTGGACGATCCACGCCACCGCCTGCTCGAGCGGCTCGGGCGTGACCGTGTAGCGCGTCTCCCGCCCCTCGCGTCGCGATGCCACCAGGCCGGCTGCCGCGAGCTGCGTCAGGTGCTTGGCCACTGCTTGCCGGCTGATCGGCAGCTCACGGGCCAGCTGGGTGGCGGTCGCGCCGGTTCCGCCCAGCAGGCCCAGCATGCGCCGGCGGCTGGGGTCGGCCAGCGCCGAGAAGGTGGCGCCGATGGCGTCGCTCATGCCGCCGCCAGCGCCTGCAGGTCGGTGCGGTGGGATGGCCCCGTCAGCAGGTCGGAGAAGGCGTCGACCGTGATCAGCTCGCGCTCGATCACCGAGATGCGCGATCCGTCGTGCTCCGGGGTCACCTCGATCTCGACCGTCGAGGGCGGGCCGTCGGGCGGGGCGTACCAGACGAAGCGCAGCCGTCGCGGCGCGTCCACCTCCTCGACCACGCCGTGGCGCTCGCCGCCGTCGTCGCCGACCACGCGCACCGGCGCGCCGGGGGTGGGGTCGAGCTCGACCCGTTCCGCGAACCACCGCTCGAGGTGCTCGGGCTCGGTCACCAGCTCCCAGGCTCGCTCGGGGTCGACCGGAACGGTGATCTCTCGTTCGACCGTGCCTTCGTCCGACATCGCTCCTCCTCGACGTGCAACCCAAAGGTTGCGAATCTGTGGCGGCCACGCTAGCATGCGCAACTCATTGGTTGCACTATACAGGAGGCACGCGATGTCGCCCGTGATTCCCATGGTGATCGAACAGACCGGCCGCGGTGAGCGCTCGTTCGACATCTACTCGCGGCTCTTGAACGACCGCATCATCTTCCTGGGCACTCCGGTCACCCCGGAGGTGGCGAACCTGATCGTGGCCCAGATGATCCACCTTGAGTCCGACGAGCCGGAGAAGGACATCAGCCTTTACATCAACTCGCCCGGCGGCGACGTCTACGCCGGTCTGGCCATATACGACACCATGCGCTACGTGCGCTCCGACGTGCAGACGATCTGCTTTGGGATGGCCATGTCGATGGGCGCGATCCTGCTGGCCGGGGGCGCCAAGGGCAAGCGCATCGCCCTGCCCAACTCCAAGATCATGATCCACCAGGGCCACACGTCGGGCTTCGAGGGCCAGGCCACCGACGTCGAGATCCGG
>DATBPD010000011.1:0-17386 GCA_036561525.1 Candidatus Dormiibacterota bacterium | reverse complement strand
TGCGACAGGGCTCGCCGGCACCCTCGAGCGCGCTCGGTGGCCGCCTGCCCGCCCGCGGTTCGGTAGTCTGAGCCTCAGGCTCAGCGCAGGATCAGCAACGACAGATAGGAACGTCTGTATCGTGAATTGGACGTGGAACATCCGCTCGCGCGACGGCGGGATGAACGGCCTGGAATTCTCGCGGTCCACCACGGCGGGCGGATGCTCACGCGTGCTCGTCCATGCTGCGCCCGCGCTGATGTCGGTGGAGATCACCGACGACGACGGTCACATCATTGCGCGCGCTGACCTCGATCGCGGCGGCGACTACTCGCCGATGACGCTTCTCGAGGTTGAGGGCGGCTCGATGCGGCGCACCGAGGTCTGGCCCTCCGACGAGCTCGAGGGCGTCCCGGTGATCCTGGCGGGCGGCGAGGCCGGAGTGCTGCTGCGCTGGCGGCATTCGGACGACCGCAGCTGGTGGCGGTGGTCGCTCGAGCTTGCCAACCACGAGGGCCGCCCGGCGGATTGGGGTCCGTCCGACGAAGAGGCGACGACGTCCGAGGTCGAGGTCCTGGAGGCAGGCGCCGACGTGGCCAGGACCGGCAGCTGGCAGTTCCTGGGCGCCGACCACGGCGACGCCGGTGTGTCGTTCTTCATCGTCGACCTCGCGCCCGGCCATGGTCCGGAACTGCACGTGCACCCGTACGCAGAGGTATTCGTCATCCACGAGGGGGAAGCCGCATTTGTGGTTGGCGAGAAGAACATGGTGGCGGTCGCCGGCCAGGTGGTGGTGGCACCGGCTGCTCAGCCGCACATGTTCAAGAACACCGGGTCCGGGCGGCTGCGCATGACCAACATCCATGACAACCGGAGAATGGTCACCGAGTTCGTATCCGGTTGATTGGCGATTCCCCGTTGGTATCTGCACCGCGACGCCAGGTCGCTGATCGAGCGGAGGAATGAACCCGGATGGCCGTGAGAGATGTCCTGGACATGATCAACAATGTAGTTCGGCACGCGGGCTGAGTGGGGTTTGGACCTACGGCGACCCTGACAGGCTACTCTCGCTGGGGGTGGCCTCGACCTGCACTCTACGGCACGGTTGGTGCGCCCGCGATGGCCCAGAGGATCACGGACACGCCCGTCGCATCACTGTGACGCTCCCTCTGTGCGGCGGGTGCCCCGATGTCGTCGGCGTCCTGGTTGAGGAGGACGATGCGAAGGTCGCCGTGAAAACGGCGCAGGGCGCGGATGGCGCCGGCGTCCCAGTCGCGCGCCCCGGCCGCGTACACGAGGCGGTGCCGCACGCGTCTCCCGCATCGCGCCGCCACCGCGCGGAATGTGCTGTGGGCCTCTTCGTCGAGCAGGTAGGGATCGACGATCTCGCGCAGCTGCCTGACGCCATGCGCGTGCTCGCTGCTGCCGACGAACAGGAAGAGCACCGGCGCGCCATCAGCCAGCTCTGCCGCGACGTCGACGAGCGCGGTCACCTCGTCGGTTGATCCGTGCAGCAGCGCGATGACAGGCGGTCTGCCCTGCGCGTCGGCGGCAACCCGCAGCCGCTCGATCTTCTCTGCATGTGGAATCCAGCCGGACCTGCCGCGGCGGCGGCGGCGCCACTGCGTGGTCGCGACGATGGCCAGCCCGAGCACGGTCAGGCTGCCGCCGAAGAGCGTGGCCTGGGGTTTGGCGAAGAGGTTCGTCGTCCAGGCGGTGACGACGAGGGCTGAGGTGATCACGCCGACGACGAACACTGGCGTGCTCGTGTGCACCCGAACATCGGCATGGCCCGACGCGACCGGGCGGCCGTGGTGGTGGCGTTCGCGCCAGCGCACGATGTCCAAGGACACACAGGTCACGCTGAAGGCGCCCAGCAGCCCGAACGCGTACAGATCCCCGAGGACGGGGGCGCTGCCACGGGTGATGACCACGATGGCCACGGGAATCCCGGCCGCGATCAGGATCGCCCAGTGCGGGGTGTCGCGCAGCCGGTTGCGTCGCTGCAGGAGCTCGGGGAGGAAGCGCATCCGCGAGAGCGCCAGGAAGACGTGGTAGCAGCCGATGGTGGCGGTGTTGGCCGCAAAGATGAGCAGCAGGGCGGCGGTCAACGCCACCTCCATCTGCAACGCCGGCCCGGCAGCGTAGCCGGCGAGGAGCGAGATGAACTGGTTGGGGTCGTTGGCGCCGGACAGCAGCGTCGTCGACCACAGCGTCAGCAGCGGGCTGGTCAGGGCGACGGTGATGATCACCAGCAACATCGTGCGGGGCGCCACCCGGCGGCGCGGCGCCGCCATCGCTGGTGACAGCTGCGAGATGCTCTCCAGGCCGCTGAACGCCAGGAACGCCCCTGCGTAGCCGGTGAGAAGCCCGAGGCCGGTGAGGTGCGCGGAGAACACCTTGGGCACCGCCCCGAGTGCCGCGCCCAGGCCGGCGTGCGCGATCACCGCCACCACCACGGTGAGCTGGCTGAGCACCGCTGCGGTGGCGATCACCGCGGTGACCTTGGCGTCGGCGCTGATGCCCATCAGGTTGAGAACGGCGATGAAGACAAGTGCGGCCACGGTGCACGGCACCACGATGCCGATGACCGACGGCGCCACCGTGCCGAGGTAGGTGATTCCCGACACCGCGCTGAGGGCGGAGGTCAGGAAGTAGTCGACGAGGATGAACAGGCCGCCGACCAGCCCGACCCAGCCGTTGACGGCGTGGGTGCCGACGGTGACGACGCCGCCGCCCTCGGGGTAACGGATGGTCACCTCGGCGTACTTGGCGGTGAGCAGCACGAAGACGATCAGCGTGAGCCCGACGAACAGCGCGGCGTGCGCGCCGAACTGGGTGAACAGGATTCCCGGCGTGTAGTACACGGAGGTGCCGAGGTCGGCGAACACAACCGCCCAGCAGAGGATCGGCCCCAGCCCGGCGATCCTGCCGCGTCGCGGGACTCGCGCGGTGTGCGCAGGCGCTGCGGTTGCCATCTGGGTCAGCGCACTCTACGCGGTGGAGTCACCCCTGGCGTCGCTGTCGTCGAGAGCCTCGAGCAGGCGGCTGAGTCGCCACAGGGCGGGCAGCGCCGCCTCGATCGCTGCGCCGTCGGCGACGCCGAGCTTGGCGAGTGCCTCCTCGATGATCGCCGCTCGGTGAATTCGCCAGCCGGTGACCCTGGCCTGCCCGGCGGCGGTGAGGTTGAGGCAGCCGCCGCGTCCGTCGCTGGGGTCGGGGGTGCGTTCGAGGATGCCTGCGCTGACCAGCCTGCTGACCAGCGTGCTCACGGTGTTGCCGGCCACCGCGAGCTGCACCGCGGCGTCGTTGACACGGATGCCGGGAGCGGCGTCCACCACCTGGACCAGCTCGACCTGTGCGTCGGGCAACGCCTCGACGTCCATGCGGCGGGCGATGGCACGGCGGAGGGCCCGGCGGAGGCGCACGATGGTCTGGCCGAGGTCGACGCGCTCGGGCCGGCGCGCCCAGTCACGCCGTTTGCGAGCGGACGGGCGCAGCGAGGCTTGACCCTCGGTCACAGAGCGATGGTACGGGGATGGGCGGCCACCCGCTTGACCCGCCCCACCACGGTCAGCCGCGCAGGCGGCGCCACCAGGAGAGGGACCGAATCCGTTCGAGCTCGGCGGTGGCGGTGTCGGCCACCTGCATCTGCTGGTGCAGCAGGCTGATGACCTCGCGCTCGCGGTCGTGCGCCTCGGCGAGGTCACGGCGCCTGGTGGCCTGCTCCATGCCGGTGCGCTCGCGCCAGGTGCGCAGGCCGATGGTGAGCGTGGCGATGCGGCGGTCCTTCTCGGCGATCTCGGTGCGCAGCCTGATCATCTCGACGAAGTTGTCGATCGCCATCAGCTGAAGCGAGAGGATGACCGGCGTATCCGCGATCGTGGCGGGCCTGGCCAGCGTGTCGGTGCGGGTGCCGACCAGCTCGATGATGCGCTCGCGGGTGTCCTCGATCGAGTCGACCGCGGGAGTTGGGTGCACTGCCATGGGGATCTCCTGGGAGGGACGTGGAGTGGGGATGGAGAGACCTGCTGGCGCGAAGGTACACCGGAATTGCCCTCTGCGCACGCTGTGGGGGTGACCTGAGCCGGCCGCCGAGCGACCTCGCATCCCGCCCGGCTACCCTCCCCAGTCCATGGCACACGACCTCGACGACTACTGCGTCACCAACCAACCACGATTCGTCGACGAGCTCATCGAGCTGCTGCGCATCCCCAGCATCTCCGCCGACCCGGACCACGCCGGCGACGTCCGTCGCAACGCCGACCACATCGCGGCGGCGGCGCGGACAGTCGGGTTCGGCACCGTCGAGGTGGTGGAGACGGGCGGCCACCCCGCCGTGTACGCCGAACGGATCGTCGACCCGTCGCTGCCGACGGTGCTGGTGTACGGCCACCACGACGTGCAGCCGGTCGACCCGCTTGACGAGTGGGTGTCGCCGCCGTTTCAGCCCGAGGTCCGCGACGGCAGGCTCTACGCGCGCGGGGCGGTCGACGACAAGGGGCAGGTGTTCATGCACCTCAAGGCGGTGGAGGCGCATCTGCGCACCCGTGGCGAGCTGCCGGTCAACCTTCGCCTGCTCGTCGAGGGTGAGGAGGAGATCGGCTCGGAGCACTTCGAGGACCTGGTGCAGACGCTGCGCGACCGGCTCGTGGCCGATGTCGCGGTCATCTCCGACACGGGAATCTTTGCGCGGGGGGTGCCGTCGCTGACGGTGGGATTGCGCGGGCTGAGCGGGGTGGAGGTGGAGGTGCGCGGGCCGTCGCTCGACCTGCATTCGGGTGTGTTCGGCGGCGCGGTGCAGAACCCGGTCGAAGCGCTGGCGCGGATGCTGGCGTCGCTGCGAGACCCCGGCAGCGGCCGCGTGCTTGTGCCCGGCTTCTACGACGACGTCGTCGAGCCCTCCTCGGAGGAGCGCGCAGCGTACCGGTCGCTGCCGTTCTCCGAGGCGACGTTCCGGGCTGACGCGGGCGGGATCACGCAGACGGTGGGGGAGGAGGGCTGGAGCGTGCTCGAGCGCCGCTGGGTGCGTCCCACCCTGGAGATCAACGGCATCTGGGGCGGCTACCAGGGTCCGGGGAGCAAGACGATCATCCCTGCCCACGCCGGCGCCAAGATCACCTGCCGGCTGGTGCCCGCGCAGAAGCCGGCGGTGATCGGCGAGGCGGTGGCGGCGGCGCTGCGCGCGGCCACCCCGCCGGGCGTGACCAGCGAGGTGACGGTGCGCCAGGGCGGCAACCCGGTGATCACGCCGGCGGATCACCCGGCGGTGCGGGCGGCGTCGCGCGCCATGGGCGCTGTGTTCGGCAAGGAGCCCGTGATCATTCGCGAGGGCGGCTCGATCCCCCCGGTCGAGATGTTCGAGCGCCTGCTCGGCATCCAGTCTGTGCTGGTCGGGGTCGGGCTCCCCGATGACCACATTCACGCGCCCAACGAGAAGTTCGATCTCGACCACTACGCCATGGGGGTGCGCGTGCTGGCGCGCCTGTGGGACGAGATCGCCAAGGAGATGGCATGAGCATCACCCCGCCCGCCGACCCGCCCCCGTCGTATCCGTCGCCGTCGGGGGTGCCGCCGGCGTACCCGGCACCGGCACCCGCGGTGGCCGCAACCAGCTGGGGGCCGGCGGGGCCCGCCCCGGGACTCATCTATGCATCGTTCTGGACGCGCTTCCTCGGCTACCTGATCGACATCGTGCTGCTGACCGCCGTGGAGCTGCCGGTGAGCGTGCCGCTGCTGTTCGCGCCTGCGCTGCAGTTCCTCCACGATCACCCGGTCAAGAGCGGGCAGGCGCTGCCGCCGTTTCCCACCGACCTGTCCAACCGGTTCCTGGTCCTGGGCCTCCTCGGGGCCCTGGTCAGCGCGCTGTATTTCGGCGGCCTGGTGGCCTGGCAGGGGCGCACGCTCGGACAGCGCGCCATGGGGACGCACGTGGTCCGCGCCGAGGATGGCGGCCAGCTGCCGCCGGGGCGCGCGTACCTCCGCGCCATCGTGTTCTGGGGGCCGGGCCTGGTCGGCGCGATTCCCGCCGCCGGCAACATCGCCGGGCTGGTCGCCTTCGTCGCCATGCTCTCCGCGGCGTGGGACCAGCGCCGGCAGGGATGGCACGACAAGCTCGGCCGAAGCCTGGTGATCAAGAGGGTGAACGCTCCGCCCGGGTACGGCTGATGACGTTCATCGAGGAGGTCGGCGCCCTCGAGGTGCTCGATTCGCGAGGTGATCCGACCGTGTCGGTGACGGTGCGGCTGTCGAGCGGGGCCGTCGGCACGGCGCTGGTGCCGAGCGGAGCGAGCACCGGTGCGCACGAGGCGGTCGAGCTACGCGACGGCGACGCGGCGCGGTTCGGTGGCAAGGGGGTGCTGGGCGTGGTTCGCAATGTGGCGGAGGTCATCGGCCCGGAGGTGATCGGCATGGACGCGCTCGACCAGCGGGCGGTCGACGACGCGTTGATCGCGCTGGATGGCACGGCCAACAAGAGCAACCTCGGGGCCAACGCGGTGCTGGGGGTGAGCCTGGCGTGCGCGCGCGCCGCAGCCGACGCGTCGGGGCTGCCGCTGTATCGATATCTCGGCGGGGTCGGGGCCGAGGTGTTGCCGGTGCCGCTGCTCAACGTGCTCAACGGCGGCGCGCACGCGCAGACCAGTGTCGACTTCCAGGAGTTCATGCTGGCGCCCCTGGGGTTGCCGACGTTCGCCGACGCTCTGCGCGCCGGCAGTGAATGCTTCCACGCGCTGCGCGCGGTGCTGCGCTCGCGCGGGCACGAGACCGGGCAGGGGGACGAGGGCGGTTTCGCACCGAGCCTGCGCCACAACGAGGAGGCCATCGAGGTGCTGCTCGAGGCGATCTCGCGGGCCGGGTACCGGCCGGGGGTCGACGTGGCGCTGGCGCTCGACCCGGCGGTGTCGGAGCTGTCTGAGGACGGGCGCTACAACCTCCGCGGCGAAGGGCGGGTGTTCTCATCGGCGGAGCTTGTGGAGCTGTGGGCGTCGTGGGTGGCGAAGTACCCGATCGTGTCCATCGAGGACGGGATGGGGGAGGACGACTGGGACGGGTGGACCGCGCTGACGTTGCGCCTTGGCGGAACTGTGCAGCTGGTCGGCGACGACGTGTTCGTGACCAACCTCGCGCGGTTGCGCGAGGGCTTCGCGCGCGGCGCCGCCAACGCGTTGCTGGTCAAGGTCAACCAGATCGGGACGCTGAGCGAGACGCTCGACGCCATCGAGCTGGCGGCGTCACACGGGTACGCTGCGGTGATCAGCCATCGCAGTGGCGAGACCGAGGACACCACCATCGCCGACCTCGCAGTTGCAGTCAATGCCGGCCAGATCAAGGCGGGCGCGCCGTCGCGGTCGGAGCGCGTGGCCAAGTACAACCGGCTGCTGCGCATCGAGGCGGAGCTGGGGTCGTCAGCGCGGTATGCGGGGCGCGCCGCGTTTCGGCTGCTGCCCGCCGCTGCTGTGCAGGGATGAGCGCGCAGGAGCACCTCCGTCTGGCGGCGATCCGCGCCGGGGGTCGCGAGGTGCGCACCTCCGAGGGGGAGGAGCTCGTGGCCGCACCGACATTGGCCTCGGTACGCGCCTACCCGGACCTGGACGCGCTCGACGCGGCGATGGAGGCAGACCCGCGCGTCTACCGGCGCCACGGGAACGAGACGGTGGGGATGCTCGAGGAGGTGCTTGCCACTTTGGAGACGCCCCCCGGTGGCGCGGCACCTCTCGCGCGGGTCACGGCGAGCGGACAGGCGGCGCTGGCGCTGCTGGTGAGCGCGGCGATGATGAGCGGGCGGCGTCGCGTCGTGCTGGTGCGTCCCAGCTACGGTGGAACCGAGGCCCTGCTGCTCGGGCCGCTGGCGGCGCTGGGGGTGAGCACGACAGTAGTCGACCTGCCGCCGCCGCCAGTCTCCGGCGACGTGGGCGCGCTGGTGGCTGCCGTCATGGACAGCGACGTGGCGTTGGTGGTCGCCGAGGTTGTCACCAACCCGCTGCTCGGGGTGGTGGACATCCCCGCGGTGGCGGCGGCGGCGCATCGTGGCGGTGCCCTGTGCCTGGTCGACAGCACCTTGACCACGCCCTTCCTGTTCCAGCCACTGGCGTTCGGCGCAGACGCTGTCATGCACAGCCTGACCAAGCACCTGGCCGGTCACAGCGACGTGCTCGGCGGTGTGGCGCTTGCGTCCGTGGACTGTGAGATCGCCGACTGGCTCGATGGGCACAGCCGCAGCCTTGGCGCTGTGCTCGGACCGTTCGATGCCTGGCTCACCATACGCGGCCTGCGGACTGCTCCCCTGCGCGTTGAGCGCGGCACCGCGACGGCTGCGTCACTCGCCGCGGCCCTCGCCGGGCACCCCGCCGTGGCCGCGGTGCACCATCCCGGCGTCCGCGGAGGCGACGACGCCGCCCTGGCGAAGCGGCTGCTGCCGGCTGGAGGTGGACCGATGCTGTCGCTCGACATTCGCGGTGGCCGGCCCGCGGCGGGGCGCGTGGTGCGCGCGCTCGACGGCATCAGGCTGGCGCCGAGCCTCGGCGACGTCAGCACCACGGTGAGCCACCCCGTGACGACGTCGCATCGCCACCTGCGCGCTCAGGCGTTGGCCGCGTTGGGCATCTCCGACGGGCTGCTGCGCTTCAGCATCGGCATCGAGAACGAGGCGGCGCTCCGGCTCGAGCTGGTGGCCGCGCTTGACGCTGCGGGCTGACCGCTCCGGCGCGGGTACCATGATCCGCGGCTCTCACCATCCACCACCGGGGAGGCACTCATGGCCGTGCTCCGACTCGCCAACGGCTCCGACATCGTCGTGAAGTTGACGGTCGCTGAGACCGTGGCGGCGATCCAGATCACCGAAGGCACGCCCGATTTCGTCGAACTGCCAGGCGAGGAGGGCGTCATTCACCTGCGGCCGGCCGGGGTCATCGCTGTCATCGAGGACACCCGCCGCGGCACCGCTGGTTTTCGCTTCGGCGCCGGGCGCGCAGCGGAGTAGCACGCCTTCCGGGCGCCTCAGTCGTGGCCGCCCCCGATAATGGCGTCATGACCGAGACCCCGCGTCCGGCGGCACCGGAGCGCGTGGTCCCGGTGACGCTGGGCGGCTCCATCCTCAGCGGCATCGGCAACACCCCGCTGCTGCGCATCCATCTCTTCGAGCGTGAGTCGCCCGACGTCGCGGTGTTCGGCAAGGCGGAGTTCCTCAACGCGGGCGGGTCCGTGAAGGACCGGCCGGCGCTGCGCATGATCCGCGACGGGGAGGCGAGCGGCGCGCTGACCCGCGACCGCACCATCCTCGACAGCACCAGTGGCAATACCGGGATCGCGTACGCGATGGTCGGCGCCGCGCTTGGGTACAGGGTGCGGCTGGTGATGCCCACCAACGTCAGCGACGAGCGCAAGACCACCATCGCCGCCTACGGTGCGGAGATGGTTTACAGCGACGCTCAGGAGGGCAGCGACGGCGCCATCCGTGTCGCGCGTGCGATGTTCGAGGAGAATCCTGACGCGTACTTCATGCCCGATCAGTACAACAACCCGGGCAACTGGAGGTCGCACTACGACGCGACCGGTGCAGAGATCTGGCGGCAGACCAGGGGTTCGGTCACCCACTTCGTCGCCGGGCTTGGCACCAGCGGGACATTCGTTGGGGTGTCGCGCCGGTTGCAGCACGAACGTGCCGACGTGGTGTGCATCTCGGTGCAGCCGGAGGATCCGTGGCACGGACTCGAGGGCATGAAGCACATGCCGACGGCGATTGTCCCGGGAATCTACGACCCGGCGCTCGCGGACGAGAACCTCTGGGCTCCCACCGAGGCGTCGTACGAGCTTGCCCGTCGGTTGGCGCAGCGCGAAGGGATACTTGCGGGACACTCGAGCGGCGCAGCGCTCTGGGGTGTGCAGCAGGTGGCGCGGCGCCTCGAGAGGGGAGTGATCGTCACGGTTCTCGCCGACGGCGGCGGCCGATACCTGAGCAGCGGGCTGTATGGGGAACGCCGGCGATGACCATGGGTGACATCGACCTGGCTGTGACGGCGCACTCGCGCATCAGTGAGCTCGGAGACGCAGCCTATCCGGACGAGGGATGCGGCGTGCTCCTCGGGCGCTTCGCCGGCAAGCGCGTCGAGGTTGTTGACGCCACTTCGGGCATGAACCTCAACACCACCCGCTCTCGCGACCGCTACCTGCTCGACCCGGCCGACATCGTCCGTGCCGACAGGGAGGCGCGCGAGCGTCGCCTCGACATCGTCGGTTTCTGGCACAGCCACCCGGATCACCCAGCCCGACCTTCGCAGTTCGACACAGACCACGCCTGGATGGACTACGTGTACGTGATCGTCAACACAACTGCCGACGGGGCCGGCGACCTCAACGGTTTCACCCTCACGCACGACGGTGGCCCGTTCGAGCAGCTGCCCCTGGTGGTGACGCCGGGCAACGGGCCGCACGCATGAGTCGCGCCGCGGCGACGAGCGGCCGGCAGCGACGACGGCGCCGAAGCCACGACAGCGACCTCGGGCCGCCATCGGGGATCGTGGCGATTGTCGGTCGGCCCAACGTGGGCAAGTCAACCCTGTTCAACCGTTTCACCGGCCAGCGCCACGCCATAGTGGATGAGCTCGCCGGTCTGACCCGTGACCGGCTCTACGGGGTCACGGAGTGGGGCGGCCGGCGTTTCACTGTGGTCGACACCGCCGGGCTCGACCCCGCGTTGGTGCGCGATGATCCAGGGCTCGCCGTTTTGACAGCAGGGACCCAACAGCAAGCCCGTCAGGCTATCGCTGAGGCCGACCTGTGCATTCAATTGGTCGATGTTCGCGCCGGTGTCACCGCCCTCGACGAGGACGTTGCGGATATTCTTCGCCGCGGCGGCACGCCAGTGATCCTCGTCGGCAACAAGTCGGACAGCCCCAACAACCCTCATTACGCACACGAGCTGTACAGGCTCGGACTCGGGGAGCCGTTGTTGATCTCGGCGCTCGTCGGCACCGACACAGGCGATCTGCTCGACCGCATCGTGGACGCGCTCCCTGAGCCCAACGAGGAGGCGGCAGCCGAGGCGAGCGGGGAACTCCGCGTCGCGATCATCGGCAAGCCCAACGTCGGCAAGTCGTCGCTTCTCAATGCTCTGGTCGGTCAGGAGCGTGCGCTCGTGTCGCCGCTCCCGGGCACAACCCGTGACGCCGTGGACACGCTCGTCAGCCACGGTGACCTCCCCGTTCGCCTCGTCGACACGGCTGGGATCCGACGCCGCGGCGTTGTCGACACAGATGTGGAGCATTACAGCCTACTCCGCGCTCTGCGAGCACTGGAGCGAAGCGACGTCGCCCTACTCGTCGTCGATGCCAACGAAGGGGTCGTTGCACAGGACCGGCACGTCGCCGGCTACGCGGTGGACGCCGGCAAGGGGCTCGTCGTCATAGCCAACAAATGGGATCTCATCGACCAGGAGAAGCGCGCGGATCCGTCCTTTCTAAAGGCTCTGCAGGATGCGTTCGATTTCATACCTGGGGTGTCGTTGCTCACCGTATCGGCCCTCGAGGGGCGCAACGTGCGGCGCGTGCTCGACAGCGCCGCCGCCGTCGCCGCCGCCCGTGCGGTGCGCATCCCCACCGCGGCGCTCAACACGCTCCTCCGCGACGCGTTCCTTGCCCACCCGCCGCGACACGACAAGGGCCGTCAGTTGAAGCTGCTGTACGCGACGCAGGCCAGCACCCCGGCGCCCACCATCGTCCTCTTTGTCAACGATCCCGAGCTGATGCACTTCGCGTATGGCCGTTATCTCGAGAACCGCATCCGGGCTGTGTTTGGGTTTGCCGGGACGAGGATGCGCATCGTGGCGAGGGCGCGCGCGGAGCGCGATCGCTGATGCGCGTCGCCGTCGTCGGTGCCGGGTCATGGGGAACCGCCCTGGCGCAGACCCTCTCGTCAGCGGGCAGCGAGGTCCGGCTGTGGGCGCGCGACCCGGTGGTGGCGGCGTCGCTGAGGACAACCCGGCACCATCCGTGGGCCCTCGAGGGTGTTGAGTTGCATGCTGATGTGCGGGTGAGTGACCAACTCGACGCGTGTCTCGTTGGCGCGGAGCTCGCCATCCTGGCGGTGCCGAGCCATGGGATGCGCGCCATGGGCACTGCTGTATCGCCACTTGTCAGTGGTCTCATCGTGGTGAGCGCGGCCAAGGGCTTCGAGGTGGAGACGGGGCTTACCATGACCGCGGTGCTGGCCCAGGTGCTGCCCTCTGACACGGCGATTGCCGCTTTGAGTGGACCCAACTTTGCCATCGAGATAGCTCGCGGGCTGCCGGCGGCGACAGTGACGGCCTCTCGTGACGCGGGTGCCGCTGAGGCCGTGCGCGACGGCTGCAACGGTGGACCTCTGCGCTTTTACAGCAGCGACGACGTGATCGGTGTCGAATTTGCCGGCGCACTCAAGAACGTGGTGGCCATTGCAGCAGGGGTGTGCGACGGCATTGGGGCTGGCGACAACGGCAAAGCGGCCTTGATCACACGCGGATTGGCGGAGATGGCAAGGCTCGGTATCTGTGGCGGCGCTCGTGCGCTGACGTTTGCCGGGCTGGCCGGTCTCGGCGATTGTGTGGCGACGTGCACGAGCCCACACTCGCGCAACCGCGGACTGGGGGAGGAGATCGGCCGCGGCACCCTGCCGAGGGTGGCGATTGACGCGAGCCAGATGGTGGTCGAAGGCGTCAACGCCACCAGGGCGGCGCTGGTCCTCGCCGATCGATTCGGCGTCGAGATGCCGATCGCCCGGGAGGTCCATGCGGTCCTGTTCGCGGGCAAGAGCGTAGCCGCTGCACTCAACGACCTGATGACCCGGGGTGCCGTCGACGAGCTCCGCGGGTTCGACCCGGGACCGACCGCCGATTGAAGCGCCAGCCGGCATGGCGGGTTGGCGGGGCGCTACAGTTACTCGCGCGCACCCGGGTACGTTGTACCCGCTCTTCGGGGAGTAGCTCAGGTGGTTAGAGTACTGGTCTGGGGGACCAGGGGTCGCAGGTTCGAGTCCTGTCTCCCCGACTTGCTGCCAATGGTGGCATAAATGCTCGCAGGGACGGAGTCAATCGGCGCGGACGAGGTCGCGTTCTTGCCGCCCGACACCATGCACACTGTTGTTCGCACCCCATGGTGAGGACGGATCAGTGACCTACGGCCCGAGCCAGCAGGGTACGGCGGTTGTTCGTCGCAGTCTTGACGAAGATCGACTTCAGATGGTCTTGCACCGTGTTCTCGGAGAGGAACATTTGCTGCGCGATACGGCGGGTGTCAGAGCCCATGATGAGATGGCCGAGCAGTTCGACCTCTCGAGCGCTGAGCGCACACGCTCGCCCGAACAGCGCCATCCGCTCCGCCGGCGTGGTCGCCTCGATCGTGACCGCGATGTCCTGCTCGGCAGGAGGTGAGGCGGTGCCGATGCGAGCTGCACGGAGCGTCAGCCACATCCCCGCCGATAGGTGCACCCGCGCTGAGGGCGGGTGGTCGTCGATGCCGGCCTCGACTGAGAGCAACTGGGCGGCAACGTTGTACGCCCCGGCCGGAATCGGCTGGCGATCCGCATCGG
This sequence comes from Candidatus Dormiibacterota bacterium, assembly GCA_036561525.1. GTDB lineage: Bacteria > Chloroflexota > Dormibacteria > Aeolococcales > Aeolococcaceae > Aeolococcus. The sequence continues at coordinate 3,847 of DATBPD010000011.1, read as the reverse complement.
GTGGGACGAGGAGTTTGAGGTATTCATCGGTCTCGGGAGTCTGCGCTCGCACCTCGAGGTCCGGCGACAGCACGAGCACGACAGGTCCCGCGCGTACCGGCGCGGATGCGGCCATGCCGAACGTGTTGGCCTGGCAGCGTCGCAGCGCCTCAGTGATCGGCTTCGCGACGGCGATCAGGAACCCGGCCTCCGCGTCCGTGAAGCGGCTTTCGGCGGTGCTCCGCCAGAGGTCGAGGAAACCCCAGCAGCCGTGCCGGCATCGGAATACCAGCGACGCCACGTCCGACACCCCGTACTTGGCGAGCAACTCGCGCCAAACGAGGCTGCGTTCCGGTTGATCTCCTGTGGCGGTGCGGAGGAGCGCGACCGGTACGTCGAGCCGCGTCCAGCGGTTGATAGGCGTCAGGTACTTGAGCCGGATCAGACGCGGCAATTCCGGCAGACAGGGCACATCGGCGAGGGGAGCGCAGCCGACCTCGGTTTCCGGGTCTGTGAGCAGCCAGGCGTAGGCGTCGAACGTGACCAAGCGCCGAATCTCGTCGAGGATCGCGTGCCGCAACGAGCGCGCGTCCGCGGTCGTAGCGGCACAGACGCGAACGACCCTCTCGATGGCCCGTGATTGTGCGGTAGTCGCGGTCACAGAGCGATCGTACGCGGACCCGGGCCGCCGCACTCGTGCGATCCGAGGATCCCACAAACCTGGGATGGCGGCTGGTGGAGTGCCGCCGTATCCTCGAACGACACGACCTAACATGGAGAAAGCAATGGCAACACTACACATCCAGCACCCGATTACCGACTTCGGCACGTGGGAATCGGCGTTCAACCGGTTCGCCGACGCCCGACGCAGCGGTGGCGTCCGGGCACATCGCATCCAGCGTCCCGTGGACAACCCGAGGTTCGTAGTGATCGACCTCGACTTCGACAGCACCGACGAAGCGCAGTCGTTCTTAGGCTTCCTGAGCACTCGGGTCTGGGCAAATCCGGAGAATTCCCCGGGCCTGGCTGGGACCCCGCAGACGATGATCCTCGAATCTGCCCGGATCTAACGCACTGACGAGGCTCCCTCAGCTCGCTGGGTACGCATTGCGCACGGCGTCGACTTGAGTGCAGACACCAGGGCCAGGATGACCATCGCCGCCTGGGGTCGGTCCAGACGATTCGTGAGCCACGGTCAAGCTCGTAGCGGGGCGACTACCAGCCGCAACGGGCAGCCGCCGTGGCGGCTAGAGCTAGACCGCCAAAGGTCGCGACACCAGGGGTCGCAGGGGGCAAGTCCTGTCTCCCCGACACCCTGTTAGGCGCCGTAAGCTCCACGTCACCTTGGGCGTAGCCTGTGCGCCGTGGGCAACCCTGAATGGCTTGAGGCGACGGAGCTCCGCGTCGGCCTGGGCTGCATGCGCCTGTCGACTGACGATATCCGCGACGAGGAGGTCGCTGTCGAAACGATCGCTACCGCCGTCAAGGCGGGCGTGACCGTCTTCGACACTGCCCGCTCGTATGGCCACGGTCAAGATGAGATGGGGCACAACGAAAGGCTCGTTGCGCTCGGCTTTCGACACTCCGGAATGAAACGGAGCGCACGGATCGTCACCAAGGGGGGTATGACGCGGGCTGGGGGTGGATGGATTCCGGATGGTCGCGCGAGCACGATTCTCAAGGACTGCGAGGCGAGCCTGGCTGCCCTGGACGGCATTCCAATCGACCTGTACCTGATTCACGCACCCGACCCGCGGACGCCGTGGCGAACCTCCGTGCGGGCTCTGGCCCGGCTGCTCGACGAAGGTCTGGTGGGTCGTGTGGGACTCGCCAACGTCAATCGCATCCAGGTGGACGAGGCCCTCGAACTCGTCCCGATCACCGCGGTCCAGGTTGCGCTGAGCCTGTACGACGACGACGCCATCCGTGGCGGCCTCGTCGAACATTGCGCTGAGCTGGGAGTCGCTGTGATCGCCCATTCGCCGTTGGGAGGGCCGCGTCGGGCTGGTCGCCTAGCTCGCCACAAGGTGCTGGTGGGCTTGGCCGCCGAACACAACGCAACCCCTGCGGAGGTGGCGCTCGTCTGGCTGCTCGACGTGTCGCCCGCTGTGATCGCGATCCCGGGGGCGCGCCGGCCCGAGACTGCACGGTCGGCTGCGCGCGCAGCGCGACTCAGTCTCAGTAACGACGACCGAGCAGCTCTTGCTCGCGCGTTTGGCTCGCCCCGCCGGACCCGAGTCGAGCGACCTCGTGCGCGGGAGGACGCAGACGTTGTTCTCGTCATGGGTATCCCCGGAGCTGGGAAAACCCGACTGGCCGAGGACTACGTCGCCCGCGGCTACTCCCGCCTTAATCGCGACGAGCGCGGCGGCTCGCTGCGTGATCTCGCCCGCGCACTCGACGAGCAGCTCGGAACGGCCGCTCAGCGCCTAGTCCTCGACAACACGTGGCTCACAAGAGCCGCGCGCAGCCATGTGATCGACGCGGCGAGCCGGTATGGAATCCCGACTCGCTGCACTTGGATCGACATCGCGCTCTCGCAAGCCCAGGTCAACGTGGTCGAGCGGATCCTCGAGCGCTTCGGTTCTCTTCCGACACCCGAGGAGTTGCGCATGCTGGCTCGGCACGAGCCGGCGATTCTGATGCCGACCGCCCAGATGCGCGCCCTTCGCGAGCTCGAGGCGCCGGCTCTGGATGAAGGATTTGCTGCTGTCGAGCGCGTGCCTTTCGCACGCACGGCGGCAACGCCGCACTCGCCAGGAGGTGTGTTCGTGGCGGCTGGTGCGTTGAGGCGTCCCGGCTGTGGGCGTGCGCTCGATGAGGCCGACCGTAGCGCCCGCCACTTGGTCTTCGATTGGAGACCGGACGGCACCCACGATGTGCTCGCTGCCTGCGTGGCTCGTGTTACGGCGGAAGTGTCCGGACCGGTCGAGGGCGCGCTGTGCCCGCACGCCGCCGGCCCGCCCGTTTGCTGGTGCAGGCCACCTCTGCCTGGGCTGCTCCTGGCATTCGCTCGTGCACACGGCGTCGATCCATCACGCTCGATCCTCATTGGAGCCGGACCAGCGCATCGGACGCTCGCGATGACGCTGGGCGCCCGATACGTTCCCGTCTGAGTCCGCCGCACCCCCACCAATCAGCCGGTGGGGCGCACCAGGAAGATCCAGATGTCCCAGGCGACGTGGCTCACAATGAGTGGCGCCATTCGTCCCTGTGCGAGGTGCTCGAGACTCCAGAACCCCCCGGCAACTGCAGCGGCGCCGGTGAGCGTGAGGTTGCCGGAGACAAGATGGATGGCGCCGTAGATGGTTGCGCCGGCAGCGTTGCCGACCACGGGACCGAGCTGCTGCGCGAGGTACCGGTTGATCAGGCCACGCCAGAACAGCTCCTCGCCCGGAGCGATCAGCACAGCGAGGATGGCTGCGATGAACGGGTCTGGAGCGAGGCCGCGCTTGCGATAGATGTCTTCGATCTCGGCTCGGCCATTGGGCATCACCTTTCGCGCAAATCGGTCGCCGACCTGGAAGATGCCGTAGAGGAATCCGGCGGATGCAAGACCGCGAGCCACGTCCGTGCGCTTGAGTCGCGTCGTGCGCAGGTCTGGGTTGGCGTACAGCGCATAGCCACCGAGTGCGCCGACCCCCGCGCCCATCTTTGCCCAGAAACCGCTTCTACCTCTGAAAGCAGCGGTCCACAGAGCGGCAGCGCCGGCCATCCCGAGCAGGACGTCGCGACCCGAGATACGGGCGACCTGCTGCTCGCTCATCTCACCAGCGTGCTGAACGCCATGCCGATCAGGAACAGGCTACTGAAGACGGTGTGGACTCGCGCCGTCATCAGGTCGATGGTGTTGATGTCGCCGGTGCTG
>DATBPD010000010.1:0-28220 GCA_036561525.1 Candidatus Dormiibacterota bacterium | reverse complement strand
CGCCGAGCCCTGCAACGGATATGGAGCAAACCTCGTCGAAGGACGCGAGGTACCACATCGCGTTGTTCAGCTTCTCGAGTCACGCGGACGCCGTCACGTTCTACGGCAGCCCTCCAACCGCGATCCACGGATTCATCCCCGGCGTCCTCGGCTACCCGCGGCTCGGGGGATCCACGCAGGTGCCGCCGCCGTCGTGGGCCGTCGATCTGCGTTCCTGTGCCGGCGAAGGTTCCGGACCGTCCTACGATCCCTCATCAGGTGTGTGCAGCAACGGCGGCGCGTCGTTCTCCATCGGCGTGGGAATGCTGATTCAGCGCGGGAACGTGGTGGTGTTCGTCGGCCATCTCAACGATCCCACGAACCCGGACGCGACTCCCGCCGACCTCGTCAAGATTCGGCCATTCGCGGAAGACGCTCTCTCACTCCTGAGCGCGGCCGGCCTCGGCCACTAGGAACCAAAGCGAGCCGGCGGACGGATTCGAACCGACGGCCAGCTGTTTACAAAACAGCTGCTCTACCACTGAGCTACGCCGGCCAGGCGACTGGGACCGTAGCACAGCCAGCAGCGGACCGCGGTCAATCGGTACTCGGCTTCTCGTCAGCGTCGTGCGCGGGCACATGATGTGGCCGCCGCAGCCGGTCGAGTTGTTGGCGCGTCGCCGCGTCGAGGCGGTCCTCGAGCCTGTTGGCGAACCCGGCCTCGCGACGGCGACGGGCGCTGTGCGCTCCGGTCGCGGCGTGCGCGGCCAGGACCACCTGTCGCAAGGCCTCCGCACCGATCACGGCGCCACCCATTCCCATGACGAGGTCACGCTGGAGGCGGTCGCCGGTGGCAACGGTGACCAGACCCGCATCGCCGCGATGCTTGGCCACCGACACGCGTCGCTCAATGACATGGTCGGCGGTCTGCGCCTTGCTCCCGAAGATCACCGTGACCCCGTCAACGGTTTCGCCAGGACCGTGGTCACGGGCACGGCCGTGCGCATCGAACACCACGGTGACCCGTTCGCCGGTCGCAGCGGCGTATTCGCCGAGCATGACGATCAGCCGGCGGCGAGCCTCCTCAGCGTGCCCACCTTTGATGATCGGGGCCAGCTCGGGCCACGCATGGATGACGTTGTAGCCGTCGACGATCAGCTCGTTCACGCGCGGCACCATTCATCCACGGGACGCAAAGCCGCGCTGCCGCGCCACCTCGTACAGCAGCACGGCGGCTGCCGCACCCGCATTAAGTGACGACACGTGTCCGGATAGCGGCAGGGCGACCACCGCATCGCATTTCCGCCTGGTCAGCGGCCTCATCCCCTCCCCTTCCGCTCCGATGACGATGGCGACCGGCACCGTGAAGTCGAATCGGTCGTAACGAACCTCACCGTCGGCCGCCATGCCTACGATCCAGAGGCCGGCGGCCTGCATCAGCTCGATCGCGCGGACCAGGTTGGCGACAGTTGCGACGGGAACGTGCTCGGTGGCGCCTGCCGACGCCTTGGCCGCCGCCGCCGTCACTCCCGCTGCGCGATGGCGCGGCAGCACGATGCCGTCGGCGCCCACGGCGTCCGCTGTCCTGGTGATCGCTCCGAGGTTCTGCGGGTCCTGGATGCCGTCGAGGACCACCACCAGCTGCGGCGGGCGCGAATTTGCCAGCAGCTCCTCGATGGCCAGCGGGGGGCGCCCGTGGAAATAGCCGGCGACGCCCTGGTGATGCTCGGTGTGAGCGATGTCGTCGAGCCGGTGGCGCGGGCTCTCCTCGACCGGAATGTCACGGCCTCGAGCAAGCGTGAGGATCTCTTCGAGCCGATCCTCATGCGGGATGCCGGTGGCGATCACCAACTTGCGCGCGGCGCGACCGGAACGGAGTGCCTCGAGCACGGGGTTGCGCCCGTAGAGGATGTCCACCCGCCGAGTATCGCCCACCATCCGGGCAGCGCCGAAACCCGTCTCCGCCGGCGGCGGTGGCATGGCGAGCGCCGGTTACAGTGGAGACCGATGACCATCTCACGACGGGCCGGGTGGTTCCTGCTCCTCTTCGCCGTCTGGAACGCCTACGTGTGGGGCACGTTCGTCTACAACGTCTACCCCGAGCACCACTTCGACAGCTTCTTCATGGTCCATCTCGGCATCGGGGCATTCACCGTGCTCCTCGGCCTCGGAGTGGGTCTGATCGGGTGGCGCCGCGTGCGCCGGCGCTGAGCAGCCCGCGGCTCAGACGTAGGCGGGTTGGGTCCGGGGCAGCAGGGACATGAGCAGGACTCCGCCGTAGGCCACGTCGAACGCCATGGTCGCCAGCGCGAGGAAACCGACCCCGCCCGACCTGGTCTCCACGCCGATCTTCGAGATCGCGCTGAGCAGTGCCAGGCCGTCGAGCACCAGGAAGATCACCCGCGCGACGGTGTACTGGGTGAGCCAGGCGAACACCCCCATCACGACCCCGACGACGATGGCTGCGATGGCGAAGGCCGGGCCGATGTCAAACGTCTGCATGGTTGTGACGCCATACGGGTCGGTGATCGGCACATTGATGTGCTGGACGATCAGCCCGATCGCGACCAACGCCACCACCAGGAGAATGCCGTAGCCGATGGTGAACCAGCGAGCGATCGCGATCCAGTCGCTGCCGGCGTTCGGCTGGAAGCCGCGAAGAGCAGCGTCGGGGATGCCGCTGGTCGACATGGCCACGGCCGGTGCGGAACCGCCCGGAGCGTAGCCGAAGGACAATGGCGGCGGCGGCGGCGGGGGTGCCGCCAGGGCCGCACCGATGGTCTGGCCATCGGGAAGGATGAGCGCCGCACCGCAGCGGCGGCAGGTGGTCCGGGTGCCCAGCTCGCTCCAGACCCAGCAGTTTGGACAGCAGACGTTCGCTGGCATCCGGTGATTGTCGGCGCGCCCTCGTCGCGCAACCGCGGCGTCATCGATCAGCGGCCGTTCCGTCACCTTGCCGCCAATTCACACCAAACCCACCTTTGGCGACTACCATCGCGCTCAGCGGCAGCAGCCGTGCACATTGAGAGGGCGCCACCGGATGAACTCGCTGAGATCAGAAAACACCTGTCGGGTCGGCAGGGACAGCCGTATACTCGGCGCCAATTCTCCGGGACACGCGATGAGGAGGGACGATCTTGCCTGACATTGGCGGACGAAAGCTCAGCAATGGCGACACGCTCATTGGCGGGGCGCTCGTCGTGGCGTTGATCGCCGTCTTCCTCCCCTGGTACAGCGCGAGCTTCAACTGCGGGGGCATCCCCGGATGCGGCGGCTTCAACACATCGAGCTCAGTCGGCGCGCTCAGCTTCTGGACCGGGTGGTTGTTCTTCCTCGGAGTGCTGGCCGGGCTCGCGCTCTACATCCTCCGCACCTTCGTCGCGACTGTGACCTTGCCGACGATGCCCCAACCTGACGCCATCCTTTACATGATCATCGGGGCGTTCCTGCTCCTCATGGGACTCCTCTGGCTGCTCACCTACGGTGGCGCTTCGGGTTCCGGACCGGGCTACAGCGCGGGACCGAGCTTCGGCCTGTTCATCGGCTTGATCGCCGCCATCGGCGTGATCGCAGGTGGCTTCCTGAAGCGAAGCGACCCCGAAACGGCAGCCCATTCGCTGCCCGTGTCCTCGGGAACCATGTACGGCGGTCCGCCGTCGTCTCCGCCTCCCCCACCGACCGCCTGAGCGCGCGTCAGCAGGGATTGAGCTTCGTCGCCGCCGCGCCACTCGGCGCGGCGGCGACCTGGGGCCCCGTCGTCAGGCGGCTGGAGCCGCCGGTGGTGGCGGTCCGCCGAGATCGGCGCGACGCCCCAGGTAGTCGGCACGGTTGATCTCGCCGCGCGCGTAGCGCATCTCGAGCTCCGCGACCGCCGCGCTCGGCGGGCGGGGCGCGTGGGGGTGCGACCTGGCCTGGATGATCCGCAGCACCTCGCGCACGAACCACACCACGGCCAGGATCACCAGCACCCAGAGGGTGAACCGAAGGACGATGGCCAGGACCGAGACGCCGGCGTCGTAGCCCCCGTGCCCCGCCGCGAAGGGGTAAGGACCGTTCAGGACCTGGTTGATCGGGCCGGGTTGGGCTGTGTCCATCTCTGCATCTCCAATGCGCTGAAGGCCGCTTCTTGGTGCGTTTGGCGGACTCGATCAGCATAGCAACCATGCCCGGGGGACCTTGCAGGCGCGTGACCGGGGCGCGTCAAAGGCGTCGCCAGCGCTGTCCGGCAGGGGTGTCCTCGACGGCGATGCCGCGCTCGGCCAGCGCCTCACGCAGACGGTCCGATTCGGCCCACCGCCTGGCCGCGCGCGCCGCATCGCGGGCGCTCAGCATCGTCGCCGTCTCGGCATCGGGCGTTTGACCGGCCCGCTCGAGCTGCACCAGGGGCAGCACCCCGAGCACGTCGTCGACCTCGTCGATGAGCGTGACCAGCGCGCCCTGGGTGGCGGCATCGACCCCGCCCTCATCCAGCTCACGATTGAGTGCGCGGATCAGCGTGAACACCGCGCCCATCGCCTCGGGGAGGTTGAGGTCGTTGTCCATCGCCGCCTCGAACGCTGCCCGCGCATCGCCGACGCGCGGATCCGCCGTGGAGGCCACCTCACCGTGCGGCTGGTGGCTGCGGACGCGCTCGCTGAAGTCCGCGAAGCGGTCCACGGACTCAGTGGCGGCGTGCAGCGACCCCTCTGTGTAGCTCACCGTGCGGCGGTAGTGCGCGCCCGCGATGAGCAGGTAGCGCAGCGCCGACGGCCGCGCGCCGGAGGCGACCAGCTCGTCCACCGTCGCGAAGTTGCCCAACGACTTGGCCATCTTCTCGCCGCCGGTGCGCAGGTGCTCGCCGTGCACCCACAGCCGGACGAACCGGCGACCCGTCGCCGCCTCGCTCTGGGCGATCTCGTTCTCATGGTGGGGAAAGATGTTGTCGATGCCCCCGCAGTGGATGTCGAAGGACTCGCCGAGCAGCGACATGCTCATTGCCGAGCACTCGATGTGCCAGCCGGGGCGGCCGCGACCCAGGCGCGTGTCCCAGCCGATCTCGCCCGGGCCCACCGCCTTCCAGAGCGCAAAGTCGCGCACGTCCTCCTTGTCGTACTCGTCGGCGTCGACCCGGCCGCCGGCGCCGGCGACGAGGCCCTCTGCGCGCACCCCGGAGAGCCGGCCGTACTGGGGAAACGCGGCGATGCGGAAATACACGCTGCCGTCACTGCGATAGGTCACGCCCGCAGCATCGAGCCGCTCGATGAGCGTGACCATCTCGTCGATGTAGTCGGTGGCGCGTGGGTAGTGATGGGCGCGGCGGATGTTGAGCGTCGCGAGGTCAGCGAAGAAGGCCGCAATCCACGGCGCCGTCTCCTCGGGCAGGTCGACGCCGGCGGCCACGGCTGCGGCGATGATCTTGTCCTCCACGTCGGTGAGGTTCATCACCTGGGTGACGCGCGCGAACCTCCGCTCCAACCAGCGGTGAAGCACGTCCTCGTAGAGAAAGGTCCGGAAGTTGCCGATGTGGGAGCGCGCGTAGACGGTCGGCCCGCAGGTGTACAGGCGGACGTGCCCCTCCTCGATGGGCACAACCTCCTGCAGCGTGCGCGTCAGGGTGTCGTGAAGGCGAAGAGCCATGGCGCGACAGTCTATCCACGCCCGGTGCCCGTGCCGGCGAGGGTCTCAGACGGGAACTTGGACCGGCGCCGGGACCTGCACTGCCTGCTCCCGTCTGCTCACGATCTGGTCGATCAGCCCCCACTGCAGCGCCTGTTCGGCGGTCATGAAGTTGTCGCGATCCATGTCGCGCGCCACCTGCTCGCGGCTCCGGCCGCTGTGCCGTGCGTAGATCTCGACGAGCAGGTCGCGCTGGCGCAGGATCTCCCGCGCATGGATCTCGAGGTCGCCGGCCTTGCCCTGCATGCCGCCGCTCCACGGCTGATGGATGAGGATCAGGGAGTTGGGCAGAGCCAGACGTTGCCCGGGCGCGCCGCCGGCAAGAAGCAGCGAGCCGCCGCTCGCCGCCATGCCCAGGCAGATCGTCGACACGCTGGCGCTGACGTATTGCATGGTGTCGTAGATGGAGAGCGCCGCGGTGACGCTGCCGCCCGGCGAGTTGATGTAGAGGCTGATCGGTTTCCCCGCCTCCTCGCTCTCCAGGAAGAGCAGCTGCGCGGCGACCAGGTTGGCGGCGTCGTCGCTGATCTCCTCGCCGAGGAACACGATGCGGTCGCGCAGCAGCCGCGAGTAGATGTCGTAGGAACGCTCGCCACGACTGGTGGTCTCGACCACGGTGGGCACAACCATCACGACCCGCCCTCCCGGCCGGGAACCGCGAAGCCGATCCGCCGGCGAAGGGGCGACGGCCCCGTGCTGGCCAGGAAGGTGCTGAACTGGGCCACGGTGCGCAGAGCGTCGGCGTCGAGCGTCGCGGCAGCGAGTTGAAGCTGGGCTCGCGGGTCATGAGCGCTGGCGCGGGCATCGGTGAGGCTCTGTGGGGTGAGGGCCTCGGCGAGGTCGCCGTAGACGACGTGCAGGGGCACGTCCAGCGCGGCCGCCATCGCAACCAGGCGCTCGGCGCTGACGTCCTTGCGACCGCGCTCGACCTCGGAGAGATGGGCCGGGGAGCAGTGCGCGGCGGCGGCGACGTCGGCCAGCGAGCGACGGCTCAGCTCGCGATGGCGCCGCAGCACCGCGCCCTGGAGGCGGCGCAGCGAGCCGGCGCGAGTGCGGGAATCTGCTTCGCTCTCAGCGTAATTCATTTCGCTCTCAGCAGGATAGCAGGATTCCCGGCCACAGGGCGTGGCGGGACTGGCTTCAGCGGGCGAGGTCGAGCAGCGCCACCGCCGAGGCCGCGATCCCCTCACCGGTGCCGGTGAAGCCCATCCCGTCGGTGCTCGTGGCGGTCACCTGGAGGAGCGCGCGGTCGATGCCAAGAGCCGCCGAACAGGCGACTGCCATCGCCTCGAGGCGATCGGCAAGGCGGGGCTCCTGCGCGATCGCGATCGCCTGCGCCGAGACGACCCGCAGGCCGCGCTCGCGGAGCATGGTCGCGACAGCGCGCAGGAAGTCGGCGCCGGCGGTGTCGCGCCAGCGCGCCTGGCTCGAGGGGAAATGCCGGCCCATGTCGCCGAGCCCGGCGGCGCCGAGCAGCGCGTCGCAGAGAGCGTGGGCCACGGCATCGCCGTCGGAGTGGCCGGCGAGACCCCGGTCGTGAGGGATGTGGACCCCTCCCAGCATGAGCGGGCGCCCCTCGACGAGGCGGTGGGCGTCGACGCCATGGCCGATGCGCATGGTCATGCTCGGTCGGCGAACAGCGCGCGCAGCAGAACGAGGTCGCGCCGGTGGGTCACCTTGAAATTGTCAGGGTTGCCCGGAACGATGTACACGGCGTTGCCGAGCGCCTCGACGAGCGCTGCGTCATCGTCGACGGCGAGGCCGTTGGCGCTGGCCTGGCGGTGGCCGGCGACGAGCAGCTCGCGGCGGAAGGCCTGGGGCGTCTGGATGGCGTAGAGGTCGCCCCGCGTCAGCGACTCCAGGATCACCCCACCGACCGCGCGCTTGATGCTGTCGACCACCGGGATCGCCGTGGTCGCCGCGCCGTGGCGCCGGGCGGCGTCCACGCAGTCGATGAACAGCTGCGGCGGACAGAGCGGACGCGCCGCGTCATGCACCGCAACCACCTCGACGTCGCCGACATCCTCGAGGGCACCGCGCACGCTGTCCTGGCGGCGCTCTCCTCCGGTGGTCAGCGCCAGCTCGACAATGCCCGCCTGCTCAGCCAGCTCACGCACCAGCGCATGACGCTCGCTCGGCGCGGCGATGACCACGCGGGCAAAGGCGCCCGATTGCGCCACCGCGGCCAGCGTGTGCGCCAGCAGCGGCCGCCCCGCCACCTCTGCGAAGAGCTTGTCCTCCCCCATCCGGCGCCCGCGGCCGCTGGCCGCGATGATGAGGGCGGCGGTCAGCGCTGTGCCGCTCGTGGGCGCACCGCGCGCACGGTGCGGGCGACCGCGCTGTCCGGTGCCTCGGTGGTGGCGAAGATCATCCGTCCCGAGGTGGTCTGCAGGACCGACGTGACCGTGGCGCGTACCGTGCCGCCGAGCCGGCCTCGCGCGTTCTCGACGACCACCATGGTGCCATCGTCGAGGTAACCGACCCCCTGCTGCAACTCCTTGCCCTCACGCACGATGGCGATGGAGATCTCCTCCCCCGCGGCCAGGATCGGCTTGAGCGCGTTGGCGAGGTCGTTGAGGTTGAGCACGCGCACACCCGCGATGCGCGCGATGCGGTTGAGGTTGTGGTCGCTGGTCAGCAGCGCCGCGGAGTGCGCCACCGCCAGCTTGATGAGCCGCGCGTCCACCTCGGCGACGTCGGGGAAGTTGAGGTCGATCACCTCGCAGACCACGTCCTGGCGGCGCCGCAGCTCCTCGAGAACCGTGAGCCCGCGCCGGCCGCGAGCCCGGCGCATCGGGTCGCCGGAGTCGGCAACGCGCTGCAGCTCCTCGAGAACGAAACCGGCGATGAGCAGGCGGCCCGGGAGGAAGCCCGCCTTGGCCACATCGACGATGCGGCCATCGATCAGAGCAGAGGTGTCGACCACCACCGGCGGGCCGTCGAGCGGGGCTTCTCCGACAGACAGGTGAGCGATCGCCGGGGCAGCGCTGCCGCTGCGCAGCGCGGTGGCGAAGGCGTCGCGGCGCCTGGTTCCGACGCGTGCTCCGACCTGGACGAGAGCGACCGCGAGGACCAGTGAGACGACGGTGCCGGTGTAGAACGGGAGCGGACCGAGCAGGACCGCAACCAGCGCGGCGATCAGCAAGCCGGAGATGACACCGGCGAGGGCACCCATGATCTGCCCGGCCGGAGCCTCGTCGAGGAGGGTCTCGAGCCAGAGATAGGGAGCGATGGTGAGCATCGGTGCCGCCAGGGCCAGCGCCGCGGCGCCGACGATGGCGCTGCCGGCGAGCACCACCGTCGTGACCGATTGGTTGTTGGCGAAGAGGCCCGGTGAGTTGGTGATCACGAAAGCCGCGTAGAAGATGCCGACCACGACCCCGAGGACGGCGCCGAGCCCTCTCGAGGAGGCACGGGCGCGGCGCAGGGTGATCGACGAATGGCGGGTCATTGCCGCTCGATATAAACACAGTGCTCGGCGCGACGCCGCTTGCGTCACGCCTTCGCAACGGCCGTGGGGCGCCGGTGGCGACGAGGCTCAGGCCTCGGCGAGCAATTCGAGGGCGGCGGAGACGGTGGGGACGCGCCGCAAACGCAGCCCGGGCGCAGCCGGGACGCGGCCACCCGCGGGCATCACCGCGCACTCCTGGCCGAGGGCCGTGGCCTCCGCCAGGCGGGCATCGATCCGCGAGGCCCGCCGCACCTCGCCGCCCAGCCCGACCTCGCCGAGCACCACTGTCTGCGGCGGCAGCAGCTGGTCGGACGCGGCGCCGGCCACCGCCACGGCCACCGCGAGGTCGGCGGAGGGGTCGGCGATGCGGACCCCACCGACCACGTTGAGATAGACGTCGGACTCGTGCAGCCTGATCCCGGCGCGCTTCTCGAGGACCGCGAGGAGCAGGTGGAGGCGGCCGATGTCGAACCCCGAGCTGGTGCGCCGGGGCAGTCCGAAGCAGGACGTCGTCACCAGCGCCTGGATCTCGACGACGAGCGGGCGGGTGCCCTCGCAGGCGACGGTCAGGACGTTGCCGGGCACCGCCAGGCTGCTCTCGTCCAGGAATGCCCGCCCGGGCGCGTCGAGCTCGCGCAGACCGCCGCTCTCCATGGAGAACAGGCCGAGCTCGCCGGTGCTGCCGAAGCGGTTCTTCACCCCGCGCAGCAGCCGGTGCTCGCCGTGCCGCTCGCCCTCGAGGTACAGCACCACGTCGACCATGTGCTCGAGAGTGCGCGGCCCGGCGATGGCGCCCTCCTTGGTGACGTGCCCGACCAGAACGATGGGGACGCCGGTCTCCTTGGCGACCGTGAGCAGGCGGCCCACCGCTTCGCGGACATGGGCCGGACTGCCGGGCGTGCCCGCCATCGCGGGCGCGCTGAGCGTCTGCACCGAGTCGACGATCGCCAGCGGAGGCCGCGCGGCCTCGATCGCTTCGACGACGGCGTCGAGGTCGGTCTCGGCAAGCACCTCGACTGAGGGGAGCCGGCAGCGCAGCCGCTCGGCGCGCATCGCCACCTGGACCGCTGACTCCTCGCCCGCGCAGTACAGCACCGGACGGGCCGCCGAGCCGGTGCGCGCCGCCAGCTGCAGGGCCAGTGTCGACTTGCCGATCCCGGGGTCACCGCCGAGGAGGATCAGCGAGCCGGCGACGACGCCGCCGCCGAGAACACGGTCGAGCTCGGCGATGCCGCTGCTCCTGACCTGATCGGCGCCGTCGCCGACACGGTCCAGCGCCACCGCAGCGGGGGGTGGGCGCCGCGCCCGCTGCACCACCCCCGACACCACCATCCCCTCCCCGAGGGTGTTCCAGGCGCCACAGCCGTCGCACCGTCCCTGCCACTTCGGCGAACCCGATCCGCAGTCGGAGCAGACGTACTGGAGACGGGCGGCCCGGGCGGGCGCGGTCATCGACGGGATCGGACCTGATCGAACATCTGTTCGCTGATTGTGATGGCCAGCGACCGCCCTGTCCAGTCCCGGCCACTGGTTGTCCGCGCTGTGTCCGGCGCTACTCGGCGCCCGTGGGGCGCCCCCGTGAGAGCGGTGCCCGCGTCACCCGCCGCCACACCAGCAGGCCGAGGGCGAGCACCACCAGCAGCGGCACCGCGCTCACCACACCCTCGAGGACTGCGCCGGTGACCCGCACAGCGTTGTCCCAGCCGCCGCCGATCCCGCCGCTCACGGGGTTGGGCGCCGTGGGCCGGGCGACGCTGGCGCCGCGCTCGGACATCTGCACTGTGGCGGTGGCCATCTCCACTGAGGCGCTGAGCAGGTTGAGCTGGCCCTGGTCGGTGTCGACCTCGGTCTGGACCGCCGCGATCTGCTGCTCGAGCTCGGTGATGTCGGCGAGCGAGGTCGCCTTGGCAAGCAATGAGTCGAGCGCGCTGAGGTGGGCGTGCGCCGACGCCAGGCGAGCGTTGACGTCGACGAACTGCGCGGTGTGGTCGATGGCGGAGAAGTTGATCGCCGACGCCACGAAGCTCGACGGCATGCCGTTGAGGAAGTCGGCGATCTTCGCGGCCGGGACCTTGAGCGTGACCGCGCCGCCGACGATCCGGCCGCCGCTGTCGGGTTGCGTGCTCGAGCTCACCACGTAGCCGCCCAGCCCGACAGCACGGCTGATCACGCCGTCGAAGGAGTCAAGGAAGCTCCCCGCCGCCACGGTGTACGTGGCGTTCACCGCACGCTCGATGTCCGCGGTCGGCGTGCCCACCATGATGCCGGTGGTCTTGCCTGCGGAGTAGGTCGTCGACGGCGCTCCGCCGGCGACCGGTCTTGCCAGGGCGATGGACGGCGGCGCGGCCCGCTGGCCGGCGCCTGCGCCGTCGATGGTGCTGCTGGCACCCGATGCGCAACCGGCCAGCGCAGCGGTCCCAAAGAGGATGGTGGCGACGTTGCGGATGGTCATCGAGGCTCCTCGGTGGGTCTTGTCGCGGGAGGTGTGGACCGCGCTCATGGGATGCCCTGCCCAGAAAGCACCGCGGCGATGCGGCCGCTGACGGCGTCGACGAGCACCAGCTCGGTGCGAAGCGACGGGGCAACCGGGGTTGCCGTCACCCCACCCCGGACGGGCACGTCGACCACCCAGCACAGGCAGGTGATCGGGTGCGTCTGGTCGGTGAGCTCGGCGAATGCGAGGATGGCCGGCCCGGACGTACCGGCGTAGGCGCCCGCCGAGCCGCCGGCGACAGCCTGGGCCTGGCCGGCGGTGAGCACCGAGATCCCGTGCCCGGCGGGCGGCAGAAGCAGGATCCCACGCGCGGACAGCGTGGTGGTGTCGACTCCCGGGTAGCTGATCGAGGCGGCGCCCTTCGGTGCCGAGAGCGCCGGCGCGGCGTTCGATCCAGAGCCGCCGGAGAGAGCGCTGCTGGCAGCCTCGTGCTGACCTGGGTGCGTCGCCACCACGAAGACCAGCGCCGCCGTGGCCAGCACCCCAACGCCACCGGCGATCAGGCCCGCGAACGGCCGGCGCCGCGACCCGAGCGTCCGCGCGCTCATCTCGCCGACGCGACGGGGCAGCTCGGTCGACGTTGTCACCGCGAAGTAGCTCCGCAGCGCGCTCTCGAGGTCGCCGTTGAGCGCGGTCGACTCAGGCATTGGCCATCTCCTTGCGCATCGACGCCAGCGCCCGCGCCAGGTGGGTGCGCACCGAACCGGCGCGGCAGCTCATCAGCTCGGCGCACTCGTCGATCGAATACCCGTGGTGGTAGTGGAGAAAGACGGCTGCCCGCTGCCGGGGCGAGAGCCCGCGATAGCTGCGGTCGAGATCGACGAGCCGTCCCTCGAAGCGGGGGTCGGGGACGGCGGCGTCGCTGGCTGTGGCCACCCGGCCAGCCCGAAGCCGCAGGCCGCGGCGGCGGTTGATGCAGTGGTTCACGCAGACGCGCATCAGCCAGGTGGTGCGAGCGCTCTCGTCGCGCACGCTGCGCCAGCTCTTCCAGGCCTTGAGCATGGCGTCCTGGAGCGCGTCCTCTGCCTCGGCGTGGTCACGGAGGATCGAGTAGGCCACGCCGTACAGCCGGCGGCGCTCGGCGCTGAGCAGCCTGTCGAAGCTCGCTTCCGCATCCGCAACGCGCGGAGTCGCCGGCATCATGAGCATCTCCTGCGCGGTCTCCACGCGAGAATAGACAAGCCCCGGCGCCGTTTTACTGACACGCCGCCCGCATTCTTCCCGTTTCCCGTCCCAGGCCATCAGCGCCGGAGCTGACCCCGCTGAGCTCGGCGGCGCCCGCGGGGGAACGCAGTACCCCTTCGCTTTCAGCGGCGGCGGGCGTAGCCTCGCTGGCGCCGCTGCGGGCGGGGCCGCTCAGCGGCGACCGCCGCCGCCTCCGCCTCGGGGTCGTCGATGCGCCGGCGCAGGTCGGTGAGCCGGTCGCGGAGCTCCGCAGCGCGCTCGAACTCGAGGTCGCGCGCGGCCCTCTTCATCTCCCTCTCCACCTCCTTGGCCAGGCGGAGCAGCTCGTCCGGCGGCAGGCCCGCCGACTCCTGGAGGTCGGCGGCGTGTGCGTTGACGTCGTCGCGGTGTGTCTCCATCTGGTACACGGCCTTGACGATGGACAGCGGGGTGATCCCGTTGGCCACGTTGTGCGCGGTCTGCACCGCGCGGCGACGGTCGGTCTCGGCGATGGCGCGCTCCATCGCCTCCGAGCGGGAGTCCGCGTACATCACCACGTGGCCGTTGATGTTGCGCGCCGCCCGCCCGATGGTCTGGACCAGGGATCGGTAACCGCGGAGGTACCCCTCCTTGTCAGCGTCGAGGATGCCGATGAACGACACCTCGGGGAGATCGAGTCCCTCACGCAGCAGGTTGATACCGACCAGCACGTCAAAGACGCCCAGCCGCAGGTCGCGGATGATCTCGACGCGCTCGAGGGTGTCGATGTCGCTGTGCAGATACCGAACCCGCACCCCGGCTTCGCGGAGGTAGTCGGTGAGGTCCTCGGCCATCTTCTTGGTCAGCGTGGTGATCAGCACGCGCTCCTTGTGCTCGACGCGGCGCGCGATCTGGGCGAGGAGGTCGTCGATCTGTCCCTCTGACGGCTTCACCTCGACGATCGGATCAACCAACCCCGTCGGCCTGATGATCTGCTCGACGACCTGCTTGGAGTGCTCCTCCTCGTACGGGCCAGGGGTGGCGCTCGCGTAGATGACCTGGCCCACCATCGAGTCCCATTCGGCAAAGGTGAGCGGCCGGTTGTCGAGCGCCGACGGCAGCCGGAACCCGTACTCCACCAGTGGGATCTTGCGTGAGCGATCGCCGCCGTACATGCCGCCGATCTGGGGAACCGCAACGTGGGACTCGTCGACCACGATGAGCGTGTCGTCAGGGAGGAAATCGAGCAGGCAGAATGGCCGTTCGCCCTCGGCGCGTCCGCTGAGGTGACGCGAGTAGTTCTCGATGCCGGCGCAGGTACCCGTCTCCTGCATCATCTCGAGGTCGAAGTTGGTGCGCTGCAGCAAGCGCTGTGCTTCGAGGAGGCGGCCGCGCGCCTCGAGCTCGGCGACGCGCTCGGCCAGCTCCTCACGGATTCGCTCCACCGCCGTCTTCAGCTTGGCCGCCGGGGTGACGTAGTGCGAGGCCGGGAACACCGTGAAATCCTCGCGCTGGGCGAGGATCTCGCCGGTGAGCGGGTCGAACTCCTTGATCGACTCGATCTCGTCGCCGAAGAACTCGATGCGGGTGGCCACCTCCTCGTAGGCAGGCTGCACGTCGAGGACGTCGCCGCGAACGCGAAACCGCGAGCGCCCGAAGTCCATGTCGTTGCGCGAGTACTGCAGGTCGGCGAGCTTGCGCAGCAGGATGTCGCGGCGCCAGGTCTCACCGCGCTCGATCTTCAACGACTCACCGAGGTAGTTCTCCGGCGAACCGATGCCGTAGATGCAGGAGATCGAGGCCACCACGATGACGTCGCGCCGGGTCAGGAGCGCTCGGGTTGCGCTGTTGCGAAGCCGGTCGATCTCGTCGTTGCGCGATGAGTCCTTCTCGATGTACGTGTCGGTGCGGGGGATGTACGCCTCGGGCTGGTAGAAGTCGTAGAACGAGACGAAGTATTCGACCGCGTTGTTGGGGAAGAACTCCCGGAACTCCGCCCAGAGCTGGGCTGCCAGCGTCTTGTTCGGTGACAGCACCAGCACGGGGCGCTGCAGGCGCTGCGCGATGTGCGCGACCGTGAACGTCTTGCCCGACCCGGTGACGCCGAGGAGGGTCTGCTCGCGCATGCCCTCCTCGACGCCGCGGTACAGCGTCTGGATCGCCGCCGGCTGGTCACCGGCGGGCACGAACGACGAGGTGATCTCGAACTCGGGCACCCGCTCAGTCTAGCCAGGGGCTCGAGGCGGCAAACCCGGCTCAGGGCTCATCGCGAGGTCACCTGCGCGTAGACCTCCTCGAGGCGGCGGGCGACGGCGTCCCAGGAGGGCGCGGCGCGGACGGCGCGGAGCACGCGGTCGGCCACCTCGGCGCGGCGCTCGGGCTGGTCCACCACGCTGAGCGTCAGGGCGACCAGGGCGCTGACATCGCCGGGCGGTACCAGCAGGAGGGGATCGGCAACAGCGTCGCGCAAGCCGTCGACGTCGTACCCAACCACCAGCGCGCCTGCAGCCTGGGCCTCGAGCGCGACCAGGCCGAGGCCTTCGTACCGCGAGGGCATCAGCACCACACCGGCCCGAGCGAGCTCGGCCCGCAGATCGCTGTCCGACACGCGGCCACGCAGCTCGATCGCCGTGCCCCGGGCGGCGCGCCGCACGGCGTCCTCGAGGCGTCCCGACCCGACGACCGCCGCGCTGAGATGCGGCCGGTCGCGCAGCACGGTGCGCATCACGGTGACCGCATCGAGCACGCCCTTCTCGGTCTCCCAGCGCCCCGCGAACAGCATCCGGCCCGGCTCTCGTGGAGTGGACACCGCAGGCGGCACGTCCACCCCGGGGCGCACCACCTCGACCCTCGACGCGGGTACGCCAAGCCGCCGCACCGCGTCAGCGGTTGAGGGCGACACCGCCAGGACCATTGCCGCGCGGCGGTACGAGCGCACCTCCAGCGGCGACATCAGGCGACGAAGTGAGCCGTGCCCGTGCGCCTGCGCGTAGGTGTGGTGGGCGGTGTAGACCAGCGGCGCGCCGACGTCTCGCAGGAGGAGCACGCCGCCCGGACCGCCGTGCGCATGGACGACGTCGCCCTCCCATGCGGCGACAAGCCCGGGGTGGCGGTTGAGGTGCAGCGAGAAGTCCAGAGGCGCGCGGCCGGTGACGCGCGGGAAGGCAATTGCGTTGTTCCCACGCCCAGAGACGGTGGTGACGGCGTGGCCTCGTGCCACCAGCGCCTTGCGCATCCCTCGCAGGACGATTCCCTGGCCGCCCAATGGCGGCTCGTCGTCATAGCTGACGAACGTGACCCGCGTCACCTCTGGCAGCGCGGGCAGTGCACGGTGGTGCGACCCGCGATCGTGGTCTGCCGCAGGACAGCGCCACACCGCAAGCATGGCCGGCCACCGCGCCCGTACACCTGCAGCCTCTCCTGGTTGCTGCCCTTGGCGTTCCAGACGTCGCGATAGTCGTCCACGCTGCTGCCGCGGTTGGAGATCGCGGCGCTCAGCACCGTCGGGATGGCGGCATGCAGGGCGGCGCGCTGGGCGCGGGTCAGGGTGTTGCAGCGGCGACCCGGCCGCACCCCGGCCAGGTGGCAGGCCTCGTCGACGTAGATGTTGCCGAGGCCGGCCACGCCGCGCTGGTCGAGCAGCGCCGCCTTGACCGTCCGCGTCGTGGAGCGCAGCACCGCGTCGAGGCGGGCGGTGGTGAACTCATCGGACAGAGGCTCCACACCGAGCATGGGCAGCACCCGCGAATCCTCCAACGTTGTGCGCGGACCGAGCAGGATCCTGCCGAAGCGGCGGGCATCGTCATAGCGCAGCTCCCGTCCGTCGTCGAGCAGCGCGCGCAGGTGGGTATGGCGGGCCGGCGGGGCATCGTCACTGCACACCAGCAGGTGCCCGGTCATGCCGAGGTGGAAGACGAGGTCCTCCCCGCTGGTCAGCGCGCAGAAGATGAACTTGCCTCGCCGCGTGACGCTGTCGATCCGCTGCCCGGGCAGCACCGCCACGAACACCTCAGGGACCGGGAACCGGAGCACCTTGGGGTGACCGAGCTCCACGGTCATGACAGTGCGTCCCACCACCGCCGCGCGGAGGTCTGCGGCGACGGTCTCGACCTCAGGAAGCTCCGGCATTCGCCGTCTCGCGCAGCGGCGCCATCTCCTGCCAGTTGGTGCCGACCTTGACGTCGACAACAAGGGGCACGACAAGTTCGGCCGCACCGCTCATCGCGTCGCGCAACAGCGCAACAATGGCGTCGAGCTCGGCATCCGGCGACTCCAGCACCAGCTCGTCATGCACCTGGAGCAGCAGCCGCGAGCGCAGGCCGGCGGCGCGCAGCGTGCTGTCGAATCGGATCATGGCCAACTTCATGATGTCGGCGGCCGCGCCCTGGATGGGCATGTTCACGGCCATCCGCTCCGCGGCACCGCGCAGTTGCCGGTTGGCAGCGCGGATGTCGGGGAGGTGCCGCCGCCGGCCCATGAACGTCTCCACCCATCCCCACTCACGGGCGTGCATGCGGGTGCGCTCGAGGTATCGCGCCACGGCGGGGAAGCTCTCGAAGTACTTTTCGATGTACAGCTTCGCAGCTTCCTGGTCCATGCCCGTGTCGCGGGCCAGGCCGAAGTCCGACAGACCGTACACCACGCCGAAGTTGACCACCTTGGCGATGCGACGCTGGTCGGGGGTCACCGCCTCCGGCGCCACGTCGTAGACCTCCGCGGCCGTGCGTCGATGGATGTCCTCGCCGCGGGCGAACGCGGCGATCAGCTCCTCCTCGCCGCTGACATGAGCCAGGACGCGCAGCTCGATCTGTGAGTAGTCGGCGCTGACCAGGCTCTGGCCGGGGTCGGCGATGAACGCGTGGCGGATGCGCTGGCCGAAGGCGGTGCGGACCGGCACGTTCTGCAGGTTGGGATCGGCTGAGCTGAGCCTCCCGGTCGCAGCAACGGCCTGGTTGAACGAGGTGTGCACGCGACTGTCGGCTGTGCAGAGCAGCGGCAGCGCGTCGACGTAGGTGCTCTTCAGCTTGGTGAGCTGGCGCCACTCGAGGATTACGTCCACCACGGCGTGTTCGCCGCGCAGCGACTCCAGGCTGTCGGCGTCGGTGCTGCGCCCTGTCTTGGTGCGCCGTCCTGCCGCCAGCCCAAGGTTGTCGTAGAGGAAGGTCGCCAGCTGCTGGGTCGACCCGGGGTTGAAGGTGTAGCCGGCGGTCTCGGAGACGACGCCCTCGAGCTCGGTGATGCGCTCGTGGAGCTCGGCGGAGAGGCGCGCCAGCTCGTCACAGTCGACGCGGATCCCGACCCGCTCCATGGTGGCGAGGATCGGCACCAGTGGCATCTCCAGCTCGTCGAACAAGGACTGCAGCGTGCCCTCGGCGAGCTGGATCTGCAGGGCCGTGCGAACTGGCGGCAGCAGCGACACCCAGGTGCCGAAATAGCTTGCGGCCTCCTCCACCGGCACCGCCGCGGCAGGGCGCCGCGTCCGGCCGCTGCCAAGCAGCAGCTCCTCGGCTTGCTCGACGACCCCGCACAGGTCATGGGCGAGCACGGTCAGCGAGGGCACGCGGGTGCGCGTGGTGATGCACAGGTAGGCGGCGAGCATGGCGTCGAAGCCCAGCGACGCCACCGACACACCTCGTGCGCTCCAGGCCAGCAGCTCCTGCTTGAGGTCGTAGCCGTGTTTGACGATGGACGCGTCCTCGAGCAGGCGCGCCAGCGCGTCGAGAACCTGGTCGCCGGCGTTGCCGGCCTCGTGGCCGATCGGGACGTAGTAGGCGGGGTCCGGCGAGTCCAGCGAGGTCAGCGCCACGCCGACCACGTCGCCGCGCCTCGCGCTGCCGTCGATGACGCTGCGCACCACGATGTCGCCGCGCTCGCGCAGGCGTTGCACCATCTCCTCCGCGCCGGCAGCGTCATCGACGATCGCGACGTCGACCGCGGCGGCCACCGCCTCGAAGGCCAAGGAGCCCTGACCCGCGACCGCACCGGGCACCGTCGTCGCGGCCGCCGGCTGCGGCCCGTAGGTGGGGATGCGGCCCAGCAGCGAGCGGAACTCGAGGCGGTCGAACAGGGTGCGAATCGCCTCGTCATCGTGCGGGCCGAGCCGCGACGCATCGAGGTCGAGCGCGATGTCCATGCTCACGTCGATGGTGGCGAGCTGCTTGCTCAGCCTTGCTTGCGCCTCGTGCTCGATGAGCAGCCGCTTGACCTTGCCCTCCCTCATGGTGGGTACTGCCTCGATGATGGACTCGAGCGGTCCGTACTCCTGCACCAGGGTCATCGCCGTCTTGTCGCCGATGCCGGGAACCCCGGGGATGTTGTCGGACACGTCGCCGCGCAGCGCCTTGAAGTCGACGACCAGACGGGGCGCGAAGCCGTAGCGCTCGTAGACGCGCTCCACGTCGTAGACGATGGTGTCGGAGATACCGCGGCGATTGGCAAAAACCCGGACGCGGTCGGTGACCAACTGCAACGCGTCGAGATCGCCGGTCACGATGATGGTGTCGAGCCCGGCGCGCTCGCCCTGCCCCGCGAGCGTTCCGATGACGTCGTCCGCCTCGAAGGTCGGCACCTCGATGATGGGGATGCCGAGTGCCTCGACGACATCGCGACACCACGGGAACTGCGGGATCAGGTCTTCGGGCGTCGGCTTGCGACCCGCCTTGTAGGTGGCGTCCTGGTCGTGCCTGAAGGTGCGCCCCGGTGGATCGAAGGCGGCAACGGCGTGGGTTGGCCGATGATCCCCAAGCGCCTTGAGCAGCATCGAGGTGAACCCGTACGCCGCGTTGGTCACCTCGCCACGGCTGTTGGTCAGCGCCGGCATCGCGAAGAACGCGCGGTACACCAGCGAGTGGCCGTCGATGAGCAGCAGCGTGTCGCGTTCCATCTCAGGCTATGGTACGCACCCATGACTGAGGCCAGCCTCGAGCTCGCCCGTGCCGACATCGGCTTCAGCGCGGCGCATTTCTCCATCCACCAGGGCCGGAGCGAACGTCTCCACGGACACAACTACCTGGTCACCCTGACCGTGCACGGCAGCATCGGCGACGAGGGCACGGTGGTCGACTTCTCAGCCCTCAAGGCGGAGCTGCGGGCTCTTTGCGCCGAGCTGGACGAGCGCATGCTGGTGCCCACCCAGTCGCCGCAGATCGGCATCGCGGAGACCGCTGACGGCATTCGCCTGACCGAGGGCTCGCGCCATTTCCTGTTCCCGAGAGGCGACGTCGTGCTCCTGCCCCTGGTCAACACCACCTGCGAGTGCCTTGCCGCCCATCTGCTCGGCCGGTTGCGCGCTCGCCTGGGCAGCACCGGCTACCGCCTTGGGCTACGCGTCGAGGAGGTCCCCGGACAGGGCGCCGCCGTCACCGAATGAGGTGGGCGTGGCGCGGGGCGGACGTCAACCCGGCGCTATCATCGAGGCATGTCCGATCTCATCGAGATGACCGTCGACAGCATCCGCGTCCACATGCCGACGGGACAGCACGTGGTCATCCTCAAGGAGAAGAGCGCTGAGCGCTACCTGCCCATCTGGATCGGCATCAACGAGGCCAACGCGATCGCCCTGAAGATCACCGGGATGACGCCGGAGCGGCCCATCACCCATGACCTCCTGGCCAACATCCTCGGTGCCGTCGACGTCAACGTCGACCGCATCGTGGTCACCTCCCTCGCCAACGAGGTCTTCTACGCGCGCATCCTCGCCCATGTCGACGGCCGGCAGATGGAGATCGACTCGCGCCCCTCGGATGCCATCGCGGTGGCGGTGCGCGTCGGCGCCGGGATCTTCGTCGCCAACGAGGTGCTCGACCGCGCCGGCGTCCTGCCCGAGGCCGACCAGGAGGCCGCGCCCGGCGAGACCGACGAGGAGACCACCGAGCGGCTCGCCAAGATCCGCGACTGGGTCAACGAGCTGAATCTTCCCGACCTCGGCGGCGAGAACCCACTCTCGCAGAGCTGATCTCGCCCGGCTCAGACCAGCTCGGCGCAGATCTCAACGTACTGGGCGAGATGGCGCGAGCCGAGGAACTCATGCTGGACGCGGGCATGCGCCGCCCTGCCCATGCTCTCGGCCAGGTCGCGGTCCAGCAGCAGGCGGCAGACCGCGGCGGCGAACGCATCGCGGTCGTGTGGATCGTCGAGCAGGATGCCGCTCCTGCGGTCCTCGATCTGATCCTGGATGCCACCGATCCGGCTGGCCACGACGGGCTTTGACTTCCACATCGCCTCGGCCACGGTGAGGCCGAAGCCCTCGGCGAGGCTCTTCTGGACCACCACCCGGGCGCGACGCTGCAGCGCGTTGACCATGGCGGCGTTCTCCTCGCTGTCGTCCATCGGCAGGCAGGCGAGGTGGATCCGCGCCCGCACGTCCTCGGCGAGCGCCTCCCAGGCTCGCTCCACCTCGTCGTAGGTCTCCTTGCCCTCGGGGTCGTCGGTAACCTCGGCGACGCTCGGGCCGGCGAGGAGGAGGTGCGCGTCGCAGGGGCCCACGACTCCGGTGGCGAAGGCTTCGAGCACGCCGATGGGATCCTTGAGGCGATCCCAGCGCGAAATCTGCACGACCAGCGGGGTTGCGATGTCCAGCCGCGATGACTCGATCATGGTGGCGCGGTGCTCGATGTGAGCGGAGCTGCCGTCGAATCGGGTGTATGCCGCCGGCTGGTCGGTGCCATCGTCGATGATGCCGGCACTGACGAGGACGGCCCTCACCGACGTGCTGTCCATCTCGTAGTTCTTGGTGGAGAACGGGTCGATCGACGGCGCCACGACGCGAATGCGGTCCTCGTCGAGCCCTTGCCACGCGAACGCCCGGCGCGAGAAGACGCACCGTGCCGCCCGGCGCACATAGCGGAGCAGGAAGTTCCAGGTGTCGCGCGCCTCCTGGTTGGGTGTGTCAAGGCCGACGTGGCATCGCCAGACCGCACAGACGCCTGCATCGGCGAGAAGTGGCACGAGTCCCGCAGTCTGCGGGTCATGGAGGATGGCGATGTCGCCCCTGCGCATGCTCTGCGCGAGCTGCTCTGCCTGGCCGGCGAGGACCTCCTCGTAGTGATGGCGATCACCGTCGTCGAGACCATCGCCATCACCGGCTGCACCATGCAGGCGGTTGTGGATGCGCTTGGTGATCGTGAAGAACTCGTCGTCGCCGCCGATCACCAGCCAGCGCGTCTGCACGCCGGCGCCGCACGCATACGGAAGCAGCGCGGCAAGCATCTCGGCGACGCCTCCGCCCTTGGCTGTGGAGTTGACATTCCAGATGGTGCGGCCGTCGAGCAGCCCTCGGGCTCTTCGCATCGCGGCGCGCAGAGCGGTCATCTGCTCCTCGCCGAGAACTGACTCGAAGCGCTGTGGATCGACGGCGGCGATCTCGACCTCGGATACCGTCGGCGACGCATCGGCGGTCGTCATGGCGTTGGCCGAGGGGTTGGGCTCGGTGCTGCAGTTGCTGCGGGCGTCCCACTGGGCGACGCGGTCGGCGACGGCGGGCTGGGCGACGCCGACGGTGCAGCCGATTGCGACGGGGCAGCCGTCGGGCCTGGCGTCGGACCGCTGCCCACGTTGGGCGTGGCGTTGCCGATCCGGGGAAGGTCCTGCTGAGGACCGGAGAAGGGCGCACGGTCACTGGGCGACGACACCACCAAGGCAACCACCGCGGCCCCGACGGCCAGGGCGCTCAGCCCCGCCGGAACAGCCAGGGCGCGACGCCGGCGCGCCGGACGATCGCCCGTGTTCTGCGGCGACCGTGCGTACGCCTGCCGCTCCGGCGTGAGGATGATGCCCTCCGCAGCCATGCTCGCCCACGGCGCGTTCGAGTACACGAACGCCTCGAAGATCAGCAGGAGTCCGAGCACCACCGTTGCCACGCTCGGTGAGCGGATCAGCATCGCCAATCCACCGAGAACCGCCGCCACGGTGAGCAGGGTCTCAGCGCGCGAGGCACGCAGCGCGCTGAGCAGAGACCCTCCCTCCTTGCTCTTGGGCGTCCGCAGGAACTCCGCTTGCTTCTGCAGCAGCCCGCGAAGGCAGGCCAGGGTCACCACCCACGACAGTGCGAACCATACCCGCAGAGCGTAGAACGAGTCCCGCAGGGAGCTGTTGCACGCGCGCCGCATCGCCCACATCGCGCGGAGCACGCCGGTTGCGGCAAAGGCGAGCGGGATGGCCAGCACCGCGCCGGTCAGCTGACGGATGGGCAACCGTTGATGCAGCGAGGCTGCCAGGGCGGTGGCGAGCAGGAGGACGGTGAACGTCGCAGTGAGAACCTCGGCGAACCATTGCACGCTGCCGAGCAGGTAGTGCATGCGCTGTGCCAGGGTGAGGCGCATCCGGTGGCGCGCCAGCGGCAGCATCTCGCGCCAGTGGAACTTGAGGATCTGGATACCGCCGAGCGCCCACCGATAACGCTGCTTCTTGAGCCCGTCGAAGTCGAGCGGCATCAGGCCCTCGCCGTACGCAAAGCGGTCGTAGATGCCTCGCCAGCCGGCGCCGAGCATGCGCAACGAGGCCTCGGCATCCTCGGTGATGCACTCCTGGTTCCAGCCACCGATCTCGTTGAACGCGGAGCGGCGGATCATCCCCATCGTGCCGCAAAAGATGATCGCGTTGCGGTGGTTGCGGCACGGCATGGTCACATCGAAGAAGTACCGGAAGCTGTAGAACAGCCCGCGCAGGTAGGGATTGTCCTGCCAGTCCCGGTAGTGCTGGGATGTCTGCACGAAGGCCACGGATCGGTCGTCGAAGTGTCCGATGGTGTCCTTGAGCCAGTCCGGGCGCACCCGGTAGTCGGCGTCGACGATGCCGAGGATCTCGACCTTCTCAGGGAGATACTTGGTGCTCTCGTTGAGGGCCCCTGCCTTGAACCCCGGCCAATCCTCGAGGTGTACGAAGGTGAAGCGCTCGCCCAGGTCCTTGCACAGCTGCTCCAGCGGCTTCCACACCGCCGGGTCGGTGGTGTTGTTGTCGACCACCTGGATGATCAGATTCGGGTAGTCGATCCTGGCCAGCGACTCCAGCGTCGGTCGCACCACCTCGACCGGTTCGTTGTACGACGGCACCTGCAGCGCCACCCACGGGTGGCTGGACAGCGGCGGAAGCACCCGCGCCGGTTCGCGTCGCGAGAGAACGTCGCAGATCTCGAAGGTGAACGAGATCGAGAGCAGGAGCGCCAGCACCTCGAGGACGAGCAGGAGAACCGACGCGATCACCGCCACGATCGACAGCCCGGTCAGGAAGGTCTGGAACGACGCGTACCACAGGTAGGCGAACGACGCGATGGCGACCGAGACGAACAGTTGCGCTCCCAGCCAGCTCCACCGCGGTTGCCACGCCCGCATCAGCAACACAAGCGCGATGGCGCCCAGCCCGAGTGCATACATCCCGGTGGCGTCGTTCTGAATGGCGAGGAAGACGGCGCCGCTGGCGGCGAGTGCGACTGCGCAGAGCGGGATGGTCACCCAGAAGTGCGCCTTGATGGTGCGTGGCAGCAACGCCATCAGCATGGTCGTCACCAGGAGGAGGGCAAAGAAGATGACGATCTCGAGGATCACGTGGTCAGCCTCCGTCGAGGTCGGGGAGCGCACCGCCGGCGAGGGCGAGGCCGAACCAGACCCAGTTCTGTTCGAAATAGTTCCTGGGGTCGCCGAAATGGGCCGGCGATTGCGGCTGGAACGAGGCGAGCAGTCGTTGCTGCAGCTGCGCCGCCGCGTGCTGGTCGGCGATCACGAAGTTGCCGATGTCCCCGCCGTACACGGTGGGGTCGTCGTAGCCGGCAACCACTCTGCCCTCGTGGCCGTACACCGCTTCGAGGCGCTGGGCGCTGCTCCACCGCTTGCGCAGGAAGTCGTTGCGTGTCAGGTAGGTGCGTGCGCGCCCCTCGTTGTTCCATACCGCATCGACCGCCACGCGCCACATCACGCGGAAGGCGTCGTACCCGTAGTCGTCGGAAGCGTGGATCTGCGGGAACGATACGACCTGCCCAGTTGAGCGTGAGATGGCGCACCAGTTCGGTGGCAGCCCGGCACTGATGGTGCCGTCGAGGGTGGCGCCGGTGCAGCGGTCGAGCAGGGTGTACGAGCTGTCGACCAGCGTCATCCACGGATGGCCGGGGTCGGCGCGGGCGAAGCTGCGGTACGCGTACGGCGCGAAGTACGAGGGATTGATGACCGGGCCCGGCGACCTCTGCGCGCTCGCCCAGTTGCCGGCGGCGAGGACGTTCATGCCGTCGATCGCCGCCACGTCGCTCCGCCACATCCCGGCGAGCACGGCGCCGGCCGACGCGGTGTAGCCCCGGTCGTTGAAACG
The DNA here is from genome assembly GCA_036561525.1 of Candidatus Dormiibacterota bacterium. Lineage (GTDB taxonomy): Bacteria > Chloroflexota > Dormibacteria > Aeolococcales > Aeolococcaceae > Aeolococcus. The sequence goes on along the minus strand of DATBPD010000010.1, from coordinate 3,204 downwards.
CCGGCCGGCGAAGAGCAACGCCAGCGCGATGTCGGAGTCGGCGTCACTGGCGGTGTTGTGGTCCTGCACGCTGCCGCCGCCCCAGAGCGAAGCGAAGAGGCCGTCACCACGCACCTGGAGATTCGCTGCGGTCCAGCGCCAGACGGTGTCGAAGCTGGGGCGGTCATCCATCCAGACGGCGCGGAGCAGTGCATAGCCCTGGGCCTCGGAGGTGGTGACGTCGCCGCGAGTGGGATCGATCACACGGCCGTCGGGTTGCACGAAAGCCTGCTTGTAGCCGCCCCACGCCTGCCGGAGCACGGCCACAAGCTCGCTGTTGGGGGTCACCGCGGCTGAAGGGTTGGCGCTGGGCGGGGTTGCTGTCGCGGTCACTCTGGCGCCACCGCCGCATCCGACCACGGCGATGGCCAAGCCGCAGGCGACGGCGGCGATGCACCGAGCGCGCGCTGATCGCCGGCGAGGATGTGGGTGGTCACGCGGCATGCATCGAGGGCGGGGCCTCCCCTCCGTGAGCGTGCTGCTGGTCGTCAACAGGATAGCGGAGCACCCACATTTCCTGCTCATTGAGATGGCAGGAACACCTCGGCCGGAGAGGTGGGCGCCTATCCTGTCGCCAGGCCGGGGTGGCGGAACGGTAGACGCAGCGGTCTCAAAAACCGCCGGGGGCAACCCCGTGAGGGTTCGACTCCCTCTCCCGGCACGCTTGTAGACATACGCCGGTGTGGGAGGGAGCTGATCAGCCGGCTCGCCCGGCGACCGCCGCGAGCTGCGCCACTCTGATGTGGTTGCCGAACGGATCGCGCAGGCCGAAGTCGATCCCATACGGCTGCTCGGTGGGCTCCTGAGTGAACTCGACTCCCTTGGCGCGGAGCTCGTCGTAGGTCGCGCGGCAGTCCTTGGTCGTGAAGAAGAGATGGCCTCCGGTCCTTCCCTTGGTCAGCAGATCGCGAACCTCATCGGCCGCTGCCGCGTCCATGAGTGGGGCGCCCGGCTTCTCGAGAAGAATCTGGCGGTCGGGCTCACCAGGCACGTTGACGGTGAGAAAGCGCATGAAACCCAGGTCCTGATCGGTGTTCACCTCGAGACCGAGTGTGCCCACGTAGAAGTCGAGCGCCTTGTCCTGGTCGAGCACGTAGATCTGCGAAATCCTCAGCGAGTCGAGCATGGCTTGGTCCTCCTTGTCGATTGATCGGTCTGTACGAGGCTAACCACCACGACGGCCGCTCGCTTCTCCAAAAGTGCTCGGTCTCCCCCAGGCCATGGCGAAGCAGGTTGGCACGCCGACAACGGGCTCGCGCAAGCGGTAGACGGACGGCGCCTCGCCGACGACCTCGAGAAACGTTCTGCTGAACGTGCCGAGACTTGTGAAACCGACGTCAAAGCAGACATCGGTCACGTTCCGGTCGGTGCGACGCAGAAGATACATGGCGCGCTCGATGCGGCGGCGCTGAAGATACCGATGGGGCGTCTCGCCGAAAGCAGCGCGAAAGGCGCGAATGAAGTGTGCCTGAGACATGAACGCGATGCGTGCGAGGCTCGGGATATCGAGGGGCTGGCCATATGCGAGGTCCATGGCGTCCCGGGCGCGGAGCAGCCTCCGGTTGGAGTCTTCGACCGCCCGTGTCATGGCGCCGAATCTCACCACATCGGTGCACCTGGCGCGTAGTCAAGACCGATCAGTCAGGCGGATCAGGAGCCCGGACTCCTCCGACCGTCCGCGCTCTGCGCCGTCACCTGAGCTCCGCGACCCACCGCCATCGTGCCCACCGTGACTGCCGCGATGCTCACCAAGAGCCCGGCGTAGCCGCCGCGCAGCACCGCGACCGCGCTGAGCCACCGATCCGTCGAGCTACTCACAGCAAGCGATGTGGATGCACAGAAGGCAGTCCCCACAACCAGCTCAGCTGCGGAGACGCGCCACCAGAACCGCGCTCGGTGGTCGAGGACACAGACCTCGAGAAGGATCGCCAGCAGCGGAGCGCGCAGGAGCCACAGGACCACCCCTGAGCCGCCGGCCACTACCACACCTGACGCGAGCAACCACATCACTGCGCTGGGTTGGCGAGCGCCGGCGGCATGGGCATGGATGCGTCCTGGGAGAGTCCCGGCGCCATCGGTCCCGCCGGCGGTGCCAGCAGTCGGTGGCGATTCTCGTAACGACGGATGGCACCGATGAGGAGGAAGGCGATGACGATCACCACACCGAGCAGTCCGGCCATGACGGTCCGCGCCTGGGTGAGCGCACCGCTCAACAGGTCGAACCCGACCGCGTTGGGGTCGGCGTATCCCGAGGTTGCGGTCGACGCCAGCGCGCCACTCAACACGATCGTCAGCCCGGTCACCGCGGCAAAGAAACCGCTTCTTGCGTCCGTCTCACAGATGTCTGTGAGCACCCGACCCAGATGAGCGTGGAGCATCCGCTCCACTCCGAACGACGCCAACAGCCCTGCGACTGCTACCCCCGCGAATACGGCCACCACCATATCAAGTCCTCCAGCAACGTCTTGAGTTTTCGCGCCCACAAGCCTTGCTCGCTCCGGCGGCACGAACACCGGTCCGGTCGCGAACAACACTCTGCTGACCTTTCAGCGAATGCCGAGCACGCCCACCAAACATCAGTCGACCACCACTCGTGTCGCCCGCCCGCGCCGCACCGGAGCGGCTCTGCCCAGGAGGCGATCGATCCACGGAGCGGTCTCGCTCAACGTCGCCACCAGCGCCCTCGACCCGCTGGTGTCGCCACCCCGCATGCGAGCGACGATCTCCAGGCCCAGGTACAGCGCGATCACCGCTGAGCCGATGACAGCGGGATCAATGAGTCCGGCCAGCGCAGACCCCGCCACGATCCGCCGGGCAAGCTCCTCTGCGAAGCTCATCCACGGCTGCATCCGGTCCACGATCTCCGGCCCGAGCTGCGAATCGAATGCCATCGCCCCGACGATCTCCTGGACCGCGGTCAGCTGACCGAGCTGGAGATCCTCGCTGTAGAGCTCCTCCATCGCCGCGGCCAGCGCCGCGAGCGATGACACCTCGCGCAGGTGAACCTGGTAGCGCGTCAGCCGCTCACTGCTGACTCGATCGAGCACCGCCAGCAGAAGGGCGTCGACGCTGCCGAAGTGATAGAAGACGAGCGCGGGACTGAAGTCACCGGTGGCCGCGATGGCGCGAACCGAAACGCCCGCGTAGCCCTCCGCCCTGAGCGTC
>DATBPD010000009.1:0-119850 GCA_036561525.1 Candidatus Dormiibacterota bacterium | reverse complement strand
CCCAGCGCCGCCACCGGCGCGTGCGCGTCGGTGATGACGACGACGCCCATCGACCAGGTGCCGGCTGCGTGTGCTGCTCTGTGGGCGCCCTACGGCGTGACGAAGGTTCCCCCGGCGAACCTGACGGATGCGACGCCTCCTCCCCCGCAACTCGTCAACGCAACCCAGGGCGCGGTGTCGGACTCCGAGCTTTCGCAGTGGATACTGGCGTCAACTCGTGATTCGCTTTGGTATCGGTGGGCCGAGGCGAATGACCAAGCCACGGTGTTGCCTCGGCTGGGCCAAATTGCGCTGGATCCTTCTGCGGAATTGCAGGCAATTTCGGCGCACGAACCGATCTCGCAACCGGATTGTGCCCTATTCCCAACCAAGGTAGCCGTTTTTCCGATAACTGCCCACGAACAGAGTTTTTTCGCCGGCCACGGACAGACAGTTGCTGATGCGTACGTCTTCGTCGGCAACTACCCGGGCCCGTGCAAAGTCACTGCAACGGATGCATCCGGACAGACGATTACGCTTGCGTTGTACCCGACCGCGGGCATAACCTTCTTCGCAAGCCACCCCGTCGCCGATCCATTGCTGGGCCCGCTGTTGTTTTATGACGGCGCAGGCAGTTGTAGCGAAGCCGGTGCCCCCTCCCTGTGGTGTCGATCATGAGCCGGGCTGGAGTGGTAGCCGCGGTCCTAATTGTCGTCGTTGTACTTGGGCTAGGGCCGGCACTATCGCTGGCAAACGGTGGCCGAGGTTCGATCGGCTGTGCCGGAATCGGCGGCGGCAACACCACCGGCATCGGCGCCGCGCTCGGCTGCGGGCTTCCGCCGCCCGCTGCGCCCATCCCGCAGGACAATGGCAACGGCGTCTTTGGTGCATCCACCGGACCGCCGCTCGGATCCAAGTGCATCGCTACCACGCTGCTGCCGACCAGCGGCGGCAACGGCGCCACCCCAAGCAACGAGTACGTCGTGATCAGCCCTACCGTGGCGGGCAACCCGGAGACCGGCCTCACCACGAGCGGGACCATCCACTCCCCTCTCCCGATCGGATCACCGACCGGTCCGCAGGACGTTGCCGTTCCCTCAGAAGCGGTCAAGACTGCGGCCCAGCAGAACGCCGCCGCGGCCGCTGAGGCGCAGGGAATCGCCGACGAGTTCAACGCGTACCAGCAGCAACAGATCACCGACGCGCAGTCGGCGGGCGCCTTCGATCACCCGTCGGCCACGCTGTCCAAGCTCCTCAGCACGCAGTACTCCGCTTTCAACTTCTACGTGCCGCTTGGTCCGCCCCTGCCCGGTGGCCTCGCAACATCTGAGGACGCCACCACGTGGAGCTTCCTCGAGCCCGTGTACGTCAATGTCGGCCGGGTTGTCCACAACCAGGTCGGCGTCGGCCCGGTGGGCGTGCCTGTGTATGGCCCCAAGTACTGCAGCCAGTTGCAGGTGGTGGGCACGGATCCCCCCTACCTGCAGTCTCAGCTCACCACGACGATTGCCACCTTCACCGCGCAGATCAACCGCCTCGCCGACGCGCTCTGGCACAGCTTCCGTCGCGGCAGAATCATCAGCGAGCCCGCCAACGGATCGCCAACCTACGTGGGGTTGCCAACGTGTGTCGGGCTCGACACCGGCCTGCCCACCGGCTCGGGCACGCCCAACCCCTTCACCATCTCGCTGCCGATGACCCTCCGCGGCGTGGTCGGGCAGTTGCCGGTCGCAGTCTCGGGCCGCGTCGCTGTCTCCATCGTCGCCGATGGTGTGCGCTGGGCCTTCAACGACCCGTCCGGCGACGCCACCGTGCACGGCCAAGATTCGGCCGACCCGGCCCGTCCTGTGGGCACGCCGACCTACGATGCATCCACGCAATCGTGGCCGGACGCCAATGCGAAGTGCACTGTGTACCACCAGTACCGCGGCCTTGCGGCATCGCCGGGCGTCCAGATCACAGCCAGTGAGCACTTCCATATCGCGGTGTCCGGCGTCTACAGCACCGGCGCCGCCGCTCCGGTCACCTTCGGTTACGCGTACGAGCCAGCGGACTCGCCTGTCAGCTGGTCGAGCGGGCCTTACCCCGTCTACCAGATCGAAGCCGTTCCCTACGCCCCCGGGACCTGAGCCGGCGACGGCTCGGTTCGCTGCCAGAATCACGTGCTGCGTCGACAATGCTCGAAGTGACACATCCAGAAGGTCCGCGCTCCCCGGCCGGGTAGCGCTCTACAGCTGCGGCGGCGGCGTTGTGCTCAGCAGCGCGCGCACCTGCTCGACGTCACGACTGATCTGCGCGACCAGCTCGTCGATCGAATCGTACCTGCGCTCCTCGCGCAGCCGCTCCACGAACACGGCGCGCACGTCGCGGTCGTACAGGTCGGCGGCGAAGTCCAGTAGGAACGCCTCGACGGTGAGGCGATCGCCACCGAAGGTGGGCCGGTAGCCGACGTTCGTCGCCGCCATGTGCCAGGCGTCGTCGACACGCACCCACATCGCGTACACACCGGGCTCGGGCAGGCACTTCTCAGCCGCGATCGAGAGGTTGGCTGTCGGAAACCCGAGATGCCGCCCGACCTCCTCCCCATGCTCCACGCGCGCGTCCATGAAATACGGCCGGCCCAGCAATGGCGCGGCACCGGCAACGTCGCCCGCGGTCACCAGCTCGCGGATCCGCGATGACGACACCGCCCCCGCATCGCCGCGCACCTCGCCGACCTGCACCACCTCGATCCCATGCCGCGCCCCGTAGTCGCGCAGGAACGCGATGTCGCCCTGGCGCTTGTGCCCGAGCACGAAGTCGTAGCCCACCACCAGGGCGCGCAGGTCAAACGCCTCGCGCAGCAGGTCGCAGAACTGCTCAGCCCCCCAGCCGCTCACCGCCCGGGTGAAGCCAAGCACCACCAACCTGTCGACGCCGTACCTGTCGAGCAGGTCCTGCTTCTCGGCGAGCGTCGTCAGTGATGCCGGGCACCGGGGCGGATCGAGGACGCACCGAGGATGCGGGCTGAAGGTGAGCACGGCGGTCTGTGTGCCCCTCGACGCTGCCACGGACCGCACCTCGTCGAGGAGCGCCGCATGACCGCGGTGGACGCCATCGAAGTTGCCGATGGTGAGCACCACCGGTGCGTCGCCCTCCTGCCTGCGGCCCAGCTCACTGTCGACGCGCATGCGCTCAGCTGTTGAGGACTTTGGTGGGTCGCAGCAGGTTGCCGGCGATCTCGCCGATGGCGATGAGGCGGCCGTCGGCACTGTGCACGCGGACCTGGTTGCCGGCGGTCAGCTGGGGCATGCGGGGCAGCCACACCGACTGGCCACGCCCGATCATCGTCGCCTGCTGCGGGGCCAGGTCGACGCGCGGCAGGAAGCTCACCGCCCGCTCCGGGGGAAGCAGCGCGGTGCCGGGATCGTCGGACTCGGCCAGCGCGTCCGGGGTGACCGCATCCTCGAGACGCAGCCCGCCGTAGACCGTCCGCGACAGCCACGCAAGCAGCGCGCCCGTCCCCAGCGCTTCACCGATGTCGGCGGCGAGCACACGCATGTACGCGCCCTTGCCGCTGACCACCTCGATCTCCGCCTCAGCCCGCACCCCCGGCCGGAACGCGATCAGCTCGACGCTCTCGATGCGCACGGGACGTGCCTTGCGCTCGACCTCCTGGCCGCGGCGGGCCAGCTCATAGAGGTGCTCGCCCTGGTGGCGCACCGCCGAGTGCATCGGTGGCACCTGCTCGATGTCCCCCACAAATGCCGCTGCCGCCGCGCGCACGTCCACCTCGGTCAGCGCCGACGCGTCGCCGCCGCTCACCACCTCGCCCTCGGTGTCGAGCGTGTCGCTGCGCTCGCCGAAGCGGACGACACATCGGTACGTCTTGCTCTGCTGATGGAAGTAGTCGACTAGCCGGGTGGCCTGGCCGATGCAGATCGGCAGCAGCCCCGTGGCCGTGGGATCGAGGGTGCCAGCGTGGCCGACGCGACGTTCATCGAAGACCCGGCGCACCACGCGCACCGCATCGAACGAGGTCATCCCCGCCGGCTTGTCGATCGCCAGGATCGCGCTCCGCGATGTTGCGGTCCTGACCGGCACCACGGCTGGAATCACCCCACCGACCGGAGCAGCTCCCGGGCCACCTCGAGCACTCGCGGCGCTAAGGTGGCCAGCGGTTCGTTGAGCTCGGCACCGGCAGCGCGGCGGTGGCCTCCCCCGCCGAACGGGGCGCAGATCGTCGTCGCGTCCAGCGGCTCGCGGGTGCGGACGCTCACCTTGGTCACGCCGGGAGAGTTCTCCTTGAAGAGCAGCGCCACCTCCATGGTGTCGATGCTCTGCAGCTCGTCGATCACGCCCTCGGATTCCATCATGTCGGCGCCGGTCTGCTCGAGCATCTCCAGGGTGATCGCCGACCACACCAGGCGCCCGTCGAGCTCGGTGCGCAGGTTGGCCACCGCGAGCCCCTCGAGCTTGAGCTGGGACACCGACCGTGAGTTGTAGCTCTTCAGCGCCACCCAAGCGGGGTCGGCGCCGGCGGCCACCAGGTCGGCCCCGAGTCGCAGCGCGGCCTGTGTGGTGTTCTCGTGGCGGTAGCCGCCGGTGTCGGTGAACAGCGCGGCGTACAGGTTGGTGGCCACGTCCGCGGTGATCGGTGCGCCCAGCGCGGTGAGCAGGTCGTACACCACCTGACCGGTGGCGCTGGCGTCGGGCTCGATGAGGTTGATCACACCGAAGCCCTCGTTGCTGACGTGGTGGTCCACGTTGACCACCGTCGGCGTCCGGCCGATGAGGTCCGCCTTGTCACCGAACCGGGCGGTGGTGGCGCAGTCGAAGGTGAAGAGCACGCCGACGTCGTCAGCGCCGCTCTCGCTGATGGTGTCGAACCCGGGCAGGTAGTCGAGCATGCGCGGCATCGGCGATGGCACGAGAACGCGCGCGTCGCGTCCCAGCGCGCGCATGGACAGGGCGAATGCGAGCGCCGAACCCAGGCTGTCGGCATCCGCGTCCTTGTGCGCCAGGCAGCTGATCACTCCAGCGCGGTCGAGGATGTCCCGGATGTCGCCGACCACCCTCTCCAGCGGCGGCCAGTCGGTGGTCACCGCGGTCACATTGTGACCTCCGCTTCAGGTTCCGCTTCACTCCGCGCTTCCGGTATGTCCAGCTCGCGCAGCATGCTGCTGATGTACACGCTGTAGGCGATCGACTCATCGAGCTCGAAGCGCAGCCGTGGCGCGGTCTTGAGGTTCTCGAGCCGCTCGCCCAGCCGGCCGCGCAAATAGCCCTCCGCCCCACGCAGCGCCACCACCACGGCGTGGCGCTCGCGCTCCTCCCCCACCGCGCTGACCATGAGCCGGGCGCTGCGCATGTCGGGAGCCACCTTCACCTCGCTGATCGACGCCATTCGCACGCGTGGGTCCTTCATCTCGGTGAGCATCAGCTGCGAGATCTCCTGACGCAGCTGCTCGGCGATCCGCTCAGTGCGCGGTGGTCGCGAACTGTGCTGGGCGTGGCTGTGGAAGTTGGTCGTCATGACCTGGCTCCGCCGCGACGGCAACGAGCCGATGCGGCACTCACAGATTCTGCTGCTCGACCGTGTATGCCTCGAGGATGTCTCCGACCGCGAAGTCGGCGAAGTCTTCCAGGGTGATGCCGCAGTCGTAGCCACGGGCCACCTCGCGCACGTCGTCCTTGAAGCGCTTGAGCACGGCGATCCGGCTGCGGGCGATCTGCCTGCCGTCGCGCTGCACCACCGCGGTCGAGTTGCGCGGGATGCGGCCCTCGACAACGTGGGAACCGGCGATGGCGTTCCTGCCGTCGACGGTGAACACCTGGCGCACCTCGGCCCGCCCCTGGAGCACGTCGATGAAGGTGGGCTCGTACAGCCCCTTGATGGCGTTGGCGATGTCGTCGGTGATCTGGTAGATGACGTCGTAGAAGCGAACGTCGACGCCCTGAGCGTCCGCGGCGATCTTGGCGCGGTCGTCGGGGTGCACGTTGAAGCCGATCACGATGGAATCGGTGACCGCCGCCAGGTTGACGTCGGCCTCGCCGATCGGACCGACCCCGGAGGCCACCACGACCACCTTGACACTCGGGTCCTCGATCTTCTCGACCTGGCCGCGCAGCGCCTCGAGCGACCCGGTGGAGTCGGCCTTGATGGACAGGTTGAGGTTCTTCACCGATCCCTCGGCCACCTGCGAGGCGAGGTCGGCGAGGGTGATGCGCCGGACCGGCTGGGCCAGCCGCTGCTTGGCGTCGATGGCGCGCTCCTCGGCCAGCGACCGGGCGCTGCGCTCGTTCTTCATCACCTGGAACACGTCGCCGGCCTCGGCGACGCCGGAGAGCCCGGTCACCACCGCCGGCGTGCTCGGCCCCGCCTTCTGGAGGCGGGCGCCGCGCTCGTCGAGCAGGGCGCGGACGCGTCCGTACACCTGTCCGGCCACGATGTACTCGCCGATGCGCAGCGTGCCGTTCTGCACCAGCACGGTGGCGACCGGGCCGCGGCCGGGGTCACGATCGGATTCGATGACCGTGCCCACGGCGCTGCCGCTTGGGTCGGCCTTGGGCTCGACCTCGGCGTCGGCGGTCAGCAGGATCATGTCGAGCAGGTCATCGACGCCCACGCCGGTCTTGGCGCTGGTGCGGACCACCGTGATGTCACCGCCGTAGTCGCTGCTCACCAGGCCACGGTCGGCCAGCTGCTGCAGCACCCGGTCGGGGTTGGCCCCGTCCTTGTCGACCTTGTTGAGCGCCACGATGATCGGCACCTCCGCGCTGCGGACGTGCTGGATGGCCTCCTCGGTCTGGGGCATGACGCCGTCGTCGGCGGCCACCACCAGGATGGCGATGTCGGTGACGTCCGCGCCCCTGGCGCGCATCGCGGTGAACGCCTCATGGCCGGGGGTGTCGATGAAGGTGATGGGGCGGCCGTTCTTCTCCACCTGGTAGGCGCCGATCTTCTGAGTGATCCCGCCGGCCTCTCCGGCCGCGACCGTGGTCTCCCGGATGCGGTCGAGCAGCGACGTCTTGCCGTGGTCGACATGGCCCAGCACGGTCACCACAGGTGGGCGGGCCACCAGCGTCCCGGGGTCGTTGCCCGACAGGTCGAACAGCGGGTTGCGGCGACGGGTGCTCGTCGGCGCCGTTGCGGTCGCCGCCTCGGTCTCCGCCTCGAAGCCGAAGTGATCGGCGGCCAGGGCGGCGGTCTCGAAGTCCACCGACTGGTTGAGGGAGGCCATCACGCCGTTGCCCATCAGGTATTTGATGAGCTCAGGTCCGGAGACCGACAGGCGTTCGGCGAGCTCCTTGACCGACACCGTGGCCGGCAATGTGAGCTTCTTCACCGTGGCGATGGCTCGTCCTCCCGTCGTGGCGCCCCGAGGAGGGCGACCAGTCCCTCGTAGTTGATGACATCTTCCCCAACGCGCAGGGAACGCGTCAGCGCTCGCCGGCGCCGTGCCTGCTCGAGGCACCCGGTGCCGCCCGCGCAGAGGTAGGCTCCCCGGCCAGGAAGCTGATTGCGAACGTCAAGAGTAACCTGTCCGCCGCGATCGATGGCGAGGCGAACCAGGTCGGACCGGGGTCTCACCAGCCTGCAACCCACGCAGGTCCGGTCCGGGACGTGGCCCACGCCGGCCCCTACTCCGCGCCCACGATGTCGATGCGCCAGCCGCACAGCCGGGCGACGAGACGGGCATTGTCGCCGCCGCGGCCGATCGCCAGCGACAGCTGATCGGCAGCGACGGTCACCGTGGCCGTCCGGCTCACCTCGTCGAGGTCCACGCTGCGGACGCTCGCCGGGGCCAGGGCGTTGGCGATGTAGGTCGCCTGGTCGTCCGACCAGACCACGATCTGTACCTGCTCGTCGCCGAGCTCGGAGGTGATCGCCTGGTGGCGGATGCCACGCGGCCCGATGCACGCACCGCGGGCGTCGACGGCGGCGTCCGCCGCCTCCACCGCCACTTTGCTGCGCCGTCCGGCCTCGCGGACGATGCCACGCACCACGACCTGCCCGTTGGCCACCTCCGGCACCTCCTGCTCGAGCAGGAGCCGGAGCAGCTGGGGGTGAGATCGCGACACGACCACGACGGCGTCCTGGGTGCGCCGCCTGCCCTCGAGCACCATCACCTTGAGGTGGCGGCCGGGGATGAGCTCCTCGCCCTGGGCCTGCTCCTCGGGCGGCAGCAGCACTCGCATCTCGCCGGCGCGGAGGTACCAGACCGAGCCGCCGTGACGGTCGACGATGGTGTCGATGAGCTCGCCGCGGTGCATGGACGCCTCGCGCAGGACCCGGTCCTTGCCCGCCTCGCGGAGCGCCGCCGCCACCGCCGCGCGGGCGGCTTGGGCCGCCTGGCGGGGGAAGTCGGGGATGGCGACGTCGACGGGAACTTCGTCGCCGCCGTCGCCGGTGCGGTAGAGGACGCAGCGGCCCGCGGCGAGATCGACGCGCGCGTGCACCGCGCCGTCGTCCTCGACCAGGCGCCGGTAGGTGTCCACGAACGCGGCCTCGAAGAGGGCCGCGAGGCGCGTGTCGCTCAACTCGGTCGTCTCGCGGAGTGTGGCGATGGCCGCGTCGAGCTGCGTGGCGGGGAGGTCGGTCATCTCGGTCAGATGTCGACGACGATCTTGGCGGCGATGACCTCGGCTCGCGGCAGCGTCATCAGCTTGCGGCGATGGCGGTCGCGAGCTTCCACGTCCGCGCTGGCGTCGTCGAGGCGAAGCAGGCGGCCCTCCACGACCATCTCGGCCTCGCCGGAGCGCAGGCGCACGTTGATCCGCCGTCCCACGGCGGCCCGCCATTCGGCCTCGCTGCGCAGCGGGCGCTCCGCACCGGGTGACGACACCTCCAGCGCGTATCGCCCGGCGATCGGATCGTAGGCATCCAACACCGCGCCGACGGCGCGGGAGACGCGCTCGCAGTCGTCCAGCGTCACCCCCGCGCTCGAGTCGATGATCAGGCGCAGCACGCTGGTGCGGCCGGGACGCCACTGCAGCTCGACGAGGTCGAGCCCGAGGTGGCGCAGCGACGGCTGGACCAGCTCCGTCAGCCGTTCCGTGGAAACCGTATTCACGTGTTCACCGATTGTTGGTCACGCCGCGCGCGCGACCCTCCGTGGCGCGCCGGGCGGCGGCCCGGCGACGCGGTGCTCGGATGATTTCTGCCAGGCGACGAGCAGGGTGCTGGCGTTGAAGATCGAGCTGTACGTCCCGGTGACGATCCCGACAAGCAGGGCGAGCACGAAGCCGGTGATCGTCGAGCCGCCGAAGAGCACCAGCGCGAGCAGCACGAATGCAACCGTCAGCGACGTGTTCAACGAGCGCGTCATGGTCTGCACCGTCGACAGGTTGACCACCTGGTCGAAGGTGAGACGGGGGCCGTAGCGCAGGTTCTCGCGCACCCGGTCGAACACCACGATGGTGTCGTGGATGGAGAACGCCACCGCGGTCAGCAACGCGGTCACGAACAGGGTGTCGACCTGGCCGAGGGCGGTGAAGTGGCCGATGATCGCCCAGATCCCCGCCAGCACGAACACGTCATGGAGCAGCTTCAAGAAGGCGCAGACCGAGAACCGCCATGCCGAGATCGCCCGCTGCTTGCGGAACGCGAGCGCCAGGTAGGTCGCGATCAGCGCCGAGGCCACCAGGATGAGGATCACTGCGCTGCGCACCAGGTCGGAGGCGACGCTCGGGCCGATGAACTGCTCCTGGATTGCCGGGTTGCCGGTCTTCGGATCCGTGGCGAGGCCGAACTTGCTGGTCAGTGCGCCCTGGACGGCCTGCACGGGATCCCTGCCGCCGGTCGCGGTGCCGGGCAGGAAGCTGATCTCGTACTGGTTGCCGGAGTCGGCCTGCACCTGCGGTTGCAGGTTGCCGATCGCCGAGTCCACCGTGCTGATCACCTGGGCTTGCGTCCCCGGATGCGCCAGCGTGGCCGTGACCTTGTAGCCACCGCTGAAGTCCAGCCCGAGCCGGAAGCCCCAGAAGAGGATGGCCAGGATCCCGGGGATGATGATCGCCAGCGAGCCGGCGAAGTACCAGTTGCGCGAGCGCACGATGTCGAAGCGTCCCTTCGGCGGCTTCTCGAGGTACTCCTCGTGGATCTGGGTGTACATGGTTGGATTGCGGCCGAGCCGCAGTCGCAGCGCCCCCGCCAGCAGCGCACGGGTCACCGTGACGGCGCTGAAGAAGCTGACCGCGACGCCGATGCCCAGCGTGATCGCGAAACCGCGCACGATGTCGGTGCCCAGGATGGCCAGCACCAGGCAGGCGATGATCGTGGAGATGTTGCTGTCGCGGATCGCCGGGAAGGCACGCCGGAAGCCGGCGTCGACGGCCGCGCCCACGCTGCGCCCGTGGCGTAGCTCATCGCGCGTTCGTTCGAAGATGAGCACGTTGGCGTCGACTGCCATGCCCACGCTGAGCAGGAAGCCGGCCAGCGCGGCCAGCGAGATCGTGACCCCGATGATCTTGAACAGCGCCAGCACGATCGCGCCGTAGGCAACCAGCGCCAGGCAGGCGAGCAGGCCGGGGAACCGGTAGTAGCCGAGCATGAAGAGCACGATGATCAGCAGGCCCACGGCGCCGGCGATCAGGCTGCGCTGCACTGTCTGCTGACCGAGGGTGGCGCTGACCTCGTTGCTCGACACCGTGGTGATCTCGGCGGGGAGCGCCCCTGCGGAGATGTCACTGGCCAGCGCCTGGGCCGCCTGGCTGGTGAAGCCGCCGGTGATCTGGGTCTTGTTGCTCGACGGGCCCTGCACCACCGGGGCGGTGATGATCTGGTTGTCGAGGAAGATCGCCACCTGCGCCTGCGGGGGCGGTGCCTGTGGGCTCTGCTGGTAAAACGCGTACGCCGCGGTGGTCACCTTGTTCCACTCGGTGGCGCCGGCGTCGTTGAAGTTGATGTTGACCGCGATCTGACCGCTCTGGTCGGTGCCGACGCTGGCCTGGATCACATCACTGGCATCCAGCGCGTCGTCGATCTTCCAGTGGTAGCCCGTCGGGTACAGCTGTGTGTTGGCGAATTGGTTGACGTCGAAGAGCCGCTCCTGGTCGGCGAGGAACTTCGGGTCGTTGGGATTGGGCGCGCCGGCCACCGCTGTGGCGAAGTGCAGCTTGGCGGTGGTGCCCACCACCTGGCGCGCCTGGTCGAGCGAGACACCCGGGATCTGGATGAGGATCTGGTCTGAGCCCTGCGCAGACACCGCCGCTTCGGAGACGCCGAGCCCGTTGACACGAGCCTGCAGCAGCGGGAGCGTCTTGTCGCGCGCCTCGGTCACGCTCTGACCCTTGGGTCCGTTGCGGCAGTTGCTCCCCGGCGGGTCGTTGAGGCCCCGGCAGATCTGCACCGTCAGCTCGGTGCCGCCCTGGAGGTCGAGGCCCTTGACGAACGTGATCGGGTGACCGCCGATGTTGGGAACGGTGGTCAGGTTCTGCCCGAGCGGTTGATGGACCACGACGTACCGGTAGAACAGGCTGTAGCCATCGATGAAGAGGGCAGCGAGCACGATGAGGACGACAACGATGACGCGTATGCGGGACACGCGGAGAAAGAAATCACCCACTGGGATCGAGTGTAGCCGGGATCCGGGGCGTTCCGACTCGCCGCGCCGGGGCCGGCAATGGTGCCTCGTCGGCACCGTCATCGGCGCCCCTGCCGGCGCGCAGGCGGGCGTCGGACTCGGCGCGGAACGCCCCAAAACGTCCGGCGGTGATGGCCTCGCGTGCCGCCGCCATCAGGTTGGCCAGGTGGGTCACGTTGTGGAGCGTGAGCAGACGGTGGCCGAGAATCTCACCGGCCATGAAGAGGTGGCGCAGGTAGGCGCGTGAGAACCTCGTGCAGGCGGGGCAGGGGCAGCCGGCGACCAGCGGTCGCACGTCGTCGCGATACACCGCCCGGCGCAGCGCCAGGCGACCATCCGGGGTCATCGCGGCGCCGGTCCGGGCGAGGCGGGTGGGCGCCACGCAGTCGAACATGTCGACGCCCATCCCCACCATGGTCAGCAGCTCACTGTCGGTGCCGAGCCCCATGAAATACCGCGCCGTTGTCGAGGGCAGCTCGGCCAGCGAGGCCGCGGTCATCGCCTCCATCACCTCGAGCGGCTCGCCCACCGACAGCCCACCGACCGCGACACCGTCGAAGTCGAGCGCGGCCACCTGCGCCGCCGACTCCCTGCGTGCCTCTGCGTCGAAGCCGCCCTGGCAGATGCCGAACAGCAGCCGGCCCTGGCCGGGATGCGCGGCCCGGCAGCGCATCGCCCAGCGGTGGGTGCGCTCCGTCGCGGCGATCGCCGCCGCCGCATCGCTGCCCCAGCCGACCGGTTGATCGAGGCACATGACGATGTCGGCGTCGAGCCTCGCCTGCATGCTGACGGCTTCCTCGGGGCTGACGCGCAGCCTGGTGCCGTCGTAAGGGGACACGAACGTCGCCGCCTCCTCGTCGACGGACGCAACCCGGCGCAGGCTGACCAACTGGAAGCCGCCGCTGTCGGTGAGGATCGGACCATCCCAGCCCATGAAGGCGTGCAGGCCACCGGCACGCTCGATGAGGTCGACACCGGGGCGCAGCGCGAGGTGGTAGGCGTTGCAGAGCAGGATGTCGGCGCCACACGCTCGTACTTCGGCCGGGTCGAGTGACTTGACGGTGGCATGCGTGCCGACCGGCATGAACGCGGGGGTGCGCACCTCCCCGTGCGCGGTGCGCAGGCGCCCCGAGCGCGCGCAGCCGTCGCTGGCGTCGACGGTCAGCGCGGTCATCGCGACCCGCTGTCGCGCCAGCAGAGCATGCAGTCGCCGAAGCTGAGAAAGCGATAGCCGTTGTCGAGGGCATGCGAGTAGGCATCGCGCCAGCGGTCGCCCACCAGCGAGGCGAGTAGCACGAGCAGCGATGAGCGGGGCTGGTGGAAGTTGGTGAGCAGGCCATCGACCACGGCAAAGTGGTGCCCGGGGTTGATGAACAGCTGCGTTGCCATGGTCCCCGGATGTGGCCGTCCCGCCCCGTCGACATGCGACTCCAGGGTGCGCACCACCGTGGTGCCGACGGCGACGACCCGACCGCCGCGTCTGCGCGTCTCCTCGATGCGCGACGCCGTCGCGGCGGGGAGAGTGCAGCGCTCCGCGTGCATGCGGTGGGTGCGGACATCGGTCGCGGTGATGGGCGCGAACGTGCCCAGGCCGACATCGAGCTGCACCGTTGCCCAACCCACGCCCACAGCGGTGAGCGAGTCGCGCACGCGTTGGGTGAAATGCAGCCCGGCGGTCGGCGCCGCCGCGGAGGCAGGCTCGCCGGTGGCGTACACCGTCTGGTAACGCGAGGCGTCGTGCAGCGGTGTATGGATGTACGGTGGCAGCGGAGCCTCGCCGGCGTTCGCGATGGCCTCCTCGATGTCGCCATCCGCGGCGAGGGCAACCACGCGCGCGCCGGGATGGCCCGGGGCGGGTCCCTCGACTGTGACCTGGAGTGAGTCACCGTGGCGCACCACCTGCCCACTGCGCAGCCGCCGACCGGGGCGCACCAGCGCGGTGAAACGGCCGCGCTGCAGGCGTTCGAGGAGGAGCACCTCCGCCGGTGCACCGTCAGCCAGCGTGCCGCGAAGCCGGGCGGCGCGGACCCGGGTGTCGTTGGCGACCAGAAGGTCGCCGGCACGGAGGAGGTCCGGCAGAGCTGTGAACAGGTGGTCGTCGATGGCCCCGTCGCGGCCGAGGTGGAGCAGCCGCGACGAATCGCGCGGGTCGCGGGGTGTCTGCGCGATCCGGTCAGGGGGAAGCGAGTAGTCGAACAGGTCAGTGGACAACGCCGGCGCGCGATGGCGAAGGTCGCCGGTGACAGCAGCCATCCAAGCGGCTATGCGAACAGTGACGACTGGAGATTGTCGCCGCCCACGGTGCCGGCGGGAACCGACAGGCCGAGGTGCTGATATGCGCGGGCCGTCGGCACCCGCCCGCGCGGGGTGCGCGCGACCATGCCGAGGCGGATGAGATACGGCTCGACCACGTCCTCGATGGTCTCTGCCTCCTCCTGGACGCTGACAGCAATGGTCTGCGCGCCCACGGGGTGGCCTCGGAGCGGCCCGCACAGGGCTTCGAGCACGCGGCGGTCCATCTCGTCGAGGCCGGCGGCGTCGACACCGAGCATGTCGAGCGATGCCGTGGCCGCCGCCACGTCGATGTGGCCTGCCGCGCGCACCTGCGCGTAGTCCCGGGCGCGGCGCAGCAGCCGGTTGGCGACACGCGGTGTGCCGCGCGCACGCGATGCGAGCAGCGCGGCGCCCTGGTCGTCGATGGCGATCTTCAGGAGGCGCGCGCTGCGCCTGATGATGTCGGTCAGCTCTGCGACGTCGTAGTAGTCGAGCCGGAAGGTCACGCCGAACCGGTCGCGCAGCGGGCCGCCGAGGGCTCCCGCTCGCGTGGTTGCGGCGATCACCGTGAACCGGTTGAGGCTGAGGCGAAGCGTCTGGGCGCTGGCCCCGCGACCCGCCACGAAGTCGAAGGCGAGATCCTCCATCGCCGGGTAGAGCGCCTCCTCCACGGCGTGGTTGAGCCTGTGCACCTCGTCGATGAAGAAGACGTCGCGGTCGTTGAGAGACGTGAGGATGGACGCGAGCATCCCCTGGTGCTCGAGCGCCGGGCCGGAGGTGAGGCGAGCCTGGACACCCATCTCGTTGGCGATGATCTGTGCCAGGGTCGTCTTGCCCAGCCCGGGCGGTCCATACAGAAGGATGTGGTCGATCGGCTCGCCGCGACCGCGGGCAGCCTCGATGAGCACGCGGACCTGTTCGTGGATGCCGGCCTGGCCGACGAAGTCCTCGAGGCTCTTGGGGCGGAGCACAACCTCGGCGGCGTGCTCCTCCTCCACCTCGAGCGGCGTCACCACCCGCGACTCATCCATCAGCCGGCCGCCACCATGTCGAGCCGGCGCAGCGCCGCGGCGACGAGCGCGGCCACGTCGAGCGGCTCGGCTCCCTCCCGCAGGGCGGCCTGCACCGCATCGCGCGCCGCCGCCTCGCGAAAGCCCAGGGTGGCCAGGCCGTCAACGGCGGCGCGGATCGCCTGATCCGCCGCGGCGGCAACCGGCGTGGCCGTGTCGCCGGGCAGCGCGAGACGGTCGAGCTTGCCGCGCAGCTCGAGGACGACGCGCTCGGCGGTCTTCAGACCGATGCCCGGGACCGTCGCCACCATCGCGGCGTCACCGCTGCGCAGCGCGCGCACCATGGTGGTCAGGTCGGCCCGGCCGAGGATGCTCAGAGCGGCCTTGGGACCGATCCTCTCGACTGCGATGAGCAGGCGAAAGAGGCGAAGCTCCTCGGTCGTGGTGAACCCGTACAACCGGATCGCGTCGTCGGTGACCGAGGTGTGCACGTGCACGGTGACCTCGCCGGTGCTGCCGTGCAGCGACACCGCCGTGCGCAGGTGGCACTGCACCGCGTAGCCGACGCCGTTGACATCAAGCGTGACCACGTCATCCTCCACAGCCGCGACACGGCCGCGCAGCAGCGTGATCATCCCGTCCCGGTGCCCAGGCGGGCACGCGCCGCGGCGACCGCGACGTCGAGCGGGCTGACCGTCGCTCGCGTACCCTGGCCGCGCACCCGCAGCGTCAGCGCCGCGCGATGGTGGTGGCAGACGGCGATGGCGCAGGCATCGGCCACGTCGTCCGGCCCTTCGATGCGATCGACCCCGAGCAGGCGCACGACCATGCGCAGCACCTGCGGCTTGCGCGCCGCCCCGTAGCCGGCCACCGATTCCTTGACCTCGTTGGGCGTGTACTCGGCCACCGGGACGCCCGCGGCAGCAAGCGCGCAGAGCAGGACGCCGCGAGCCTCGGCGACGCGCATCGCGGTGCTGCGGTTGGTCGAGAAGAAGAGTCGTTCCACCGCGGCGACCGCGGGTCGCTGCTCAGCCACGACCGCGCCGATCAGCTCGGAGAGCAGGAACAGACGCTCGGAGTCGTCGATCCCGGCCGGCGTCTGCAGGCATCCCGCGTGCACCAGCTTCAGTGCCCCGGGGTGGCCGTCGACGACTGCGACACCAGTGCGGCCCAGCCCCGGATCGACGCCCAGGACTCGCACCCCTCAGCCGACCGACTCGAGCACGTCGTCGGGAATCTCGGCGTTGGCGTACACCTGCTGTACGTCATCGTCCTCCTCGAGGTTCTCGAGCAGGCGCAGCACCGCGGTGGCCTGCTTGGCGTCGAGCGGCACCGAGGTGCTCGGGTTCATGGTCACCTCGCCCGAGTCGACGCGGTGGCCTGCATTCTCCAAAGTCGTGCGCACGCTCTCCAAGCGGGCCGGGTCCACCGTCACCATCACCGCATCGCCGTCGACGGAGACATCGCCGTCGGAGCCGATGTCGACGACCTCGAGCAGCTCGAGGGCCAGCTCGTCGGGATCCCGTCCGGCGGCGGAGACGCGGAGCACACCCTCCTGCTTGAACATCCAGCCGACGCTGTTGGTCTCGCCCAACGACCCGCCGGCACGGGTGAAGAGGTTGCGGATCGCGGCAACGGTGCGGTTGCGGTTGTCGGAGAGCACGTCGACCATCACCGCCACCCCATGTGGGCCGTAGCCCTCATAGCGAATCTCCTCGAGCTGGGCGCCTTCCTTGCCGCCGGCACCACGCTGAATGGCTCGGTCGATGTTGTCGGCGGGCATGTTGACCTCGCGCGCCTTCTGGATGGCGAGGCGCAGGCGGAAGTTGGACGCGGGATCCGGTCCTCCCTCGCGAACCGAGACCGACAGCTCGCGGGCGACCTTGGTGAAGACCTGGCCACGTTTGGCGTCGACGATCGCCTTCTTGTGCTTGATACCCGCCCACTTGCTGTGACCGGACATGAATCCTCCGTTGCCGAACAGGCGTTTGCCATTGTATTGCCGTCGTGGGTCTCAGTCTATGAGTCCGACCGTCCGGTGACGAACCGCACAGACCTCTTGACTAGCGCCCCGGCGGCCCTATGCTGGTAGCAAGGAACCGAGTGCATACGGAGGACTACTTCACGATGCGAACGGTCTTCGAACTCTACCGGGCCACTCGAGCCGAGAGTTAGGGCCCGGACACGGGTCGCAACCTCCACCGCTCCGATGGCGCCACCGTCGAACCCCCGGCACGCGGTCGGCCGGGCTCCGGTGATTGGTTGGAAGAGCGCGCTGCGCGGTGAGGTCGTGAAGCCGGTTCGGGCTGGCCAGCCGGCACCTGCGGGTGCCCACTGATTAGCCCGGCTGCTCAGCCGGGCCGCCGACTGTGATCGGCACAAACATTCAGGGACCGGCCTCTGCGCCGGTCCCTTTGTTTGTGGGTCGCGAAGAGCGCGGCGGCGAGACGGCCGGGTGTCCGGCCCACCAGAAACGCAGAGGCAGTTCGACGGCGCGACCAATCCCGACGCGCGGACCAACCCGCAGCGGCACGCCCGGGGCCGCCGCCTCGAGATGGATGGGACCGGCAGCGCACAGGTCCGCACCGTTGTCAGCGATGGCGAGGCCGAGGCCCTTGCACAGGTTGCCCGGCCCGCTCAGCAGGCGCGCCCTAGCCGGAGCCTGGCCGCGCCGCAAGCGCACCGTCTCCTCCCCTTGCTCGACGACCGCCGAGCGCAACAGCACCGCGGAGGCAGTGCCCACCGGTGAACACACCACGTTGGCGCAGTGATGCATCCCGTAGCTGAAATACACGTACAGGTGGCCCGGCTCACCGAACATGATCGATGCGCGCGGGGTGGGGCCGCGAAACGCGTGGGATGCAGGATCGTCGCGGCCGCGGTATGCCTCGACCTCGACAACACGGGCGCAAACTTCCGCGGGCGTCCCTGCGCCGGTCACGATCACCGCACCGACCAGCTCGGGAGCCACATCCGCCGCATCGCGGGACAGGAAAGCCCGCGACAGATGCCGCGCTATCGCCGCACCTCAGCGGCGCAGCTCGACCGCAACGCTTGCGCGATGACCGCCTGCACGCCCTGAGCCTCGTCGGTGGTGAGCGTGCGGTCCGCGGCACGGTAGGTGAGGCGGAACGTCCAGCCCTTCCGAGCAGCACCGACGCTTGCCCCCTGGTACTGGTCGTAGAGAACGACGCTCTCTAGAAGTGAGCCGCCGGCCTGATGGATTGCGGTCAATGCGTCGCCGGCGAGGGCATCCGAGGGCACGGTCACCGAGAGATCCTGGACCACCGCCGGGTGGCGAGGCGGAGCCAGGTAGCGTCGCGTCGCCAGCAGCGATGGCAGCACCAGCGGCTCGACCTCGATCTCGGCGACGGCAACACGACCGCGCACGTCGAAACGGGCGAGGCTGGCGGGGTCGAGCTCGCCAACCACGCCGATGTCGCGGCCGTCGCAGACCAGCCGGCCGGCCCGGCCGCTGCGCATGCCCGCGACAGCCCCCGGGACGGTCTGCACGGCACCGGCGCCCAGCTCGTGAGCGACGCGCGCGACCACCGCCTGGAGAGCGCGAAGACGGGCCTCTGCCTCGGCAGCGCTCGACGCTGTCGCGGCGGCGGTCAAAAGGAGCGGCTCCGCCGGCAGCGGCGTGAAGGCGTCGTCGAGGCTGTCCGCCGTCGAACCCGGCGCCCGGCCGCGCCGCTCGCCCTCCCAGAAGGCGCGGCCAAGCTCGAAGAGGCGAACCCCGTCGACGCCGCGCCGGACGTTGCCCGCCACCGCCTGCACCACCCCGGGGAGCAGGCTGGTGCGCAAAACACTCCATTCCTCGGACAGCGGGTTGCGCAGGGGGATCGGCGTGCGACCCTCCCCCACGCCCTCGAGGGAAGCGGCCAGCGATGAGGAGATGAACGACCAGGTGATCGCCTCGTCGTAGCCGGCTCCGATGAGCACGTCCTTGACGCGGTCTTCGGCGGGCTGTTCGGAGGCGACACCGTCGGAAGCGATGCGCCGGCCGGGAAGCGTGCTGGGAACGCGGTCGTATCCCAGCGAGCGCCCCACCTCCTCCACCACGTCCTCGACGATGAGAACGTCGCGGCGGAAATGGGGGACGGTAACGGTGAGGTCGTCACCCTGCTGCTCGACACCAAAGCCGAGTCGCGCGAGGACCGTCGCCGCCTCGGTGGTGTCGACCTGGTAGCCGAGCTGTCGTGAGATGGTGGCACCGCTGACCCCGATCGGCGGGATCGGCGGCAGCTCGCGGGCGCGGACGTCGACCCTGTCCTGGAGGACATGGCCAGCCCCCAGCTCGGCGATCAACGCCGCGGCGCGGTCGAGCGCCAGCGGCGGCAGCGTGTCGCTGAGCCCCTTCTCGTTGAGCGTCGACGCATCGGTGCGAACGCCGTGCCGCATGGACGTTGCCCGAACCGTGGGGCCATCCCAGGTGGCTGCCTCGAGCAGGACGTTGCGCGTTGCCTCGTCGACCGCGGTGCTCGCCCCGCCGATCACGCCGGCGAAGCTCACCGCAACCTCCGCGGCGCACACCACCATGTCACCCCGGCCGGCGCGACGGTCGACGCCGTCAAGGCAGGTGACCAGCTCTTCACGACCGCGCCGAACAACCACCCGCGCGGCGCGGGTGCCGTCAGCCTGCGCTCCGATGAAGCGGTCGAGGTCGAAGCCGTGCAGCGGCTGGCCGAGCTCGTGGGCCACGTAGTTGGTGACGTCGACCACGTTGCTGATCGGTCGCAGACCGATTGAGCGCAAGCGGCGCTGCAACCATTCCGGCGAGGGGGCGACGGCGACGTTCTCGATGATGCGCACCGCGAACCGCGGGCAACCCTCCGGGTCCTCGACCTCGACAGCTGCGCGGTTGGTCAGGCTGGCGGCGCTGAGCAGCCCCTCCGGGATGGAGGTGTCGGGCTCGCGCACCGTCTCGCCGATCGCCGCAGCCACCTCGCGCGCGATGCCGACATGGCAGAGGCAGTCAGGCCGGTTGGTGGTCACCTCCACCTCGAGGACGGTGTCCAGGGTCACCGCCTCGCTCAACGGCTGACCCGGCTGGCCGTGGTCGAGATGAAGGATGCCGGTGGCATCCTCGCCGAGGCCGAGCTCAACCGCTGAGCAGAGCATTCCCGGGGACTGATACTTGCCGCCAAACATGGCTCGAACTCCGAGTGGCTCGGCCCAGCCGACCAGCAGCGTCCCGGGCGGCGCGTAGGGCACCAGGTCGCCGGCGCTGAGGTTGGCGGCCCCGGTCAGCACCCGGACCGGTGCGGCCTCGCCCACGTCGATGTCAGCGAACTGCACCCCCTTGGTCGACTCCGGCACGGGTGCCAGGCCAACGACCCGGGCGACGACGACTCCCATTGGGCCGCGCTGCACGTGCTCGACCTCGGTCCCGGTCTCGATCAGGCCCTCAACCAGGGTGTCGAGTGGCGCGTCGAGCACCGCGTACTCCCGCAGCCACTCCAGCGACACCTTCACGCTTGGCTCACAAAGCGAACGTCGTTCTCGTAGAGAAGCCGGCCGTCCTCGATACCGTATGCCAGCATCGCGATGCGGTCAGGCCCCATGCCGAACGCGAAGCCGGAGAAGCGCGTCGGGTCGATCCGCCCGTTGCGCAGCACGTTGGGATGGATCATCCCGCCGCCGACATACTCCAGCCAGCCGGTTCCCTTGCACAGCCGGCAGCCACGCCCGTCGCACAGCGCGCAGGAGACGTCGACCTCCACCGACGGCTCGGTGAACTCGAAATGATGCGGTCGCAGGCGGGTCCTTCTGTCGACGCCGAACATCGAGCGGGCGAAGAACTCGAGCGTGCCCTTGAGGTCACTCAGCGCGATGCCCTCGTCGATGCACATCCCCTCCACCTGGAAGAACATCGGGAAGTGGGTGGCGTCATAGTCACGCCGGAACGACTTGCCCGGGACGATGACCCGCTGCGGAGCGCCGCGCACCAGCATGCTGCGCACCTGCACCGGCGACGTATGGGTGCGCAGCAGCCGATCGTCGTCGATGTAGAAGGTGTCCTGGGTGGCCCGCGACGGGTGCCCCGGCGGCATGTTGACCAGGGTGAAGTTGTAGCGGTCGAATTCGACCTCGGGACCCTCGACGGCGATGTAGCCGATCTGGGCAAAGATACGCCGCACGTCGCGGATCACGCGCGAGACGGGATGGAGGTGGCCACGGCGCAGGGGCAGCGGCGGCCAGCTGAGGTCAATCGCTTCGAGATCAGGGCCGTGCCCGGCGGTGGCCAGGGCGGTGCGACGCTCGTGGATGGCCTCGGTGACCCTCTCCACCAGCGCGTTGACGGTCTGGCCGAGGGCACGGCGAGCGTCAGCGTCGGGGGTCGACCCGATGCGCTTGCGAAACACGGTGAGCAGACCGTCGCCGCGACCCAGGTACCGCGAGCGCACGGCGTCGAGCGTCGCATCGTCGCCGGCCGCCGCCACCTCCTCGAGGGCGGCCGCGGCCACCGTGTGCACGTCAGGACCTGGGGTTTGCTCAGCCGCTGCGTGCGGTGGCTGGCCGCGATTGCCGGTCACGCCGACGTCAGAGCGCCCCGGGCCACCTCGACGAGCTGGGTGAACGATGCCGAATCCTCGACTGCCAGGTCGGCGAGCATCTTCCGGTTGATGTCGATGCCCGCGTTCTTCAGCCCGTGCATGAACTGGTTGTACGCCAGGCCGTTCTGCCGCGCCGCAGCATTGATGCGCGTGATCCAGAGGCCTCGCATGTCGCCCTTGCGCAGCTTGCGGTCGCGGTACTGGTACGACAGCGAGTGCATGACCGCCTCGTTGGCGGCCTTGAAGTGCAGGCGGCGGTCACCCTGCATCCCCTCGGCCAGCTCGAGGATCTTCTTGTGGCGGGCACGCGCGGTGACGCCCCTTTTGACTCTCGCCATGATCTCTCCTCGGTGCTACAGGTAGGGGGCCAGGCGGCGCACGTGCTTGACGTCCGCCGGCGACACCGGCTGCTGCTTGTTCATGACCCGTTTGCGCTTGCTGCTCTTGTGTTCGAGCATGTGCGACTTGAAGGCCTTCCGCCGCATCACCTTGCCGGTGCTGGTGATGCGAAAACGCTTCTGGGTGGCCTTATGAGTTCGAATTTTCGGCATTCTCTTCCCTCCGCTTGGCTGCGGCAGTGGTCGTGCTGGTTGTTCGGGGTGCCGCAGCGGCGCTCTTCTTTGCGGCTGCAGGGGGCTTCTTTGCGGCCGTGGCCGTCTTGGCAGCGGGAGCAGTCACCGTCGCCACGGCCTGCGCGGATGCCGGAGCGGTCGCCGCGGAGCCTGCCCCGGGCTGCTGCTCGGCGTTGGCGCTGCCGTTGGCGGCGTGGGCGTGCTCAGACGGCTGAGCGCGATCCTCGTGTGGACGATCGCCACGGGTGTGCTTCTTGGCCGTCGGGCTGAGGATCATGATCATGTTCCTGCCTTCGACCAGTGGGGATCTCTCGATGATCGCGAGGTCACTGAGCTCATCGGTCATGCGGTCGAGCAGCTTGCGGCCGTACTCCTGGTGGACCATCTCCCGACCGCGGAACATGATCGTCAGCTTGACCTTGTCACCTTCGCCGAGGAACTGCTTCACCTTGGCCAGCTTGGTGCGAAAGTCGTTGTCCGAGATCTTCGGGCGCAGCTTCTGCTCCTTGAGCTGCACGACGTTGTGGTCCCTGCGGCTGTCCTTTTCCCGCTTCAGTGCCTCGAACTTGAAACGTCCGTAGTCCATGAGCCGGCAGACGGGCGGTTGGGCCAGAGGTGCCACCTCGACGAGGTCGAGACCGCGATCGACGGCGAGTTGCCTGGCCTGCTCGATGGTGACGATGCCGAGCGCTTCATCGGTGGTGTCGTCAAAGAGACGAACCTGCGGGATGCGGATCTGCTCGTTGATCCTCAACTCTCGAAAGGCGATGGGTGGAAACCTCCAAAACACAAAAACCTGGACAGCGATTCCGCTATCCAGGCCTGACCGATCTGGACCTCCAAGGCGAACCCGGAAGGTGAGGCCGCAGCGCACGGACCCTCTTTGCGGCGCCACGATGGCGTCCGACGCGTGAGCATACCACCCCGCAGCGACCGCTACCGCGGCGAGCGCACGGCGTGCAGCAGCAGCTCGCGCGCCCCCCGCCTCCCGGTGACCGGTGAGTCGATCCAGCCTCTGATCTCCCATGCCGCGGCGGTGACCCCGGCCGAGGCGGCGGCGAGCGCAGCGTCGAGGCTGGCGCGGTCAGACGGCGCGGTGGCTGCTCGCAGCTCGAACATCGGCTTGACCAGCCCGATCAGGATCGCCCCGGGCGCGATGCGCAGGCGATCGAGCTGGGCGACAGCGCCGCTGAGACTCAGATACGAGACGTCGATGCTGATCACCTCGACGGTGTCGGGGACCAACGTGGTGTCGAGCTCAGCGATGTTGACGGCTTCGAGGTTGATGACCCGTTCGTCCTGGCGCAGCGAGCCGAGCAGCTGGCCATGGCCGGCATCGACGGCGTAGACCCGCCGTGCGCCGGCGTCGAGCAGGGCCGTCGTGAAGCCACCGGCCGCCGCGCCGACGTCGAGGGCCACCCGGCCCGACACGGCTACGTCGAATTCCTGCAGCGCGGCGCGAAGCTTGACCGCACCGCGCAGGGCGCTGGCCGGGCGCGTGCTGACGTGTGCGCCGGCGCGCACGCGTGAGCGGGTGCTGGTCACCGGGACTCCGTCGACGAGCACCCCACCGGCTGCGATCAGCGCCGCCGCGTCCTCGCGGGGGAAGGCCTCGCGCACGACGTCGAGCAGGAGGCGTCCAGCGCGCGCCATCGTGCCCAGGTCAGCCGGGAGCTCGCTCGGCGACCTCGACGACGAGCCGTTGCACGAGGTCAGACACGGCCAGGTTCTCCTGCGTGTCGCTGCGCGTGGCGCGGACCGTGATCACGTCGTCGCCGCGTTCGATGTC
The DNA here is from genome assembly GCA_036561525.1 of Candidatus Dormiibacterota bacterium. Classification (GTDB taxonomy): domain Bacteria; phylum Chloroflexota; class Dormibacteria; order Aeolococcales; family Aeolococcaceae; genus Aeolococcus. Next base: position 96,099 of record DATBPD010000009.1, on the reverse strand, counting down.
ATTGCGGCCGACCACCACCACATACGGCACCTTCTGCCTGACCGCGTCGCGGATGCGGGCCTGCATGCGCACGCCTGGTTTGTCGTCGACCACCGCCCGCAGGCCGGAGGCGCGCAGCCGTTCCGCCAGCGCCGACACGTAGGCGATCACCTCCGGGGAATCGTCCTGCACGGGCACGATCTCCACCTGCACGGGCGCGAGCCAGAGCGGGAAATGACCCGCGTAGTGTTCGAGCAAGATCCCGAAGAAGCGCTCGACGGAGCCGAACAGGGCGCGGTGGATCATGATCGGGCGCGCCTGGCTGCCGTCCGGCTCCACAAAGGTGAGGTCGAAACGATCGGGGAATTGGAAGTCGAGCTGGACGGTGGACAGCTGCCACGTCCGGCCGATCGCGTCGCGCGCCTGCACGGAGATCTTCGGCCCGTAGAAGGAACCTCCGCCCTCATCCATCACCAGGGCGAGGTTCATCGCCAGCGCGGCATCTCGCAGCGTCTCGGTCGCCTCCGCCCATTGCTCGTCGGTGCCCACCGCTTTGTCAGGTGGCTTGGTGGACAGCTCCAGGTAGAAATCGGAGAGCCCGTACTCGCGCAGCAGGTCGAGGACGAACGTGAGCAGAGAACGCAGCTCATCGGCCATCTGCGCCTTGGTGCAGAAGATGTGGGCGTCGTCCATGGTCAGGCCGCGGACGCGCGTCAGCCCGTGCACCACGCCCGACTTCTCGTACCGGTACACGGTGCCGAGCTCGAAGAGGCGCAGCGGCAGCTCTCGATAGCTGCGCTGGCGGCTCCGGTAGATGAGGATGTGGAAGGGACAGTTCATCGGCTTGAGGTAGTACTTGGTGCCACCGTCAAGCTCCATCGGCGGGAACATGCCGTCTGCAAACCACTGCAGGTGGCCGGAGGTCTGGAAGAGATCCTCCTTGGTGATGTGCGGCGAGTTGACGAACTCGTACCCAGCCTGCTGGTGGCGCTGCCGCGAGTAGTCCTCCATCAGCTTGCGCACCAGGCCACCCTTGGGATGGAACACAGGAAGACCGGAGCCGATCTCCTCGGGGAAAGAGAAGAGATCGAGCTCGGCGCCGAGCCGCCGGTGGTCGCGGCGCCTTGCCTCCCCGCGCAGGGCGATGAACGCGTCGAGCTGCTCGCGCTCGAAGAATGCGGTGCCGTACACCCGCTGCAGCTGCTCGTTGTGCTCGTCTCCGCGCCAGTAGACCCCGGCAACGCGAAGGAGCTTGATCGCGCGCAGGTGGCCGGCGTTGGGCACATGCGGGCCCCGGCACAGGTCCACGAAATCGCCGGTGCGATAAACCCCGACATCCTCGACCGCGCTGTCCATGCGGTCGATGATGTCGACCTTGAAGCCCTGATGCAGCTCGCTGAAGAGCCGGCGTGCCGCCTGCTTGGACATCACCTCTCGTTCGAAGGGCACCCGGCGCTTGGACAGCTCCTTCATCTTGGCCTCGATCCGAGGCAGGTCCTCCTCGACGAAGTGTGCGCCGTCAGGAAGGCGGAAGTTGTAGAAGAAGCCCTCGTCGGTGGCGGGGCCGACGTCGTACTGTGCGCCGGGGTAGAGATCGACCACCGCAGCCGCCATCAGGTGCGCCGCACTGTGGCGAAGGATTTCGAGAGTCAGCTCAGCCGGCGCTTCGAGCGGCAGGCCTGCCTCGGCTGAGTCGTCGACGATGTCGTCGGGCATGGTGCCGAATTGTAGGGATGCTGCCGGGCGCGTCGACGTCGTGGGCCGACGGCGCGGTCAACTGCAGAGCCGGGACATGCCTCTGGGAACGTCCTCGCGACCTTCGGAAAACAGTGCCAGGGCAGCCTCCGGGTTGTTGGCGGCCGGCAGTCCGAAGCTCAGCTGCCGCGTCATCGGCAGCACACGACGTGTTGACCGCTGCGCCGAGAGGCGAAGCCGTGCGTGACGCTCAGGGTCGAGTGAACAGCAGCGCACGCTGCAGTACTTCGCTGTTGCCTTGTTGACAGGAACCCCGCACCCACGTCGCGCACAGATGCGACGTTGCGGATGCTGCGAGTCGTCCGGCTCGATGTGCTCCTCGCCTGCCACGGCCGGCAGTGTACGGCGCGGCTCACGCCCATTGTCAATGGTCCGAGGCGATGCAAACGCGACGATCACGGTGCACAACTTTGCGCGCCAGCACGAATCGGCCTGTGCAAAGTGTGGACAACTGGTGACGTGCGGGTTTGGGCCGAGTTCGCCCACCTGTGCGCAAGATGTGCGCAGAACCTGCGATCGAGACTTCTTAAGGTGTCTGCAGGCCTGCGCTGCGCACCGCGCGACGCACGTGCCCCTAGAGCAGCGACTCCACCTGATCGACCGGCCCGCAGGAAACACCGAGAGCCGCGTGATGATCACGCACCGCCTTCTCGTCCGGGCCATCGAGGAGGCAATACACCTTGCCGTCGGTGTTGTGATACAGCTCGACCTGGCGAACGCCAAACTCGTCGACCTTGCCGGCCACAGTGTCTGCTTTGATGCTGGCGAGGGCGTCGGGCGGTAGCTTGAGACCGTCGTGGTAGTCCATGAACCGTGGCATTCCGTTCCTCCTCTCAGATCGCCGGGCAACTCTCCGACGATACCGCAGCCGCCCGGCCGCTGTGGCCAGAGCAGCTCGCAGAAAGAGGTGGTGGGCGCATCTGGATTCGAACCAGAGACCTCTGCGATGTCAACGCAGCGCTCGTACCAACTGAGCTATGCGCCCGGGACGCACGACCGGCACCCGGCGCGCGGGAGCCGCTGATGATACCAGCCCAGCTCGATCCCCCCGGACGGTGTCGATCGCTAAACCCTGGCCTTCCGCGATCGGCCAACGCTCTTCTGCGCTGTGCTCAGGTCGTCGGCGGTCACCTCGACCCGGAGCACCCCCTCGCACTCGTGGCAGACGACATGGAAGGCTTCGGGTGAGCGAATCGGCCGGGCCACGGCCTGGCGGTGACCGCAGCACTCGCACGTGACGATGGCCCGCATCTTGTCTCTCCACATTGCCCGGGGATCCGTGCCGAGGGGAACGGTGCCGGCCAGCTTTGCACCGGGTGGAGGGACCGAGGGAGATATGACACAGCCGCGACGGCGTCGTTGCACGGCCGCGACCTCAGCCCACCCCGTCGACGGTCAGTCGGCCTTGTCGGTGACGGCGTCGAGCACCGCAAGCTGACCCCAGAAGGCCAGCCTGGCAACCACCGCGCCGAGCAGGATGATGACGCCAAGTCCGGCCACAACGCTGGCCACACCGACGGCGTCGGCGATGACCCCGGCAACCAGCAGCGGGATCGCTACCGCCGCGTTGATGACTGCGAAGATGCTGCCGAAGATCCGCCCCCGGCTCTCCTCGTCGGTGCGCTCCTGGAGAACGGTGAATGCGGGGATCAACAGGCCGCCGAGCGCGCAGCCGAACACGCCGCTGAGCACCAGCACCACCGGCACCAGTGCACCTTGGGCGCCGATCTGCCTGAAGAGCGGGGGGGCGATGCCGATCGCCGCCAGCGACGCGCCGCCAACGCAGAGAGAACCGATCAGGGTCGTGGCCTTGGAGATGGCGGTGCTGGAGCGCTGGGCCAGCAGCGCCGCCATGGCGACGAGCCCGAACGTCGCCGGGATCAGGACCAGGTAGGTGTCCTGGTCGGAGCGGTGCAGCTCGCGCAGCATGAAAACGGGTCCGAGCGCGAACACGGTGAACACGACCACGAGCGCGATGGCCAGCTGGTAGAGCCCGAGCCGGATGGCGGGGTTGCCGGCGATGACCCTGATTCCCTCGTGCAGCTCGCTGCGCAGGCTCGGCGGCCGGGCCGTCACCGTACGGACGGCGCGCAGCGAGGTGCCGATGCGCCAGATCGCGATCGCGGCAAGGCCGAACAGCGCGGCCGCGATGTAGAACGGCGCACGTTCTCCCACCAGCCGGATCGCCAGCGTCGCCGCGGGCACCCCGATCACCAGCGTGAGGATCACCGTGGTCATGAACAGTGACGTGGCCCCCATGATCTGGCCACGGCGCACCAGCGAGGGGATGCTGGCCGCCTCGGCCGGGGCGAACACCTGGCCCACGGCGCTGAACAGGAAGGTGACGATGATCAGCGGCCAGGCCTGCTGACCGACGACGGGCAGCACCTCGATGAGCGGGATCAGTAGGACCAGGCCGCCGCGGATCACGTTGGTGGCGATCATCAGGGTGCGCTTGTCGTAGCGATCGGCGATCACCCCGGCCGGGGCGCTCAGAAAGACCGACGGCAGCGTGTAGGCGATCATCAGCACCGACTGGATCGAGGCCCTCCTGCTCAGGTCGAAGACGACGATGAGAAGGGTGAACATCAGGAACTTGTCGGCCAGCTGGCTCGCTGCCTGGGCCAGCCACAGCTTCCTGAAGTCGGGCAGTGAGATGACCGCCCGCAGGCCCTGCCGTTCGTCGAGCAGCGGCGGCACCGCGGTGCGTGCGGCGTGGAGCCGGCGCGACGCCGGGGGCGCAACCTCGTCGCCGGGCTGGAAGGAGATGCTCGGTTCGGTCACGGCTGAGCGTCAAGCGTACGGGCGCAGAGGGCGATGCGGTGCCATTCGTCGATGTCGAGGGTGCCCGGGCGGCGGCCCGGGTCGATGCCGGCGGCCGCGAGCCAGGCCATGCCCCGGCGCTCGTCGCCTCCGGCCGCGCGGGTGATCCCGTGGCGCAGCATCTTGCGGCGCATCTGGAACGCGGCCCGGGCGATGTCGAGGACCGCGACCCGGTCGTCGTGGCTGAGCAGCGACGCGGGTCGCAGCCGGACCAGGCTCGAGTGCACCGCAGGGGATGGGTCGAAGCTCGCCGGTGACACGTCGCGGAGGCGATCCACCGTGGCCACGCTCCTGACCGCCACCGTCGCCAGGCTCCAACCGCCGGACTCCGCGGCAAGGCGCGCCGCCACCTCGCGCTGCACCAGGAAGACGCCCCGACGCGGTGGCGTGGCCATCTCGAACAGACGCGTCAACAGCGGCGTGGTGATGCTGTAGGGAATGTTGCCTGCGGCGATCCAGCCTTCTCCGAGCCCCAGCGCTGCGGGCTCGACGGCGAGTGCATCCCCGTGCACCACCTCGACGTTGGGGCGGCCGCGCTGGGTCGCGCGGGTCGCCTCGACGCATCGCTCGTCGATGTCGACCGCGACGACGCGACGCGCCCGGGCCGCCAGCTCGCCGGTCAGCGTGCCGATGCCGGGGCCCACCTCGAGGACGTCGTCGTCCGCGGTCGGCGCCAGTGCGGTGATGATGTCGTCGAGCACGGCACGGTCGACCAGGAAGTTCTGCCCAAGCCTGTGCTTGGCGACCAGTCCGGCGCGGCGTGCCACCGCGTGCAGGGTGTCTGCATCGGTGAGATCCGGCGTGCCCGGCGCATGCGTGTCGGTCACGGCGCTCGGCTGGGCAGGTTGAAGACCCGGCGCGCCGTCCTCGTGCTCTGGGCACGGGCCACGTCATCGTCGACCCCGCGCAGTCGCGCCACGGCCGCGGCGGTGGCGGCGACATACCCGGGCAGGTTGGGCCGGCCTCGGTGTGGCACCGGTGCGAGAAACGGAGAGTCGGTCTCGACCACGTAGTCGCCCTCCCCGACCGCGGCAGCGGACGCCTGGATCGGCTCACTGCGCGCAAAGGTGACCATGCCCGAGAACGAGATCGCGTACCCGGCGGCAACGCATTCGCGGGCGAAGGCGACGTCGCCGCTGAAGCAGTGCATCACACCGCGGACTCCCGCGTGCTCGCGGACCGCGGCGAGAACCTCGGCGTGCGCATCACGGTCATGGACCACGACCGGTTTGCGGTGCGCCGCGGCGAGGTCGAGCATCGCGTGCATCGCGCGGCGCTGCTCGTCAAGCGGCGTGTCGTGGTATCCGGGCCGAAAGAAGAGATCGAGCCCGATCTCCCCCACCGCCACCGCTCTTGGGTGCCGCAGCAGTGTGTCGAGCGCCTCGAGCTGGGCGTCGTCCGGGGCACGCGCCTGGTGTGGATGCCAGCCCACCGTGAACCAGACGTTGTCATGCGCCTCGGCGAGGACCCGATTGCGGTCGGAGTCCTCCACGTTGAGACCGACGCTGATGATCTGGGTGACTCCGGCTTCGGCCGCGCTGTCCAGGGCCGCGTGCAGAAGGCCGCGCTCCTCGAGCAGCACCAGGTGGCAGTGGGTATCGACCAGCGTCGCCGCCGCGGCCGCCTCCTCGGTCATTCGGCGCCGAGCGCGGCCTCGCGGTCCAGCCGCGGGAAGAGGATCTCCCCGACGGCGATCGTCGCTCCCTCGGTGAGCGCGGGCCATGTCCGCAGCTCGGCAGTGAGATCTCCCTCGAGCGCCAGCCCCATCTCCTGCGCGACCCGTGTCGTGGCGCGTGGGATGAACGGATGGAGCAGCATGGTCGAGACCCGGATCGCCTCGAGCAGCTCCGCGCACACCGTGCCCAGCCGCGGGTCACCGTTGCGGTGCAGGGTCCACGGGGCCGTCTCCTCGATGTACTTGTTGGCACGACCAACCAGCTGCATCGCCGCCGCCAGGGCCTCACTGAACGCGAGCCGGTCGATGGCGGCGTCGAGCACCGGCAGGATCCGGGCGGCGGTGCTGCGCAACTCGTCGTCGATCGGCTGGCGCGGTCCCGGCGGCGGGACCCGTCCGGCGAAGTAGCGCTGCACCATCTTGGTGGTACGTGACACCAGATTCCCGTAGTCGTTGGCGAGGTCGGCGTTGTAGCGGTCGACGAAGTTGCTCATCGAGAAGTCGCCGTCACGGTCGAAGGGCACCTCGCTGAGCAGAACCCAGCGCACCGCATCACTGCCGAACCGCTCCACCAGCTGCACCGGCTCGACGAAGATCCCGCGGCTCTTGCTCATCTTCTCCCCGTTGAGGGTGACGAAGCCGTGGGCGTGCACCTTGCGCGGCACAGCCAGACCCGCCGCCATTAGAATGGCCGGCCAGACCACCGCATGGAAGCGGGTGATGTCCTTGCCGATGACGTGCACATCGGCCGGCCAGAAACGCGAGAACTCGTCGCTGTCGTCCGGGTAGCCGACTCCCGTGATGTACGCCGGCAGCGCGTCGAACCAGACCCAGATCACCTGCGACTCATCCCCAGGCACCGGGATACCCCAGCGTGAGAAACCGCGCGAGATGCTGATGTCGGTCAGGCCGCCCCGGATCAGGTTGAGCATCTCGTTGCGGCGCGGCTCGGGGGCGACGAACTGGGGTTGGTCTTCGTAGAGCTCGAGAAGGCGTGCTTCGAACGCGCTGAGCCGGAAGAACCAGTTCTGCTCCTCGACCCATTCGACGGGGCGATCGTGCACCGGGCACATCCCGGCCTTGATCTCCTTTTCCGTGTAGTACTGCTCACACGACGGGCAGAACCAGGCCCGATACCAGTCCTTGTAGATGTGGCCGCTCTCGGCGACCGTTCGCCACAACGTCTCGGAGGTGCGCCGGTTGGCGTCGCCGCTGGTGCGCACGAACTGGGTCGGCTCGATGTCGAAGGCGCGCATCATCGTGGTGAACGAATCGACCTGACGCGTGGAGAAGTCCTCGGGTGCCATGCCCGCGTCGCGCGCGGCACGCTCGACCGACTGGCTGTGCTCGTCGCTGCCCACCGTGAAGCGCACGTCGTCGCCGCGCAGCCGTCGATGGCGGGCGAGCACGTCGCAACCGATCTTCTCGTAGGCATGGCCGAGATGCGGATCGCCGTTGACGTAGTCGATCGCCGCGGTGAGGTAGAAGGTGTGCGCCGGTCGGGGGGTCACTCAGCTGGCTCCGATGAGGACGGTGCACTCGCCCCGGGGCGGGTGGGCGGCGAACGCCTCCGCCAGCGCCGCGGCCGTGCCCGTGTGGAAGGTCTCATGAACTTTAGTCAATTCCCTGGCGACCACCACCGGGCGGTCGGCGCAGCTCGGAGCGATGAGCGCCAGCGTGCGCGCCAGACGCAGCGGCGACTCATAGAACACCACCGTACCGTCGAGGCCGAGCCCAGCCTCGACCGCGCGGCGCAGCTTGCCGGGGCTGCGCGGCAAAAAGCCAAGGAAGCAAACGCGGTCGCCACGCAGACCGCTGCCGGCGACGGCGGTGGTGAGCGCCGATGCGCCCGGGATGGGCACGACCGCAACGCCCTCCGCCCGCGCCGCCGCGACCAGGGCAGCGCCGGGGTCGCTCATCACCGGCGTGCCGGCGTCGGTGCAGAGCGCCAGCGTCTCCCCCGCCACGAGGCGGTCGACCAGGGCGGGGACTCGCCGCCGCTCGTCGTGTGCCGGGAGGGAGAGCAGGGGGCGGGAGATGCCGTGTGCGGTGAGCAGCTGCCGCGTGCGCCGCGTGTCCTCGGCGATCACCGCGGCGCACTCGCGCAACACCCGGAGAGCGCGCAGGGTGATGTCCTCGAGGTTGCCGATCGGCGTGGCGACGACGTACAGCCGCCCCGGCTGCGGCTCCGTCAAGTACCCCAGTCCCTGGGGTAGCGGAAATCGCGGTCGATGGTGCGCGCCGAGAGCTTGGCGATGATCGGCGGACGCCGTTTGTACTGGCTCCCCCGCACCCGGCGGCCGATGTCCTCGACGAAGGCGTCGTCGAAGCGCAGCGCGCGCAATTCCGCTCGCGTCCGCCGCTCATCGACCATGTGATAGAGCAGCGAGTCGACGATTGCGTAGCCGAAGCCCAGCTCCTGCTCGTCGGACTGGCCCTCCCAGAGGTCGGCGCTTGGTGCCTTGTCGATGACCGTCGCCGGGAGGTTGATCGCGTGGGCGAGCGTGAACACCTGCGTCTTGTAGAGGTCACCGAGCGGGTTGAGCGCACTCGCCATGTCGCCGAAGACCGTGCCGTAGCCGAGCAGCAGCTCGGTCTTGTTGCTGGTGCCGATGACCAGCGCCTGGTGCGCCCACGACAGGTCGTACAGGATGGTCATCCGCTCGCGTGCCATCTTGTTGCCGCGGCGACCCCGGTCGGCATCCGGGAAGCGCTCGAAATAGGCGTCGATCTGCGGCGAGATGTCGGCCAGGGTCGGAGTCATGCCCAGGTGTGCGCACACCGCTCGTGCATCCGCTTCGGACGCGGAGGACGAGGTGCGATAGGGCATCAGCACAGGGAGGACGTTCTGCGGACCGAGCGCTGCGCACGCGATCGCCGCGCTCAGCGCGGAGTCGACGCCGCCGGAGAGCCCGACCACGACGCGCTCGAAGCCGACCTTGCGCACCTCGTTGCGGACGAACCCGACGAGGAGCTCGCGGACGACCGCGCTGTCAATCGAGAGCTCGTCGGTTCCTGAGTCGCTCGGTCTCGGCATCGTTGATGTCATGTCGTTCATCCCGGAGAAGTGGGTTGGCGATGCGGGCGCGGCGCACCGCGGCGAGGTCGATGCGGTGCGTGACCAGGCACTCTTCGCCACCGGCAGGATCGTCGAGCAGGCGGCCATCGGGTCCGACCACGCGCGAACCGCCCCAGAAGTTGATGCCGTCCTCGAAGCCCACCCGGTTGCAGTACAGCAGATAGGCGGTGAACAGCTGGGCGTACGTGCGCGTCATCGCGTCGTAGCTGCGGGCTGTGCCGAGCGCGTGGCCGCGTACCACGCCACGCCCAGGGGAGGCCGATGGGCAGATGAAGAGCTCGACGCCAGCCCGCGCCAGCACGCCGACCGCCGTCGGGTGCCACATGTCCTCACAGATCAGCATCCCGGCCTGCCAGGGCCGCGGCGGCGAGGCGGCGCTCAGAGGAGCCGCGAAGGTCCGGAATCTGTCGCCCTGGGCGAGGTACCTGGCCTCGTCGAAGAGCCCGTAGGTGGGCAGGTAGACCTTGCGGTGCACGTGGTGGAGATGGCCGCCGGAGAAGTAGAGGGCCGCGTTGGAGAAGCGGGCGTCGTCGCTTTCGAGGACGCAGCCCGCGACCACGTCGATCGACTGGGACGCCGCGGCCAGCCGGCGCAGCTCAGGCGACTGCTCGCGCAGGGCCACGTCGGGCACCAGGTCCTTGAGGAAGTAGCCGGTCAGCGACAGCTCAGGGAACACCACCAGGGCGGCCCCGCCCGACGCGGCCTGGGCGACCAGCTCGAGGTGACGCTCGAGGTTGGCGTCCACGTCGCCGAGCCGCGGCGCCATCTGCGCGAGCGTCACCACCACGTCGCTGTGGTCTCCCTGCGGCCTCACGGTGGTGGGCTGCGGACCCGAGACGGGCGTCACCGGCGTGGCTGGCGCCGGCGGCGCGTCGGTCACGGTCATGCGGGGTCCTCGTGCATACGGTGATCCTGCGCCGATTGTCGGTGCGACGCGCCCAGTTGTGTCACCTCGGGAACGCGGCGCTGGAGCACGAAGTCGGCCACCGCCTCGCCGACGTCCGCCACCGGCAGCGTCGCGACCGCCGCCGGTGGCAGCGCCTGCAGGAACCGCTCTCCGTAGTCGCGGCTGCGCAGACGCTCGTCGCAGAGAACCACGGCCCCGCGATCGTTGCCGCGGCGGATCAGCCGGCCGAAGCCCTGGCGCAGGCGCAGCACCGCCTGGGGAAGGATGTACTGGCCGAAGGGGTCGGCCAGCGACTGGGTGCGGGCGCGCACCAGGGGATCGGAGGGCACCGCGAAGGGGAGCTTGGCGATAACCACGCAGCGGAGTGCGTCCCCGGGCACATCGATGCCCTCCCAGAAGCTGCTGGTGCCGAGCAGCACGGTGCGCTGGTTGGCGAGGAAGCTGGCCAGGATCTGCCGGCGGGTCCCGTCGAGGCCCTGGCCCAGCAGGGCGATGCCGCTCGCCTCCATCCGCTGGCCGAGCAGCGCGTGGACGCGGCGGAGTGGGTTGTAGCCGGTGAACAGAGCCAGGGTGCTGCCCCCGAGCCGGTCGGCGACGTCGCCAATCAGCGTAGCCAGGGCGCGGTCGTACTCCGGGTCGTCGTAGGGCGGCACGTCGGCGGGGAGCACGCAGAGCGCCTGCTCGAAGAAGTCGTACGGGGAGTTGAGCAGCAGCTCGTCCGCCCCGTCCAGCCCGAGCCGGGTGCTGGTGAAGCCGAAGTCACCGGCAACGGCCAGCGTCGCTGAGGTGGCCACCACGGTGTCGGCCCGGGTGAAGACGGACTCGCGCAGGGCGTCCGCGACGCTCACCGGCGCCTCGTGGAGCTCGCCCTGCTCGGCGCGCAGCGCCAGCCACGCCACGTGCTGCTCGCGCGGGCGGAGCAGCACCCACTCCACCGCTAGGGCGAGCTCGTCGAGGGCGGTGGCGGCGAGCAGCCGTTCCTGGTCGGCGCGTTCGGGCTGTGGGAGCATGTCGATCTGCAGGGAGGACGCGTGCTCCTCCTCACGCAGGCGGGCGGCGGCGGTGTGCCAGCACTCGACGGCGTGCTGGGCTGAGCGTCGCAGCACCAGGTGTCCGTGGCCCTCGCGAACCTCGGCGCTGAGCCCGACGATGGCGTTGCCGCTGTGGTCGGCGCCCACAACCTCGCCGATCCGCCCCTTGACGTCGCCAAACAGCCGGATCGCCGCCTCGCGGGCCGCCGCCAGGGCGGCGCCAAGCGCACCCTCGGCGATGCCCAGGCGATCGACGACGAGCAGCACGTCACCGGCGCGCAGGTTGACGCCGAGCTGGTCGGTGGCGGCCTCTTCGAGGTGATGTGCCTCGTCGATGACCAGCACCTCGTGCTCGCCCAGCGCGTGACCGCCGCCGGCTGCGTCGGCAAGAAGAAGGGCGTGGTTGGTGATCACGATCGACGCGGATTCAGCCGTGCGCCGGGCGGCCACCATGAAACAGCGGTTGCCCTGCCAGTTGGCGCAGGCCGCGCCGAGACAGTCACCACCGTCGGACTCGACATGCCGCCAGAGTGCCTCGTCCACACCGTTGAGGTGGAGCTCGCCACGATCGCCGTCCTTGGTCTCGGCCAGCCAGGACAGCAGCTTCAGCTTGAAGCGGATGCGGTCGAGGTCGGGCCCGTGGGGACCGGTGTCGGGAGACTGTAGGAAGCGGTGCCAGCGCCGCAGGCTGAGCTGGTGGTTGCGACCCTTGAGGAGCGCCACCGGCACCGGCGCGCCGACGATGCGCTCGACCATCGGCAGGTCGCGGTTCATCAGCTGCTCCTGAAGGGTGATGGTGCGGGTGGCCACCACCGCGCGCCGGCCGTTGCGGCTGTTCAGCGCCAGCGGCACCAGGTAGGCCAGCGACTTGCCCACCCCCGTCCCGGCCTCGACGAGCAGCCGGCGGCGACGCTGCACTGCCTGGCCGACAGCGCGGGTCATCTCCAGCTGCGTCTCACGCAGCTCGTAGCCGAGCTCATCTGCGAGGGGACCGCTCGGGCCGAGCAGGGCGGTCGCGGTGGCGACGATGTCCGCTGGTGGTGGCCCCGTCGGCGGCGGTGGCGGCGGAGCCCCGCGCTGGGCTCCGGCCCAGGAGCGCCGCTGCGGGTCGCCATCGGTGCGCACAACCTCAGCGAAGAAGTGGCCAAGCTCGCCACCCGCCTGCGCGGCGACGCGGCGGATCTGGGCGAGAACGCCGGCGGGCAGGGCCTCCGCCGCGGCCCGGAGTTGGGCGAAGAGCAGGTACGTCGCCGAGGCATCGCTGAGCGCGCGGTGCGGCCGCTTGTGCTCGATGGCCAGCGCTGCGCTGAGCAACGGCAGGCTGTGCGATGCGGCCACCGGCAGCAAGCAGCGCGCCAGCTCGAGGGTGTCGAGCACGCGTCGTCGCCCGAAGGCGGCCGGGACAAGGCCGGCGCAGAAGGTGATGTCGAAGCCCGCGCCGTGGGCGACGAGCTCGGCGCCCTCACAGAAGTCCGCCAGCTGAGCGACGCCCTCGACGGGCGCGGGGGCACCCTCGATGTCGGCGGCATCCAGCCCCACAAGGCGTTGCACCGCGAGCGGGATGGGCACGCCGGGGTCGACGACCAGCTCCATCTCGCGCAGCCGGCGCATCTCGAGGTCGAACCGCACCGCGCCGATCTCCAGTACGCGGTCGCTCTTCGGCGACAGGCCGGTGGTCTCGAGGTCGAAGGCGACGTACTCGCTGGGCGCAGACACCGCCCGATTGTAGGGAGCGTCCGAGCTGTGCCCAGCAGCCTGGGCGCAGGCTACGCCGCGGGCGGCGCGGCGGCGCTGCCTGCCGCCCGGTATTCGGGAGGGAGCATCCGCGAGATCGCGTCCATGATCGCTGCGGCGGCCGCATGGTTGTCGGCTCTTGGTCTCTGGCCGGAGGCGGGAAGGGTCACCGGAGGGCCGTAGCGGAGGTGGACGTCGCCGCGGTGGATGCGGTTGGTGCCGCGGGGGAGCACCTTCTCGGTTCCCCACACCGCCGCCGGGATCACCGGGACGCCGCCGTGGCGGGCGATGAACCCGACCCCCGGCTGGGGTTCCCGGAGGCGACCGTCAGGGGATCGTGAGCCCTCCGGGTAGACCAGCACGATGTGGCCGTCGCGGAGCAGGCCCAGGGTGTGTCGCAGCGCAGTGCGGTCGGCGCTGCCCCGGACCACCGGGTATGCGTTGAAGGCACGGAACAGCCAGCGCCAGCGAGCGCCGGCGAAGTGCTCGCTCTTGGCCATGTAGTACACGTCGAGGCGGGGGATCAGCGCGCCGGTCAGCGGCGGATCGGCGGCGCTGATGTGGTTGCCCACCACCAGCGCTCCGCCGCTTGCGGGAACGTTGTCGAGTCCCTGGACGTGGAGCCGCGGTCCCAGGATGGTTGCGGCAAGCAGCCGCATGATCGCGCGCAGCAGCGCGTACCTCATCGCGCGGAGAGCGGGTGTAGCCCAGCAGCGGCGCACACGGACAGTGCGTACGCGATCATCTCGTCCTTGCCCATCATGGAAGTGTCGATGACGCGTGCGTCATCAGCACGGCGCAATGGCGATGCCGTGCGCTGCGAATCGGATCGATCGCGGTCACCGACCTCAGCGCGGATGGCGCTGCCATCGGTGTTGGCGCCACGGGCGCGCAGCTGGGCGAGGCGCCGCTGCTCGCGCACCGCCTGCGGTGCGTCCAGATAGAGCTTCACCGCCGCTCGCGGGAAGACCACCGTGCCGCAGTCGCGCCCGACCGCGACGGCGCCGTCGTGTGCAGGGCGGCGCTGCAGCTCGAGGACGGCGGCGCGGACCTGAGGTTCGCCGGCGATCGCCGCCAGCAGTGCGGCGTGGCGGGGGTCGTGCAGCTGGGCGGCGGCGGCCACGCCGTCAACCAGCACGGTGCCACTGCCGGATCGTGGGTCGGTGTCGACGCTCAGCGACGTTCGCCGGGCGAGCATGCCGAGCACCTCCGGGTCGGTGCCGTCGATCCCGGCGCGCACCGCAGCCACCATCACACCGCGGTAGAAGAGCCCGGTGTCGATCAGCGGGAGGCCGAGATCTTTGGCCAGCGCCCGCCCGAGCGTGGACTTCCCGCTTCCTGCGGGCCCGTCGACGGTGACGATGCGTCCGTTGTTCACGCGCCGGCCGCGCTCCCCGACCCGGCCGCGGCCCGCAGCGCGGCGACCTCCTCGTCGTCGAGCCTGCGGCTCTTGCCGTCGCCAAGGTCGCCGAGCGCTATCGGTCCCACCGCGACCCGGCAGAGGTCGGCGACGCCATTGCCGACCGCCGCGAAGAGGCGCCGCACCACGCGCTTGCGCCCCTCCGCCATCACCACGTCGACCGCGTCGCTGCCGGGCGAGCCGCGAACATCGACCGCTGCCGCCGTTCCGTCGTCGAGCACGACGCCCGCGATCATGGTGCGGACCTGCTCGTCGGTCAGCGAAGCGGTGGGGATGACCCGATACGTCTTGTGCAGCCCGTGGCGGGGATGCGCGACACGGTGGGCCAGCTCGCCGTCGCTGGTCAGCAGCAGCAGCCCGCGGCTGTCGGCGTCCAGCCGCCCCACCGGGACCAGCCCGGCGATGGCGGGCACGAGGTCGGCAACCGTTCGCCTCCCCTGCGGATCGTGCATCGTCGTGATCACCCCGACCGGTTTGTTGAGCGCCAGCGTCACCGGCTGCGGGCGTGTCGCCGGGATGCGCCTGCCGTCGACGGTGACGGCGTCGGCGTCGGCGTCGATCCGCGCGCCGATCTTCGCCGGCTCCCCGTTGACGCGCACCCGTCCGGCGGTGATCAGCTCATCGGCGGCGCGGCGTGAGGCAACCCCACGACGGGCGAGGAACCGGTTGAGGCGCTCGCCGCCGTTCGCGGCGGCGCCTGTCACGGCGCGGCGCCGGCGTCGGGCGCGGCGCTGACCGCGAAACGGTCGATCTCGGCCGATTCTCCGAGCGGGGGAAGGTCATCGATGCGCTCCAGCCCGACGATCTGGAGGAAGCGCAGCGTGGTGCCGAACAGCCTCGGGCGACCCGCCGTCTCCTGTCGGTCCACCTCGACGATCAGGCCGCGCCGCTCGAGGTTGTCGAGCACCGCCTCGCAGTTGACGCCCCTGATCGCCTCGATGCCGGCGCGGGTCAGCGGCTGGCGGTAGGCGACGATGGCCAGCGTCTCCAGGGCGGGGCGGCTGAGCCGGGTCGGCTTCTCAGGTTGCAGAGCGCGCTGCACCGCCCAGGCGGTCTCGGGGCGGGTGACCAGCTGGACCTGGTTGTCGTGGCGCTGGAGCATCAGCCCGCGGCCGCGCAGCTGATCGGCGAGGGCCTCGGCGGCGCCGGCAACTGCGGCCGGTGTCCGTCCCACGATCGCTGCCACCTCTGCCAGGGTCACCGCCCGGTTGAGCGAGAAGCACACCGCCTCGACGGCAACGGCGAGGTCCTCGGGCTCGGCCCCGGCCACACCCTCGGGCACGACGGCGCGGCCTAACCCGTCGAGCGCCAGCTCAAATGTCTCGTCATCCGCCGCGACACCCGGCCCGAGCTCATCCACCGGCGTGCACCATGATCGGGCCGAAGGGCTCCTTCTGGTCGACGATGGCCTCACCGAGGCGAAGCAGCTCGAGCAGGGCGAGGAAGCAGGCCACCGCCTCGAGGCGCGTGGTCACGGTGGCAAACAGCTCTTCGAACGCGAGCCGCCCGCCACGCAGGCGGTCGCGGATCTGCGCCATCTTCTCGTCGACCGAGAAGATGACCGCGCCCACGGCCAGAGGCTCGGCCTCGTCGAGGCGCAGCAGCACCTCGCGGAAGGCCGCGGCCAGCCGTTCCGGGGGGATGCGCAGGCGCTCGACCGGGATGACCTCGGGCGCCACCAGGCCGAGGAAGCTGCGGGTTCCCTCCTCCGCAGCCTCGGCGAGCAGCGCCTCGGCGGCCGCTTTGAAGAGGCGGTACTCGCTCAAGCGCCGGCCCGCGTCATCCACCTCGGCCTCGTCCTCGGAACCCTCGTCCCCGGCCTGGTTCGGGTTGAGCCTCGCCGCCTTGAGGGCAACCAGGCGCGCCGCCAGGGAGAGGAAGTCGGCCACCTCGCGGAGGTCGACCTGCTCGCCGGCGGCCTGCATCCGTTCCCGATACTGCCCGGTTATCTCGGCGACAGCGACGCCATCGAGGTCGACCTCACCGCGCTGGGCGCGGACCACGAGCTGTTCCAGGGTGCCGCTGAACCCGGCCACCTCGACGTGGAACCGCTCCGCAGGCTCGGCCTCGGACACGCCGGGCGGTGTGGTCACGGGGGTGTCACTCATCTCGCCAGCATGGTAGGGATCCGCGAGCCGGCGGTCGCGGCCAGGGCGTTCATCCGCCGGCTCGGGCGCGACGGCGGCGGCGCGCCGGCGCGGGCTCCGGGGCGGCCGCGATGGTCTGCACGGCCTCTCCCCGCAGCTCCATCGCCCGCGCCAGCGCGGCATCGGTGACCCGCCCGGACATGAGCCGGGCGATCTCGGCGAGGCGATCGTCGCCGTCGACCGCGACCAGTGCGGCCACGGTGCCGGCGGAGGTGTCGCGCTTGCGCACCAGGAGGTGCCCGGTTGCCCGGGACGCGATCTCGGCGCGATGGGTGACGGCGATCACCTGGCGGTGAGCACCCGTGGCGGCGAGGAGGTCGCCGACCCGTGCGGCGGTCTCGCCGCCGATCCCCGTGTCCACCTCGTCAAGAACCAGCAGCGGCGAGCCGGCCTCGGTGACGCATGCGGAGATCGCCAGCACCAGTCGCGAGAGCTCGCCTCCGGACGGACCCTCGTCGAGCGGCGCGGGGATCGCCTGCCGGTTGGTGGCCAGGCGGAACTCCACCTCGTCGATGCCGGCCGGACCGCAGCGCACCAGGGCACCGCCGGCCTCGACGCCGTCCATGTCGGCACGGCGGTCGAGGACGACGCGCAAGGTGGCGTGCGGCAGCTCGAGCAGGTGGAGGGCGGCCTCCACGTCGCTCTCGAGACGGCGCGCGGCCAGGCGGCGCCGCTCGGAGAGCTTCAAGGCCAGCTCGCCGGCACGCGTCCGGGCCGTGGCCGCCAGCGCCTCGGCCGCGGTGAGGCGGGCGCCGCCGTCCGCGCCGGCGCCGAGCAGCTCCTGGGCCGCGGCCAGGGCCTCGAGCGCCTGCTCGAGCGAGCCGTGGCGTCGCCGTACGCGGACGAGCAGGTCGAGCCGCTCCTCCACCAGGGCGAGGCGCTTCTCATCGAGGTGGACGGAGTCGCTGTGGCGCCGCGCGGCCGCGCCGAGGTCGCGGAGCTCCTCGAGCAGAGTCGTCGCCTCCGTGGTGAGCGCGTCGAGGCCGGCGTCGATCCCGCTCAGCGCCGCCGATCCGCTGACAGCGAGCGCGAGCTGGTCCGCGGCGCCAGGACGCTCATCGTCGCCACCGGCGGCGCGGCGCAGTCCATCGGAGGCCGCAGCCAGGGCGGCGGAGTTGCGTAACCGCAGCCGCTCGCTGGCCAGCTGCTCGTCCTCCCCCGCGACCAGGCCGAGATCGGCCAGGCCGGTCACCAGCTGGGCGGCGGCCTCGAGTTCGGCGGCACCGGCGGCCTGGCGGCGGCGCACCTCGGCAAGGGCGATGACCGCGGCGCGCCACTCGGTCACCGCCTGGCGCAGCTCATCACGAAGATCGCCGGCGGCGGCCGCGATGTCGAGGATGTCGCGCTGCCGGTTGCGCTGGAGCAGCCGGCGGCTCGCTCCCTGGAGGGTGATCTCAGCGAGGGCCTCCCCCACCTCGCGGAGCACCGCCTGGGAAACCAGCGCCCCGTTGATGCGGCAGGAACCGCGCCCGGCGCGACTGAGGTCGCGGGTGAGGGTGGTCAGCTCGTCAGCGGGGATGCCGATCGAGGCGAGGCGCTCCCGCACCGGCCCGGGCGCCTCATCGAACACGGCGCTGACCCGAGCGGTCTCGCTGCCGGCACGGACCGGGTCGCCGTCCACCCGTTCGCCGAGCGCCAGCCGCAGGGCGCTGATGCACACCGACTTGCCCGAGCCGGTCTCGCCGGTGAGCGCGGTGAACCCGGCGGGCAGTGGCGCCAGCGCATCGGCAAACACGGCAAGGTCGTGGATGCGGATCTCGACGAGGCTCACGAACGCGCCTCGATGACCCCGGGGCCCTCCTGCGCATCGTCGACGGGTCGGACCAGGTTGGGGCGCTCGAGATCCTTGAGCGGCAGCCCGAATCTTACCTTGTCGCGCAAGCGGCTGAGGAATGACGGCGAATCATCGAAACGCACGAAGGCCAGCTCCGGCCCGGGACGCACGATGATCTCGGCGCCGTCACGCAGGCGCGCCTCGCCGCTGCCGTCAGCGGCGACGTTGACCCGGCCACGCTCGACGGTGATGCGCAGCGTGACCATCTCCGGGAGCACGATGGCGCGGCTGATCACCGCGTGCGGCGCCAGGGGCACCACCACCACGGCTCGGACCCGAGGGTCGATCGGAGGCCCGCCGGCGCTGAACGCATAGGCGGTCGACCCGGTGGCGGTGGCCACGACCAGGCCGTCGGCATCGAACTCGCCGAGAAGCTCGCCGTCCTGCTCGACGCGGATGCGGGCGAGCGCCACGCCGCCCGACTTGACCGCCACCTCGTTGAGCGCCAGCGACTGCAGCGGGGGGGTGGCGTCGTCTCCGGGGACGATCACCTCGAGCATCGAGCGTGGCTGGGTGTGGTAGCGGCCGGCGGCGTACGCCTCGAGCGCTCCGGGCAGGTCGGCCACCTCGACGTCGGTGAGGAAGCCGAGACGGCCACGGTTGACGCCCATCACCGGGATGCCGTGCGGCGCCACCAGGCGTGCCCCGTAGAGGAAGGTGCCGTCGCCGCCGATGGTGACCAGGAGGTCGGTGGCGGCGGCATGCTCCGCGACCGTCCTCTCCGGGTGGCGGACCTCCACCCAGGCGTCGTAGCCGAGCTGGCGGGCGCGGGCGACGGCCGGCTCGACGGCGTGGTGCTCGCCGGGGTGAAGCAGGAAGCCGATCTGGCGCTTGCTCATCCCGTCTGCTCCAGCAGGCGAAGGTGCAGCAGCCACTCCTGGTTGCCCTTGGCGCCGCGCACGCCCGCCGCCACCGGCTCGTCGAGCGCCGCGACGACGCCCGTCTGCGCCATCCAGTCACCCAGCTCGGCGAGGGCGGCCGCCGTGCATCCGGGGTCGCGCACCACGCCGCCCCGGCCCACCGCGTCGCGGGCCAGCTCGAACTGCGGCTTGAACAGCGCGACCACCTCGGCCCCCGGGGCGAGGCGGGCCAGGCCGGGAAGAACGGCGCGCAGCGAGATGAAGGAGAGGTCGAGAGTGATCAGCGACGGCACCGGGCCGTCGAGGCGGTCGAGCCTGCGCACATTGGTGCGGTCCATGACCCTGACGCGGTGGTCGGCGGCAAGCCGAGGATGGAGCTGCCCGTGGCCGACGTCCACGGCGTAGACCACCGCGGCGCCGCGGTGCAGGAGCACGTCAGTGAAGCCGCCCGTGCTGGCCCCGGCGTCCAGGCAGGTGCGACCGGTGCAGTCGACTTCCCAGCGCTGGAGCGCCGCGTCCAGCTTGAGCCCGCCGCGCCCGACCCACGGGTGGGTGCGATCGGTGAGCCGGATCGCCGCCTCCAGGGCGACCGCCGCGGCCGCGCTCGTGGCCCGCACCCCGTCCACCTCAACGAGGCCGGCGGCGACCAGGGCCTGGGCGCGCTCGCGGGTATCGGTGATGCCGCGCTCCACAAGCACGATGTCGAGGCGAGCGCGCTGCAGCGTGGTCACCGGGTCATCCTACACAGATCAGCGTATCTGCGCTAAAAAGGGATGTCATCGGGGTCCACGTCGGCCCCGGGCGAGCTGGTGGCGGGCACGGGCTCGTCGCCGAACAGGCGCTGCTCGGCGCTGCGTGCCCGCGGCACCGGCGGCGCTGCCGGCGCCTGCGCGCGCTGGGCGGGCGGCTGGAACGGCCGCTCCACCTCGCCGGCGGCTCCGACCACGAGCTGGGTGATCTTCTGCTCGGTTCGGTCGAGCAGCTCGGCGCAATGACGGGTGAGGGCGGCGCCGCGCTCGTACGCGGTGATCGCCGCCTCGAGGTCGACGTCGCCGCGCTCGAGGCGGGCGATGATCCCGTCCAGCTCGCTCAGCGCGGCCTCGTAACTCAGCCTGGTGAGGTCGTCAGCCATCGTGTCCCTCGTTGGCGGGTCCAGCTCGCTCAGCTTCATCGTACATTCGTTCGTCGCCCGCGGTGACCTCGGCAGATTCGCCGAGGACCCGGCTGCGCAGCCGCCCGGTTCTCAGGCGCGTCTGCAGGATGGCACCTGGGCTCACCCCTGTGGCGGACCTCAGCACGCGCCCGCTGGCCTCGTCGACGGTGATCGAGTAGCCGCGTTCGATGACGCGCAGCGGGGACATCGCCTCCAGCCGGCCCTGCACCCCGTCGAGTCGCCGCCGCCGGCCGTCGACGAGCACGCGCACGCCAGCAGAGAGCCGGGCGCTCCGCCCGGCGAGGCGCTCGCGGTGCAGCGGGATGGCCTGGAGCGGCGAGTGCAGGGCAAGGCTGCCGCGGAGGCGCTCGAGGGTGCGGTGGCGAACCGCGACCCCGGCGAGCAACGCCCCACGCAACCGCGCCTCGCGCGCGTGCACGTCCTGCCGCATCCGGGCCACGCGCAGCCCCGGCGAGAGACGGCTGAGCTGCTCCGCCTCGCGCCGCGCCCGCTGGCGCTTGTGCACGATCTCGGCGCGGAGCGCGTCGCGCAGGCGGCGCTCGAGGCCCGCGAGTTCCCCGCGAAGCTGGCCACAACTCGGCACCGCGGTCTCGGCAGCCGCCGACGGCGTGGCGGCACGATGGTCGGCGACCAGGTCGGCGATGGTGACGTCGGTCTCGTGGCCGATGCCGGTCACCACCGGCACCGGGCAGGCGCGAATCGCCCGCGCCACGGACTCCTCGTTGAACGCCATCAGGTCCTCGAGCGATCCACCACCGCGGACCAGCAGCACGACCTCCACGCCGCGCACCCGCCCGGCACGACCCAGCGCGGCCACGATGGTGTCGGCGGCGCCCTCGCCCTGGACGGTGGCGGGCGAGAAGACGAGGTCAACGCAGGGCGCGCGCCGTCCCATCACCGTGACCACGTCGTGCAGCGCCGCCCCGGTGCGCGAGGTGACCAGCGCCACCCGCGCCGGCAGCAGGGGCAGCCGTCGCCGCAGCCGTGGGTCGAGCAGGCCCTCGGCGGCAAGCCGGCGCTTGCGCTGCTCAACCGCCATCGCCAGGGCGCCGACGCCGCTGGGCTCGAGACGGTCGAGCATCAGCTGGTAGCGGCCCTGCTGTGGGTAGACGGTGACCACGCCGTGCGCCACCACGGTCATGCCGTTCTCGGGCGCGAATGGGATGCGCAGCGCATTGCTGCGAAAGCAGACGCAACCGAGGGAGGCAGTGCCGTCCTTGAGGGTGAGATACACGTGCCCCGACGACGGCCGGGTCAGGTTGCTGATCTCGCCCTCGACGAGCACATCCTCGAGCTCGGGACGCGCCGCCAGGGCGTTGCCGACCAGGCTGGTGAGCTCCGTGACCGTGTACGGGGTGGCGCCGCTCACACGCGCTCCCTGGCGATCTGGCCGAGGACGCCGTTGACGTACTGGACCGCGTCGTCTCCCGCGTAGGCGCGGGTCAACTCGAGCGATTCGTCGACGATCACCGCCACCGGGGTGCCGTCGCCGGCCATGAGCTCACCGGTGCCGAGCCGCAGGATGGCGCGCTCCACCTTGCCGACGTCGCCCAGCGACCAGCGGCTGGCGGCGGTGAGCGCCGCATCGATGCGCTCGCGATTCGCCAGGCAGCTCAGAACCAGCCGCTCAGCGAACGCCCGCACGTCGGCGGTGGCGCCGACCTCGATGCCCTGGTAGGTCAGCGACTCCTCTGCATCCTTGTCACTGCCCTCGAGCTCGAAGAGCACCCGCAGGGCCAGCTCGCGCCCGCGGCGGCGGCGGCCGCCCCCTGCGGCCGGTGTCACGTGAAGACGACCTCGCTGACGAAGACGTTCACCGCAGCCAGCGGCAGCCCGAGCATGCGGCGGATGGCGTCGCCGACGGAGCGCTGCACCTCAGCACCGACCGCGGCGACGTTGGCGCCCGCTTCCATGACGATCCAGAGGTCGATCAGCAACCCGTCGTCGCGCAGCTCGACGCGGGCGCCGCGGTGAGCCACCCGGCGACGCAGGATGCGATCGATGGACTGGCCGCTGGGCCGGTACATGGCGTGCACGCCCGAGACCTGCAGGGCGGTCAGGGCGGCGATCCAGGCCACCACGTCGTTGGCCACACGGGTGGCGCCGATGGTGTCGCGACCGTCCTCGCCGCCATCGATCTCCATCGCCTCGACGGCGTCGTCCATCACACCCTCTCCACGTACTTGGCGGTGCGGGTGTCGACGCGGATGCGCTCGCCCTCGTTGACGAACAGCGGCACGTCGACGACAAGTCCGGTCTCCACGGTGGCCGGCTTGAAGGCGGCGTTGGCGGTGTCGCCCCGAAACCCCGGATCCGTCTGGGTCACGGTGAGCTCGACCGACGTCGGCAGGTCGATGCCCAGCACCTTGCCGTCGTAGGTGAGCAGGAAGAGGTTGTCGTTCTCCTTGAGGAAGCGGAGCGCGTCGCCGAGCTGTTCGGGGGTGAGCGGGAACTGGTCGTACGTGGTCGTGTCCATGACGACGTAGTTGTCGCCGTCCTGGTAGAGGTACTGCGCCTCGCTGCGCTCGATGCGGGCGCGTCCGAACTTCTCCTCGGGCCGGAACGTCTCCTCGGTGACCGCGCCCGTCTGCAGGTTCTTGAACTTGGCCCGCACGATGGCCGTGCCCCGGCCCTGTTTGTTGTGGGCGAACTCGAGCACCTGGAGGAGCTCGCCCTGCCGCTCCACTGTGTTGCCCGGGCGAAGCTCGCCTGCGTTGATCATCCACCTGTCTCCGTTGTGTGGCCGCCGGCAAGCTGAACTGCCGCCTGCAGCGCCAGCCCGTAGCCGCCGGCGCCCGCGCCGGTGATCACCGCGGTCGCTGCCGCGGCGGCGTGGGAAGTACGACGGTACTC
The DNA here is from genome assembly GCA_036561525.1 of Candidatus Dormiibacterota bacterium. Taxonomy (GTDB): domain Bacteria; phylum Chloroflexota; class Dormibacteria; order Aeolococcales; family Aeolococcaceae; genus Aeolococcus. The sequence goes on along the minus strand of DATBPD010000009.1, from coordinate 72,828 downwards.
CTCACGGGCGAGGATGTTGCTGAGGTGGACCTCGACCACCGGGCCGGTGAACCCCCGCAACGCGTCCGCCAAGGCGACGCTGGTGTGGGCCAGGCCGCCGGGATTGATCACGCAGGCGTCGCTGCGGCCGCTCTCCTCCTCGAGGATGTCGATCAGCGCCCCCTCGTGGTTGCTCTGCTCCCAGCGAACCTCGACGTGCAGCGCGGCGGCCTGTTCGAGCAGGCGATCGCGGATCTCAGCCAGCGTCACGCTCCCGTAGATCTCCGGTTGACGGCGCCCGACGGCGGCGAGGTTGGGCCCATTGAGCACGAGCACCCTCATGCCGCCAGCACCTCCGCCAGGGCCGCGCTGATCGCGGCGGGCTCGACCACGATGCCGGTGACCGGGTCGCCGCGGCGGCGCAGCAGCACCCATCGCGGAATGCCGGCGCGCGCCTTCTTGTCGCTGCCGAGCTGGGCGGCGATCTCCGACGTGGGCAGTCGCGGCCTGGTCGCAAGCCCGCAGGCATCGAGCAGCTCGTCCTGGTGGGTGATGTCGGCTGGGGGACAGCCGGACTCGACGACGCTCAGCGCGCCCGCGACGCGCATGCCGAACGCCACCGCCTCGCCGTGGTCCAGCCCCGTGCCCAGACCGGTCAGTGCCTCCACCGCGTGACCCACCGTGTGACCGTAGTTGAGAATCGCGCGCCGGCCGGCCTCGCGCTCGTCGCCGGCGACCACGGCCGCCTTGAGCGCGCAGCAGCCGCGCACGAGGTCGCAGAGCGCGTCGCCGTCGCGAGCCAGAGCCGCGGCGATTCGCCGGTCGACCAGCTCGGGGAGCTCGCCGGTGGCGACCATAGAGGATTTGACGATCTCAGCGAACGCAGAACGGAAGCTGCGGTCGCTGAGCGTCGCCAGCAGGTCCGGGTCGCAGAGAACCGCGCGCGGCTGCCAGAACACACCGGCGAGGTTCTTGCCCCGGCGCAGGTTGACCGCGGTCTTGCCGCCGATCGAGCTGTCGACCATCGCCAGCAGCGTGGTCGGCACCACCAGCCACGCCACGCCGCGCAGGTAGGTCGCGGCCACCAGGCCGGCGACGTCGCCGACGCTGCCGCCGCCGACCGCGACGATGCAGTCATCGCGGTCCAGCCCCACGTCGCTGCAGCGCTCGAGCAGCGCGCCGGCGATGGCCCACTGCTTGGCCTGCTCGCCGCCCGCGATCGGGATGACGGTGGCGGCGAGATGGTCCCGACGCAACCCTCCGGCGATGGTGTCGGCGACGCCGGTCACGGCCTCGTCGACGATCAGGGCCACGCGCCGCGCGGTCGCGGGGACATGCGCGGAGACCATCTCAACGCAGCCGCTGCCGACGCGCACCAGGTATGGATCAGCCGTGGCGACGCGGACCGCTCCCTGCAGCGCCACGCTGATCCGATCGACGACGTCGGCCGCGGTCAGGCCGCCGACGCTCACCCGCAGCTGGGCGCGCCCGTGGGCGGCTGTGCGCGCCGTGCGGAGGTGATGCAGCGCGCTCGCCGGGGCATCGGCGAGCAGCGGGCGCGAGCTCGCCTGCGGCCCCAGGCGGGCGAGCAGCTCCTCATCCTGCGCATCGAGCAGCACGACAGTGGCGTGGCGGCTGAGGATGTCGATCGCGCCCCGCTGAGCGATCAGCCCACCGCCGGCGGCGATGACCAGCGGACGCTGCGACTGCAGGGCCGTGTCGAGCGCGTCCCGCTCCGCGCTGCGGAAGCGATCCTCGCCGAGCTCGGCGAAAACCCGCGGCACGCTCATGCCCAGCCGCTGTTCCACCTCCCTGTCGGTGTCGACTGCCTCCATCCCCAGACGCGCGGCGAGGAGCGGCGCCAGCGTCGACTTGCCACTGCCGGGAAGTCCGACGAGCACGATGTGCGTGCCGGTCATCGGAGTCGATCCAGGGTGGCGCGGTAGCCCTCGAGGTTGCGGCACAGCTCGCTGATCGAATCGCCGCCGAACTTCTCCAGCAGGGCGTCAGCGATGACCAGGGCCAGCATCGCCTCGGCCACGACCGCACCGGCCGGCACCACACAGATGTCGCTGCGCTCGTAGTGCGCGTTGGTCTCCTCGCCGGTGCGGACGTCGACGCTGCGCAGAGGGGTCAGCAGGGTGGAGATCGGCTTGAAGTGCACGCGTGCCCAGAGGTCCTCCCCGTTGCTCACACCCCCCGACAGGCCGCCCTGCCGGTTGCTGAGGTGGTGGAAGCCGCGGCCATCGGTGAACGCCGGCCGATCGTGCACCCCAGAGCCCGGCGTCGCTGCGGCGGTCACCGCGTCACCGAGCTCGACCCCCTTCACGGACGGGATGCTGCACATCGCCTGGGCGATGCGACCGTCGAGGCGGCGATCCCACTGCACGTAGCTGCCAAGGCCGGCGACAACGTGGTGGGCGGTGACCACCGCGGTGCCACCGAGCGTGTCGCCGGCCGCCCGCGCGGCGTCGATGGCGGCCACCATGCGCTCACCGGCCGCCGCGTCGGCGCAGCGCACCGGCGATTGCTCCACGGCGCGCTGGTCGACCGCCGTCGCCGCCGCGACGACATCGCCGATGCGCACCACGTGGGAGCTGATCGAGATGCCGGCGACGCGCACCAGCGCCTTGGCCACGCCCCCGGCCGCGACCCGGGCTGCGGTCTCCCGTGCTGAGGCGCGCTCGAGGACGTCTCGGGCGTCGTCCAGGTCGTACTTGAGGATGCCGGCCAGGTCGGCGTGACCGGGCCGCACCCGGGTGACCGGCTTCTTGCTGAACCCCTCCGCCTCGACCTGCATCGGGCCCTTCCAGTTGTCCCAGTCGCGGTTGACCACGGTGAGCGCAACCGGCGATCCCAGGGTCAGGCCACCGCGCACCCCAGCGGTGATCCGCGCCGAGTCGTTCTCGATCTGCTGCCGCTTGCCGCGGCCGTGGCCCAACTGACGGCGGCGGAGGTCGGGATCGAGATCGCGCACGGCATCGATCGGCAGTCCCGCGGGCACGCCTTCGAGAATCACGGTGAGCTCCGGACCGTGCGACTCGCCGGCCGTCATGAATCGCAACACGCAACGATTCTAGAAGCGCGGCGTCCTGCGCCCCCACTTCGGCGGCGGGTCAGGGACCCTGGAACAGGATGATGGCAGCGCCCGCGCAGAGGAACGGCCCATACGGGATCGGGTCCTTGAGGCTGCGGATTCTCAGGATGAGCAGAACCAGGGCGATGGCACCACCGAGAAAGATCGCGTAGATCACCGCGTACACCGCGCCGATGTGGTTGTAATCGAGGTTGATGCCACAGATGGCGCCGACCAGCGCGCCCAGCTTGGCGTCGCCGAGCCCGATGCTGCCCCGCGACACCAGGTTCTGGATGACGAAGAACAGGCCGACCGCAACACACCCGGCGACCGAGCTCCAGATGGTCAACCCGGGCGAGGCGAAGGACAAAGCCAGCGCAAGCACGATCGCCGGGTAGGTGACCCGGTTGAGGATCAACCGGTGCTTGAGGTCGAAGCCGACGATCTGCACGAACACTGTGATCCAGAGGAGGTGGATGACCAGCGCGGAGTCCACGGCCTCGTGGGCGGTGAACGCCGCGAAGCCGGCCGCCCCGAGCAGCGGGCACAGAACCCGCTCGATCCATGTCCAGCCGTACTTCTCGCCCACCCAGGGGTCGGCCGCCGGGGCATCCTGTCCCGCCTGCGTGGCCGTCACCTTCGCCTGCGCGAGGTCGCGCTCGTACGTCTCCCTGTCCTCGCGTTCCTCGGCCTCGAGACCTTCGATGCGCTCGAGCAGCACCGACAGCCACCCCGCGCCCAGCCCGGCCACCGCTCCGACCGGCGCGGCGATGATCACCGCGGCTGCGCTCACCCGCCGAGGGCCTGGTTCAGGGCCACCCTGGCGGCGTGGTACGGCGGCTCATCGCCCGTCCAGCGGTGAAAGCTCAGCATCCCCTGGTGTAGGAGCATCTCCACCCCGTCACAGCTGCGCAGCCCCGCCAGCAGCGAGGCCTGCACGACATCGACGGGCCGGGGTCGGTAGCGCACGTCGGCGACCGTACACGACGTCTGCAATCGTGCGGGCGTGAACGGCATCTCGGCGAGTCCGGCCGAGGTGGCGTTGACGACGATGTCAGCGGTGGCCAGCAGGCGCTCCAGGTAGTCCTCGTCCCATAGCGCGACGGCCAGGTCACAGCCGACGCTCTCGCCGACACGCTCGACCAGGGCCCGCGCGCTTGTGATCCGGCGGGCGACCACAGTGATGCGCACCACCGGCACCCTGGTCAGCGCGAGAACTGTGGCCGCGGCGACTCCGCCGGCACCGACCACGAGCGCCCGGCTCTCTGGCAGCGGCCACATCCGGTTGGCGCCGAGGCCCATCTCGAAACCGCTCGCGTCGGTGTTGTCACCGATCAGCCGGCCGTCTGCTGCCACGGTGATGGTGTTGATGGCGCCGACGCGCGCGGCGTCGCCCTCGAGCTCGTCACAGGCGCTCGCCAGCGCGTACTTGTACGGGATGGTGACGTTGGCCCCCTGCCAGCGCCCGGCGCGCAGGTCGCGGAGCACGCCGGGCAGACCTGCCGCGCCGACATCGATGAGCTGGTACGAGCCGCTGCGCCCCGTGGCCAGCAGCGCCGCCTCCTGCATCGCGGCGCTCGGCGACGCTGCGATGCCCTCGCCGATCAGGCAGAGGTTGAGCTCGCGGGCCACCTCAGGAGCCGCAGGGCTTGCTGAGGTACTGCTGGATCTGTTGATCATGCTCCTGCCCGGTCACGCTGTAGTGATTGTGGCCAGCGCAGTCGGAGATGTAGAAGAGGTACGGCGTGGTGGCCGGGTGCGCGGCTCCCGCGATGCTGCCGGCCCCGGGGTTGGCGATGGGCGTGGGCGGCAGCCCGGCGTGCAGGTAGGTGTTGTACGGCGTATCGGTGGCGAGCTGCTCCGGCGTCAGCGACCCGCTGCTGAGCCCGAGCCCGTACAGGACTGTTGAGTCGATCTGCAGGCGCATGCCCGCGGCGAGCCGGTTGGCGACAACCCCGGCGACGAGAGGGCGGTCCACGTCGAACTTCGCCTCGCGTTCGATCATCGAGGCCACGGTCACCGCGTCGTAGACCTGCTGCGCGGAGAGGCCGGCCAGCTGCGGCAGCGCCTTGTTGGCGAAGTCGGCGAGCTGCATCTGCACGAGGTCATGGGCGCTCGAGTGGTCGGGGACGGTGTAGGTATCGGGGAACAGGAAGCCCTCAAGGGATGCGCCCTTCGGCCGCCCTGCCAGGAAGGGCTCGCTGAAGCTGCCGGACTGCACCTCGGTCATGTACTGGGCGGCGGTGATACCGAGCCCGGCGGTCGCCACCTTCGCGGCCATCTGCTTGGCGGTCAGGCCTTCGGTGAGCAGCAGCTGGTGCACCGCCACCTGTGGCGGGCCCTCGAGCCGCTGCACGATGTAGCTGGCGCTCATCGCGTCGTTGAGGACGAAGTTGCCGGCGACCAGCTTCGATCCGAGGCCCTGCAGCTTGGCGTACCAGCCGAACCAGAAAGCGCTGCGGATCAGGTTGTGGTTGGCGAGGTCGCCGACCAGGGCCTCGACGGGCTCGCCGCTGCGCACCGCGATGGTGACGTCGGCGTCCGCGTTGCTCGCCGGCGGGTCGAGCTGGCTGCGACCGTACAGGAGGGTGCCGCCGACGACCACCGCGAGCAGGATGACGGTGGCGACGACCGCGAAGACGACACCGGTGCGTGCCTGCTGCCTGCGCCTCATCGGCCCGCGCCGCTGCTGCGGCGGGAGTCCAGCCAGCTCTGCAGGAGCAGCGTGGCGGCCACGGCATCGATGCGCTCACGCCGCTTGGCGCGACGCTGACCAGCCGCGATCATGCTGCGCTCGGCGGCGGCCGTGGTGAAGCGTTCGTCCCACATCTCAACCGGAAGACCGGTGCGGCGGTGCAACTGCTCGGCGACGCCGCGGGCGTCCACCGCGGATTTGCCCTCGCTGCCGTCAAGCCGCCGGGGCAGGCCCACCACGATACGCTCGGGGAGCCGGGCGACCACGACCTGCTCGACCTCCGCCCAGAGCCTCGCTGCGGGCTGACGCGGAACGGTGCGCAGCGGCGTGGCGATGGTGCCTGTCTCATCGCTGCCGGCGAGGCCGACCCGGACCGTGCCGACGTCGACACCGAGGGCTGGGGTGCTCACGTGCCCGCGGTCGGTTGCGCCACGAAGACCTCGTCGATCTCGATGCGGCCCGAGAAGAACGGCAGCCAGAAGAACGGCACCGGTGATTGCGAGACGCTGACGTTCTGGACGTGGTTGAGCCGGTGCTGGATGATGTTGCGCGCGTCACTCGGGCTCTTGCCGGCGAGCTGCCCCTTGAGGGCATTGAGGTCGACGTTCTGGCGCGAGAAGCTGGTGCACTGCACGCTGAGCACGACGGTGCCGTCGTCGGCCGCCTGGGTGACCGCGGTTTTGGTGCAGTTGATCTGGTCGACGGCGAGGCTGTCGCCCTGGGCCACCTGCGTCTGCAGGTCGGCCTTCACGTCGGTGCTGATGTCGGACGGGTTGTACAGCGCCGCCTTGCCGTGGCACGCGACGGTCTCCTGTGTGGTCCCGAAGACCGCGTTGGCGGCGGGCAGGGCCGGCGTTACAGCGCAGGCCACGGTGGTGCCGTTGCCACCGGGATCGACGGCGAACGTCTTGCCGCCGGCCTTGCTCTGCATGTCCTGCTTGGCCTGACCCGTCAGGGTCTGCTCACTCTGCGTGACCTGCGTGGTCCATCCGGCAACGTCCTGCGAGCTGGCGACGACGTTGGTCTTGGCATCAGCGCCGCCGGTTGCTGCCGCAGGGTTGGTCTCTGTGAGGTCGCTCGCACTGCATCCTGGGAACCCAACGGACGGCGGTGCCGGACACGGATTACCAGGCCACTTGGTGATCGTGTTGGCCGCGACGTTACCCTTGGCCTCGCCAGTTCCATCGGCGACGGGAACGGAATTGTTCGGCGTGGGACAGATGACTGGCGGTGATCCGTTGGGGCCGACGCAGATGTGCGTGCTCTGGGTGGCGAAGAACTTGATCGGCGGGTTGTCCTGGGTATCGAACTCCTCGCCTTTTGGCACGTCGAACTGCGCCCCCTCCGCGATGCTTGTCGAGAACACGATGGTGGCCGCCGCCGCTGTCGCCGCAACTGGTTGCGTCCCCGTCGGCTTGGCCGCGAACGACGCCGACTGGTCGCTGGTCACCACGGTGGTGACGATGTGGTCGGCCTGTTTGGCATTGGCCGCGTCCGGGCTGCCCTGGATGGTGGGGTTGATGGTCAGCGGCGTGCCCGCCAGGGTGATGGTCACCTTCGCCGACGGAGCCACGAACACGAACAGGATGAGCCCGAGGATCACCAGCCCCGCTGCGGCGAAGTACCACGGCCGGCGCGGCCCACCCAGGCCCTTGCCGGCGGCGGCCGGCTTGGCCGCGCCCGCGGCGGTCGCCGCCGTCCGCGGCGGCAGCGGCGGCGCCAGGGCGGGCGCCGTGGCCAGGGCTGTGGCTGTGCCGGCCATGCTCGATCCGTTGCCCACGTCGGCGTGGGCTCGCACGGTCTGGATGCCGCGCTCGAAGGCGGGGACGGAGGCGTAGGTGGCCAGGCCGCCCATGCGGGACAGCTCCTGGATGTACGGGTCTCCGCTGATGATCGAGACCGACTTGCCCGCGCGTGTGCCCAGGTCGCGGAGCAGGCGGACGTTCAGGGGCGACTGGAAACCGACCGCGCCGGCGCTGAGAACCAGCGCGACCTCGTTGTCGGGCGCCTTGCGGACTCTGTCGATGAGCTCGACGATCTCGTCGCCGTGCTCGGTGTAGATCACCTGGGGCATGTGGCTCAGACCTTCATCGTCTTGAGAACCCGGCGCATCAGGCCGCCGAGCGGCTGGTCGGCGTCGTCCTCGATGGAGATGGCGTGGTGGGCGAGGCCCATGGGCGTGACGTCCTGGCTGCCCACCAGCAGGCCGGTGCTGTCGTAGACGCGGCGGACATCGTCGGGGCCGAGGACGCGCACCGACGGTGCGTGCGGCATCGGCAGCGACTGCACCCAGTCGAGGGCGGAGAGCTGCTCGGCCACCTCGGGCAGAGAGGCACCGCCGCCGGCGAGGTAGATGGTGGCGGGCAGCGGTTCCGCGCCGGCCAGCTCCTCGAGGGTGAGTGAGACGCCCTGGGCGAGCACCTCGGCGGTCGGGGTGAGCGCCTGGTGGGCCAGGGCGCGCTGCTCGGCGGCCAGGCGGTTGTCGCCGTGGGAGAGCTTGTACCGCTCCGCCTCCCCCATCGAGATCTGCAGCTCACCGGCCAGCCGCTTGGTGAAGCTGCGACCGCCGAGCGCGAACATCCGCGTGGCCTCGATGCCGCCGTTGCGCACCAGGGCGACGTCGGTGGTGCCGCCGCCGACGTCGATGAAGATGGCGCCGCGCTCCTCGATGTCGTCGTTGTTGCAGCCGCGCGCCAGCGCATACGGCTCGGCCACCGTGGCCACCACCTCGAGGTCGAGCTCCTGGGCGATTGTCTGCAGCGCGCCGATGTGGTGCAGAGGAGCGAAGGTGTTGAAGACGGTGATGTCCACAACATTGCCCTGGAAGTCGATGGGATTGCTGACCGCGTAGCCGTCGATGCGCACCGCGGTGATCGTGCTGTGCACCAGCTTGACGTTCACCTCGGCGACGCCGAGCTCGTGCGACATCTGCCGCACCGCCTCCTTGAGCGCGCGGCGCTGCACCGCCTGGAGCGCGGCGGCGAGGTCGGCCTGGCTGATGCGTGCCTGGGGCAGCGGGCGTGGCATGGTCATGGTGGTGCTGAACCCGCGCACCTGCTCGCCGGCGATGCCCATCACGGCCTGGCCGGGCACCACCTCGCACATGTCCTCGGCCTCGGTCAGCGCCTTGTCGCAGTTGTCGATCACCGACTGGATGTCGGCGACGGCCCCGCCCTGCATGTCGGTGAGCGCCTGGCGGATCCGCGACGCGCCGATGACGATGCCCTTGTCCTCCTCACGTTTGACGATCAGCGCCTTGACGAACTCGGTGCCGATGTCGAGGACTGTGTAGTGGGTGTTGAACTCGGCGCGACGGCGCAGCAGGGAGAACTTACGCTTGCTCATGCGGCGTTCCCCGGCGCCTGGCGGCTCACCGTGTCGCGGACCAGGGCGAGCGCCTGATCGCTCTGTGCTGGGTTCCTCACGCTGCCCCGGCCGAAGTCCGGCCGTCCCCCGCCCCTGCCGCCGGTGAGCGCGGCTGCCGCGTTGGCGAGGTGCCCGGCGTGGATGCCGGCTCGCTGCGCCGACGCCCCACCCTTGATGGCCAGGGTGTGGTGACCGACCACTACCGCGACACCGTCGCCGCCGAGCTGCTCTGCGAAGAGGCGGTCGATGACCTCGACGACATCGGCGGCATCGGCCCCGGAGTCGAGCAGCAGCGAGGCGAAGCGCAGGCCACCGACCTCCTCCACTGTCGCCTTGGGGGCGGCGCCGCCGGCTCCGCGCTTCTTGGCCTGGTCGAGCTCGCGCCGGGTCGCCTTGAGCTGCTCCTGCAGGCCGGCCACGCGCTCGGGGACCTCGCCGGGTCGGGCGCGCAGGGCGCGTGCCGCAGCCGACAGCGAATCCGCCGTCTCCCGCCAGCGGCGCTCGGCGGCCTCCCCGACGACCATCTCGATGCGGCGGATGCCCTGGCCGATGCTGCTCTCCGAGACGATGATCGCGGCACCGACCTCACCGGTGTGGTGCACGTGGGTCCCGCCGCAGAGCTCGCGGGACCAGCCGCCGAAGTCGACGACCCGCACCTTCTCGGTGTACCGCTCGTCGAGGAGCGCGATGGCCCCGCTCGCCCGCGCCTCAGGCAGCGCCATGACATCAACGCTGCGCTGCAGGTCGGCACGGATGTGGTGGTTGACCCGCGCCTCGATGTCGTCCAGCTCTTTGCGGCTCAGGGCCCGCGAGAAGGAGAAGTCGAAGGTGGTGTGGTCGGGCCCCACGAATGACCCGCGCTGGACGACGCCGGCCCCGAGGACCTCGCGGAGAGCCTGGTTGAGCAGGTGCGTGGCGCTGTGGTGGCGGGCCACCTGGGCACGGCGCTCGGCGTCGACGACCGCCCTGACGTTCGCACCCATGCTGAGCGTGCCCTCCTCCACCCGGACGGTGTGGACGCGCGCCGGGCCGGCGTAGGTGGTGTCGAGGACGCGCGCACGCCCGCCGTCGAAGAGGAGGCTGCCGGTGTCGCCCGCCTGGCCGCCGGCTTCGGCATAGAACGGGCTGCGGTCGAGGATGACCCCGTCCTCGGCACCCTCCGGCAGCAGGTCGCGTGCCGCCTCGCCGCCGATGCGCAGCACGGTCGCGGGGGTCTCGAGCACGTCGTAGCCGACGAAGAGTGTGTCGGGCAGCTGCGGGCCGCCCTCGAAACCGACGCGGACGCGGGCCGCCTTGCTCCGCGCTCGCTGCTCGGCCATGGCGGCCTCGAACCCCGCACGGTCGACCTCGACCCCCCGCTCTGCGGCCATCTCCACGGTCAGCTCGATGGGCAGGCCAAAGGTGTCATGCAGCCGGAACGCCTCCTCACCGGCGATGGTTCCGGAGCCGGAGCCCAGTAGGCCGGCGAGCCGCTCGGCGCCGGCGTCCAGCGTGCGCGCGAACGCGTCCTCCTCGGTGCCGAGCGTGGCCTCGACAAGAGCTCGGTTCTCGACGATCTCCGGGTATGCGTCGCCCATGGCCTCGACGACTGCGCCAACGCTCGGCACGAGGCCGCCGGAGAGCTGGACGCGCCGGCCGTGGATGGCCGCGCGACGGATGACGCGACGCAGGACATAGCCGCGAGCTTCCGTCGCTGGGAGGATCCCGTCGGTGATGAGGAACGTGGCGGCACGGACATGGTCGGCGAGCACGTGAAGGCTGGTGGTGCGTGCGGGCGATGGCGTGGTGTCGCCGGCGCGCTCGGCGAAGGAAGCGACGATGCCGGCGAACGCGTCGATCTCGTAGTCGCCGTCGACCCCCTGAACCACCGAGGCGAGCCGCTCCAGGCTCATGCCGGTGTCGACGGTCTTCTTGGGAAGCGTCGCTCGGTTGCCAGCCTCGTCCTGGTCGAACTCCATGAACACGAGGTTCCAGATCTCCACCCAGCGACTGCCGGCGCAGTCGTCGTCAGGGCGACAGTCCGTCCTCCCACAACTGCACAGCCCACCCCGGTCCCAGAAGATCTCGCTGTCGTAGCCGCATGGTCCGGTGAGTCCGGCCTGCCACCAGTTACCGGCGACGCGGACGATGCGTTCTGTGGGGATGCCGATGACGTCGTGCCAGAGGCGCTCCGACTCGGCGTCGTCCGGGAAGATGCTCACCCACAGGCGGTCTACGGCCAACCCGCATTCGCGGGTGAGGAACTCGACGGCGTGGCGCATGGCGCCCTCTTTGAAGTAGCCGCCGATGGACCAGTTGCCGAGCATCTCGAAGAACGTGTGATGGATGTCGTCGCCCACCTCGGAGATGTCGTCGCGTAGCCCCTGCCCGCGGAAGCACTTCTGGCACGACACCAGGAGCGGAGCCGGCGGAGTGAGCTCGCCGGTGATGAATGGCTTGAGCGGGACCATCCCGGCCACGGTGAAGAGCAGGGACGGATCGTCCTGGGTGATCAGCGAGGCGCTCGCCAGACGATGGTGTCCGTGGTGTTCAAAGTAGCTGAGAAAACGTTCCCGGATCTCGTTGGTGCGCAAACGCCCATCCAATGGGGGCTCGCGGGCGCGAGCCGATGACTGCGGGGAAATCGCCGCAATTGTAGCCGCTACCCGGCGAATCGCCCGATCCGCCCTCAGACGATGACGGTGTCGCCCATCTCGCGCCTGAGGTGATCGACGGCGGCGCGCTGGAGGCGCGACACATGCATCTGCGAGATGCCCAGCCGCCTGGCCACCTCGGTCTGGGGCAGCTCTTCGACGAAGCGCAGGGCCATGATCTCGCGCTCGCGCGGGTTGAGATGGGCCATCGCCTGCTCGAGCAGAGCCCGCATCTCGACGCGGTCGAGATTGCTGTCCTCGGCGCCGAGCCGGTCGCCGATGGTGGTGGCCTCATCGACGCGCCCGCCCGGAGCCGCCTCGAGGGAAACCGTGTGCTGGGCCGGCGACACCTCGAGGGCGGCGAGCACGTCCTCCGGCTCGAGCCCGACGCGCTCGCCGATCTCGGTGACGCTGGGGGCGCGGCCAAGCTCGCCGGTGAGCTGCTGGGAGGCCGCGTTGACCCGGAGCAGGTTCTCCTGCAGGCGCCGCGGCACGCGCACCGCCCAAGAGCGATCACGGAAGTAGCGCCTGATCTCGCCCATGATCGTGGGCGTTGCGAAGGTGCTGAACTCGTTCTCCAGGGACGGGTCGAAACGCTCGATGGCGTGGATCAGGCCGAGGAAGCCCACCTGCTCGATGTCCTCGAGCGGCTCGCCGCGGTTGGCGAAGCGACGCGCGATGAAGTGGACGAGATCCGAGTTCAGCTCGACGAGGCGTTCGCGCACGTCGGGGTCATGCTTCTCGCGGTACTCGCGGAGCAGCTTGCGTACCAGGTCACGCCGGGCGCTTGGCGCCGGTTTGGCGATCGTCCGCGTCCTCTGCGTGCGCGCCGCCCCGTCCTCACGGGGCGTCCCGGTCACGAAGCCTTGTATTTCGTCAGCCGGACGCGCAGACCGCCGGTGCGTTCGTCGACCCGGTAGCTGTGGTCGTCGACGAACAGCCCCATGAGCTGGAGCGCAAGGTCGGTCGCCGCAGCCACCTCCTGGCGCTCACGCTCCACCGCCCGCACCGCCACCCGCCGTCTGGCCGCGGCCGCCTGGGCCACCACCTCGCGCGCGCAGCTGCTCTGCACCTGCACCTCGAGGCGCTCGCCCTCGACGATGAAGGTCAACCGGATCTGACCCACCCCGACGCCGCCCACCCGCGCTGTGCAGGCAAGGGCGTTCTCGCACGCCTGGGCGACCGCGATGGTGAGGTCGTGCACCGCTTCGACGTCGAAACCCGCCACCACGGCAAAGGCCGAGGCCGCGCGCTTGGCGACGACGATGTATGCGGGGTCGGCTGGCAGACGGAGCTCAGACGTGGTCCGTGTCATCCCAGGTGAGAAATACCCCATATCAGCGCTGGTCAAACTGCTCATCCCCCGGTTTGCCGCCGGCCAGCAGGCGATCCGCGGCAGCCCGTCCCTCGGCGATCGCCTCGTCGATCTCGGCGCCGGCCTGGCGCGCGCGCCGCTGCTCGGCGACGCGCCAGTACACGATCGCCCCACTCACGGCGGCGGCGGCGAGAAGCCCCTTACGACCGAATGGCAAGTGCAGAATCGAGCTCCCTAACTGGCTGAGCCGCGATTATCGGCGACCAGGGCGGCGCGGGGCGGCAAGGATCAGACCCCCGGCCTCCACCAGGGCGATGCCGCCCGCATCAGCAAGAGGGTGGACGGCGCCCACGGTGGGCCCGCCGTGGCCGCCGAGGGCGAGCAGCTCAGCGCCAAGCAAACCCATCGCTGCACAGACCACCGCAAGCAGGTAGTTGCCGCGATGCGGGACCAGCACCCGGGTCAGTTGAGCGCCGATGGCCACGATCAACGCGGCGAGGACGATGCCCGGGCTCACCCGGTGCAGCCTAGAGGAGGAGGACGATGACACCCCGGCATGGCCGCGCCGTCGAGGGGCTGAGCCCGATTGACAAGGTGGGATCCCGCACGGCGCCTTCCCCCATCCACGCGCTCGGGTGCGGAGGCTCGGGGTCCAGCGAACGAATATGAGGTTCCCGATGCGTTTGATGTTGGTCCAGCCGCATCTGTGGACGACTGCGACCAGCCGGGTGCCGCAGACGATCCTACCGCACGGTCGCCGAGCTCAACCCTCGTCGTCGTGTGACATTTCCGCGCGCAATGGCGCGGCCGGCGACGCCGGTCGCGGCTGCAGGCCGAGCTCGGCCAGCTGGTCTGCATCGACGGGGGCCGGGGCACCGGTCATCGGCTCCTGGGCCTGCTGGTTCTTGGGAAAGGCGACGACGTCGCGGATGTTCTCCTCGCCGAGCCCCTCCATCACCAACCGCTCGACGCCCGCGGCGAAACCGCCGTGCGGTGGCACGCCGTACTCGAAGGCTTCGAGCAGGAAGCCGAACTTGTGCTGCGCGGAGTCGGCGTCGATGCCCATGGCCGCAAAGACGCGCTCCTGGATGGCGGGGTCGGTGATGCGGATGCTGCCGCTGCCGATCTCACGGCCGTTGAGAACGATGTCGTAGGCTCGCGACCTGATCCGCAGCGGGTCGGTCTCGAGCAGGTCGACATCCTCGCTGTGGGCCATGGTGAACGGGTGATGCAGCGGCGTCACCGCACCGGACTCCTCGTTGCGTTCGAACATGGGGAAGTCGGTCACCCAGATCATCGCCATCCGCTCGGGGTCGGCAAGCCCGCGTTCGTGCCCGAGATGACTGCGCAGCGCGCCAAGGGCGGCGCCGACAACCGCGCGGCGGTCGGCCACCATCAGCACCGCGTCTCCGACGGCTGCGCCGCTGATGTCCCCGATGACGCTGAGCTCGGCACTGCTGAAGAACTTGGCGATGCCGCTCTCCCAGCCATCCTCGCGACGCCACAGGTAGGCGAGGCCGCGGGCCTTGAAGGTACGCACCACGTCCAGCAGCCGACCCTCTAGCTCGCTGCGGGTCAGGTCAGCCCCGCCCGGGACGGCGATCCCCTTGACCACGCCACCCGCGGCCACGGCGTCGGCGAACACGCGAAAGCCGCAGTTGCGTGCCACGTCGGTGAGGTCGCGCAACTCCAGCCCGAAGCGCACATCCGGCTTGTCGACGCCGTAGCGATCCATGGCCTCGTGCCAGGTGAGTCGCGGGAAAGGAGTTGTGATGCTGCCGCGGAAACCGCTGGCCACCCACGCAGTCGATATGGCTCGCTCCAGGACGCTGAAGACGTCCTCCTCGTCGACGAACGACATCTCGATGTCGAGCTGGGTGAACTCCGGCTGGCGGTCGGCGCGGAGATCCTCGTCGCGCATGCAGCGCGCGATCTGGAAGTAGCGGTCGAGCCCGGCCACCATGCACAGCTGCTTGTAGAGCTGCGGCGATTGCGGAAGCGCATAGAAGCTGCCGTGCTGCAGGCGGCTCGGCACCAGGTAGTCGCGCGCCCCCTCGGGCGTGGCCCGGATCATCATCGGTGTCTCGATCTCGGTGAAATCCATCTCCCCCATCACGCTGCGCAGCGCCGCGATGAACCGCGCCCGGCTGCGCAGGTTGCGCTGCAGACGAGGGCGGCGCAGGTCGAGATAGCGATGGCGCAGCCGCAGTGTCTCGTCGACCTCGGTGTCCTCGTTGACGGGAAACGGCGGCGTCCGCGCCACCGAGAGCACCTCACAGTCGTCAGCGGCGAGCTCGACCTCGCCGGTGCCCAGCCGCGGGTTGACGTTCTGCGGCTCACGATGGCGGAGCTGCCCGCGTACCCGCAGGACGTACTCGAGCCGCACGCCCTGGATCGCCTGGTGCGCCCGCGGGGCCGTCTGCGGGTTGATGACCACCTGGAGGATGCCGGTGTGGTCACGGAGGTCGAGGAAGACCAGCCGGCCGTGGTCGCGGCGGCGATCGACCCAGCCGTAGACGGTCACGGTCGTGCCAGCGTCGCCGCCGCGCGGGATCCCGCAACCGGTGCGCTCGACGCTCACGACCGCGACTCCTGCGCGGCCGCGACCAGCTCCGCGGAGACCGCCTCGAGCACCCCGTCCGGTGCCACCACATGCTGCTTGCTCGACCTCAGGTTTTTCAGCACCAGGCCCTGGTCGAGGCCGACGAGCAACGCCATCATGGCCCCGAGCCGATCCGCATCGCGCAGCTTGCGATCGAGGCGTCGAGCGGTGAGATCGGTGATCACGGAGGTGCGGTGGCGCAGCTGCCGCGCCAGGTCCTGCGCCTGCGCGGCCGAGCCGTCACCGGTGGTGCAGATGATCAGCTGGGCGGGCGGCTGCGGCCCGGGGGTCACACCCTGGTCGGCCGCGACCTTGAGAAGACGCTCGACGCCGAGCGCGTAGCCGACCCCCGGAGTTGCTTTGAAGCCGATCTCCTCAGCCAGACCGTCATAACGGCCGCCGCCGCCGAGCGCGTTCTGCGCACCCTGCAACGACGTGTGCCAGAACTCGAACGCGGTGTGTGCGTAGTAATCGAGCCCGCGAACCAGGCGCTGGTTGAGCGTGTACGGGATCTCCGCAGCGTCGAGGTGAGCGCGCACAGCGGCGAAGTAGTCGCGACTCGAGTCACTGAGCTGGTCGGTGAGCAGCGGCGCAGCGGCGACGTGGGCGGCGTCCGTCTTGCAGTCGAGCAGGCGCAGCGGGTTGACGTCGAGGCGGCGCCGGCAGTCCTCGTCGAGCTGGTCACGCAGCGGCGTGTAGTACGCCACCAGCGCGGCGCGATAACGCTGCCTGTCCTCGCTGTCGCCCAGGGAATTGAGCTGGAGGTTGACGCCCTCGATCTTCAGCTCGGTCATGAACCGCCATGCCACCTCAATGACCTCGGCGTCGTAACAGGGGTCGCGGTCGCCGATGACCTCGACGCCCACCTGGTAGAACTGGCGCTGCCGTCCCGCCTGGGGACGGTCATAGCGGAACATCGGCATCGCGTAGTGAACGCGCACGGGGTGCCAACGCTGTCCGAGGTGCGCCCCGAGCACCGCCCTGACCACCGGCGCGGTGCCCTCCGGCCGCAGCGTCACCGAGCGTCCGCCCCGGTCGATGAAGGTGTACATCTCCTTGTCGACGATGTCGGTCGCCTCTCCGACACTGCGCGCGAATAGCTCTGTCGCCTCAAAGATCGGCGTGTCGATGGGCTGGTAGCCGTGCCGTGAAGCCACCGTGGCGTGCGTGTCGATGAGCCACCGCCACGCCGCCGCTTCGTCAGGCAGCAGGTCCTTGGTTCCCCGGGGCGGTGCGATCGGGCTCATGGCCGCCCGAGTGTACCGGCGCCTCTGCAGGCGACGGACCCGATGGGCTCGGTGCTGCCTCACCCCAGCGACCCGCGGCCACAGGAGCCCGGCCAAGGCTGGAGACGAAGAGGGGCGGGCGGCGTCGCGAAGGGAGCATCCGCAGCCGCGCGGAGACCCACTCGGCGCAGCCGAGGGGCTCCGCAGCGATCAGCGAGGACAGCGACCGAAGCGATGCCGCCCGCCCCGGCTTGGTCGCTACACCGCCTCGCGCGCCACCGTGTGGACGTCGCGCACCCCTTCGAGGCGCTCCAGCAGGCGGCTCAGCTGGGTCAGGTTGGCGATTTCGACGATGGTGGAGATCACCGCGGTACGGTCGTCATACACCTGCACATCGGCGCCTGACAGGTTGATCTTCGACTCGGCGATAACCGCGGCGATGTCACGGAGCAGGCCGGTGCGGTCCCACGCCTCGATCTTGATGTTGACCGGGTACACCTGCGAGTTGCCACGCTCCCACTCGACCTCGACGATGCGGTCGGGGTCGGCCGCGTTGCGCACGTTGACGCAGTCGGCCCGGTGGACGGTGACACCCTTGCCTCGCGTGATGTATCCGCGGATGCTGTCGCCGGCGAGCGGCTTGCAGCACTGTGCCAGGGTGGTGAGCATGTCGGTCATGCCATGCACGCGCACGTGGCCGTTGGCCACAGGGCTTGCGCTGATCAGGGGGATGCCGAGGACCATCGTCTCGCTGGCCTGATCAGGTGACTCGCGGTCGCTGTAGCGCAGCACGGCGCCGCGGGCGCTGACGTCGCCGTAGCCGAGGGCGGCGAGGAAGTCGTCGGTCGTCGCGTACTTGAAGTCCTCGGCCAGCTCGAGGAGTCTTTCCTCCTTGAGCGAGGTCAGTGACTGCTGGCGCAGCCGCCGGAACTCTTTGTCGAGCTGTTCGCGGCCCTTCTGGACGTTCTCCTCGCGCCGCTCCTTCTTGAACCAGCTGCGGATCTTCTCGCGAGCGCTGCTGGTCTTGACGAAGTTGAGCCAGTCTCGGCTGGGCGCGTGGGCTCCCTTGGTGGTCAGCACCTCGACGATGTCGCCGTGCTGAAGGCGGTAGTCGAGCGGCACCATGCGGCTGTTGACCTTGGCGCCGATGCAGTGGTGGCCGACATCGGTGTGCACGCGGTAGGCGAAGTCCACCGGGGTGCTGCCCATCGGCAGCGAGCGCACGTCGCCCTTGGGGGTGAACACGAAGACCTCGTCCTGGAAGATGTCGACCTTGACGGTGTCGACGAACGCCTCGGCGTCGAGTACCTCCTTCTGCCAGTCCATGAGCAGGCGCAGCCAGCCGTAGCGCTCGTCGAAGCGCGTCTGCTGGGCACCCTCCTTGTAGTGCCAATGGGCGGCGATGCCGTACTCGGCGGTGATGTGCATCTCCTGAGTGCGGATCTGCACCTCCATCGGCTCGCCGGTGTGCGAGACCACAGTGGTGTGCAGCGACTGGTAGCCGTTGCCCTTGGGCATGGCGACGTAGTCCTTGAAGCGTCCTGGGATCGGTTTCCACAGTGAGTGCACCGTGCCCAGCGCGCCGTAGCAGTCCTTGATGCTGTCGACGAGGATGCGCAGCGCGATCAGGTCGTAGATCTCATCGAAGTCCTTGTGGGTCCGTTCCATCTTGTCGTGGATGCTGTAGATGTGCTTGGGCCGGCCGGAGATCTCCGCGCTGATGCCGAGGCGCTCGAACTCGCGTTCAAGGATCTCGGTGACGTCCCGGACGAAGGTTCCGCGCTCCGCGGCGGCCTTGCTGACCTTGGCTGCGACCGCGTGGTAGTTGTCGGGGTCGAGCTGCGCGAACGCGAGATCCTCGAGCTCGCCCTTGACCTGCCAGATTCCGAGCCGATGGGCCAGCGGTGCGTAGATGTCGAGCGTCTCGCGCGAGATGCGCTGGCGCCGCTCCTCGTTGTGGGCGCCGACGGTGCGCATGTTGTGCAGCCTGTCGCCGAGCTTGATGAGCACGACCCGGATGTCCTCGGCCATGGCGACGAGCATCTTGCGGATGTTCTCGGCCTGGGCCTGCTCGCGGGTGTGGACGTGGATCTTGCCCAGCTTGGTGACCCCGTCGACAAGCTTGGCCACGTGGGCGCCGAACTCGTCGCGCAGCTGCTCGCGGGTGACGTCGGTGTCCTCGACGGTGTCGTGGAGCAGGGCGGCGACCAGGGTGTCGGCGTCCAGGCCAAGGTCGGCGAGGATCGCGGCCACAGCCAGGGGATGGGTGACGTATGGCTCACCGCTGAGCCGCGATTGCCCCTCATGAGCGTGCTCGGCCAGCGCGTAGGCGCGGCACAACACCTCGCGTTCCTCGTCGCGGAGGTACGCCGTCCTGGAGAGGAGCTCGTCGATCGCCATCGCCCTGACCATGGTACCCGTGAAGTGGCGAATTCGAACTCGCGCGACCACTCCGCCCGCGGGTTGTGTCAGTAGGCGCGGGCGATCAGCGCGACGAGCTCCGCAGGCTGCCCACACACCAGGCACGGCCGTCCGTCGCCGCTGCGGTCAGCGCGGAGGATGCGCACGGTGGCGGCGTGCACCGCCGCCTTGACCCCGGTCTCGCACTCCGGCCGGTCACAGAACGGTGCGCTGGCGAAGACCGGCCGCTCCGCGAAGGCGGCGACCAGCTCGTCGATGGTGGCGACGTCGACGCTGCCCTCGTCGAGCTGGCGCTGCGCCCGCGCCCGAATGGCCAGCTGCGCCTCGTCGAGCATCGCCGTCAGGCGGCCCCCGAGGCCATCGAGCGGCACCAGGCTCTCCTCGGCGTCGACCCGGCGCACCACGGTGACGTTGCCAGCGGCCAGGTCCTTGGCGCCGACGGTGACGCGCAGCGGCACGCCGCGCAGCTCCCAGTGGGCGAACTTCTCGCCGGGACGCATCCCCTCGCGGCGGTCGACGCGGACCCGGACGTCAGGTCCGGCCTCGCGTTCGATCCGCGTGCAGGCGTCCTCGACCTGACGCACAGCGTCATCGTCCCCGCTGCGCGCGATCGGCACCACCACCACCTGGATGGGCGCGACCCGAGGTGGGATGACCAGGCCCGCCTCGTCGCCGTGGGCCATGATGAGTCCGCCGATGATCCTGGTCGACAGACCCCACGAGGTCTGGAATGGATGCTGCAGTGTGTTGCCGCGGTCGCTGTACTGAATGCCGTACGCGGTGGTGAAGTTCTGCGCCAGGTGGTGCGATGTGCCCGACTGCAGGGCCCAGCCGTCCGACATCATCGCCTCGATGCTGAGGGTGTAGCGCGCGCCCGCGAACTTCTCGGATTCCGTCTTGCGGCCCTTGATCACCGGGATCGCCAGCCATTCCTCGGCGAGCTCGCGGTAGCACTCGAGCATGGTGTCCACCTCGGCGGTCGCCTCGGCGTCGGTCTCGTGGAAGGTGTGGCCCTCCTGCCAGAGGAACTCGGCGGTGCGCAGGAACAGCCGCGTGCGCTTCTCCCAGCGGGCGACGTTGACCCACTGGTTGATGAGCACCGGCAGGTCGCGCCAGGAGTGGATCCAGTCGGCGTACATCGAGCAGATGATCGTCTCGCTGGTCGGCCGGATCGCCAGCCGCTCCTCGAGGTGCCGGTTGCCGCCCTCGGTCACCCAGAAGACCTCGGGGGCGAACCCCTCGACGTGCTGAGCCTCCTTGGCCAGGTAGCTCTCGGGGATGAAAAGCGGGAAGTACATGTTCTCGTGGCCGGTGCGCTTGATCATGGCGTCCAGCGCGTCGCGGGTCCGCTCCCAGAGGGCGAAGCCGTACGGACGGATCACCATGCAGCCCTTGACCGGGGTGTAGTCGGCGAGCTCGGCGCGGCGCACCACGTCGACGTACCAGCGGTCGAAATCCTCGCTCTTCGAGGCGATCTGCTTGGGACTGCGCGCTGTGGCCATGGCGGCCGAGTATACGGACGGCTGTACGTGGCGCCGCCGCGGTCGCGCATCCACGCGTGCCCCTGACCGGCCGGCGCTCCTATACTCCGCCGCTCACGGCGGATCGACTGTGGAGCGTTAGGCGGTGGACCTCATCCACTACGTCCAGCAGAACTGGTCGGACCTGGAGGCGCAACTGCTCGATCAGCTGCTGATCGTCGCGGTGGCGATGGCCGCCGCAGGCGTGGTGGGCGTCGCGCTCGGTGTCATGGCGACGCGCTACGACCGGGTGCGCGGGCTCACCCTGGGCATCGCGTCGGTTGCCATCACGCTGCCCAGCTTTGCGCTCTTCACCGCCCTGGCCTACTACCTCGGCCTCGGCGACCTGCCAGTGGAGATCGGCCTGGCCATCTATGCCCTGCTCCCCATCGTGCGCAACACCGTCGTCGGGCTGCGCGGCGTCGACCCCGCAGTCCTCGACGCCGCTATCGGAATGGGCATGTCACCGGCCCAGCGCCTGCGCCGCGTGCAGCTTCCGCTCGCGCTCCCGCTCATCCTCGCCGGCTTTCGCCAGGCCACCGTGATGGTGGTTGCGATCGCCACCGTCGGCGCCACCGTCGGTGCCAACGACCTCGGCCAGCCAATCCTGTCGGGCATCCGCGACTCCAACAGCGCCGAGGTCTTCGCCGGCGTCATCCCGGCGACTCTGCTGGCACTCTTCGCGGACCGCATCCTCGGCTTCGCACAGAACGCGCTTGCGCGCGGGGCCGACGTGGCAGCACCGGCATGATCACGTTCGAGCAGGTCACCCGCCGCTACGGCGACCGGGCGGTCGTCAACGCCCTCGACCTGCAGATCCGCGCCGGCGAGATCGTCATCCTGGTGGGGCCGTCGGGGTGCGGCAAGACGACCACACTGCGGATGATCAACCGCCTCGTCGAGCCCAGCGAGGGGCGCATCCTCATCGACGACGTCGACACCGCGTCGCTGCCGCCCGAACAACTCCGTCGCGGCATCGGCTACGTGATCCAGCAGGTGGGGTTGTTCCCGCACCTGACGGTGGCCGACAACGTGGCCATCGTGCCGCGGTTGCTCGGCTGGGCCACGGCGCGCATCAACACCCGGGTGGAGGAGCTGCTCGACCTCGTCGGACTGCCGGCGGCCGAGTATGCGCACCGGCATCCCTCCGAGCTGAGTGGTGGGCAGCGCCAGCGCGTCGGTGTGGCCAGGGCGCTGGGAGCCGACCCGCCCATCCTGCTGATGGACGAGCCCTTCGGCGCCATCGACCCGGTGGTCAGGTTGCGCCTCCAGCACGAGCTTCTGCGTCTCCAGTCGGTGGTGCGCAAGACCATCGTGTTCGTCACCCACGACATCGACGAGGCGGTGCGGCTGGGCGACCACGTCGCCCTGTTCGCGGATGGCGGTCACCTGGCCCAGTACGACACCCCGGCGGAGCTGCTGCTCCACCCCAAGACCGGGTTCGTCGAGGAGTTCCTCGGCGACAACCTGCTGCTGCGACGCCTGGCGCTGCTGCCGCTGCGCGACGTCAAGCTCAGCCGCAACGGGGCGCGACCGCAGGCCGAGGTGCCGGTCGCCGCCTCACTGCGCGACGCGCTCGATGCGACGCTGCGCTCGACCGACGGACGGGTGGCCGTGGTCGACGGTGAGGGGTGGCTCGGGACGCTCGACGCGGATGCCATCCGCGAGGCCGCGGCGTCGCGGTGATCATGCCGGCTCCGTCGCACACCCGCTTCTCCCTCGCCACCTTCCGCGTTCCTCTCTTTGTTGGCCTCGCGCTGCTCGGGCTGGTCGTGTTCCTCAACACCACGCCGGGCAAGCTGACCGACCCATTCGTGCTCACGCCGAATTTCGTGCTCACACGGTTGGCCCGGCACATCGAGCTGGTGGTGATTTCCTTCCTGGTCTCTGCGGTGGTCGGATGCGCGCTCGGCATCGGTCTCGCCGGGCGCGGGCGAGTGGGCAGGATCATCGCCTTCCTCCCCGCCAACCTTGGCCAGGCCATCCCGTCCGTCGGTGCGCTGGCCATCGCCACCACCATCAGCGGTCTCGGCGTCACCTCCACCGTCGAAGCCCTCAGCGTCTACGGGCTGCTTCCCATCGTGCGCAACACGGTGGCTGCATTGCAGAGCATCGATGAGAGCCTGGTGGATGCCGCACGCGGGATGGGCATGACCCGACTGCAGTCATTGCTGCGTGTGCAGCTCCCGCTCGCATCCCCGGGCATCTTTGCCGGTTTGCGCACCAGCCTCGTGCTGATTGTGGGCACCGCCACGCTGGGCAATTTCGTCGGTGGCGGCGGCCTTGGCGACATCATCGCGGCCGGTACTGGGAGCGAGCATGTCATCATCACCGGCGCCGTGATCGTGGCGGCACTGGCAATTCTCAGTGACTGGGCGTTGAGCCTGGTCGAAACCGCGTTGACACCGAACTCGTAGGCTAGCGGAGGACCAGGCAATGAATCGACGGCACGTACTCGTTGCGGCGTCGATGGTGATCGCGGGGGGGCTTCTTCCCGCGTGTGGCTCGTCGAACAACACCACTCCGAGCAGCGGTGGCGGCAGCACCGGTCCCTGCGCCATCAGCAACACGTCGGCGACGGACGGGGGCGGCGCCAGCCTGAAGATCGGTGCCAAGTCGTTCACCGAGGAGAAGCTGCTCGCCGCGATCACCAAGATCGAGCTGGGCAAGCACAACTTCACCATCGACGACAGCACCCACGCCGCCGACCCGGCGATCGGCCAGGCCATCGCCAGCAACCAGATCCAGCTGCTCTGGCAGTACACCGGGACCGAGCTCGGTGCCCAGTACCTGAACGTTTCGCCGATCCCGACCGACCTCGACCAGGCCTTCAACAAGGTCGCCCAGCTCGATGCCGCCAAGAACCTCTGCTGGACCAGCGAGACCAAGTTCGACGACACCAATGGCATCGGCGTCCGCAGCGCCGACACCTCGAAGTTCGGCACCACACTGTCGAGCTTCACCGCCTACCTGCAGCAGCACACCGACGTGAAGATCTGCATCGCCTCGGAGTTCCGCACCCGCACCGACGGCCTTCCCGGCCTGGCCAGCACCTACGGCTCGGTGTGGGCGACCTACCCCGGACTGACGGATGTCAGCCAGGGCGGGGAGAGTGTCCTCGCCAACAATCAGTGCGACGCCGCCGAGGTGTTCACCACCGACGCCGCGCTCGCGGCGGACAACCTGGTCGCGCTGCAGGACGACAAGACGCTGTTCCCGGCGGACAACGCCGGTCTGATGGTTCGCGCCGACATCCTCTCGGCCCACCCCGCGATCGCCAACCTGATGGCCCCGATCGCTGCCAAGCTCACCACCACGGTGATGGTGGGGCTCAACAAGCAGGTGGACGTCGACGGCATGAGCGTCACCACGGTCGCCACCAACTGGCTCAGCCAGAACGGGTTCTAGTTAACCGGGGGCGAGGCAGATCCTCGCCCCTCGCGCGGACGGAGTGAATCCGTCCTCGCACACCCCACTCCTCGGCGCGCCTCGCGCGCCGGTCAGCCTGCGGCGATCGGCAGCGCCTTCAGCGATGAGTCGCCGTTGCCGGCGAGCTCACCGAGGCCGATGGGCAGCGGCTCACCGGCGGCGATCAACCGTGCGTCCTCGTCTGCGATCACCCGCAGCTCACCGATGAGCGTCTCGATGAGCTCCTCCTGCGGGAGGGATGCGATCACCTTGCCGCCACGGTAGAGGATGCCCTTCTGGCGTCCGCCGGCGATGCCGATGTCGGCATGCATGCCCTCCCCGGGGCCATTGACCACGCAGCCCATCACCGACACGTTGATGGTGCGGCGGACGTCGCGCAGCGCCTCCTCGACGCGGGCGACCATGGGGAACATGTCGATCTCCAGGCGACCGCAGGTGGGGCAGGCGATCAGGTTGGGACCGCTGCCCTGCTCGCTGAGGTTCTGGAGGATCTGGCGGCCGACGCGCACCTCGTCCTCGGGCTCACCGACCAGCGACACGCGGATGGTGTCGCCGATCCCCTCGGCAAGGAGGATGCCGATGCCCATGGCGCTCTTGACGCTGCCGGACTCCACCGGACCGGCCTCGGTGAGACCAAGGTGGAGCGGATAGCGGTTGTCGAGAGCCGCGAACTTGCGGTTGACCGCGATGTTGGTGAGCACGTCGCTCGCCTTCAACGACACCTTGATGTTGCGGAAGTCGAGCTCCTCGAGGATGCGGATGTGACCAAGCGCAGCCTCGACCATGCGCTCGGCCGTCTCGTCGATGCTGCCGCCGCGGCCTCGTTCGAGGTCCTTGCGCTGCGGGATGCTGCCGCTGTTGACGCCGATGCGGATCGGCACCTCGCGCGCGCCGGCTTCGCGCGCGATGTCGCGCACCTTGGTCGGGTCGGTGATGTTGCCGGGGTTGAGCCGCAGGCAGGCGATGCCCGCCTCCAGCGCGCGCAGGGCGAGCGGGGCGTCGTAGTGCACGTCCGCGATGACCGGGATCGGAGATCCCTTGACGATGTCACGGAGCGCGACACCCGCCTCCTGGGTGTCGCAGGTGACCCGGATGATGTCGGCGCCGGCCTTGGCGGCACGCTCGATCTGCGCCAGGGTAGCGGACACGTCCTCGGTCTGGGTCTTGGTCATCGTCTGGACCGGGATGGGCGCGGCGCCGCCGATGACCACGCCGCCGACGTTGACGGGCACGGTGCGGCGCCGGGTGATGGTGCTGCTCACAGGGACCTTCCCACGTCTCCGATGGTGACATAGATGACGAACACGACCACGATCGCCAGGCTGATCGCGTAGATCAGGGCCTCGCGACGGGGGTCGAGCCGGCGGCGCCGGATCGCCTCGATGACGATCAGCATGAACTTGCCACCATCGAGGAACGGGATCGGCAGGACATTGACCAGGCCGAGGTTCATGCTGATGAACGCGATCCAGTAGAGGAGGTTCTTGGTGCCGCGGTGCGCCTGGGTCACGGTCTGGGTGGCGATGCCGACGGGACCGGAGAGGCCCTGCGGTCCGGTGACACCGCCCAATTTGGGATTGGTGACCAGGTCGTAGAGGCCGACCGCGGTGTCGTGGACGAAGAGGGGGATCGCGCCGAAGCCGTCGGCGAGTGACTGCACCACCGGCTCACCCTGGAAATCGGGTTGTACGCCCAGGCGCCAGGCCGCCTGCAGAGCGTTGGTGGCACCGTCGCCGGCAGTGACTCCGGACACGACGACGCCCCGCAGCGTCACCCCGGCGGTGCCGTCCGGGGTGATGACGAACCCGTCGAGTCGCACTGTGGGGTCGCCCAGCAGCTGGCCCGGGTCCCCGGCACCGACAGGCTGGCCGTTGACGGCGGTGACTGCGAACATCCCGGGTGGCAGCGCCGGGGATGCGGTGGCTGCCGCGCTCGGCGAGGGCGTCGCGGTCGACCCGGGCGATGCTCCCGGCGCGGCTGAGACCGGGTTCGGGTAGCCGTTGACGATCACCAGCGACGGCTCGATCGTGGCAGTGTGGATGGCGCCGGTGGCGTCGGTGACGACAACGCGCATCGGCCGGCCCTGGCTGGCCGCCGTGGCGGCGTGGAGGTCGGCGGCGACATCAGCGGCAGTGTCGTGGCGGATCGGCCTGCCATCGACGCTGACAATGCTGTCGCCATCGTGAAGGCCGGCCCGCTGCGCCGCTTCGCCGGAGAGGAGGTGTGAGCCCGTGGGCGTGGCGAAGTACACGGTGAAGAGCAGGCCCGCCAGCACCATGTTGGCGACGATGCCGGCCAGGATCACCATCATGCGCTTGGGGATGGAGGCGCGGTAGAAGTTGCGCTCGCCGGCGTCGGCCTCACCTTCGAGGCCGAGCATGCCGGCCATCTTCACGTAGCCGCCTGCCGGGATCGCGCGCAGCGAATACGTTGTCTCGCCGCGGCGGCGGGCCCACAGCCGCGGACCGAACCCGAAGGCGAACTCGTCGACGCGCACGCCTGCCCACTTGGCCAGGACGAAGTGGCCGCCCTCGTGCACCAGCACCACCACCAGCAGCACCAGGATGACCGCGCCGATCCCGGTGAGGACGTCGAGGATCACGCGGGCGCCACCGCGGCCTGGACCTGCTCGGCAGCGTGGCGACGTGCCCACGAGTCCGCGTCGAGGATGTCGTCGAGGGCGGGCGTGTCCACGGTCGGTGCGGCCGCGACGGTGTGCGCCACCAGCGCCACGATCTCGTCGAAGCGCAGCCGGCGGCCGAGGAATGCCGCCACCGCCACCTCGTTGGCCGCGTTGAGCACGGCCGGCGCGATCCCGCCGGCCTGGCCGGCAACACGTGCCAGCGACACCGCCGGGAAGCGCGCGGTGTCGACCTCGAAGAACTCGAGCGGCGCGCCGCCGGCCAGCTGCACGGGCTCGGCGATGTCGGGCAGCCGTTCCCCGTCGGCGATGGCCAACGCGATCGGCACGCGCATGTCGGGGATCCCGAGCTGGGCGATGACCGCGCCATCGATGAACTCGACGAACGAGTGCACGATGCTGCGCGGGTGGATAACCACGCCGATGCTCAGGTAGGGCATCTCGAAGAGGAAATGCGCCTCGATGATCTCCAGGCCCTTGTTCATCATGGTGGCCGAATCGATGGTGACCTTCGGCCCCATGTTCCAGGTGGGATGGCGCAGGGCCTCCTCGACAGTGAT
The DNA here is from genome assembly GCA_036561525.1 of Candidatus Dormiibacterota bacterium. Classification (GTDB taxonomy): domain Bacteria; phylum Chloroflexota; class Dormibacteria; order Aeolococcales; family Aeolococcaceae; genus Aeolococcus. The sequence continues at coordinate 45,365 of DATBPD010000009.1, read as the reverse complement.
GTTGCCGAAGGTGGCCAATTCACGCTGGCGGAAGGGACCACCACTGGCGGTCAGCACCAGCGAGCGGACCGCAGCGGCGCTCTCGCCACGAAGGCACTGCCAGAGCGCGCTGTGCTCGCTGTCCACGGGGAGGATCCGCGCGCCGGAGGCGGCTGCTCGCGCGCGCACCAGCTCGCCGGCCATGACCAGGACCTCCTTGGTGGCGGTGGCGATGGTGCGCCCGGCGTCGAGCGCCGCCAGGGTCGGGAGGAGCGCAGCGGCCCCGGGGATGGCCACGCAGACGACATCGCACTCCATGGCGGCGATGTCGCAGACCGCGTTCATCCCCGAGCCGAACCCGGCGGGCAGCGGCTCCTCACCGCGAGGTGACGCCACCGCGGCACGACCGACGCCGAACCGCGCGACCACCTCGACGAGGCCGGCGACATCGCTCCCCACCGCCGCACCCACGAGGTCGAACCGCTGCGGGAAGCGGGCGATGACGTCGCAACACTGCCGGCCGATCGAGCCGGTGGCGCCCAGGAGCACGACGCGACGGCGCGAGGCGGCGGCGGCGCTGGAGGAGTCGATCACAGCCTCATTCTCCGCGAAGCCCGCCGCGCGGAGACCTCACGCCAGCGAGATCAGCTTGTAGAAGCCGTAGACCACGGGTGCCACCAGCACCAGGCTGTCGAGGCGGTCGAGCACGCCTCCATGCCCGGGGATGAGGCGGCTCGAGTCCTTGGCGCCGCCCTGGCGCTTCAATGCCGACTCGGCCAGGTCGCCGCCCTGGGCTGCGACGGCGACGAGCAGGCCCTCGACAGCTCCCAGCCACGGCGAGATGCCGAGCAGAACACGGGCAAGCACCGCCGCGATGACCATGGCACCGAGGAGCCCGGCGACCGCCCCCTCGATCGACTTCCTCGGGGAGAGGTGCGGGAAGAACCGGTGCTTGCCCAGCGCGCTGCCGGCCAGGTATGCCCCGGTGTCGCAGACGACCACCGCCGCGAGCGCCACCGCCACCGCGCCGACCCCGAAGCCGTGGTCCTGCGGCCGCCAGTTGATCAGCGCGACGTAGAAGCCCAGCGAGAAGCCGACGTAGACGCCGCCGGCGACCGCTGCCATCCAGCCGCGCCACGATGTGCCGGTGACGACCAGGCCGATCATGCCGGCCACGAGAACCCCGCCGAGCGCGATGTCGAGGGCCGGCGGCGACCCGGGCACGACGAACCGGATCGCCAGCCAGACCGTCAGCGGCAGCAGCAGCCAAAGCGGCGGGCGCGCATCCAGCCTGGCGGCCAGGCCGGCAAACTCCCAGGCGCCAACCGCAGAAGCAGCGGCAACGACCGCCACGAACAGGTTGCCCCCAGCTGCCACAGCGCCGGCGACCAGCAGCAGCAGCAACACGCCCGAGATCACGCGGGTGACAGTCGACGATGGCGCGGAGCGCGGGGCGACGTCGAGGCCGGGAGCGGCCGCCGCCGCGACAGGCTCTCCGCTCAGAGCGTCACTGGCGCCCGCAGCGCCTCCTCCACCCTCGGCGGAACCGCTCCGAACCGGCGATCTCGCCGGGCGTAAGCGGCGAACGCCCTCTCGATGTCCGCGGGCCCGAAGTCGGGCCACAGGGTCTTGGTGACGTAGATCTCGGCGTACGCCGTCTGCCAGAGCATGAAGTTGCTGATGCGCATCTCCCCCGCGGTGCGGATGATCAGGTCGGGGTCGGGAAGGCCGGCGGTGTAGAGAGCGCCGCTCAGGGTCTGGTTGTCGAGCTCGGTGAGGTCGACCCCGCGAGCGGCGAGGTCGCGCACCGCGGCCACGATCTCGTTGCGGCCGCCATAGTTGATGGCCACGTTGAGCATCGCCCGAGTGTTGAGGCTGGTCATCTCCTCGGCACGTCGCACCTTCTCCTGGAGGCGCCCACTCAACTTGGAGCGATCGCCGATGGTGCGGATCTGGATGCCCTCGTCGTGCATCTGGCTCACCTCGGAGTCGAGGGTGTCGCCGAACAGCTGCATCAGCGCGGTCACCTCATGGCGGGGGCGCGACCAGTTCTCCGTGCTGAACGCGTAGAGGGTGAGGATGTGCACACCGGCCTCGTGACAGGCTTCCATGACGGGCCGGATCGCCCGCACCCCGGCCCGGTGGCCGGCGACGCGGGGAAGGTGGCGTGCGTGCGCCCAGCGACCATTGCCGTCCATGATGATGCCGATGTGACGCGGCAGCTCCGGGTTGGACGGCTCGGGGATGGCGGCTGGCTCTGGCGGTCGCTGCATGTCTGTGTACTGAACGCCTCGTCAGGAGGGGCGGTTTCGCCAACGCGACTGCTCGAGATCAGACCTCGAGGATCTCAGCCTCCTTCTTCTGTGCGAGATCGTCAACCTTGCCGATGAAGCCGTCCGTGATGTGCTGCACCTCGGCGATGTTGCGTTCGATCTCGTCCTTGGAGACGTGGCCTTCCTTCTCCAACTTGCGCAGGTGTTCGACCTCGTCACGGCGGATGTTGCGCACCGCGATGCGAGCGTCCTCCGCCTTCTGCTTGACGAGCTTGGCGAACTCGCGACGCCGGTCCTCGGTGAGCGCCGGGATGGCGATGCGGATGACCTGTCCGTCGTTGCTGGGGTTGAGCCCGAGCTCACTTTTCTGCAGCGCCTTCTCGATGGCCGCGATCGAGCTGCGATCGTACGGCTGGATGAGCAGCAGCCTCGCCTCGGGAGCGGTGATCCCGGCGATGCTCTGCAGCGGCGTCGGTGCGCCGTAGTAGTCCACCTGGACGCGGTCGACCAGCGATGGCGTGGCCCGACCGGTGCGCACCCCGCCGAGCTCCTTGTGCAGCGCATCAAGGCTCTTGTCCATGCGCACCTCGGCGTCGACGAGGCGGTCCCGGATCTGCGCCTGTGAGTCCTCGGACCGGGTGCGGTCGCTCATCTGCCGTCTCCCCGTGCGTCCACGCGAGTGCCGATGTCGTCGCCGAGTACGACGCGCTCGATGCTGCCCTCGGCGAGCAGGTTGAAGACGATGATCGGCGTGCCGTTGTCCATGCACAGCGTCAGCGCGGTGTTGTCCATCACCTCGAGGTGGCGGTTGAGAACTTCCATGTAGGAGAGGTGATGCAGCCTCAGCGCCGACGGCTCCTTGACGGGGTCGGCGGTATAGATCCCGTCGACCTTGGTGGCCTTGAGCAGCACGTCAGCGCCGATCTCGGCGGCGCGCAGCGCGGCGGTGGTGTCGGTGGTGAAGAAGGGGTTGCCGGTGCCCGCCGCGAGGATCACAACGCGACCCTTCTCGAGGTGGCGGATGGTGCGGCGCGGGATGAAGGGCTCCGCAACCTGCTGCATGGCGATCGCCGACTGCACCCTGGTCTGGACAGCGAGCCTTTCCAGCGCGTCCTGGAGCGCCAGCGCGTTGATGACGGTGGCCAGCATGCCCATGTAGTCGGCGGCGACGCGGTCGAGCCCCTGGGTGCTCGCCTCGACGCCGCGGACGATGTTGCCGCCGCCGATGACCACGGCCACCTCGACGCCACGGGCGTGGACCTTGCCGATCTCCTCGGCGATGCGGCGAACCGTGCCGTGGTGGATGCCGGAGTTGGACGCTTCACCGAGCAGTGCCTCCCCGCTCAGCTTGAGGATGATCCGCGAGTAGATGGGGGCTCTGTCGTCGGTGGCGGCGATCGCGGTTCCGACCACGGCTGTGCTTTCGGCGCTCTCGATCAGTTCGGCGACGGCGCGGCGCCGTCCCCCGTCAGAGCGGTGCTGCCGATCACACCCGCGGTCTCACCCACCTGGAAACGGGCGAAGCGCGCGACCGTGATGTTCTCGCCAAGTTTGGCCACAGCATCACCGATCAGCTGGTTGATCTTCTTCTTGTTGGTCTGGTCGCGCACGTACGGCTGCTCGAGCAGGCAGATCTCGGAGAAGTAGGCGTCGAGCTTACCCTCGATGATCTTTTCCTGGATGTTGGCGGGCTTGTCGGCGACCTGAGTCTGGAAGACGGCGCGCTCGCGCTCGACGACCACCGGGGGCACGTCCTCGCGGCGGATGTACAGCGGGGTGCGTCCCGCGACCTGGAGCGCTATCTCCTTGGCGAGCCGCTTGAAGTCGTCCGTCTTGGCGACGAAGTCGGACTCGCAGTTCACCTCGACGAGCACGCCGAGCTTCTGTCCCGAGACGCCGCCGTCGTGCACGTAGGCCTCGACGATGCCCTCGTTGGTGGAGCGCCCTGCCCTGTCCGCGGCGCGGGCCAGGCCCTTGGCACGCAGCCAGTCCTTGGCCTTCTCGATGTCGCCGCCAGTCTCGCTGAGCGCGCGTTTGCAGTCCATCATGCCCACCCCGGTGAGCTCGCGCAGCTCCTTCACCTGCGCGGCGGTGACCTCTGCCATCACTGTGCCTCCGTGTCAGCGCCGGCTGTCGCGAATTCCTCGACAGCCACCTCAGGGGTGCCCTCCTCGTTGTCGGCCTCCGCCTCTGCCGCGGCTGCCGCCTTCTCGGCGGCCTCACGCTCGCGGCGCTCGCGCTGGGCGGCCTCCTCCTGCTCGCGCAGCTCGCGCTCACCGAGCAGCTGCTGACCCTCGAGGATCGCATCGGTGACCACGTTGACGATGAGCTTGCACGACCGGATGGCGTCGTCGTTGCCCGGGATGACGTGCTGGATCTGGTTGGGATCGCAGTTGGTGTCGACGATGGCCACGATCGGGATGCCCAGCTTGTTGGCCTCGCTGACCGCCAAGCGCTCCTTCTTGCAGTCGATGACGAAGAGCGCGCCGGGAACCCTCTTCATGTTGACCATGCCCGCGAAGTTGGCCTCGAGCCGGTCGAGATCGTCGCGATGCACGTTGGCCTCCTTGGTGCTCATGCGCTCGAAGTCACCCTTTTCCTGCATGCCGCGCAGCTCGAGAAGGCGCTTGAGCCGCCGCTGGATGACCGGGAAGTTGGTCAGCATGCCGCCCATCCAACGATGGGTCACGTAGTACTGGCCGCTGCGCTCGCAGGCCTCCTTGATGGCATCCTGCGCCTGCTTCTTGGTGCCCACGAAGAGCACCTTGTCGCCATCGGCGACCAGCTGGCGCAGGAACGCGCCGGCCTCGTCCAGCTGCTTCTGGGTCTGCTGCAGGTCGATGATGTGAATACCGTTCCGCGCGGTGAAGATGTACGGACGCATCTGGGGGTTCCACCGGCTGGTCTGGTGGCCGAAATGGACTCCGGCCTCGAGCAGCTGGCGGAGGGTCGTCGCCGGCATGGCGTGCCTCCTCGGGTTGGTGTGGTCCTCCGCCCCGGGTCATCCGCCGGCCACGACCCGCCCGGGGCACCCGTGAACCAGCCTCGCCGAGGCGTGTGTGATGGGACAATTGTACAGCCCGAAGGTTTTCGCAGCGATCAGCACGTTGGTGTTGCCGGGCCACTCCCCTAAAGCACGTATTTGCGCAGGTCGTCGTTGCGTACAAGGTCGGCGAGACGCGAGCTCACGTAGCCGGCGTCGACCTCGACAGGCGTGGTGGTGAAGTCCTCGGCCCGGAACGAGATCTCCTCGAGGATCTTCTCCAGGATGGTGAACAGCCGCCGGGCGCCGATGTTCTCGTCCTGCTCGTTGACCGCGAACGCCTGGTGAGCGATCTCGGTGATGCCGTCGGGAAGGAAGCGAAGCTCCACCCCCTCGGTGCCGAGCAGGGCGGTGTACTGCTTGGTGAGCGCGTTGCTCGGCTCCACGAGGATTCGCTCGAGGTCGGCCTGCGACAGGCTGCTCAGCTCGACGCGAATGGGAAATCGACCCTGCATCTCAGGAATCAGGTCGTTGGGGCGCGACATGGTGAAAGCCCCGGCGGCGATGAACAGGAGGTGGTCGGTGTGCACCGGTCCGTACCGCGTGGTGACCGTCGAGCCTTCGAGCAGGGGCAGGAGGTCGCGCTGCACGCCCTCCCCGCTGACGTCGGGCCCGTGCTCGCTGTGCTGGCCGCAGATCTTGTCCACCTCGTCGACGAACACGATGCCGTGGTCCTCGACCTCCCGGATGGCCTCGTCGTAGACCCGGTCCATGTCGATGAGCCGGTCCGTCTCCTCCTCGACCAGGGCACTGCGCGCGTCCGCGACGGTCATCCGCTTGGTGCGCTTGCGCGGCGGCGCCATCTGCGAGAAGAAGTCCGACAGCGACGTCCCCACCTCCTCCAGGCCCGTCCCGGCAAAACCCTCGAAGGCGGGTTGGAATGGCTCCTCCACCTCGACGTCGATCAGCCTGTCCTCGAGCTGCCTGGCCCCGAGCTTGCGTTCGAAGCGGCGGCGATGGGTGCGGCGGCGGCGCTGCCGTGCCACGTCCGCGTCCGCTTCTGACGCTGGAGCCTCGGCGGGCTCGGTCGCGGCCTCGCCTGGATGCGCTCGTTCCTCGGCGTCGACCAGGGTGTCGAGGATCCGCGCCGTGGCGGCGTCGCGCGCGCGCTCCTCGACGTCGGCGATGCGCCCGTTGTGCACCTCGGTGATGGTCTGTTCGAGGAGGTCGCGGACGATGGACTCGACATCGCGCCCGACATAGCCCACCTCGGTGAACTTGGTGGCCTCGACCTTGAGGAAGGGGGAGTTGGTCAGCCGCGCCAGACGCCTGGCGATCTCGGTCTTGCCGACGCCGGTCGGTCCGATCATGAGGATGTTCTTGGGGAGCACCTCCTCGCGCATCTCGTCGGTGAGGCGCTGGCGGCGCACCCGGTTGCGCAGCGCGATGGCCACCGCGCGCTTGGCCGCCTGCTGGCCGATGATGTAGTCGTCGAGCCGGCGAACGATCTCGACCGGCAGCAGCTCCTCCGCCGGCGCGGTCCCGGCTGCTTGGGACGACGCTGGGGCGTCCCCTGCGACGGACGGGGAGGCCACCTTCTCGGTGTCAGTGGGCGGCCCGGCCTGCGGCGGCGGCGCCTCGGACGTGGAGAACAGGGCGCCCTGGCCGGCAGCCATGTCGCTGCCGTGCGTCGGATCGCTCACGAGGCGGGCACCGGCCGGGTTGCCAGCGTCTCCACGGAGATCCTGTCGTTGGTGTAGATGCACAGCTGGGCGGCGATCTCCAGCGCCTTGCGCGCCACCTCGGCGGCCGGAAGGTCGGTGTTCTCGACGAGGGCTCGCGCCGCCGCGTGCGCGAACGGACCGCCGCTGCCGATGGCCGTGATGTCCTCGTCCGGCTCGATGATCTCCCCCTCGCCGCTGAGCAGGAGCAGCCGCTCCTCGTCGGCGGCGATGAGCATGGCCTCGAGGTGACGCAGGAACTTGTCGGTCCGCCATTCCTTGGCGAGCCCGACGGCTGCCCTCAGCAGGTTGCCCTGGTGTTTCTCGAGGTGCTGCTCGAACTTGTCGAAGAGCGTGAAAGCGTCGGCGACACTGCCCGCGAAACCGACCACGACGCGGTCGTTGAAGAGCCGTCGCACCTTGACCGCGCGGTGCTTCATGACGACGTCGCCGACGGTCACCTGGCCGTCGCCGGCGATGGCCACCTCGCCGCCGCGCTTGACCGCGACAATGGTCGTGGAATGGATGCTGCTCACCGGGCTGCCGCCTTCTCCGCCGCCTTGCGCGGCGGCCGGTATTTGCACCCGGGGTAGCCCGAGCAGCTGACGAAGGGCCCGAAACGTCCCTTCCGCTGCACCAGAGGCTTGCCACAGTCGGGGCAGGCCTCGCCGGTTGGTTCGGCCAGCGGCGGCGGCGCCGCGCCACCGGCCTGGTTGGAGCCGGGCTGGATGTATTTGCATGACGGATAGCCCGTGCAGCCCACGAAGCTGCCCCGGCGGCCACTGCGTCGCGCCAGCGGCTTGCCGCAGTCGGGACACGGTCCGAGCTCCTCCGCGGGTGTGGACCCTGCGGCGTCAGCGCCGCCGCCGGCTGCTGGCGCGTCACCCTTGATGAAGCGGCACGTCGGGTACCCCGAGCAGCCCACGAACGGACCGCGTCGCCCCTGCCTGAGCACCAGCGGCTTGGCGCACAGCGGGCACGCCTCGCCGGTCGGCTCAGCGGCCGCCTTGCGATCCTTGATGTAGTCGCACTCGGGGTAGCGCGAGCACCCGGTGAACTCGCCGAACTTGCCCTCCCGGACCACCAGGGTGCCCTCGCCACATTGCGGGCACACCTCGCCCGTGTCGCGCGCCGGGACCTTGACGCGTTCCATGTTGGCCTCCGCCTTGCTCAGTGTCAGCGCGAAGGGGTCGTACCACTCGCGCACGGTCGGCTCATACTCCCTCGTCCCCTCCTCGATGCCGTCCAGGCGCTTCTCCATCTCGGCGGTGAAAGCGACGTCGACGATGGCGGGAAAGTGCTCGCGGAGAACGCCGTCGACTGTCTTGCCCAGCTCGGTGGGCTGCAGCCGGCGCTCCTCCTGTTTCACGTAGTTGCGCTCCTCGATGACCTCGATGGTGGGCGCGTACGTCGACGGCCTGCCGATGCCGCGTTCCTCGAGCTCCTTGATCAGCGACGCCTCGGTGTACCGAGACGGGGGCTGGGTGAAATGCTGCTCGCGGCGAAACTCCACCACGGGCAGTCCCTCGCCCTGCTCTAGGGCCGGCAGGCTTTTGTCGTCGCGGTCCTTCTCCTCGTCGCGTTTCCAGACCCGCTGGAAGCCGTCGAACTGGAGCACAGAGCCGGTAGCGCGGAACTGGTAGCCGCCGGCGGACAGCGCCACCCTGGTGTTGAGGAAGCGCGCCGCGGCCATCTGGCTGGCCACGAAGCGGCGCCAGACGAGGTCGTAGAGGCGGAACTGGGCGGGGTCGAGCTGGTCGCGGATCGAGTCTGGGTTGCGCCCCACGTCCGTCGGCCTGATGGCCTCATGCGCGTCCTGCACGTTGGCGGTGGCCACGCGCTGTCGGGGCGCGCCGCTGCGGACATACGTCCTGCCGAACGCGTCGGTGATGTGCGCCGCGGCCTGGCCCCTGGCGACGTCGCTGATCCGCGTCGAGTCGGTGCGCATGTAGGTGATCAGACCGACCGGCCCGGAGCTGCCCAGGTCGACACCCTCGTAGAGCTGCTGGGCGATGCTCATGGTACGGCGAGGCGACAGGCGCAGGCGGGTGCTGGCGTCCTGCTGGAGTGTGCTGGTGGTGTACGGCATCGGCGCCTGGCGCGACGTCTCGCGGCTCTCGATGCCCTCGACGAAAAACCGCGGGGTCGTGGCCGTCGGTCTGCCCTCGGCGTCGATGCCCAGGGCCTCGGCCACGGCGTTGGCCTCTGCCTGGGTGCCGAGCTCGAGCTTGTCGACGTCGGCGGCGGGTGTGTCGTCGCGGACGCCGACCAGCCGCGCCGCGAACGTGGCTTCGCCCTTGGCGAGGATGGCGTCGACAGTCCACGACTCCTTGGTGACGAACGCGTTGATCTCATTCTCGCGATCGACGACAAGGCGGACCGCCACTGACTGGACGCGGCCGGCGGAGAGCCCGGTGCGCACCTTGCGCCACAGCAGCGGGCTCAGCTTGTAGCCGACCAGCCGGTCGATGACCCGGCGCGCCTCCTGGGCGGCGACCAGGCCCCGGTCGATCTTGCGCGGCTCGGCGAGCGCGGCGTCGACCGCGGCCTTGGTGATCTCGTGGAACACGACGCGGTCGGGATCCGCGAGCTTGAGCGCCTGGGCGATGTGCCAGGCGATCGCCTCGCCCTCGCGGTCGGGGTCGGCCGCGAGCAGGGTGCTGTCCGCCTTCTTGGAGGCAGCCTGCAGCTCCCTGATCTGCTTCTCCTTGCCCTTGATCACCTGGTACTCGGGCACGAAGCCGCCCTCGATGTCGACGCCGATCTTCGACTTGGGCAGGTCGCGGACGTGGCCCATCGATGCCTTGACCGTGTACCCGGCGCCGAGGAACTTGGCGAGGGTGCGGGCCTTGGAGGGGGACTCGACGATGATCAAGCGGTTCGGCATGTTCAATGAGACTTTCGCGCTGACGGGCGCGGAGGGGGGCCGGCAGCGGCCGAGGGCCGGCCGATGATAACAACGGGTTGGCCTGGAAACCGGGGCGGGTTGGCCGGGCAGCCCTTAAAAGGTACGCGCAACCCGGCCTCCGTAAACCTCGCTGATGGCACCGCGGAGCTGGAGGGTGGTCAGGGCGGCGGCGAGATCGGCCGACGCGACCCGTAGGGTCGCGGCCAGCTCATCGGGGTGAACCGGGTCGGCGCCGACCTGCTCAAGGACTCGGCGGAGAAGCGGGTTCTCGGCGGCCCACAGCTGGTGATCCGTCTCCCCTGCAGGCTCGGTGGGCTGGCATGCGGTGAATGACCGGCGCAGCTGTGGCGCAGCTTCGAAGAGATCTTGCATGGTCAGAAAAGGACGGACCCCATCGCGGATGAGCAGGTTCGGACCCACCGAGGTGGGGCTGCGGATGGAGCCTGGCACGGCGAGCACCTCGCGGCCGAGGTCGGCTGCCCAGCGCGCCGTGCTCAGAGCCCCGCTCTTGGCCGTCGCTTCCACCACCACGACCGCCTCCGCCAGGGCGGCGATCAGGCGGTTGCGCCGCGGGAACCGCCAACCGATCGGCGCCTCAGCGCCGCCATCCTCGGAGATCACGCATCCGCGTGTTGCGATCTGGTCGCGCAGCTCCAGGTGCTCTGCGGGATAGCAGAGGTCGATCCCACAGCCGAGCACCGCCACCGTGCAACCGGCGCCCTGCAGCGCGCCACGGTGGGCGGCAGCGTCAATCCCACGGGCCATGCCGCTGACCACGGTGACGCCCGCTGCGGCGAGGTCGGCGGCCATGTCACGCGCAATGAGCAGGCCACCCGGTGTGGCCCGTCGCGCGCCGACGACGGCGACGCACGGTGTGTCCAGTGGCGGCAGCGTTCCGCGCAACCACAGGGCTGCGGGTGGCGCGTCGAGGTGCTCGAGTCGGGCGGGCCAGCCGGGTTCGCCACGCTCCAGCCGGCGGGCGGATGGCGCCACGGTCATGACGACGGCGCCTCGCCTCGAAAACGCAACGCCTCACCGACGTCGTGGTCGCCGACGGTGGCGGAGCCGCGCAGATCGGCGATCGTGCGCGCCACACGGAGCACGCGGAAGAAGCCGCGCGCGCTCAGATGCATGCGCTCGCCCGCGAGAGCCAGCAGGCGGGTCGCCTCGGGCGTGGCCGCGGCGGTGTCCTGCAGCACGCGACCATCGAGCGCAGCGTTGCGCGATCGGCGGCGGCGCGGCGGCGGGTTGCGCTCCCCCTGGAGGGCGCGAGCCCGCCGCACCCGCTCGCGAACGGTTGCCGATGAGTCCCCGGCTGACCCATCGAACAGGTCGCCAAACCGTTGCCGCGGAACGTCGATGACCAGGTCGATCCGGTCGCGGATGGGCCCGCTCAGGCGGCTGGCGTACTCGCCCAGGGCGCGCGCACTGCAACGGCAGCCGGTCTCATCACCAAGGTGGCCGCATGGGCAGGGGTTGGCGGCGGCGACCAGCACGAAGTCGGCCGGGAAGAGGACAGCTCCCCGCGATCGCACCACGCTGACCTCACGTTCCTCGAGTGGTTGGCGGAGAGCCTCGAGATGACTGCGCGGAAACTCGCAGACCTCGTCGAGGAACAGCACACCGTGGTGGGCAAGGCTGATCTCGCCGGGCCGGGCCAGGCCACTGCCGCCGCCGATCAGGCCGGCGCGGGACACCGAGTGGTGGGGCGCGCGAAACGGCGGCCGCGTCGCCGTCGGCGGTCGCTCGCGCAGTGCCCCTCGCAGTGAGTAGAGCGCGGCGACCTCGAGCGACTCCTCGTTGTCGAGGTCGGGGAGCAGCGAGCAGAAGGCGCGCGCCAGCATGGTCTTGCCGCTGCCCGGCGGACCGACCATCAGCAGGTTATGGCCGCCGGCGGCCGCAACCTCGAGAGCCCGCTTGGCCTGCTCCTGGCCGCGCACGTCGGCAAGGTCGGCGATCTCCTCCAGGCGGGGTGGGACGCCGGCCGTGGCGACCGGCAGCGTGGCACTGCCGTCGAGATGGCCGACGCAACCCTGGAGGGATGGCACCCCGATCACCTCGAGGGAGTCGACCAACGCCGCCTCGGCGGCGTTCTCCTCGGCCACAGCCAGGCGACGCACTCCGGCCGCCCGCAGGCAGCGGGCCATCGGCAGGACCCCGGTCACCGGCCGGACCGAGCCGTCCAGCGCCAGCTCGCCGATGAAGCTGTGGCCATCGAGGCGCAACGCGCGGTTGTCGAGGCAGAGGATCGCCATCGCGATCGCCAGGTCAAACCCGGTGCCCTCCTTGGGAACCTCGGCCGGGGCGAGGTTGACGGTCAGGCGGCGCTGCGGGAACTCAAAGCCGGAGTTGCGAATTGACGCGCGCACCCGCTCGCGCGCCTCTTGGATGGCCCTGTCGGTGAGCCCGACGATCGTGAAGTTGGGTAGGCCGTTGGCCACGTCCGCCTCGACCATCACCGGCACGCCGGCCAGGCCGTGGACGCTGCAGGCGGTGGCGCGGGCGAGCACTTCCACATCATACCTACACGGATCTGTGTATGTCGACCTTGCGCGCTCTCCGTCCCGTACCGTGGCCGCCGATGAGTACCCGGCGGCACCTCTCGCTCGCGGGCCTGGCAGCGCTGATTGGCGGCTCGGGGGTCCTCCACCTGGTCGCTCCGCGCTTCTATCGCCGCATCGTCCCCGCCCCACTGCAGCGGCGGAGAGTCGAGATCGTGGCGGCGAGCGGCGTCGCCGAGATCGCCTGTGCCCTCCTCCTGCTCAACCCGCGGACACGCCCGGCTGCCGCGCTGGCAACCGCCGCCCTCCTCGTGGCCGTGTTCCCGGCGAACGTCCAGATGGCAGTCGATGGCGGTTACCCGGATGCACCGTTCCCCGCCAACAGCCGTGCCGGGGCCTGGCTCCGCCTCCCGCTCCAGGTGCCGCTGGTCCTCTGGGCGCTCAGCTTCCGACCGTGCCGGGCCGGGCAGCGTCCCGCGCCCGGCCCGTGATCTCCACCGCCGTGAGCGGGTTGGGCGGAGGCATGAGCAGCGTGGCGTACTGGGTGAGCAGGGCGCGGCCCTGCCGTTCACCGGCGCCGGTGAGACGGTAATACCGACGGCGCCGCCGTCCCTCCGCCGACTCGTCGATGTCCTCCCAGCGGCCAAGGATCCAGCCGTCCAGCTCGAGGCGGTTCAGGATCGGATAGAGAGTGCCGGCCCGCAGCCCGGACGCCGTCATCAGCTCCGCACCGTAGCGTGCGCCGGCGGGATCGTCGAAGAAGCTTCGGAGCACCTGCAGCGTGGCGATGCTCGATCTCATGATCGAAAACCTAGTCTGGGCATCATCGGCAATCTAGGCTGCGCTGGCCGGGTCCTTCAACTGTCCTGGACGGCGTCCCTGATGTGCTCGCAGCGCGTCACTGCGAGGTGGTCGTCGAGGAGCAGTCCGAGGACGTCGATTCGGCAGGGCTGCTTCTGCCGCTTGGTCGCCGATCGGTAGGTTTCCAGCAGCATCCGGAGCTTGTGGCGCTTGCGCGCATCCACTGCCTCCTCGGGCAGGCCGAAGGCAACACCACGGCGCGCCTTGACCTCCACGAGCACCAGGGTCTCGCCGTCCTCGGCGACGATGTCGATCTGGCCGATGCGGCTGCGCCAGTCACGCGCGAGGATGCGGAACCCCTGGTCCTTGAGGTGGCTCAGCGCCGCGGCCTCACCGGCATGGCCGACCCGCTCGCGCAGCGGACGGGCCGGTGGGAGAGAGTCAGGAGCCCGCCGATTCGGGTCAGCCGTTGTCCGTCTCCTCGTCGGCGCCACCGGCCTCGGCTGGGACCGCCGCTGCGGTCGTGTCCTTGGGGACGTCGGCGGCGACGGCGTCGGTGAGGGCCTCATCGTCGGCGGGAATCTCGTCGACAAGCTCGTCGTCGTCAACGCGCTCACCGACGAGAAGGCCGTCGCCCTCGACGGCGCCGGCGGCGCGCCGGTTGACCATCGAGCCGCCGCCGATGGGCTCGCGTCGTTCGCGGATGCGGGCGCGCTTGCCCACTTTCTCGCGCAGGTAGTAGAGCTTGGCGCGACGGACGTCGCCGTGGCGGAGCACGTCGATCTTGTCAAGACGCGGCGAGTGCACCAGGAAGGTGCGTTCGACACCGACTCCGTGGGACACACGCCGCACCGTGAAGCTGGTGTGCAGCCCGGTGGTGCCGTTGACCGCGATGACCACACCCTCGAACACCTGGATGCGCTCGCGCGTGCCCTCGACGACCTTGACGTGCACGCGCACAGTATCGCCAGAACGTAGAACCGGGACCTCCGGCTTCTCCTGCTCACGCTGGAGCAGGTCGATGACATTCACTTGTTTCCTCCGGGAACCGCGCGCAACCGTACCAGATCAGGTCGGCGGCGCCGGGTGGCCTGGTCACTCTGTTGATGGCGCCACGCCGCGATCGCCGCGTGATCGCCGCTGCGCAGCACCGCGGGCACTGCGCGCCCCTCGAAGTCCGCGGGGCGGGTGTAGAGCGGCGGCTCCAGCCCTCCTGACGCGCTACCACCGAAGGAATCGTCGTCGAGTGACTCGGGCGAACCGACGACGCCGGGCAACAGCCGCGCCGTCGCCTCGATCACCACCATGGCAGCGACCTCGCCGCCGCTGAGCACGTAGTCGCCGACAGACAGCTCTTCGCCGATGTCCTCGCGCGCACGCTCGTCGACGCCCTGGTACCGGCCGCAGACGAGGAGCACAGCCGGCGCACCGGCCAGCTCGCGCGCCGCCTCCTGCGTGAAGACGCGTCCCTGGGGCGACAGCAGGATGGTGCGCAGGCCGGGCACCTCGGCGCGCAGCGCGCGCAGCGCGCGGCTGATGGGCTCCGGCTTGAGCACCATGCCCGCCCCGCCACCGAACTGCATGTCGTCCACCTGGCGATGCCTGTTCGTGGTGTGGTCGCGCAGGTCGTGCACATGGATCTCGATGCTGCCGGCGTCGAGCGCACGCCCGACTACGCCGACGCCGAGCGGGCCGGGGAACACCGATGGAAAGATGGTGAGGACGTCGAACCGCATCAGGCCTCGTCCTCCGGCCATGGGGTCACCACGATCACACCTGCCGTCACGTCGACCGACCGCACCCACTCGCGCACCAGCGGATAGCGGTGCTCGGTGGCCCCGTTGGCTACGACGAGCACGTGGCTCGACGGCTGTTCTTCGACATCGCTGACGACGCCGAGCTCCTCGCCCTCGGACGTCAGGGCGCGCAGCCCGATGAGCTGCCACTCGAACCACTCGTCCACGCCGAGCGATCGCGCCCGCGCCGGCTCGACGCACAGGTAGTCACCGCTCAGAGCGGCCACCTCTTCGCGCGTGGGCAGTTCCTCGAACGCGAGCAGCAATTCGTCGCCGTCGAGCGGACGCGACGAGAGCACGGTGACCACTCGCTGATGCCTCTGTGCAAGCAGCGACGTCCCCGGAGTGAAGCGCCCCAGGTCACCGCCGAGGGTCTGCACCCGCACCTCACCGCGGACGCCGTGGACACGGCGCACGTGGGCGACCCGCAGCAGCGCCGGCGCTGCCCGGTCGGATGCGGGCGAGCTGGCTTCAGGCATGACGCCCCGCGTCGGCAAGTTCCACCTGGACGCGCTCGTGCTTGCGCAGGCCGGCGGCGCGCACCACGGCGCGGATCGCCTCGATGTTGCGGCCCCCCTTGCCGATCACCTTGCCCATGTCCTCCTCGGCCACGGTCACCTCGATGATCGTGGTGCGGCCGCGCGGGATCGCGCTGACGGTGACCGCCGCCTTGTTGGCCACGATGTGCTCGGTGATGAAGCGGGTCAGGTCCGCGTAGTCGCTCACGATTCGGTCGCCGCCTCCGCGGCACTGTCGCCATCAGCGGGCGCGCCGGCCGGTTCTGCCGGCGGCTCAGCCTGCGCGTCGGCATTGCCACTCCCGAGGTGGACGTTGTCGGCGTCGACGGCGTCGACCTCCTCCGACGCACCCGGCATCTCCGACGCGCTTTCGGCCGGGACGGCGGCCTCGGCGACCGGCGCGGCCTTGAAGGCCCGCGGCACCTTGGCCAGGATGCCCTCGCGCACCAGCAGGTCGCGAGCGGCGTCGCTGGGACGCGCTCCCTTGCGCATCCACTCGCGCACCTTGTCGGCGTCGACCTGCACCTTGGCGGGCTCGGTCAGCGGGTCGTAGTAACCGAGCAACTCGATGAAGCGGCCATCGCGGGGGCTGCGCGAGTCGGCGACGACGAGCCGGTAGAACGGTCGCTTCTTCGCGCCCATCCTCTTCAGGCGGATCTTGACCAAAACGTCTCCTTTCTCTTGGGCCTGCGGTCACTCACAACGGAAGCTGACGTGGATCGATGTTGCTGAGCTGCTTGAGCATGCGGGCCTTGCCCCGAAGGCCCTTGGTCCCCTTGCCACCGCCGAGCGTCTTCATCATCGACTGCACCTGGTCGAAGCCCTTGAGCAGCTTGTTGACCTCGGCGATGGATGTGCCGCTGCCGGCGGCGATGCGCTTGCGGCGCGAGCCCTTGATGACGTCGGGATGGCGGCGCTCCTGGGCGGTCATCGAGAGCACGATCGCCTCCATCCGGGCGAGGTCCTTCTCGCCGGGGATGGAGCCGCCCTGCTGCTGTGCCTGGGCCAGCAGCTTCTTGCCGCCGGGCATCATGCTGAAGACGCCCTCGAGCGGACCCATCCTGCGCACCTGGCGCATCTGCTCGAGCCAGTCCTGCATGGTCAGCTTGCCCGCCAGGGAGCGCTCCAGCACCTGCTCGGCCTGCGCCTGGTCGACGTTCTCCTGGGCGCGTTCGATGAGCGTGAGGATGTCGCCCATGCCGAGGATGCGCGACGCCATCCGGTCGGGCGCGAATGCCTCGAACTCAGACACCTTCTCGCCGGTGCCGCAGTAGAGGATCGGCTTGCCGATCGCCTCGCGCATCGAGAGCGCGGCCCCACCGCGCGCGTCGCCGTCGAGCTTGGTGAGGATCACGCCCTCCACCCCGACCGCATCCTCGAAGGCCCTGGCCACGTTGACAGCCTCCTGGCCGGTCATGGCGTCGACCACCAGCACGGTGTCGTGCACCTCCACCTTGCGGCGGATCTGCTTGAGCTCGTCGAGCATCACCTCGTCGATCTGGAGGCGGCCGGCAGTGTCGAGGATGACCACGTCGCAGTTGAGCCGCCTGGCCTCGTCGACGCCGCGCTTGCACAGCTCCGGCGGCTTGGACTTGCCGTCGGGCATCGCCACCGCGATCTGGTTGTCCTTACCAAGACGCTCGAGCTGCTGTGCTGCTGCCGGGCGGTAGGTGTCGGCGGCGACCAGCAGGGGCCTGTGCCCCTCCTTACGCACCGCCAGCGCCAGCTTCGCCGCCGTGGTCGTCTTGCCGCTGCCCTGCAGGCCGAGCAGCATCACCACTGTCGGCGGCTGCGGTTGGTAGCGAAGCTTGCGTTGCTCGCCGCCGAGCAGCGCGGTCAACTCCTCGTTGACGATCTTGACGATGTTCTGGCCCGGGGTCAGCGACTCGAGCACCTCGGTCTGCACGGCGCGCTCGCGGATGCGCTCGACGAAGGCACGCGCGACCTTGAAGTTGACGTCGGCCTCGAGCAGGGCGAGGCGAACCTCGCGCAGGCCGGCTTCGACGTCCTCCTTGCTCAGCTTGCCCTTGCCGGAGAAGCGCTTGAAGACGTCGCCGAGACGGTCGGAGAGGGAGTCGAACATCAGATCGCCCGGGCCTCGAGAACTGCGACGCGGGCGCGAAGATCAGCCTCGACGACATCGCGCCGGAGCAGCTCGTCGGCCAGCCCCAGGCGGAACTCGAGGTTCTCGAGCTGGGCGACGGCGCGGCGCACCAGGTCGTGAGCGCCGCTGCGCGTGCAAGCGAGATGCTCGGCCAGCTCAGTGATCGACCAGTCCTCGTCGAGGTGCAGTCGACAGGCCTCACGCTGGTGGGTGGTGAGCACCCCGCCGTAGACGTCGAGTAGACGTTGTTGGCGAGCGGTGTCGACCACCCTGGGTGCCGGCACTCTGGTTCGTGTCAAGGGCAAAGCCTTGACAGAATAGCAGCCTAGGCGACGGGGACGTCCAGGACGCCGGCAAACAGCGCGTCGAGGTACGCCACCGGGTCGAAGACGTTGAGGTCGTCGATCCCCTCCCCCATCCCGACGAGCTTGACCGGGACATCCAGCTCGGCCTCGATGGCGAGGAGGGTGCCGCCGCGCGAGGTGCCGTCGAGCTTGGTGAGCACGATGCCGGTCAACTGCATGGCATCGTGGAACGCGCGTGCCTGGGCGATCGCGTTCATCCCCGTCGGCGCCTCGATGACCAGCAGGGTTTCGTGTGGGGCCTCGGGGATGGATCTGGTGATGACGCGCCGCATCTTCTCCAGCTCGGCCATCAGGTTGCTCTTGGTGTGCAGCCGGCCGGCGGTGTCGACCAAGACGACATCCACGCGCCGGGCGAGCGCCGCCTGGATGGCGTCGTAGACGACGGCGCCCGGGTCTGCCCCGGGCTGATGGGCGACGACCTCGGTGCCGCTGCGGTCCGCCCACAGACGCATCTGCTCGATGGCTGCGGCCCGGAAGGTGTCGGCGGCGGCCACCAGCGATGTCTTGCCCTCGCCGCGCAGCCGGTGGGCGAGCTTGCCGAGCGTTGTCGTCTTGCCGCTGCCGTTGACACCGACAGCCACGATCACACTGGGGCGCGCGTCCAGCTGAAGGGTGCGGTCGCGCGTCTCGAGAAGGGCGAGCATCTCCTCCTTGAGCGCGTTGAGCGCCTCCTCGGCCGTGCCCAGGCGCTCGAGCCGAACGCGCTCGCGGAGCGAGTCGACCAGCCGCACCGCCACACCCATGCCGGCGTCAGCCCCGACAAGGATTTCCAGGAGATCGTCGTAGAACTCGTCGTCGAGGTCGCGGCGCAGCAGGACGGCGTCGCGAACCTGCTCGCTGAATGCCAGCGAGGCACGATCCATGCGTCGCGACATTCGTCGCCACCACGCCTCACGGTGCGCCCGAGACACCACCTCGTCGGTCACGACGGCGCTCAGACCGCGGCGCGGATTGTCGACTGCCGCAACCCGACGACGTTGCCCTCGGGCACGGTCCGGCCCAGCTCCGCGTCGAAGCGAACACTGATCACCGAGCTCACCCCGTCGCCGTCGCTGGTGACACCGTGGAGAGCGTCGGCGGCGGCCATGGTGATGTGGTTGTGGGTGACCACGATGAATTGTTGAGCCAGGGCAAGGCGTTTGAGCAGGCGCGTGAAGCGCAGCACGTTGCTGTCATCGAGCGGCGCATCGACCTCGTCGAACACGTAGAAGGGCGACGGGTTGACGTGCTGCAGCGCAAAGATCACCGCCAGCGCGGTCAGCGCGCGCTCACCGCCGCTGAAGAGGCTGAGCGGCTGCAGGCGCTTGCCCGGAGGCTGAGCCAGGATCTCGACACCGGCGAGACGCGTCGAGCTCCGCGCGCTGCCTTGGTCATCCTCCAGGGCCGGTGGCTCCTCTCGCCTCAGCGTGGCGCGGCCCCCCGGGAAGAGCTCAGCGAAGAGCTCGTGGAAGTGCACCGACACCGCCCCGAACACCGCCTCGAACCGATGGTCGATGGCGATGGTGAGCCGGCCGGCGATCGCCCTGATGTCGGAGCACGCGCGACCGAGGTCGTCGCGCCCGGCCCGGAGCGCCGACACACGAGCGGCGAGCTCGTCGTGCTGCTCGGGCGCCAGCGCGTTGACCGGTCCCAGCGCGGTGATGCGGCGCTCCAGGCGGACGATCTCCCGCTCGGCCCGCTCGGCGTCGCCCGCCTCGGGCTCAGGGCCCTCGTCCTCGTCGTCGTCGCGAACCGCCAGCACCAGCTCGGCCACGCGGACGTCGGCGGTGGCAACCTCGGCCTGCGCTGCCAGGCACTCATCCTGCGCACGCGCCAGCACCACCGCAACCTCGGCGCGCTCAGCGTCCAGCGCGGCCACGGCTCGCTCGCTCTCGGCGAGCCCCGGGGCGGCGAGGTTGATCCCCGACAGCGCCTGCGCGACGTTGGCCTCGCCGCGGGCCACCGCGAGGCGCGACGCACGACCGTGCGCGATGGCGGCGACCACGTCGAGCTCGGCGGTCAGCACCCGCAGGTCGGCATCGGTCCTTCGTGAGGCCGCCGCCGCCAGCGCATCGCGGGCAGTCTCGAGACGGCGACGCCGGTCAGCACCGGCGAGCATGGCGCGGTCCGCCTCGGCCTGGACCTGGCGGTGGGCCTCGATCGCCTCGAGGCCGGCAGCCCGGGCGCGTGCCGCGGCGTCCCGGGCTGCCGCCGCAGCGGCGCGGACGTCCTCCAGCCGCGCCTGGGCGGCGACCAGACGCTCGGCCGCCGAACCCTCGTCGCCCTCGAGGGAACCGCGCTCGCGCTCCCGGGCGGCCAGCTCCGCCCTCGCGGCCTCGAGGCGCTGCCGCTCGGCGGCGAGAGCGGAGGCCGCGGCGGTGGCCACGGCCACGGCGCGAGCCGCCTCGATGCGGGCCGCCTGGACGTCCTCCGCAGCAGCGCGGTCGGCGGCCTCGAGGGCGGCGACGCGCTCGGTGATCAACGACCGCGCCGCCTCGGCCCGGCGTTCAGCGGCGATCGCGGCGGCAGCCGTGGCCCCGGCCACGTGCTCGGTGGCGGCGAGCTGGAGGGTGCGGCCAGGGCGACCCCCACCGCGCAGCCCGCTGCGGGTGACCACGGTCCCGTCGGGGAGCACCGCGCGCCCGCCGGATTCCGACACGACCCTTCGCGCCGCCTGACGATCGCTGACCAGCCATGCTCCGGACAGGCACCACCCCAGGGCGCCCTCGGTCCCCGGCTCGGCTCGGATGGCCGAGATCGCGGCCCGCGCCCCGTGCGGGGCCAGACCCGCGGAGGCGGCCTCTGCCGCGGCGCAGACGAGCTCCTCGCGGACCGATCGGGCATCGAGATGGGCGGCTGCGGCCTCGACGTCGGCCACGATCCAGGAGCCGAGGTGGGCTTCGAGGGCTGCCTCGACCGCCGGGCCGTCCGTCTCGTCCAGGACGGTGAACGAGTCCACCAGCCGGCGTGCGTCGAGCTCGCCGCCGGCAACGGCCTCGGCGATCGCCCCGCGCCCACCGAGCGCGCCCTCGACCTGCCCGCGAAGAGAGGCCGCCCGCGCCAGCGCCACCCGCGACGCCTCGCGCGCCGCGTCGAGCTCGCCCTGGGCGTCGGTGGCCTGGCGCCGCGCCGCCGCGACGGCTTCGCCGGCAGTGACCCGCGCCGAGTCGGCGGCGGTGGCAGCGCTGGCCGCGTCTTCCCGGGCAAGCTGCGCCGCCTCGGCTCGTGCCTCGAGGTCCGCCGCGGCCGCAGCCGCAGTCTCGACCCGCACCCGGAGAGGCTGCGCGGCGTCGCTCAGAAGGCGGAGCTGGGTGGCGCTCCGGCGCGCAGAGGCGTCGGCCTCGACACGGTCCTCCTCCGCAGCCCGGAGCGCCGCCTCGCAGCCGGCGAGCACGCCCTCGGCGGCCACCAGGTCAACGCCTGCGGCGGCCTCTGCCGCGCGGCGGGTGGCGAGGCGGTGCTCGAGCTCGCTGTTCTGATCGGCGTCGTCAGCATCCGCCACCCGCAGCGTCTCGAGCTCGGCGGCCCGGTCGGCGACCTCGGCGGTGGTCACGCGCAGCTCGGCGGCGGCAGCCGCGCGGGCCAGCACCCCGGCGCGCACGCGGTCCACGCCACGACGCTGGTCACCGGCGGCGCGCTCACCCCGCAGGCGCGCCTCTTCGAGGCGCCGGGTTGCTTCGAGGTGGCCGGCACGCTGGCTCTCCAGATGCTCGCGATGCCGCTCCAGTCGCTCGGCGAAAGCAGCCTCTGCGACGGCGGCGGCCTCGAGGCGGTGCACGGCAGCGTCCAGCCTGCGGGTGGCCTGGCGGCGCTGCGCCCGCGCCGCTCGCCACGCCTCGCGGGCCAGCGAACCGCGGAGGCGGCTGAGCTGCTCGGTCAGCTCGCGTTGCTGGAGCGCCAGGCTGGCCTGCTCCGCCAGCTGGGCAAGGCGGGGCTCGGTCTCGCCGAGCAGGTCCTCGAACCTCCGCAGGGTGATCTCCGCCTGCCAGACGCGCCCGAGCGCGTCCTCACAAGCCGCCCGCAGCGCCCGCACGCCTGCTGCCTGCTCGACCAGGGCGCGGCGCTGTGCAGGCGTCGCCTCGATGATCGCGTCGATGTCGTTCTGCGCGACAACCGCGTAGCCGCTCTGGGTGAGGCCGGTGGTGCCGAGCACGCGCTCGAGGTCGCGAAGGCGGACCCGGTCGCCGTTGAGACGGAAATCACTGTCACCGTGGCGGACGACCCGGCGGCTGACCGACACCTCGACGTCGTCGACGGGCAGCCGGCCGTCCTCGTTGTCGAGGATGAGCTCGACCTCCGCGAAGCCCATCCGACCGCGGCCGTTGCCACCGGAGTAGATGACCTCGTCCATCCGCGCCCCGCGCAGCTCGCGTGCGTTGGTCTCGCCCAGTGCCCAGCGGACGGCGTCGACCAAGTTGCTCTTGCCGCTGCCATTGGGGCCGACGATCGCGGTGATCCCCGGCTCCAGGCTGACCTCGCTTCGGCTGGCGAAAGTCTTGAACCCGGATACGACAACGCGGCGCAACCTCATCTGGTCGATTCTCGGGTCAGGCGGGCCCTGGCGTCAACATGTGGTGGTCGGACCTGGTGCGCACCACAACATCTGCGAATCATGGGCTCGCCGCACCCGGGCGGCCACGTCCCCGCCCGCCGCGATGGCCGCGCCGGCTCCGCTTCCGCGCCGGTGGCGGGGGGGTGGCCTCGGGCTCGGCTTCCTCGCGACGGCCGCCGACGATCGCGTCGGCGGCGGCGCGGAGGGCCGCGAGCAGGCCGCGGCGGGGGCTGCTGCCCGGCGCCGCAGGGGTATCAGATGCGGGCTGGGCAGGGCGGCGATCGCGGCGAGCCCCCGCACTGGCGCCGCGGTCGGCGGCGACCTCGGCGACGCGGCGGCGAACCCGGGCCGACTCGGTGGCTGCGCCGCGTGCCGCCTCCCTGGCGGCGCCGGCCGCGCGAGCCGCGGCATTGGCGGGGATCCGGCTGAGCCGGTCCAGCGCGGCGCGTGCGGCTGCCTGCTGCGCCGCCTGTTTGGTGGCGCCGCGGCCGGAGCCGACGACCTCACCTCCCACCACGGCCTGGGCCGAGTAGGCACGCTTGTGCCCGGGACCGCCCTCGGCGACCACGCGGTACTGCGGGGGCAGCCCGGTGCGCTCCTGCGACACCTCCTGGAGGCGCCCCTTGTGGTTCTCGTCGGTCCAGTCGGCGAGGTCACCGATGTTCTGGATGAAGACGCGTGTCGCCACCCGGTAGCCCTGGTCGAGGAAGATCGCCCCGGTCATCGCCTCGAACGCGTTGGCGAGCAGCGAGGGCAGCTTCCGCGCCCCCGTCTTGGCCGCCCCGCGGCCGAGCAACAGCGTCTCGCCGAGGTTGAGCCGTTCACCCAGGCGGGCCAGCGACACGGTGTTGACCAGGGCGGCGCGGAGCTGGGTGAGCTGGCCCTCGTCGTAGCTGGGGAAGCGGCGGAAGAGGTATTCGCCGACTACCAGCTCGAGCACGGCGTCACCGAGGTACTCGAGGCGTTCATTGTCGTGCCCGGGCCCGCTGGGTTCGCCGCGCTCATTGTTCCACGACGCGTGGGTCATCGCCTCGCGGAGCAGCTCGAGACGGCGAAAGCGCACCCCGATGCGTTCCTGGAGAGCCTCGAAGCCGGCGATCTCCTCGGCGCTCAGGCCGTGCAGCGGAGCCGCCACGGGCTCTCGACCACGGCGGGCGCGTGGTGCCGCAGGGGGGTCTCCCTCAAGGGCCGCCAGCTCCACCGTCGGGTCGGGCAGGTCCGCGATCGGCGGCGAGGCTGCCGGGCCCGAGACCGCTGCCGAGGCAGTGTCGGGGCGGGCGCCTAGAAGGCCGCTCCCACCTTCTCCTGGATGTAGTCCCAGGCCTGGCCCACCGTCCCGATCTTCTCCGCGTCCTCGTCGGAGATCTGCATCTTGTACTCCTCCTCGAACGCCATGATCAGCTCGACGAGGTCCAGCGAGTCCGCGTTGAGATCCTCGACGAACGACGCCTCCGGGGTCACCTGGTCCGGCTCCGCGCCGAGCTGGCTGACGACGATCGTCTTGAACCGGTCGAAGCTGAGGTCTGCCATCAGTGATGTTTCCCTTTGTGGGCGGGGCGGGGGAAGGAGAGCCAGTCTGGCCAACTGCAACGATAGCGTCGGGACCCGGTGTGGGGGGCCGCCAGGCGAACGGACCCGATGCACCGTCGACAAACGCGGAGGCCGAATCGGGGTTGGCAGCGGCCGCACCGCGCTCCTCAGGCGGCTTGGCGGGGCGCCGCCGTCGCGGCCGGCGGGGGGGTCGTGGTGCCGCCTCCTGTGGGAGGGGTTCCGGCCTGGTTTCGTCTGCCGACAAGGATGTCTCCAGGGTGATGATGATCAGGCGGCCAGCCCACCGTCCACATGGAGCACGTGGCCGGTGATGTAGGCGGCCTCGGGGAGGGCGAGGAATCGCACCGCTGCAGCAACCTCCTCGGCGGTGCCGAGCCGGCCCAGCGGCACGGCCGCCGTGGCCGCCGCCAGGGTGTCACCGGCGAGGGCGGCGGTCATGTCGGTGGCGATGAACCCGGGAGCGACCGCGTTGACTGTGATCCCGCGGGACCCGACCTCGCGGCACAGCGCCTTGGTCAGCCCGATCAGCCCCGCCTTGGCTGCCGAGTAGTTCGCCTGTCCTGGATTGCCGATGACGCCGGCAACGCTGGCGATGTTGATGATCCGGCCCTCGCGACGGCGCAGCATCGGGCGCAGCGCGGCCCGGCAGATGCGAAACGCAGCGCTGAGGTCGACAGCGAGCACCGCATCCCAGTCAGCGTCACTGATGCGAACGGCAAGGTTGTCCCTGGTGATCCCAGCGTTGTTGACGACGATGTCGATCGAGCCGAGCTCGGCGACGGTGCGCTCCACCAACGCGGCGGCAGCCGCCGGGTCGGCGAGGTCGGCCTGCAGCGTGACCGATTGGCCACCCGCCGCACGGATCAGGCCGGCGACCTCTTCGGCTGCCCCCGCGTTGGCGCTGTATCCGACGGCAACCGCGGCGCCGTTGCCGGCGAGCGCGAGCGCGCAGGCGCGGCCGATGCCTCGCGAGCCGCCGGTGACGAGCGCGGCCTTCCCCTGCAGAGGTGCAGACGTCATGCCGGCGTCGTATGCCGCGTCGGCAGCGCGGCGGCGCCGGCAAGGTCGCTGACCGAGGCGGCGGTGACGGTGGGCGCGATGCGCCTGGTGAGCGCCGTGAGCACCGACCCGGGGCCGACCTCCACGATCCACTCCGCGCCGAGACTCACGAGGCCGGCGACACAGGCCATCCACCGGACCGGGGAGTCGAGCTGCGCCGCCAGACGCCGAGGCAGGTCGGCCGCATGCTCGACGATGGCACCGTCGACGTTGCAGACCACCGGTAGGCGCAGCTCGTGGCGAGGGGTCGCGTCGATCACGGCGCCGAAGCGTGTCGCGGCGGGGGTCATCAACGGCGAGTGGAAAGCGCCGCTGACGTTGAGCGCGATCACCCGGCGGGCGCCGCGATCGGACGCCATCGCGCCGGCCTGCTCCACGCCGGCGGCGCTTCCGCTGATCACCGTCTGCCCGGGAGCGTTGAAGTTGGCGACCACCACGACCTCGCCGCCGCCGCGGACCTCTGCGCAGGCATCCTCAACCGCTGCGGCATCGATCCCGAGCACGGCTGCCATGGTGCCCTCGGTCATCGAGGCCATCTCGCGTCCGCGTTGGATCACCAGCCGAAGCACATCCTCGGCAGCGTAGGCCCCGGCGACGCTCACCGCGGCGTACTCCCCCACCGAGTGGCCGGCGACACCGACGACGTCGAGGTCGGCGGGCAATCCGGCGGCCAGCACGAGCTCCACCAGCGTCAGTGCCGGCTGGGCGATCTGGGTGGGCCGCATGCCCTCGTCGGAGCCATTCAGGGCGGCGGCAAGGTCGAGGCCTTCCGCAGCCGCAACCTCCAGGAGGCGAACCGCCAGCGGATCGCCGACCAGCTTGCTCGCCATGCCGGCAGCCTGGCTGCCCTGGCCGGGAAAGCAGAGGGCGACACGGGTCACGAGGAGAGGGGTCGCGGACGCTCTGACAGCGCCGCGCGGCTCACTCGGTGACGATGACCTCGCGGCCGCTGTACTGCCCGCAGTTCGGGCAGATGCGGTGCGACAGACGGGGCTGACGGCATTGCGGGCATGGGTTGAGTGCTGGAATGTCCAGCCGGTGGTGGGACCGGCGCATGTTGCGCCGGCGCTTTGAGGTTCGTTGCTTGGGGAGCGGCATGGGGTCTCCGGAGTGTGGGCGCGCGAAATGTCGCGAAGCACCTGGGCGCAGTATAGGCGGAGATCCTCGGTGACCGCCATCACAGCGGCCATGACGCAACGCGGTCAGCGTTTGCGCCGGCGTCCGGCCTGTGGCTTCTGCGGCAGCGACTGCAGACCTTCGCGAACTGTGCCCAGCCAGCGCTCGAGCTGGTCCTCGAGACGCTCCATCACCGCGTGCGCGTAGTCGTCGGCGGCGGTGCGCTCCGACGCCGCCTGCTGCTCGGCCTCAGCGACCAGCTGATGCGCCTTCTCGGTGGCGGTGAGGAGGATGGCGTGCTGGTCGACGAGCGTGGCGGCCTGGGCCTTCGCCTCGCTGACCAGCCGGGTGGCCTCCTCCTCCGCCCGCGCGTTGACCTCGGCCGCCTCCCGGGTGGTGCGCTCGAGCATCTCGTCGCGCTCGTCCAGGGTGTGCCGGGCGGTGATCAGGTCGTCGGGAAGCGCCACCCGGATGCGGTCGACAAGCTCCAGGATCTCGTCCTCGTTGACCACCACGCTGGGCGTGAACGGCAGCCGGCGTGCGCCACCCACCAGCTCCTCAAGGGTGTCGACGATGTCGACCACGGTGCCCAGCTCATCGCCGGCGGGGGGGGTCGTCTGGCTCAACTCTGTTCGTCCTGGGGAAACTTGCGCCGCAACGCCGCGGCGCAGGCCGGAGGCACGGCATCGTCGATTGTGCCACCGAGGCGGAACACCTCCTTGATGATCGACGAGGAGATGAAGACGTTGCTGAACGACGTCATCAGGAAAACGGTGTGGATGTCCGGGTTCAGCCGCCGGTTCATCAGCGTCATCTGGAACTCGTTCTCGAAGTCGCTGGTGACCCGCAGCCCGCGCACGATGGCGATCGCCCCCACGTCACGGGCGTAGTCGACGGTGAGCCCGCTGAAGGTGCCCACCTCGACGCGACCGCCTCCGTCGATGGAGGTGCGGATCAGCTCGACGCGTTCCTCAGTGGTGAACAGCGGCGACTTGGCGGGATTCTCGAGCACCGCGATGACCACACGGTCGAAGATCAGGCCGGCGCGGTCGAGGATGTCCAGATGTCCGCGTGTCATCGGGTCGAAGCTCCCCGGGTACAGCGCGATCCGTTCGCTCACCGTTCGCCCACCTCCATGTCGGCCGGTCGCAGGATGCTCAAATCCGTGATGCCGTACCGGGCGCGGCGGGCCACGGCGAGGCCGCCGATGCGTTCGGGCAGCGAGCGGGCGCGGTGATGTTCGCACACCACCAGCCGTGGTGGAGCATGGCCGAGGCTGTCGAGCACGTCGACCACCGATGCGTCCCGGTAGGGCGCGTCGATGAAGACCACGGCGGCGTCGGCGAGCTGGCGCGGGTGCGATCGCACCCAGGGGACCGCGTCGGCGCGGACGAGACCGCAGCTGGGCAGGCAACCGAGGTGCGCAGCGGTCGCCCGGATGAGCGCCAGGGCTCTCTCGTCGCGGTCGACGAACGTGACTCGCGCGGCTCCGCGTGACAGTGCCTCGAAGCCCACGGTGCCTGCACCCGCATAGAGGTCCAACATGGTCGCGCCGGCGATCTCGTCGCCCAGAATGTTGAACAGCGCCTCGCGGACCACAGCGCGGGTGGGGCGCAGCAGCTGTTCGCGCGGCGTGGCCACCAGGCGTCCCCGCCACCGCCCCCCGGTGATCCTCGTCTGGGCCATGCCGGGCATGACTCGACTCAGTCGAGGTCGAAGACGGCGCTGTAGCCGTGCATCGCCTCGCGCAGCGGCTCGTGCGCGGTGAGATCGGGATCCTCGTCCAGCCACCGCTGGGCGGCGGCCCGCGCGCGTTGGAGCATGGCGACGTCGAGAAGATCGGCCGCCAGCATCTCGGGGAGGCCGTGCTGGCGCAGCCCGGCCACGTCGCCGGGCCCGCGCAGGCGCAGGTCGGCCTCGGCCAGCGCGAAGCCGTCGTGCGTCGACGCCACCGTGTCGAGACGATGCGAGCCCTCCTCGTCGATGCTGCCCTGGAAGAGCAGGCAGAACGAGCGATGCTCACCACGGCCGACCCGGCCGCGGAACTGGTGCAGCTGGGCAAGGCCGAAGCGCTCGGCGCCCTCGATGACCACGATGGTGGCGTTGGGGACGTCGACGCCCACCTCGACGACGCTGGTGGCGACCAGGATGTCGACAGCCCCTTGGGCGAACGCGGCCATCCGTTCCTCCTTGTCGCGCGCGGGCAGGCGGCCGTGCAGCAACGCCACGCGCAGGTCCGAGAAGACCTCGCGCCTCAGCCGCTCGTACTCAGCGGTGGCGCTGCGCACGCCGAGCTTGTCGCTCTCCTCGATGAGCGGACAGATCACGAACGCCTGCCGGCCGAGGCCGACCTGGTCGCGGATGAAGGCATACGCTTCCGCCCGCTGGTGCGGTGGCACCACGCGCGTCGCCACGGCCTGTCGCCCGGGGGGCATCTCGCGCAGCTCGCTGACGTTGACGTCGCCGTATGCGGTCAGCGACAGCGATCGCGGGATCGGGGTCGCGGTCATCGCCAGGAAGTTGGGCATCAGGTCGCTCTTGCGCCGCAACCGTTGGCGTTGGGCCACCCCGAAGCGATGTTGCTCGTCGACGACGGCAAGGCCGAGGCTGCTGAACACGACGTCGTCCTCAATCAGCGCGTGCGTCCCGACCAGGAGCGACTCGCGACCGTTGGCCATGGCCTCGAGGATCTCGCGACGAGCGCGCACCGGTGTGCTTCCGACCAACAGACGCGGGGCCAGGTCGTGGGGGGTGAGCAGCTCGGTGAGGGTTGCCTGATGCTGGCGGGCGAGGATCTCTGTCGGAGCCATCACCGCCGCCTGCAGGCCAGCCCGGTGGGTCATCAGCGCGGCCATCGCGGCCACGGCCGTCTTGCCGCTGCCGACGTCGCCCTGGAGGAGGCGACTCATCGGACCGCTCTCGGCCATGTCGGTGAGGATCTCGTGCGCCGCTCTGCGTTGCCCGTTGGTGAGCTGAAACGGCAACGACTGCGCGAAGGCGCGGGCCGTGGCAACGTCGTATGGGATCACCACACCGGTGCTGCGCAGCCGGCGGCGTCGGGCACGCTGAGCGGCCAGTTGAAGGAGGAACATCTCCTCGAAGGCGATGCGTTCGCGGGCCCGCGCGGCCAGCTCGTCGTTCTCAGGGAAATGCGCCTGGTGCAGGGCGCGGGCGATGGGCATCAGCCCCTCGGCCTCCCGCACCGCTGGCGGCAAGCGGTCCGGGAGGGCGTCCGCGAGGGTCAGCAGGGGTTCGATCTGTGAGCGCAGGAAGCGCGACGTCAGCTTGCCCGACTCCGGGTAGACGGGCGCGAGCAGCCCCACGTGTCGTTGGCCCAGTCGCACAGGCTCGAACTTGGGATTTTGGTAGACGAGACCCGTGCGGGAGCTGTGCACCTTGCCGTGGACCATGAGCTCCGGTCTGCTGGCGAGCTGCTTGAGCAGGAAGCCCTGCTTGAACCACACGGCGGTGACCACAACGCCGCTGTCGTCGGTCAGCGACGCCTCGACGATCTCTATCTTCTTCTTGGACGTCACGTACCTGGTGGCGCTGCGCACCCTCACGTGCGACGTCTGTACCTCGCCGGCACGCAGCTCCGCCAGCGGGGTGACCTGCCGGCTGTCCTCGTGACGGCGCGGCAGGTGGTACAGCAGGTCGCGCACGGTGCTGATGCCAAGCTTGTCGAGTGCGTTGCGCTTCTCCGGGCCCACCCCGGAGAGGGCACTCACCGGCGTTGACGTGGTAATCAGTCGCAGCGCCACCGGCCGGGTTGCGGATGCCATCGGCCTTCGACTATAGCCGCGAACAGCGCGCCGTCCGGCGGCACGGCCGGGCTCGGGGGAGAACGCCGCCGGTCAGCTGGTGCGCAGGAGCGCGATGCCGACACCGCCCGGACCGCTGTACGTCCCGACCACGGCGCCGAGCTGCCCGTCGAAGATCGCGACGCCGGGATGGTCGGCGCGCAGCCGGGGTTCGACGAGGCCGACCAGCTCGGGGGCGCCGCAGTGGAAGACCCCAAGCGCCTCGAGCGGTCGCTGCGCCGCGGCAATCTCGACCAGCTTGGCGATGCCCTGCTGGCGGCTGCGCACCCGGGCCTCGGGCTGCACCTCACCCTCGGCCACGCGCAGCAGCGGCTTGACGTTGAGCACCCCGCCGAGAAGCCCCTGGGCACGACCGACCCGGCCACCTCGCTGCAGGTAGGTGAGCGTGTCGAGCAGCACGTAGACGCCGACGCGCCCGCGCCGCTCCTCCATGCGCTCGACCACCACGTCCTGGCCGGCGCCCGCGGCGATGTCGGCGAGCGCACCGCGCACAAGGATCTGGATGCCCGCGCTCACAGTCGTCGAGTCGACCACCCGGACAGCCCCGTTGGCGAACTCCTGGGCGGCGAGGCTCGCCGACTGGAGGGTGCCGCTCAGCTTCCCCGAGATGTGGACGGAAACGACCGAATCTCCGGCGCCGACATATCTGCGGTACACCTCGGCGAACTGCTCCGGGGTCGGCTGCGACGTGGTCGGCTGCACCTGAGTGTTGGGGAGGCGTCTGTAGAACTGTTCGGGGCTGAGGTCGACGCCGTCGCGGAACTGCTCGTCGCCGAAGCGCACGGTGAGCGGCACGACATCGACGCCAAGGCGTGCTGCCGCGGCCGGAAGGATATCCGACGTCGAGTCCGTGACGACCCTGATCACACGGTCACTCCAGGGAGAGGACGTACGCGTAGTGCTCCTGGCCGCCCGCGTGCAGCTCGAACTCAGTGGCCGGGAAGTCGCCGCGCAGTCCGCCGACGAGAGCCTCCGCGTCCGCCGCATCGACCTTGCCGCCTCGGTACACGGTGACCAGCTCGGGCGCCCTGGCCAGGCCGTGCAGGACGGCCTCGATGACGCTGCGCTCGTCGGCTCCGACTTCGGTGATCTGCTCGTCGAGGATGCCGAGCGCGTCACCGGCCTTGATGCGGTGGCCACCTGCGCTGCTGTTGCGGACGGCGCGGGTCACCTCGAGGGCATGCACGTGCGCGATGGCGCTCGCCATGCGCGAACTGTTGGCGTCGAGGCTGGCGTCGGGCTCGAGCGC
Source organism: Candidatus Dormiibacterota bacterium (assembly GCA_036561525.1). GTDB lineage: Bacteria > Chloroflexota > Dormibacteria > Aeolococcales > Aeolococcaceae > Aeolococcus. Next base: position 14,089 of record DATBPD010000009.1, on the reverse strand, counting down.
GAGCAGAGCGCTGATGCCCTGGGGAAGGTTGCGCGTGGGAACCACGCGCACGTCGATGTCGTCGACGATACCGTTCACCTGCTGGGCGGTGAGGATGACGTTGCCGTTGTTGGGCAGCAGCACGACCGCGTCGGCGTGCGCCGACCGCACCCCCTTGATCAGGTCCTCGATGGATGGGTTCATGGTCTGGCCGCCCTCGACGATGCTGTCGGCACCGAGGCTGGCAAGGATGTCTCGGAAACCCTCGCCGGCTGCGACGGAGACAACACCGAGCGGTTTGCGCGGCGCGTCCGTGGCCGGCGGTGCCGCCGTCCCACGAGCGTCCTCGTCGGTATCGGCACGCTCGAGAACCTCATGGTGTTGCGCCGACATGTCCTCGACCTTGAGCTTGCTGAGCCGGCCTCGCCGCGACGCCGTCGCGATCAGCGGCGCCGGCTCTGCGGTGTGGATGTGCACGCGTACCAGCGCGGCGTCGCCGACGACGAGCGCGGACTGGCCGAGCGCAGCCAGCTCGTCGCGGAGGGTGTCGACGCTCAGCCCTGGTCCGTGGATGAGGAACTCCGTGCAGTAACCCCATCCCTCTTCCTTCATGGCGACGGCTGCCGCGCCGCGCCGCAGTGCGGGGCGCTTGGCCGGCCGTGGTGCGTCCTCGGCGAAGGGGAGCTGGACCCGCCCCTCACCGGAGCGCCGGCGTGGGCCCAGCGGCGGCGACTGGGCTGCCTGAGGATCCGCGATGGAGCGGCTCAGCCCTTCGAGGATGACCGCGAACCCGAACCCGCCGGCGTCGACGACACCCGCGTCCCTGAGCACCTGGAGCTGCTCGGTGGTGCGCTCGACGGCGGCGTGGCTGGCGCGGACCGCGTGCTCCAGCACGGTGACGATGTCCGCACTCTCCTCGGCTGCCTTGGTGGCCGCTTCGGCAGCCTCCCGCACCACCGTCAGGATGGTGCCCTCGGTGGGCTTCATGACCGCCTTGTAGGCCACCGTCCTCGCCTCTCGCAGCCCCCGTGCCCAGCCGGACGCGTCGAGGCTCGCCTGTCCGCCGACGCCCTGGGCGAGCCCGCGTAGGACCTGCGACAGGATCACGCCGCTGTTGCCCCGCGCCCCCAGCAGCGATCCGTGTGCCGCCGCGGCGAGCACCGCCGACGCCGATGCAGCAGGGGAGGCGGCCTGCGCCTCCTCCACCGCCGAGCGCAGGGTGAGATACATGTTCGAACCTGTGTCGCCGTCGGGGACAGGAAACACGTTGAGGTCGTTGATCTCCTCCTGGTTGGTCTGCAGCCAGGCCAGCGCCGAGCGAAACCCGGCGAGCACCTGCTCACCGTCGACCTGAAGGAGTGGCTCGCGCAACACGGTGAGCTTGGAACCCGCCTCAGCCCCGGGCATCGTCTGACTCCAGGTGGATGCCCTGCACATTGACATTGACCGCCAGGACGGGCAGTCCCAGCGACTTCTCGACTGCGTAGCGCACCACGCTCATCAGGTTGTGCGCGACCTCGCTGATGCGCGTCCCGTACTGGGCGATGATGTAGAGCTCGATGAGGATGCCACCCTCGCGCACCTCGATCTCGACGCCCCGATGGACGTTTTCACGGTTGAGGCGTTCGGCGATGCCGTCGCGCAATCCCCGCGCCGCCATGCCGACCACGCCGTAGCACTCATTGGCGGCGTGGCCGACGATCGACGCGACAACACGCGGTGACACCTCGATCCGGCCGAGGCTCTCGGTGCGGGTCAGGGCGTGCGGGGCCTTGGTCTTGCTCGTCACGTCGGATCCCATAAGCCGCTCTGCGGCCGTGTGTTATCCTCGGCGACCGCCCGGGTGTTGTCCGGGGCGCGCCAAGGCCACGTGCGTGGCGGGGCGCAATTCTAGTACGCCGCACCCCCGCTCTCGGCGGTGGGTGGTTCTCGGGAAAGATCACCAGACCATGTCTCAGCGCTGCGACGTCTGCGGAAAGGGCCCAATGACGGGCAACAATGTGAGCCATTCCAAGCGCCACACCCGGCGGCGCTTCATGCCCAACCTGCAGTCGCAGCACGTCCTTCGCGCCGGCCGGCTGGTGAGGGCCAAGATCTGCACGCGGTGCATCCGCACCCAGGCCAAGGCCGCACGCTAGCCAAGCGGCATCCAGGCTGCCCCGCGAGGCAACGGCGAGCCCGGTTGGCCGCGGAGGATCGCGGCCAGGATCTCCAACCCGTCGACGATCCGCGGGCCCGGGCGGTTGAAGAACGAGGAGCCGTCGACCGCAGCCACCCGGCCATGTCGCGCGCAGGGGAGATCGCCGAAGCCGGGCCGTTCGGTCATCTCCGGTGCAAGCTCGAGCGTGCGGTCGAGCCCGAAACCGCAGGGCATCAGCACCATCACCTCGGGGCGCGCCTGCATGACCGCGTCCCAGTCGACGTACCGTGAGGGTTCACCTTCGTGCCCGAGTGCATCGCCGCCGCCGGCGAGGCGAACCATCTCAGGCACCCAGTGCCCACCGGCCATGATCGGATCCGTCCACTCCACGCACGCCACCACCGGCTCGGGATGCGGTCGCGGGCGCTGTGCGACCGCGGCGATCCGCTCGCTCATCGAGCCGGCAAGCGCTGTGGCCCCGGCCACGTGGCCGGTCACGTCGCCGAGCGTGGTCACCGTCGCCACGATGTCGCGCAGAGAGCTCGGCTCCAGCGAGAGGACGTCGACGGACCCGGGCAGCCGGCGTACCGCCGCGGTGACGTCCCGGTAGGCCACCGCGCAGACATCGCAGAGCTCCTGGGTGACGATGAGGTCGGGTCGCAGCCTGGCCAGGGCGTCCTCGTCCAGGGCATAGATGCTCGATCCGTCATGCCTGGCCTGGTTGAGGTGGCGATCGATGCTCGCCGGTGCCCGGCCCTGGTGGTCGAGAACGTTGGCGGTGACGGCGGGGAGCGCGCGCACCGCCTCCGGGTGATCGCACTCATGGGTCACCGCCACCACCTCGTCTCCCGCGCCGATCGCAAAGAGAAGCTCGGTGGCGCTGGGCAGAAGAGAGACGATCCGCATCCGGCGGCGCGAGTCCGTCAGGAGGCGGCGGTGCGCCGGGCCGCCGGTCGCGGACGGCGGATGGCGCGCAGCAGGCTCACCATCTCGACAGCAGCCAGCGCCGCGTCGGCACCCTTGTTGCCGGCCTTGCCCCCGGCGCGGGCCAGCGCCTGCTCGAGGTTCTCGGCCGTGACCACGCCGAAGCTCGCCGGGATGCCCGTGGCGGTATGGACTGCGCCGACGCCGCGGGCGGCCTCGGCTGCGACCAGGTCGAAGTGGGTGGTCTCGCCACGGATCACCACGCCGAGACAGATCACCGCGTCGACGTTGCCGTGCTCGGCGAGCTCCCGCGCCGCCACCGGGACCTCGAACGAGCCCGGCACCCAGGCGACCACCAGGTCGGCGTCGCGCGCGCCGTGGCGGACCAGGGTGTCGACCGCGCCCTCGAGCAGCCGCTGCGACACGATGTCATTGAAGCGCCCGACCACGATGCCAAAGCGCATCCCCGTGGCATCGAGCTTGCCGGTATGCACGTCCACGCCAACATGGTCCCAGATATTTCATGCGGGTGGCGCAGGCCACGCCTTCTGTCCGGGCCGGGGCAGATCCCGGTCAGCCCGCGTCCAACACCTGGCTGTCAAGCAGGTGCCCCATCTTGGTGCGCTTGGCCTCGAGGTAGCGGCGGTTGTGGGCGGTGGACGGCACCACGAGCGGCACCAGGTCGACGAGCTCGAGTCCGTACCCGGAGAGGCCGTAGTACTTGTGCTGGTTGTTGGTGAGCACGCGCATGCGCTGGACGCCGAGGTCGGCCAGGATCTGCTGCCCGATGCCGTAGTCGCGCTTGTCGACCGGCAGGCCAAGGTGCTGGTTGGCCTCGACGGTGTCCAGCCCGCGGTCCTGGAGGGCGTAGGCGCGGAGCTTGTCCATCAGGCCGATGCCCCTCCCCTCCTGGCGCAGGTAAACCAGGACGCCGCGACCGGCTTCGCCGATGATGGTCATCGCCCGCTCCAGCTGGGCTCGGCAGTCGCAGCGCTGCGAGCCGAAGACGTCCCCGGTCAGGCATTCGCTGTGCACGCGCACCAGCACGGGTTCCCCGTCGGCGATGTTGCCCCAGCAGAGGGCCACGTGGGTGGCTCCGGTGATGACGTCCTCGTAGGCGTGGATGGTGACCACCCCGTCGTCGATCGGCAGGGAAGTGGTCGCGCCGCGCACGACCAACCGCTCGCTGCGCCGGCGGTAGGCGATGAGGTCGCTGATGGCAACGACGTGCAGCCCGTGCTCGGCCGCGAAATTGTCGAGATCAACTCGCCGCGCCATGCTGCCGTCCTCGCGCATGATCTCGCAGATCACGCCTGCCGGGAATCGACCGGCGGCCTTGCAGAGGTCGACGATCGCCTCGGTCTGGCCGGCGCGCTCGAGCACGCCCCCGGTCGCCGCGCGGAGGGGAAAGGTGTGTCCCGGTTTGGCGAAGTCGACCGGGCGGGCGTGCTCGTCGCAGAGCAGGCGGATGGTCGTCGCCCGGTCGAACGCGGAGATCCCGGTGGTCACGCCGCGCCCGACGGCATCGATGCTGACGGTGAAGGCTGTGCCGAACTGCGATGTGTTGTTGTCAACCATGGCTGAAAGACCGAGCTCGTCGAGGCGCCATCCCTCACAGGCCACGCACACCAGGCCGCGTGCGTGGGTGGCCATGAAGTTGACCGCCTCCGGCGTGACCCTGTCGGCGGCGATCGCGAGGTCGCCCTCGTTCTCGCGGTCCTCGTCGTCGACGATGATCACGAAGCGGCCCTCGTTGATGTCCTCGACTGCCTCCTCGGGGCGGCACAGCGGCACGTCAGGCCTGCCTGGCGAGCACGACCGACCTGGCCTCTCGCAGCTGCGCGGCGATGCCACGCTGCACGTACTTCGCCACCAGGTCGGCCTCGAGGTTGACGCCCCTCCCCGCCGCCCAGGTGCCGGCGGTGGTGCGCTCGCGGGTGAAGGGGATCAGCGAGACGGTGAAGGCAGCGTCACCGACGTCGACCACGGTGAGGCTGACCCCGTCGATGGCCACACAGCCCTTCTCGACGATCAATGTCATCAGCGGCGCCGGCGGCGCGACTGTCACCCAGGTCGCGTTGCCGTCAGCGCGAGTACCGGTCACAGTCCCCACGCCGTCGACGTGACCGGTGACCAGGTGGCCGCCGACCCGGCCATCGTGGCGCATCGCGGCCTCGAGGTTGACAGGGTCGCCGGGGCGCAGTGAGCCGAGCGTGGTTCGCCCGAGGGTCTCGGGCATGACATCCGCGACAAACCCGCCGCTGATGAAGTCGGTCAGGGTGAGGCAGCAGCCGCTGACAGCGATGCTGTCGCCTCGGCGGGCGCCGCGGAGCACCTCGCCGCAGTCGATGCGGACCCGGCCGGCATCGACGCCGTCGAAGCGGCCGAGCTCCTCGACGATCCCACTGAACATCTAACGCACACAGTACCCGGTCACGATCACATCGCCGCCCACGCGCTTCACCTCGATGTCAAGCAGCTCGAGGGCATCGGCGAGGTGGTCCACCCCGTGGCCGCCGATCGCTGGGGGTGCCGCCGACCCGCCGATCAGGCGCGGCGCGAGGATCGCGACAACCGCGTCGATCGCTCGCCGATCGAGGAGAGCGCCGAGCAGCTCGGCGCCGCCCTCGGCGAGAACGCTGAGAACATCCCGCTCGCCAAGGGTGCGCAGCAGCGCCGCCAGGTCGACGCGGCCGCCGGCGCCGGGGAGAACGAGCACCTCGGCACCGGCCTGTTCGAGGGCGGCCACTCGGTCGCGGGGAGCCGCCGCCGTGGTCGCGATCACCACCCCACCGCCGGCCGAGCGCAGGAGCCTCGCCGTCGCCGGGATGCGCAGGGTGCTGTCCGCCACCACGCGCAGCGGCTGGCGGACGGCGCCGTCGAGGCGGGCCGAGAGCTCCGGGTCGTCCGTGAGCACGGTGCCGGCGCCGACCAGGACGGCGTCGTGGCGCTGGCGGAGCTCGTGGGCCAGCCGGCGCGACGGCTCCGAGCTGATCCAGCGCGACTCGCCGGTACGGGTGGCGATGCGCCCGTCCAGCGAAGCGGCGAACTTGGCGGTGACGAAGGGCAGCCCGGTGCGCATGTGCGTCACGTAGAAGCGGTTCAGCCGCAGAGCCTCGTCGCCCCGCACGCCGACATCCACCATGATCCCCGCCGCCTCCAGCACCGCCACGCCGCGACCGCACACAGCGGGGTTGGGATCGAGCATCGCCACCACCACCCGGCGGGGGCCGGCGGCGATGACCGCATCGACACAGGGTGGGGTGCGGCCATGGACGGTGCAGGGCTCCAGGGTCACGAAGAGGTCAGCTCCGCGGGCCGCCTCGCCGGCCGCGGCGAGGGCGTTGGCCTCGGCGTGCGGCTCGCCGGCTCGCCGATGGTGGGCGGCGGCGAGCACCTCGCCATCGCGCGCGACCACCGCGCCCACCATCGGGTTCGGACTGGTGGCATGGTCAGCCAGGGCGGCTTGAGCCAGGGCGAGGTCCATGCAGGCGGCGTCGTCCCGGCGCACCACGTGCTCCGCCGCGCTCAGACGGCCGGGACGCGCTGCGGCGGCGACAGGCTGCCGTCGGCGCGAAGCATGCGGCGCTGTTCGAGCTCGGCCCGCAGCTGGCCGCACGCGGCGTCGGTGTCGCCACCCCTGGTGTCGCGCACCGTGACGGCGGTGCCGTCGAGCTCGGCCAGGAAGGCCAGCTCACCGCGACGGTCGGGCGGCCCCCAGGGACTTCCATCGATGTGGTTCATCGGGATCAGGTTGACATGAGCACGGGCGCGACGAGCCAGCTCCGCCAGGCCGCGGGCCTGCTCCGCTGAATCGTTGACGCCGCCGATCAGACACCACTCGAAGCTGAGCCGCCGGCCGGTGCGCCGCGCATAGGCGGTTCCCGCGTCCACCAGGCTGGCGATGGGATGCGCGCGGTTGAGCGGCACCAGCCGATCGCGCAGCTCGTCGGTCGCTGCGTGCAGCGAGATGGCGAGCGTGCACGCGATCCCCTCGCCGGCGAGCCGGTGAATGGCGGGCACGACACCGCTGGTCGACACGGTGATCCGCCGCGCGCTGATGCCTGCCTCGCCGGTCAGCACGCGCAGCGAGGCCACCGTGGTCTCGTAGGCCGCCAGCGGCTCGCCCATGCCCATGTACACCACGTGGGTCACCGGCCCCAGCCCGCGGCGATGCAGAGCGGCTGCGGCCGCGCGCACCTGGTCGACCACCTCAGCCGGCGTGCACGACCGGCGCAGACCCATGCGCCCGGTGGCGCAGAACGGGCAGCCGACGGCGCAGCCCACCTGGGTGCTGACGCAGACGGTGGCGCGCCGGCGCGAACGCCGCCGGGCGGGCGTTTCCATGGCCACCGTCTCGACGGTCTGGCCGTCGCCCAGGCGGCAGAGCAGCTTGATCGTCAGCCCCGCATCGGCGTCGCTCTCGGTCGCCACCGCCGTCGTGGAGAACTGCAGGTCGTCGGCGAGCGCATCGCACAGCGCCGCGGGAAACTGCCGGATGTCGTGCAGACCGGCGACGAACGGCTGCCAGGTGGCGCGGCGCAGCTGCGCGACTCGAAACGGCTGCGCACCCTGCGCGGCGATCAATCCCGCGAGGGTTTCGTTGGAGGCTGTGCTGAGAGCGGTCGCCGGCATGGCGCCATCGTAGAGCCGCCGAGACGACGGCCATCCGGAGGAGCATCTCTAGACTGCGCCGGTGCACGACCTGCTCAGCAGCCTGCTCGGCGTCCCGGCCACCATCCTCATCGCTGCCGGGCTCGGCCTCGCCGGGGTGACGGTGGTGAGCAGGGCCAGACGGCGCCGCGATCCGCCAATCCGCTGGGTGCACCTGGCGCTGGGCATCGCGCTCTTCGTGGCCGGCGGCCTGCTCATGCTCCTCGAGGTTGCCGTCGTGGGGGTGCGCTGAGGCTGCTCAGGTGCGCCCCAGGAGGTCGAGGAACTCTCCGCGGCACTTGGGGTCGTTCTGGAAAGCGCCGGTGAGCGCCGAGGTCACCGCGCGGCTGTTCTGCTTCTCGACGCCGCGCATCATCATGCACAGGTGTGAGGCCTCGATGACCACCGCGGTGCCGTAGGGGTCGAGAGCCTCGTCGAGGGCGGTCGCGATCTGCGTGGTCAGGCGCTCCTGGACCTGGAGACGGCGGGCGAAGATCTCGACGATGCGCGGAAGCTTGCTGAGCCCAAGGATGCGCCCGCGCGGCAGGTAGGCGATGTGTGCCTTCCCGAAGAAGGGCAGCAGGTGATGCTCACAGAGCGAGTAGACCTCGATGTCGCGGACCAGCACCATCTCCTCGTAGGCCTCGGCGAACACTGCACCGTTGATGACGTCGGCGACGTTGAGCTCATAGCCGCTGAGCAGGAACCGCAGGCTGCGGGCCACCCGGTCCGGGGTGTGCAGCAGGCCCTCACGTTCGGTGTCCTCGCCGAGCTCGCCGATCAGCCGCTCGATCAGCGGCGCGACGGGATCCTCGGCAGCCCCGTCTCGTCGGGACGTAGGCTGATCGCCTGGCCCGCGGATCGGGAGCGGAGTTGGCTCGGCCATCGCTCCACTATGCCACCGCACCCCGCGCCGGGGCGCTCGGCGTGAAGGTGCGCTCTGTCAACGGTTGCTGTGGATGGGAATGTTGGTGCCGGAGAGCGGCGCTCCCGCATCGCTCACCAGGAACTCGACGATCGCGGCGACATCGTCCGGCGTCATGCCGGCGCGCAGGTGCGGCGCCGCGCGTCGCAGCAACTGCGTGTCGACGGCGCCCGGGCTGATGCAGACGCAGCGGACCCCGTGCTCGCGACCCTCGAGCGCCACCGCCTCGGTGAGCGCGATGACTCCGGCCTTCGACACGTTGTACGAGGCCAGCCCGGGGAACTTCTCGACGCCGGCGACGCCCGAGAGTGAGGCGATGTTGACGATCGCTCCGCCACCGCTCTCACGCATGCGCAGCGTCGCCTCGCGGCAGCACGCGAAGACGGCATCGAGGTTGACGGCGAGAACCCGTCGCCATTCCGCATCCGTGATCTCGTGGAGTGGGCGTTTCTCGAGCGTCGCTGCGTTGTTGACCCATACCGACAACCGGCCGTGTTCGGCGGCGGCGGCGGCGATGCGCACCGCCGCATCCGGGCCCGCGATGTCGAGCGACAGGGTGTGGATGCGCGACTGCCCGTCAGCGGTCTCAGCGAGCTCCGACTCGGTGCGAGCCACCCCGAGCACAACGTGCGTTGCCGCGAGCCGCAGTGCGACCGCCCGCCCGATGCCGCGCCCGGCACCGGTGACGACAGCGACGCCTGGGGTCGGTGCCGCCCCGCCCATCACTGCATCGTGATCGCGGCGATGCCGGCCGTCGCGGGCAGTCGCGGCAGGCCGAGGAGGTCTTGGACGGAGGCCAGCAGCGACGGGTGCGAATAGGGGTGCGCCGGGGTCAGGGGGCGTTTGGACCCGAGAACCAGGGTGAGCACGTGGTTGCCACCGCCGCCGTCATCCTCGTCCCAGGTGATGAACAGGACCCCGTTGCTCATCGCCGGAGAGCCAAGGATCGCCGGCACGGTGCTCCGCAACCAGGCGTCGCCAAAAGCCGGCGGACAGCCGTGCATGTCGTGGCAGAGGTTTGGCGAGATCCACATGAAACGCGGTGGCGCAGGGCGAGACAGGTCGGTCGTCAGCTCGGAGAATGGCACAACCGACGACGGGCACCGACCGCCGTAGTAGGCGAAGGGATCGTGCTTGACCGCGTATCCGCCGCCGTTGGCTCGGCAGCTCGAGCCCATGCCCTCCATGTACGCGCGCCACGGAATCGCAGCTGCGGTCAACTGGTCGCCGACGTCTTGCGGCGGCAGGACGTGGTAGCCGTCGTCAGTGATCCCCCAGGTCGTGCCGGAGGTGAGGGCCAGGTAGTTGGGGAGACTCGGGTGCGAGCTGGCACGGTAATTCGTCAGCGTCGCGCCGACTGAGGCGAGCGTGTGGATGTAGGGCAGTCCCGCTGCCTGGTCATAGCCCTGGTTCTCCATGACGATGACTGCGACAGCAACGCGTTGCGATGGCGGCGGCGCCGGCGCGGGTGACCCCGATGCCAGTCGTGGGGATGCGAGCGAGCCAGGCGGTGAGGCGGGAACCCCTGCCGCACCGCACGCCGAACAGGTCACGACGAGCACGGTGACGGCGGCGAGGCGACGTGGACGGCGCAACCTGCCCGCGACGACCTCCATCGGCGCGAGGGTAGCACCGCCGCGGGCCACCGACCCCGCCCCCGGATGGTGCCCAGGAAGGGACGCGAACCCTTACAACCTTGCGGTCACTTAGGGGTCAGACTGGGGGGCGGTGGCCTCATGCTCGTCAGCATCGCTGAGCCACCACCCCAAGGAATCGAGTCTCCAACTTACCCGGGGCGGTTCACTTGCCGCAGGGATCACGATGGCGTGATGGCGTGCCCGACTCAGGCGGCCTGAGTAGCCGGTACCAGCCGCTTGAGCAGGCCCTGAGCGACCGATGCGGGGCGCTGCTGCTCGCCCATGCGGGCGCTGGCGATCAGGATGCTCCCCGTGAGTGCGGGAATCGCGTACTGGAGCACCTTCAGCTGGCGCTGTGCGATCGCGACCTCTGGGGGAGACTCGTAGGCTGGGGTGACACCATCCTCGACCGGTACATCCCCAGCGTTCATGATTTTCTGCCCGAGGATGCGCGAATAGCCGGTCGCGCCCAGAGCACATAGGGTCAGCGCGCCCTTGCCGATGGTCCATGCCAGGACACCGCGCTGACCGGCGAGTCTCCCCTTGTTGTTCGCAACCAGCATGGCGCCTCCGACGCTGTGGACGGCGATGGCGGCCGCGTTGATCGGCGTCCACGCCGCCCACGCAGCGTTGGCTACTCTGGGGCGTTGCTCGCGTGAGGTAACCGCGGCTGCGGACTTGTTGACGCCGACGACTCCCATCAGCGAGCCTCCGAACCAGGCAGCTAGGCCCAAGTCATGGAGAGAGCGAGCGACGGTGTTGGTCTGAGCCATGGGTAATCTCCTTGTTACGATCACTATCAAGAAACGGTAGTGCGATAGGACCCATTCTCTACTCTTCGCCCGTTCCGAGGCAACGGGCCTTGACCGTCGGCTCGGGGGGTCGACCGGACGAGCGACCGGTTACATCGCTTGAGGCCGTGAGCGGGATGCCGCAGCTCCCAAGGAGGTGACGCATGGAAATACACACTGATTCGGCCAGAGGTCGGCGCTCGGTGGTGCCTCGTCTGCTTGGGCAGCGCAACCTCTCCGCCGATGCGGCAGGTGAGCGCTTCTACGCCACCGTGGCACGGCTCATCGGCGACCGTGACTGGGCCCTGGTGCTCTGGGACGGGCGTCGGTACGGCGCAGCGTCGCCCACCTTCACTTTGACCATCCGCGACCGGCGGGGGCTCGATCAGCTCATCGGATCGCTCCCTGAACGTGGCTTCGGGCGCGCCTACGCGAGCGGCAGCATCGAGGCGGAACCGCTCAGCGCTTTCCTGTCTACCTTCTCGACCATGTCGCCCCGACGGATGATCGCGGCGGCCCCGCTGCTGCTCCGGTCAGCGCTTGCGCTCGGTGCGCGCCCCGAGAGGGTCCGCGTCGCGGCCGCCGAGGCCCGGCTGCATGGTCGGCGCCACAGTCGACAGCGGGACGCCGCGGCGGTCGCGCATCACTACGACCTTCCACCTGCCTTCTACCGGCTCTTCCTTGATGACACCCTCACCTACTCCTGCGCCTACTTCGAACGACCGGAGATGTCTCTCGATGAAGCGCAGGAGGCGAAGCTGGAGTACGTCTGTCGCAAGCTGCGCCTCCGCCCCGGCGAAAGCCTCCTCGACATCGGGTGCGGCTGGGGCAGTCTCGCCCTCCACGCTGCGCGCAATCACGGCGTCCGGGTGGTGGGGATCACCCTCAGCGCCGCCCAGGCGGAGTTCGCCAGGCAGCGGGTCGTGGATGAGGGCGTGGAGGGCCAGGTTGAGATCCGGACCGCCGACTATCGCGATCCCCTCGCCGAGCACTTCGATGCCATCGCGAGCATCGGGATGATCGAGCACGTCGGACGCGAGAAGATGCGGGAGTTTGGCCGCTCTGTTCACGAGCTGCTGCGGCCGGGAGGACGGGCACTCATCCACGGCATAACGCTCTCTCCGCGGCTGCGCTGGAGCCGGGCATCCTTCAGCCAGGCCTTCGTCTTTCCCGACGGGGAGCTTGAGGACGTCGGATTCGTCAACGCCTCTCTCGAGCTCGCCGGGCTCGAGCTCCGAGACGTTGAGAGCCTCCGTGAGCACTACACGCGAACCCTGGGGATGTGGCTCGCGCGACTGGAGCGGAACTGGGAGGAGGCTGTCCGCATCGCCGGTCCCGAGCGCGCCCGGGTCTGGCGGTTGTACATGACCGGGTCACAGGCGGGCTTCGGGGCTGGGTCGGTCTCCATCCATCAATCCCTCGTGGCTCGGCCCCACTCGGATGGTCGAAGTGAGCTTCCACTGACCCGAGCAGACTGGTACGGGGCCACGAGCATGGCCGCCCCGGGTCGCACGCAGCGTCGCACTCTCGCCGCGACGCCGGCAGTCCCCGACTGAAGGGGCCCTCGAGGTCGAGACAGTGATGAGTTGTCAGGGCGGCGTCGAGGTGGGCGGCAACCTAGAGGCCACTCCGAATACGGATTCGTGGTGCCCAGGAAGGGACTCGAACCCTTACTCGATGTGGCGATTCCGTATTCAGATTGGCCGCTTCCGTGCGGTTTTGACCCCTTATCTGACCCCTTCAGGATGGCCGAACGCGCGAACCACGGGTCCCACTTGGCCGCCTGATGACGGCGCAGACGACGGGCTTCCGCGCAGCGTGCAGAGTACAGGCGGGTCTGGCGATCGTGGTCTTCGGTCGTTTCTGGAGTTGGTACGCCCCAGCTCACGGGGGCGCAATCGACGATCAATCCAGCTCCCCGAGACCAGAGTGAAGCGTCCCGCCACCCTCCACACCGACCGGGCATGCAGCACCGTCCGGGCGAGCCACGATCCAGGCCGGCAGTCGGCCTGGATCGTGCTGAGGCACGCGCGGAGGCGTTACCGCAGCCAGGAGTGGGACCGGACGAGCGGCAGTGCGGCCCAGCGGCGGCTGAGCGGACCGACGCTCCACGCCGCCAGCGCGGCGATCACCACGAGGGCCATGGTGCTGACAATGTGGTCGTCGACAACCGGGTTGGTGGAGCCGGTTGTCTGGCCGCCACCGATGGTGGCGAAGGGCCAGCTCGCCGCGTACATCAGGAGGAGCATGGCGGCGCCGGCGATCGCCGCCGGACGCAGGGCAACTCCGAGGATGAGGGCGAGCCCGACGCCGAGCAGGCCGAGCATGAACACCCAGTCAACCACTCCGGAGCCAGCGATCCCGTTGAAGATTCCCTGGAAGGGGCCGACGTTGACGCCGGACAGGAAGCCGGTTGTCGGCGAACCACCGTTGACCCACGCGTGGGCGCTCGAGGTGGCGTAGCCGAGTCCGAAGGTCTTGTCGAAGAACGCCCACAGAAACTCGAACCCGATGGCGACGCGAAGGCCGAGAAGGCCCATGACGCCCCAACGGCGGTTGACCGGCGTGATCGACGGCGCTGGCGCCGGCGACGCCGAGACGGTTCCTGGGGGTGCTGGCCGTTCCCTTAGCAGAAGGGTCGGCGGAATTGTCGCGGTGGTGTGGTCCGCTGTCGTCGGAGTGGATGTCGGTCGGTCGAGAACTGTGGCCATGGCCATCACCTTTCTTGCAGGGCTTCTCTGCGAGCCCTTCTAGCCTGAGTCTCGCCCGCCCTGTTGGCTCAAACCAGTGCCGAAGGTCATCAAGTGTGTGGGGACCTATGTCCCGGCTTCAATACCATTCCGCAAACCGGATTCCAATTCCAACACCTCCTCACCCTTTGGTTTGCGCAGTCCGCGTAGCGCAGCCAGCCGGTGGGTACACCGCGCCAGGTCTACCTCGTCTATGCACAGCCTGGTTGGGATTGCCGTCGGGGTAGCGGGCGCGATGCTGGATGTCAGTGCCGAAGCGGCACCCGCGGCGGCTCCGCACCCGACCATGA
>DATBPD010000008.1:0-3555 GCA_036561525.1 Candidatus Dormiibacterota bacterium | reverse complement strand
CGGTCATCTCCGGAAACAGGCTGTGGGCTTGCGGGATCTGGGCCACCCCGCGGGCGAGGATCTGCCTCGGGGCCAGGCCAGCGATCGGCGCGCCGTCGAACTCGATCTCGCCCGCGCGCGGCTTCAGCAGGCCGCTGACAGTGGCCAGGAGGGTGGACTTGCCCGCCCCGTTGGGGCCGACGATGCAGGTGATGCCCCCGCGGGGCACGTCGAGCGAGACCTGCTTGAGGATGTCGCCGCCGCCGTAGCCGGCGGTCACGCCACGCAGACGCAGCAGCGCCTGGGATTCGCCCAGGCGCTCCGCCGGAGCGGCGCGCGCAGGCACCACTGACACGCGCGACGCCGGGCGCGCGGCCTCCTCGGCCAGGCGCAGCTGCGTGGAGGCGTCGTCCTCACCGCCCAGGTAGGCGTCGAGTACCGCCGGGTTGGAGCGCACCTCGGCGGGGGTGCCCGACACGAGCGCCGTGCCCTGGCTGAGCACCGTCACGCGCGAGCACAGGCTCATGACGAATTCCATGTTGTGTTCGACCACCACGATCGTCTTGCCCGTGCGGTTGAGCGCAGCGATGCGATCGGCGAGATGGCCGATGAGGGTGGGGTTGACGCCGCCGGCAGGCTCGTCGAGGAGCAGGACGGCGGGGTCGGCGACGAGCAGGGACGCCAGCTCGAGCAGCTTGCGCTGGCCGTAGGAGAGGTTCCCCGCGGGCTCGTACGCGAGGCGGCCGATGCCCACGAAGTCCAGCAGCTCCATGGCGCGCCGCTTCTCACCCGCCGAGCCGGCGCGGCGCACCACCTCGCGGAGCCATCCCCGCTCGCGCTGGGTGGCGACGAGCATGTTCTCCAGCACGGTGAGACGCATGAACAGCCGGGTGAGCTGGAAGGTGCGCCCGATCCCGAGGTTGAACACCCGGTCCGGTGGGGCGTTGGTGATCTCGGCGTCGCGGAAGCGGACCTCTCCCTGTTGGATGCGCTCGTACCCGGTGATGACGTTGAAGAGAGTGGTCTTGCCCGAGCCGTTGGGTCCGATGAGGCCGTTGATCTCACCCTCGTAGACGTCGAGGTCGCACCGCGACAGCGCGGTGACCCCGCCGTAGGCCTTCGAGACGCCGTTGACCTCGATGAGGCTCGTCATGGCGCCGCACCCGCGACTCCGCCGGGGAGCTTGCGCTCGCGCTCTGCGGCGGCGGTGACCGCTATGCGCGCGCGGCGGCGGGCGAGCCAGTGGGCGATGCCAGGGACGACACCGCGCGGGAGGATGAGGATCACCGCGAGGAAGAGCACACCGTAGGCGATGAGGTACGTGGCGCTGCTCGAGAACGTCTGGGTCAGGTACTGCTGCAGGGACTCGAGGACGAGCGCGCCCAGCAGCGGCCCGGTGATCGTCCCCAGCCCGCCCAGGAACGCCATCAGCGCGATGGACAGGTCAAACAGGGGATCAAAGGCGAACTGGGGGAAGATCTGGCCCACGAAGTAGAAGTACAGGCCGCCGACCATGCCGATCGGCACCGCCGACATGACAAAGGCGATCAGCTTCAGGCGCCGGGTCTTGACGCCGAGGCCGAGGGCGCGGTCCTCGTCGTCGCGGATGGCCAGCAGCTGGAGCCCGAAGCGCGAGCGGCGGACCCCCCACGACATGATCACGGTCGCCACGAGGATCGCGAACGCGACGTAGTAGAACGGCTGGTTGTAGTTGGCGGCGGAGAACGGAGCGATCGGCAGCAGGATGCCCGACGTCCCGCCGGTGAACGCGAGGTTGGTCGCCGCCAGTTGGAAGATGAAGAAGATGGCGATGGTGACCACGACGAACGTGTGGCGCCGGGTGCGCAGTGCCACCAGCCCCACCGGGATGGCGATGAGCCCGGCGACGATGCCGCCGAACGGGAGCAGCCCGAAGACCGCCCACCCGCCGGTCACGTGCCAGTCGCGCGCGGCCAGCGCCACGGCGTAGCCGCCGCAGCCGAAGAACACGGCGTGCCCCAGGGCCAGGTAGCCCGAGTAGCCACTGAAGATGTTCCACGCGGTGGCGGACACCATGAACACCAGCGTGAACACGGCGATCGAGGTGGCGGTGGGGTCGGTAACCACCAGGGGAAAGACGATGACGATCGCCAGTGAGACGGCGATCGTGGCCAGGGTCACGGCACGGTGGGGCGCGACCGGTGCAGCAGCCGGCGACGTCTCGGCCGAAAGGTCCCCGGTCGGCGCAGCCGGCTCCGTCATTGTGCGCGCGCCGCCGTCCGTCCGAACAGACCCTGGGGCCGGATCGACAGCACGACCACGAGCGCCGCGAAGTACACCAGGGGCGCCCACGTCGGCGACCACGCCACCGCCACCACGTCGTTGATCACGAGCAGGAGCACGGCGGCCGCCATGGCCCCGCCGATGCTGCCCATGCCCCCGAGGATGACGATGGCCAGCAGCCGGGAGATGAGGTCGTATCCGGTGTTGGGGTTGAAGGAGTTCGTCGCCCCGAACACCATCCCGCCGACCGCGGTCACTGCGACGCCGATCCCCATCGAGAGCGTGCGCACCCGGCTGACGTCGACCCCGATGAGGTCCGCGGCGGTCCGGTTCTGCAGCGACGCGCGGACGGCCCGGCCGAACTTGGTGTGGTACAGCCCGTAGTACATGGCGGCCAGCAGCACCACGGCCAATCCGAACCCGATCAGATAGATGACGGGCAGATAGAAGCCCAGCATGTGCACCGAGCTGTCGACATACGAGGCTTGTAGCTGGCGGAAGTCGACGCCGAAGATGGCAGTCAGCACGCCCTCGATGACGATCGCCACCGCGTAGGTGACGAGGATCGACATCTGGGTGCGGTCCTGATCGCGCAGGCGGCGCATGAAGCAGAACTCGACCGCGACTCCCACCGCGAACATCACCGGCGCCGTGATCAGGAGCCCCGGCAGCAGACCGATGCCGAGGTGAACCGAGAGCACGTAGCTGAGGTAGGCGCCGAGGATGACCATCACACCCTGGGCGATGTTGATGATGTCCATGACGCCGAAGATGAGCGTCAGACCGGCGGCCATCAGGGCGTAGACGCCGCCGGTCAGGATCCCATCGACGATGGCCTGCAGCAGTTCCGTGAAGGACACTGTGTCAGTGTGGCTCGATCAGCGGCGGACCTGACACTACCCCGCCCACGCGGGCTTCGGGTACTGAGGCGGCGTCGAGCCCGGTGTTGTGGTGGGGAGCGTTTGTACCAGGTTGCCGTTCTGCCACTGGAAGGTCAGTGTCTTCTGGGCGTTGTTCTCACCCAGGTTGTCGAACTTGACCGGCCCCTGCACGCTGTTGAGGATGGCGCGGCTCTTGAGGTAGGCGATGATCTTCTGCTGGTCGAAGCCGTGGGTGGCCTGGACGGCCTGCGCCAGGACCTGACCCACCGAGTAGGCCTCGGCGACGTCGGCATTCACCGAAGACGCGTCACCGCCGTACTTGGCGATGTACTCCTTGACCATCTGCTGGCTGTCGGCCTTCTTGAAGCCGCCGTACCACCCGTTGGGGACGAAGATGCCGTTCTCGTTGCCCTTCCCCACGGCCTTGATGAAC
>DATBPD010000007.1:0-39543 GCA_036561525.1 Candidatus Dormiibacterota bacterium | reverse complement strand
CACCGACTCCGTCGATGCCGGCCGCCAGCTGACCAGTCGGATGCTCTGCTATGGATACCTGATGGCCGCCACCGGCCCGCTGATCGTGAGCGTGCTGCGCAGCGCATCGGGCGGTTTTGTGGTTGCCTTCCTGCTGCTCGCGGGGCTCTGCGCGGCGGCATCGATGATCGCGCGATCGGTGGTGCACTCCGCTGCTCGCCTGCCCAGCACGCCGCAGTAGTCGCACCGCTCAGCCTCCGGCCAGCTCGGCGAAATCCTCCTCCCGGTACTCGACGGTGGCCGCCGCTCTATCGGCTCTCTGTTGCTCGCGTTCGCGCAGCTCGATGCGTCGGATCTTGCCCGAGATCGTCTTGGGCAGGTCGCTGAACTCCACTCGTCGAATCCGCTTGTACGGGGCGAGGTTCTCGCGGCTGAACCGGAGGATCGACAGCGCCGTTTCGGGCGACGCCGCATGGCCGGATGCCAGGACGACGTATGCCTTGGGAACGGCGAGCCGAACCGGGTCCGGCGCCGGCACGACCGCGGCCTCGGCCACGGCGTCGTGCTCGAGCAGAACGCTTTCAAGCTCAAAGGGTGAGATGCGGTAGTCCGACGCTTTGAAGACGTCGTCGGCGCGGCCGACGTAGGTGATGTATCCGTCGCCGTCCCTCGAGGCCACGTCACCGGTGTGGTAATAGTCCCCGCCCATGGCCTCGCGGGCACGTTCGTCGTCGCCGCGATAGCCCGCCATCAGGCCAAGCGGCCGGGCGGCCAGGTCGACGCAGACCTCACCCTCGTCGCCGGCTTGACCGCTGACGGGATCGATGAGCGCGATCGCATAGCCGGGGACCGGTCGTCCCATCGAGCCGGGCTTGACCCGCTGACCGGGCGTGTTGGCGATCGCGACCGTGGTCTCCGTCTGGCCGAAGCCGTCGCGGATGGTGACGCCCCACGCCTGCTCCACCTGCGCGATCACCTCGGGGTTGAGCGGCTCGCCGGCGCCGACCACCTTGGCGGGTGGATGGCTGAGCGTGCGCAGGTCACTCTGGATGAGCATCCGCCACACCGTCGGCGGAGCGCAGAAGCTGCTCACGCGGCATCGATCCATCACCGACAGCAGCTCGGGTGCATCGAACCGCGCGTAGTTGTGGATGAACACGGTGGCCCCGGCGTTCCAGGGGGCGAACACGTTGCTCCAGGCGTGCTTGGCCCACCCGGGCGACGAGATGTTGAGGTGAATGTCTGCGGGTTCGAGCCCGATCCAGTACATGGTGGACAGGTGACCGACCGGGTAGGAGGCGTGCGTGTGCTCGACAAGCTTTGGCTGCGCAGTCGTGCCCGACGTGAAGTACAGCAGCAGCGTGTCGGTGGCGAGCGTCGCCCCAGCGGGTGAGAACGTGGGCGACGCAGACTCGGCGTCGGCGTAGCTGAGCCAGCCGTCGGCGGCCGAGCCGACGCAGATCCTCGTGTAGCCGCCGGGAATCTGCGCGAACTTGTCGATGTTCTGCGCACCCACCACGACGTGACGTGCCTCGCCGCGCTGAACACGATCGTGCAGGTCGGCCGGAGTCAGGAGCGTGCTTGCCGGGATGAGCACGGCGCCGAGCTTGATGCCGGCGAGCAGCGTCTCCCACAGCTCGACCTGGTTGTCGAGCATGAGGATGAGCCGGTCACCTCGACGCACACCGAGGGCCGTCAGCCAGTTGGCCACCTGGTTCGAGCGCGCCGAGAGGTCGGCGAAGGACAGCATGGTGTCCGGCTGGCCCGCCTGCGCGATCCACAGAGCGGGCTGCGACGATGTCGCCGCGTCCTGCGCCAGCGTGTCGAACCAGTCCAGAGCCCAGTTGAACTGGGTCAGGACCGGCCAGCGGAACTCACGATATGCCGTCTCGTAGTCGTCCCGCCAGCGGATCAGCGCCGCCCGCGCCGCACGGAACGCTGCGGCGCTCGCCGCCACGGCGTCATCGTCGACCGGGACCATGGCAGGCGATTGTCGTATACGACGGCCCGGCCTGAGCGGCTCAAACCGGCCAGCCGAGCTGACGGTAGGCTGCGTCCCAGAACATCCACTCGTACCGCGCCGACGTGACGAAGCGATCCGTCGCCGACTGCCGCTCGGCGTCGCCCCGGGGTGTGCCGATGGAGTCGGTCAGCTCGAGCATCTGCGTGACCGCCTGCTCGAATTCCTCGCCGGCGTAGGTGTCGATCCACCGGGAATAGAGCGGATCCGGGGAGGAATGTGCGCGCAGCTCCCGACCCACGTCGCAGTAGATCCAGTAGCACGGCAGCATCGACGCGACGCCTTCCAGGAGAGTGCCCGTGGCACACGTGGCGATCAGGTAGCTCGTGTAGGCGAGGGTCACCGGCGCCACGGATGCGTCCGCCACGTCGGCTGGCCTGCTCGGCATCTCCGCGAGCAGCGTCGCATGCAGTGACTGCTCCACGGTGACGGTTGTGGCCGCGTGCTCGGCCAACAAGGTGGCGACGGCTCGGCTGGGGGCGCGGTCGGCGAGGATGGTGAGCGCCCGCGAAAACTCGCGCAGGTAGTGGCCGTCCTGCACGACGTAGAAGCGAAACGCCGCGCGGTCCAGACTACCGTCCCCGAGCTCGACGATGAACGGGTGGTTGCGGATCGCGCTGAGCGTGACGCCGGCTGCGGCGCGCAGCCGTGCCGTCAGTGGCGCCACCGCCGTATCCGTCGACCCGCCGCTGCCAGCGCTCACGCGAGACGGACGCCGGAGTGCGCCGTCCGCTGGCGCACCAGCAGGCCAACCACGAGCGTCGCTGCGGCGGCTACCACAAAGGAGGTGACGGACGCGCTCATCCACGTCGGCGGCGTGAACCCGATCGCGCGTTGCGCGCTGCTCCACGCCGAGGCCCACCAGGACACCGACCCAGGATTCACCATCTGGTAGGTGCAGAAACCGAGGGCCCAGGGGACGAGCATGGCCCAGCGCGGCGGCGCATCGTACGAACAGTCCCAGGCGCGGCGGCCGTGCAGGAGGAAATAGTCCACCAGGAACACGGCGACCATCGGCACGAACACGGATCCGAGGAGATAGAGGAAGCTCTGGTAGTCGGCAATCTGCAGCACCAGCGCCAGCACGGTCGCCAGGACGCCGATGACCACCGCAAGAATCCGACGGTCGCTGAGTGGTCGCAGGTTCTGGACGGAGACCACCGTCGAGTACACGTTGGTGAATGACTCGTCCAGCTCGCGGAGCACCAGCACGGCGAAGGGCAACCAGCCGAACGGTATGGCGAGAAAAGCCGCGAAGAGACCGGTCTGCGTATCGCCCTGGCTGCTGACCACCGTCGCGAAAGCCACGAGCCCAAGGGTGTAATAGGCCGTCTGGGAGACGGTGTAGCCAAGGAACGAACCCAGGAACGCCGCGCGACCCGACCGCGAGTGCCGCGAGTAGTCAGCCGCCAGCGGCACCCAGGAGACGGCGACAGCGATGACGACATCGGCGGCCAGCCAGAAGCCGCTCCACGAACCGTTGGTCAGTGACCCCACCGGATGGCGCAGCAATTGAGCAAACAGATACACCGTGGCGACGACGACCGCGACCAGGGCATATCGGCGCAGCACCCGGACCACCCCCAGTGGTCGCAGGGCCATGACCGTGGTCAGAACCCCCGCGGCGACAACGTACGGCCAGCGCGAGCGGCCAGGGAACAGCTGCTCCGCGGCGGCGGCGATCACGACCAGCTCGAAGATCGCCCAGCCCAGGCACTGCAACAGGTTCAGCACCGTCGGCAGGAAGGAAAGACGCGCGCCGAACAGCCCGCGAAGCAGCACCATCGCGGGTGCGCCGGTCTGCGCGCCGGCAAGCGCGGAGGCGGCGAGCAGCAGCGTGCCCAACGCGGTGCCGACTGCCACCGCGATGAAGGCGGCAACCAGCGACAGAGGAGCAGCCCCGGCTGGGGCAAGGACGAACAGCGCCCCCACGGGACCCAGCAGGCTGACGCCCAGGTTGCCCCACAGCGCCACCTGGTCGGCCAATCCCAATGGACGCGGAACCGGTCCGGCCAGGGTGGGTGCGGGCTCGACCCAACGGTCGATCGGATGCGCCGCCGCAGCTTCAGTGGCTACCGCCATGGCTACCTCCCTACGCCGGCATTACCCGGTCAGGTTCAGCGGTCGGCGACCCTCAGCGTCGCCCTCTCAGCCCAGCCCAGTCCGAGCTCCCGCGTGCACTGAGCAGGATAGCGCCGGCTGGGCCTGAGCCGCCACGTCATGGTGCAGAAGCTTGGTGCCGGTGCAGCTGTGCGGCCTCGCGCGCTGGAACCGTGTGGCTCGCGCTCTGTGCCATCATCGTGAGCGGCCGTGAACAGGAGGGTTCTCGATGGGCAGGTGGACGCTCGACCCCTTGCACACCCAGGTCGAGTTCGCAGCCGCGCCAACCGCCGCCGGTTGAGAGCAACACGGTGAACCAAACCCGGCGCGCCTGGACGCACTTCGAGCCCGTCCACGCGATCGTTTACTTTGCACCCGAGTCGCGCGAACGCTATGCGGAGGCGGGATTGCGTGGCGGCTGGATGGGTTACTTCGCCTCGCGCTCGGCTCCGATGGGAGCGGTGAGCCCGGAGGTGGTCACCGCTGTGTTCCACAACTTCGCGCCGGCGATGGTGCACCGCGCCATCCCGGATGCGTGGAGCTATTCGACCCCGGAGCGCGTCCTGGCCGCCCGGCTCGAGTCGGTCGACGCCGCGCTGCGCCGCCTCTGGGGCGCCGACGTCGAGTCTTCTGATGTGGCTGAGGCGGCGGATCGTGCGCTCGATGCAGCCGCGCACCTGCATGCGGATGGCCGACCGCTGTATGCGGGCCACGCGGGCCTGCCGGTTCCAGACCCACCACACCTCGCTCTCTGGCACGCGTGCTCGCTTCTCCGCGAACACCGCTTCGATGGTCACGTCGCCGCGCTCACCGTCCACGGGCTGGATGGCGTGGAGGCGGTGATCACCGCACATGCGCACGGCAAGGGCGTGGATGCGGCCACGATGCGCAGCTTCCGCGGCTGGACTGAGGAGCAGTGGCAGGAGGCCGAGGAGCGGTTGCGAACACGCGGCCTCCTCGACGCCAACGGTGTGCTCACCGATGCCGGGCATACTCTGCGCGCGGCGGCGGAGCGCACCACGGACGAGCTTGCCTCAGGTCCCTGGACGCAGATGGATGAGTCGCGGCGCGAGCGCCTGCTCGGCCTGCTCAGGGGACTGGTGACGAAATTGATGGCACCCGGCGGCCTTGTCTACCCCAACCCCATCGGAGTCAGCCCACCCGAGCTGGCCTGAGGCGCGTCGCGGCGACACGTCGCGTTGCGGCTGTTTGTGGGGTTGCGATACGCCGGTGCAGGAGGCAGCCTGTACCGTCGCTCCTGTGAGAACGCCGCCGTCAGTGGGGCAGGCCGGCGAAGAGCGCAACCATGCGCTGGTAGTTGCCGATCCACCCGTTGTTCCATTCGGCGTTCTCAGGGTGGGTCAGGTTGTCGCCGGCGTGGGCCTGCTCGGCCTGCGTGAACCAGCCCTCAGCCTGGCTGATCTGTGCGTACGTCGGGGCGGCGTGGTCGTGACAGATCGCCGCCACCAATCGGTTCACCGCCAGCCACTCGGCCGCGTAGTCGCGGTAGTAGCCGACCAGCGCTGCGCTGCTCCCGTACCGGCTGTCGCCGCCGCTCTGCACAGCCGCGGCCTCATCGAGGTCGAGCTGAGCGTCGCGGGTCAGCGTGGCGCTCGCCCAGGCACAGTCCGCGCTTGACCACCTCGCCGGGGCGCGCGTCGCAGGGACCGTCGCTGCGGTGGGCAGAACCAGCCCGATCGGCGGCTCGATCGAGCTCGGGGCGCTGGTCGCGCCCGGGCCGGGGGCGCTGACCCGCGCCTGCTGGGGCGGCAGCACCGGCGCGGTCGGTGCGACGGGAGGCGTGGCGGCGGCACCGGCCAGGATGCGGTGCATCGCATCGGCGGCGTGCTGCGCGGAGGCCGCGACGCCGGGCACCAAGGTGGGGTTGTCAGAGACGGCGAAGAAGCCGACCCCGACGGCGATGTAGACGAGCCAGAACGTGATGCGCAACCTCGCGGTCGCAGACCATCGATGGTCGCCACCACGCACGGCCACGAACCGCGTCCCCCTCCGAGATCGCATGTCCCCTCGCAATCGCCCGTCTGGCGCGCTTGGCGCGAAGGCCATCGTACGCCAACGGGACCGGCGTCGCGGAGTCGCACCTCGCGGTCGTCATGGTGCCGAACAGCAGGCGATCGACAGGCACGCCGCGGCGGCCGCCAGGCAGAGGACGGCGACGGCGGAGCCGAGCCTCGAGTACGCGACTGCCGACACCATGGCACCGTGTCGTCGCGCCACCCGCATCCAGAGCACAGCGGAGAGCGCCCCGGTGACCGCGAGGTTGGGGCCGAGGTCGAGGCCGAGCAGCAGGAAGAGCGGATGCGCCGGCGGGGAGGAGCTGAGAAGCAACGCGGCGGGAAGATTGTTCAGCGCCACCGCCGCCGAGGCACCGAGCGCCGTCGACTGCCAGGCGTTGGCGCTGCTCATCAGGGTTGCCGGCAGGCCCCACGAACGGGCCAGCGTGCCCAGCAGCACAGCGCCGGCGAAGAGCGCGGCCAGCGTCACCGGGTTCATGGCTCCGAGCAGGCGACGGGCCTCGATCCGGCGGCCAACAAGACACCAGGCGGCGACTCCCACGCCGAGCCCGAGCACAGGCACGGCCGGATTGCGCAGCAGCAGCACGAGCCCCACGGCGATCACAATCGCGACCGCGCCGAGACGGCCACGCATGCGGACCGACTGGTGCTGCGACCTTCCGTTGCGGCGGAGGAAGCGCCGGTACGCCGCCCATACCACGAGCCAGGTGACGCCGACAGTGGCAATCCACGGCAGCAGCATCCTCAGTGCGTAGTCGCCGCCCGACACCGGCGAGCCGGCCAGGACGAGGAGGTTGGTCAGGTTGGAGCCGGGAAGCAGGAGCGACGCCGAGTTCGACATCAGCACGGTGCCGTACAGGAAAGGCCGCTCATCGAGACCGCGGCAACGCGCCGCCTCGAGCAGCAGCGGAGTGAGGAAGACGACGGAGGTGTCGAGGTTGAGAGTGGCCGTGACCAAGGCGACCAGACCGAGGAGTCCGGTGAAGAGAACGGCGGGTCCACCGCGGAACGCGGCGATGCGCGATCCGGCCCACGCGAAGACGCCGTCGCCGGCGGCCACGAAGCCGATCAGGAGCAGCCCGGCGACCAGCGCGAACGGCGGCCAGGTCTGGGCGACGGCTCCCAGGACGGCCTGCCAAGGTGCCGTATTCGTGGTATATGCTGAAGGGTGAATGAGCACGCCGGTGCGCCTTGGCTGACGACTTGAACTGGAGAGGGCCGCAGCCTCCGGCGGCCGGGTCCTGACTATCTTACAGAATTATGACAGATCAAGACGACGCCTTCGTCGCCATCCCGCGCCTTGCTGAGCGGGTTGGGGTGAGCCCTCGCGTGCTCCGCTACTGGGAGGAACAGGGCATCATCAGCCCCTCCATCGAGCACGGACGGCTGCGCTACTCGCCGCGCGACGAGGCGATCGCACGGCTCATCAAGCGCCTCCTCGAGCTGACCGACTGCGGCGTCGACGGCGTCAGGATGCTCAAGCGCGGTGCCGAGGTGGAGGTGCGCGCTGTGGGCGGCGACGAGAGCGCGCTCACCGAGGCAGCGCTGCGCCTCCTCTACGCACGCAAGGCGTTTCGCGCGCAGACCGGGGTCGACGAGGAGCGCCTCGGTGCGCCAGCGCATCCACCGCCGCCTCATGGCGAAGCGCACCGGCCCAAACCGCACGGACCCAAGCCGCACGGGCCCAAGGGCCACGATCGCCCAGGCTGATTCCGCTTGACGAGGATGCTCGTTCTGCTCATTGGTGCGGCGATGACTCGTCGAAGGCAGTGACACCCGTCAGGGTGCGATGGGGAAGGGGTTGTCGTTGCTCAGTCCACTCGGCTGACCAACTGGAAAGCGCTTCTGCAGCAGCGTGTTGAAGGGGGCGAAGCCGTCGGTCTTGCCACTGAGGTTGGTGTAGACCTGCGCCAGGGTGGGTGCGCCGGCTCCGACGATCGCGGTCAGGCTGTAGCCGAGCTGGTGGCGCAGGTAGTTGATGAAGAGCGTGGCGCACCCGATCGACACGTAGTTCTGGTCGGTCTGCTCGGTGGTGGTCACCCAGTCGGGCCGCTTCGAGTCCAGCCAGCTGGCGGCGGTGGCGAAGCCGTCGAGTTGCGTGGGATAGCGTTCCGTGGAGAGGACGCGCGAGAGCCCCTCACCGTGGCTGGCACCACAATCCCAGCCGACGTTCTGCGCCGCCATCATCACCTCGTCGGCCTCGGCGACCATGAGCATGCGCACCAGGTCCGCGTTGGTGCCGTCGAAGGCGGCGAGGTGCAGCTCCGTTGCGGCACAGCTGGCGTGGTAGGCGCCGAACGTGCCGGTGACCACGAAGATGGTGAACGGCAGACCGCCCGGGGTCAGCCCGCCAAACCACGTGCGCAGGCTGATGTAGTCGGCCTCACAAGTCGCCAGGACGGCGTCAGCGAGGACCGGGCCCTCGGCGCCGAGCGAGTCCTCGTACGAGACCTGGAAGTTGGTCGTGTTGCCGCGCAGGGTGTAGGGCCCACCGTCGGCGGCCGCTCGGGGCGCTCCGACAGGGATGGCCTGGTCAGGCTTGACCAGGACGCGCAGCGGTGGCCCCGAGGTGGGACCCGGCGACGGATCGGGAAATTGAGTCATGCACAAACCTCCTGAGCCTCTAGTACATCACGTCGGCACCGGTCAGCCGATGAGCAGCGACTCGAGAACCGCAGCGAATCCGTCCTCGGCGTTGCTGTGGGTGCGCTCGGGCACGGCGTCCAACACGGCGGGGTGGGCGTTGCCCATGGCGATGCCCCGGCCCGCCCAGAGCAGCATGTCGAGATCGTTGTGGCCGTCACCGATCGCAACCACGTCGGAGCGGTCCACCCTCGCGGCCGCGCACAGCTGGGCAAGCGCCGCTGCCTTGCTGACAGCCGGCGCATGGATCTCTGCAAACGGCGCGTGCGACCATGTGACCATGGCACGGTCCCCGGCGGCGGCAGCCGCCGCAGCGAGGACATCGGTCACCGGCCAGGCCGGGTGCTTGACGACGATGCGGGTCACGCCGCTGGCGATGTGTGCTTCGATATCGTCGACAGTCTCGAGGAGAAAGCCTCTCGGGTCGGCGTGCGCACTCGGGATCATCAGACGCCGCTCGGCCGGGATCGTCGCCAGGTAGTCCGCGTCGCACCCGCCGCTGAGCCCGCATGCCCACGCGAAGCACACACCGGGTATGGCCGCGCGGACGTCGCGAATCACGGCTGCTGCCTGATCCGCGGACATGCGGACGTCGCTGAGGACGGCCATGGTGTCGAGGTCGCAGATGAGCGCGCCGTTGCAGCAGATCGCCGGGCCCATCACGCCGAGGGCTGACGCCAATGGCTTCAAGGTTTGCGGTCGCCGCCCGGTGGCCAGCAACACGCTCATGCCAGCCAGCATTGCCTGTCTGATCGCCGCCAGCGTCCGATCGGATATCCAGGGAGCCTCCGGCAGCAACACCGTGCCGTCGACGTCTGTGGCGATCAGTCGAACCGTGCCGGGCGGGCGGACGGGCGTATCGATCATGGCTGTGCCTCATGCGTCGCTGACGCCAAACCAAATGCACTGCGCAGCGACACCACGATGTAGCGGCGGACTTCCATCGAGGCCATTGTGTACCTGCTGAGACACGGCCCCACGCCTGTGCACCGGCTATCCACCTGCTGTCGACAGCAGTGCCACCGCCACCGCGGCCAGCCCAGCCCCGAGAGTCTGGACGCGACGCATCCGCTCGCGCAGAACGGCCAGCGCCAGCAGCACTGTGGTGGCGGGATACAGGGAGGTGACCACCGCGGTCACCGTCAGCAGGCCGCGATGAGTGGCCACGAAGTACGCGACCGTGGCGCCACCGCCGAGCACGCCCACCGCCAAACTGCCCGACGAGATGCGCCGGATGCTGCCAACCTGCTCGTGACTGCGCAGCACCGCGATCACCACGGCGATCAGAGCGAGAAGCGTCGCCATCAGCGTGGCGGCCGCGACCGGCCATAGGCCGGCACCCCCTCCCGCGCGATTGAGCCCGACAAAGAGCACCGCAAAGCCGATCCCCGCGGCTGTCGCGTTGAGCAACGCGCGCCACGCCTCACCCCGTGAGACTCGCCCGGTCGGCTCACTCATCGAGACCAGGGCAACCGCGATGCACGCCAGCACGATGCCGGCGACGGTGACCGGCCCGGGGCGCTCACCGAGGCCCAGGCCCACCGTCGCCGAACCGGCGGCCGTGACCACCGCGCTCACAGGTCCGACGATGCTCATGCTGCCCCGGGCCAGGCCACGGTAGAGAAACATCGCGCCGCCGCCGGCGCCCACACCTGCGATGCCGCCCCAGGCAAGCGAGGCGCCGTCGACAACCCCGCCCGAGAAGGGCAGGGCCGCACAGACGACGACCGTGGACACCGCTTCAGAGATGAGCGTGACCATGAACACACTGGCCCTGCGCGACATCAGGCCGGCGAGGAAGTCAGAGACTCCGTATGCGATGGCCGCAATCAGCGCGAGGAGGACGGCCACCGCATCGACTTTACTTTCGCGGCGGCGGGGGTCGAGGCCGCTACGTATCCCCTCGAAGGTTGATCCAGATGGTCTTGGTCTCGGTGTAGTTGGCCAGCGCGGCCTCGCCGAGCTCGCGCCCGATGCCGGAGTCGCCGCCGGCGCCGCCCCAGGGCAGGCGCGTGTTGGTCTGGCCGTACGTGTTGACCCACACGGTTCCGGCGCGCAGGCGATGGGCAACGCGGTGGACACGGGTCACATCCCGGCTCCACA
Organism: Candidatus Dormiibacterota bacterium; assembly: GCA_036561525.1. GTDB lineage: Bacteria > Chloroflexota > Dormibacteria > Aeolococcales > Aeolococcaceae > Aeolococcus. The sequence continues at coordinate 28,662 of DATBPD010000007.1, read as the reverse complement.
CCGCGGCAGCCAGGCTGTAGGCGGTGCCATTGGCGATGGCGATGGCCTCGTCCTCATCGGTGAAGCCGATCACCGACGCCACCGGACCGAAGATCTCCTCCTGGGCGATGCGCATGTCCCCGCGGACATCGGTGAACACCGTCGGTTCGACGAAGTACCCCGGGCGGTCCAGCCGGCTTCCGCCGGTGACAAGCCTGGCGCCTTCCTCCGTGCCGATCGCTATGTAGCCGGTGACCCGGTTCAACTGCTTGGCCGAGATGATCGGACCCATCCGCGTGGTCGGATCCTGTGGGTCTCCGACGCGGATCGTGGCCGCAGTATCGGCCAGCCGTTGCACGAACTCATCGCGCGCAGCGTCATGGACCAGGATCCGCGATCCCGCCGAGCACACCTGGCCGGCGTTGAAGAACACCCCGGACGTCGCTGCGGTGACCGCGGCAGGGAGATCCGCGTCGGCAAACACGATGTTCGCGGACTTGCCGCCCAGCTCGAGACCGATCCGGGTGACGTTCTCAGCCGCCGCGCGCATGATCGTCTTGCCGACTGCCGGCGACCCCGTGAAGGAGATCTTGTCGACGCGCGGATCCGCCACCAGTGCGCTGCCGACCTCGTTGCCCAGCCCGGGAACGACGTTGAGCACTCCCGCAGGCAGACCGGCCTCCAGCCCCAGCTCGCCGAGCCGCAGCGCGGTCAGCGGGGTGAGCTCGGACGGTTTCAAGACCATGACACAGCCGCTGGCGAGCGCTGGTGCGATCTTCCAGACCGCGTTCATCAGCGGGAAGTTCCAGGGCACGATGCCGACGACGACTCCAACCGGCTCGCGGCGCAGATAGGTGAGCGCGTCAGGCCGCGCCGGGACGACATCGCCCTTGATCTTGTCTGCCCAGCCCGCGTAGTACTCCAGGCAGTCGATGACGGCGGGGAGATCCTGGCGCGCGGTGGCCCGAAGCGGCTTGCCACCGTCCAGCGATTCCAGGGCAACCAGATCATCGCGATTCTGGTCGACGAGGCCGGCCAGCCGGGCGATGAGGCGGCCGCGATCGGCTGCGCTCATCGTCGTCCATGGCCCGGAATCGAACGCGGCCCGCGCGGCGGATACGGCCCGCTCCGCGTCGGCCGCACCGGCGCGGGCGACCTTGGTGATCTCCTCACCTGTGGCGGGGTTCTCGGTGGCCTGCGTGGCTCCCGACACGGCGTCGACCCACTCGCCGCCGATCAGCAGCCGCCGCTCAGGAAGCCTCAGGGACGGTGTTGGGGTCGCTGCCATCAGATGACCCCCGTCGCGTGCCACTGCGCCAGCTGCTCAGTCGAGTAGCCAAGCTCAGCGTAGATCTCCGCGTTGTTCTCACCGAGCAGCGGTGAGCGCCGAACCTCGACCGGCGAATCCGACATCCGCAGCGGACTGCCCACGGTCTTGAACGACCCGCGCTGCGGATGATCCACCGTGACGATGGCCCCGAGCTCGGCGAGCGTCTCATCCTCGATGAGGTCCCGCGTGCTCATCACCGGCCCGCACGGCACGTTCCGAGCGTTGAGCTGGTCGAGCACCTCCCACTTGGTGTGCTGCAGCGACCACGCCTCGATGAGCGCGAACATCTCGTCGAGCTTGGTCAGGCGGGCCTCCGGCGTGCTCCACTGCGGGTCGTCGGCCAGCTCGGCTCGGCCGATGAGCGCCGCCAACGCGGGCCAGATCAGCGGCTGCACGATGACGTAGACATAGTCGTTCTGGCCGCCGGGCCGGCATCGCACCGTCCAACCCGGCTGGCCGCCGCCCGACGCGTTGCCGGATCGCGGAACCTCATCGCCGAAGCTCTTGTTGGGGTACTCGCTGAGCGGACCGTGGGCGAGGCGCTGCTGGTCGCGCAGCTTGACGCGGCAGAGGTTGAGCACCGCCTCCTGCATGGCCACCTCGACACGCTGGCCGCGCCCGGTGGTGACCCGCTGGTAGAGCGCGGCGACCAGGGCCGCGACCAGGTGGATGCCGGTTCCGCTGTCGCCGATCTGCGCCCCTGTGGTCAGCGGAAGTCCGTCCTCGAACCCGGTGGTGCTCATCGCCCCGCCCATGGCCTGGGCGATCGATTCGTACGCCTTGAAGTTGGCGTACCGGCCGCGGCCGAAGCCCTTGATCGACCCGTAGATGAGCCGTGGGTTGATCTCCTGGAGACGCTCCCAGGTGAAGCCGAAACGATCCATCACGCCCGGACCGAAGTTCTCGACGAGAACGTCGGACCGTCGCGCCAGCTCAGCGAAGATCTTCTTGCCCTCGTCTGATTTCATGTTGAGGGTGATGCTGCGCTTGTTGCAGTTGAGCATCGTGAAATACAGGCTGTCGACCCCGGGAATATCGCGGAGCTGACCGCGGGTGACATCACCGCGTTCGGGCGCCTCGACCTTGATCACGTCGGCGCCGAGCCAGGCAAGCATCTGGGTCGATGACGGCCCGGACTGCACGTGGGTCATGTCCAGAACCCTCACCCCGTCAAGGGCGTGTGTCATCACCGTCTCCTGCTGGTCACTTGTACATGGTCTGGTTCATGGTGCCCGGTGCGTAGACCTCGGGGTCGATCCAGACGTTGATCAGCGACGGCAGCCCCGACTCCCGCGCCCGTCGCAGCGCGGCAGCGATGTCCTTGGGATCGCGGACCTCCTCACCGTGGCCACCGAGCATCCTCGCGAACTGGTCGTAGGCGACGTTGCCGAGCGTGTTGCCGGCGCGACCCCTCGCCTCGCCGTACTTCTGGATCTGGCCGTAGCGGATCTGGTTCATGGACGAGTTGTTGCCCACCACCCCGACAAACGGCAGCTTGAAGCGCACCATGGTCTCGAAGTCCCAACCGGTGAGGCTGAAGGCGCCGTCACCGAACAGGACGACGACCTCCTGGTCGGGCCGCGCGTACTTGGCGGCCATCGCGAAGGGCACCCCGACGCCGAGGGTTCCGAGCGGTCCGGGATCCATCCAATGGCCGGGGGCCTTGGGTTGGACGACACCTCCGGAGAAGGTGACGACATCGCCGCCGTCGCCGATGTAGACGGAGTCCTCGGTGAGAAACTCATTGATCTCGTGGGCCAGGCGCAGCGGGTGGATCGGCTGCGCGTCGGAGAGCTGCCGCGGCAACCGCTTGTCGTAGCTGGACTTCTCGAGAGCGCGGAGCTCATCGAACCACGCGCTGCGTGCGCGCGATGCGCCGGAGCGGCGCGAGGCGGCCGCGGTCACGGCGGACAGGATCACCCCGACGTCGCCCACCAGCCCGAGGTCGACGTCGCGATTCTTGCCCACGGTGCGGTAGTCCATGTCGACCTGCACGACGGTGGCGCCGGCGCCGAGCCGGCGTCCGTAGCCCATGCGGAAATCGAATGGTGTGCCGACGATGATGATCAGGTCGGCGTTGTCGAACGCGTGCCGGCGGGTGAGCTGGAAGTGGTGTGGATCGCCCGGCGGCAGAGTGCCCCGCGCGGCCCCATTGGTGAATGCGGGAATGTTGAGACCGCGGCAGAAGGCGATCGCAGCATCGGTGGCGCGGCACGTCCAGACCTGCTGGCCGAAGAGCACGCACGGCTTCTCCGCAGAGTCGATGAGAGCGGCGAGCGACTCGATCGCGCGGGGATCCCCGAGGCTGCGCGTGGACGCTCGGTACCGTCCCGGCGCGGGGATGGTCACCCTGTCCAACGGCACCCTGGCGTCGAGGATGTCGCGAGGGATCTCGAGAAACGAGGGGCCCGGCGCGCCGTTGAAGCACTCGCGGAACGCCATCGCCGTCATGTCGGCGATGCGTGTTGTATGCGCAACCGTGGCCGCGAACTTGGTGATCGGCGCCATGATCTCGACGTGGGGCAGGTCCTGCAGCGAGCCCATCTTGTGCTGGCTGAGCGCCCCCTGGCCGCCGATGAGCAGCATCGGGCTCTCGGCGCGAAAGGCATTGGCCACGCCGGTCACGGCGTCGGTGGTGCCCGGCCCGGCCGTGACCACCGCACAGCCGGGACGCCCGGTGACCCTGGCGTAGCCGTCAGCAGCATGGGCGGCGACCTGCTCGTGACGCACATCGACAATCGCGATGCCCTCGTCCACGCAGCCGTCGTAGATGTCGATGATGTGTCCGCCGCACAGCGTGAAGATCACGTCGATGCCCTCGGCCTTGAGGGCTTTGGCCACGAGGTGGCCGCCGGAGATCGACTCAGGCTCGCTCTGCTCGTGCGTGCGTTCAGCTGCCGGAGCCGGCTGCGTGGATTGCGCCATCAGGAGTACTCCTCTGTGGTGGTCGCGGATGTGCTGCCCACGGCCAGCGGCTGCGGTGCTGACCGCGCTGCCGCGAGTCGCTCCGCCAGCAGCGGAAGCAGCGTGTGGGCATCCCCCACCATGCCGTAGTCGCACGCCTCGAAGATCGGCGCCTGCGGATCGGTGTTGATCGCCACCACAACTGCCGCGCGCCGGATGCCGGTGAGATGCTCGAATGCCCCACGCACCCCGGCCGCGACATAGAGCTGAGGCGCGATGCTGTGACCGGTCAGCCCCACCTGGAGGCGGCGCGGCAGCCAGCCCGCTTCGCAGACGCGCCGGGTCGCTGCCACCGAGGCTCCCGCCTGGCGCGCACACCTCTGCAGCAGCGCGATGCCGTCCTCGCCGAGGCCCATGCCCGCGCAGAATACCGTGGTCGCCCAGGTGAGGTCGGCCTCGCCGGCGTCTGCCACGAACGACGTCTCGACGACGCGCGGGGCGGCCAGGCTCGGACGGACCACCTCGACCGGGCACGCGCTGCCGCTGAGCGCCGCAACCGCCAGCGCGCCGCTGCGCACGGTGGCAACCGCGGGCACGGTCGATGAGGCGATCGGCGCCACCAGGGCGCCGCCGAGCGCTGGCTTCAGCGCCAGCAGGCCCCCGGGGCCGACCTCGAAGCCGATGGCGTCGCCCGTCAGACCAAGGCCAAGCTGGGCGCAGGCGATGCCCGCCACCTCGCGGCCCCAGGTCGTCGAGGGCAGCAGCACCGCCGCCGGGCTGCGGTCGCGGATCAGCGCGCCAAGAGCTGCGGCGTGGAGGGCCGGATCGCCGCGCGCGGTGCCGGCCGAGGGCACGGCAAGGGCTGCGTCGGCTCCCCATGCGCCCGCCTCGGCCACCCGGTCGGCGGCCTCCGCACCGAGCGCAACCGCAACCGCCGGGCCGCCGAGTGCGTCGGCCAGCTCGGCAGCGGCGCCGACCAGCTCCCGGCTGACCCGGCGCAGTCCTGCCGGACCGGCTTCGACCACCGCCCACACCCCAGAGCCAGGCGGGCGCGCTCCGCCTGGGCGCGGATCGGCGGCGCCGACGGACGGGGCTCGCCGCAGCGCTGCGCAGAGTGCTTCGATCGCCGTCGCGGGCCCACCGTCGAGCATGACTGGGCGCCGGTCGCTGGTGACCAGGCGCACCGCACCGACCGACGTCGGCGATCCGGCGGATCCGACCACCGCCGGTTCGAGACGGAGGGCGCCGGCGTCCCAGGTCTGCAGGGGCGCGGCGGCGGCCCGCTCGCGATCCTCTGCCGATGGCCACCGCTCTCGGCCTGCGGAGTCCGCCACGGTGAGCACAACCGGTAGCGACGCCTCGACCGTCTGGACGCCGTCGTCGGTCTCGCGCTGCGCTCGCACGCCACCTGGCGTCAGCTCGAGCGCGCGGATCGCGCTGAGCACCGGCCAGTCGAGCAGCCCCGCGACCATCGCCCCGGTCTGGCCGGTCTCGGCGTCGATGGAGTGGCGGCCAAGCACCACCAGCGTGGCGCCGAGGCGACGGATTGCCGCGACCAGCACTCGTGCCGTTGCCAGGGTGTCCGAGCCGGCGAGCAGGGGATCGCAGACGAGGATGCCGCGATCGGCGCCCAGGCCGATGGCGTGGCGCAGCACCGCCTCGGATTGCGGCGGTCCCATGCAAAGGGCGACAACCTCGGCGTTGTCGACGCCGGCGAGCGCCGCAACCGTGGTCAGCGTGGCGATGTTGTCGAGCGGGTTGGCCTGGAGGCGCACCCCGTCGCGCACCATCCGACCTGCCTGCGTGTCGAAACGCAGGTCGATGAGCATGGGGACCTGCTTGACGCAGACGGCGGCGATCATGGCGGCGACGGCTGGCTGTACGAAGCAACCAGCTCGACCTCCACCGGGGCACCGCCCGGCAACGAGACCACTCCGACCGCGGTGCGCACACCGCGGCCGCGCACCTCGCCGAGCACCTCGACCAGTGCCTGCGACGCACCCTCGGCCACGGCGGAGATCTCGGTGAAGTCGGCAGCACAGCGGACGAAGACGCGCAGCTGCAACACCGCCTCGAGCTGCGCCAGGCCGCCGACGGCAGCAGCGACCGCGGCGAGCGCGTTGCGCGCGCTCAGCGCGGCCGCGTCACGCGCCGCGGGCACATCGACGTCGTCGCCGACGCGGCCGCTGATGCTGAGGACGCCGTCGACGCGGGGAATCATCCCGGCGCTGCGGACGACACGGTGCGCAGCGACGGCGGCGCGGTAGTTGCCGGCCGGCTGCGGTGGCGTGGGCAGTGAGGAGGCGGCCTCTTCAGATTCCGAGCGCACAGCCGTCCTGCCGTGGATCGGAACCGCCCGCGAGGCTCCCCTGACGGTGGTCGATGGCGATCACCTGCGCGCCGCCTCCGGCGCCCCACTCCCCCACCTCGGTCACCGGGTGGCCGCGGCGGCGCAACTCGTCGAGCGTCGAGCCGCCGAGCCGGGTCTCGCAGCGCAGCTCCTCTGGCTTGCCGATCGTGTCCGCATCGGTTCCCGGGAACACGGTGAAGCGGGGCGCCTCGACTGCCTCCTGCGCGTCGAGGCCGTGGTCGAGAAGATGGGAGAGCAGCTGCATGTTCCACTGCACCTGGCCGTCCCCGCCCGGCGTCCCGCCGACCAGGGTGGGGGTTCCGTCGGGCCCGGCGGCGATCCAGGCGAGAAGCGTGTGCATCGGCCGTCGCCCCGGAAGAACTCCGTTGGGATGCGACTCGTCGAGGTAGAAGCTGCGCCCGGCCCGGTTGTTGAGGAGCACGCCGGTCCCGGGCACCATCACCCCAGACCCCCAGGTGAAGGCGACTGAGTGGATGAAGCTCACCGCGTTGCCGTCGCGGTCGACTGCGACCAGCGATGTCGTGTTGCCGCCGCGGCGTCCCGCCGCCGTCGCTGGGAACGCGCCACCCGCAAGCACCGCGGCGCGAGCTCGGGCTGTGGCCTCGTCGGTGAGCAGGGCCTGCCACGCGTCGCTGTCACTGCCGGCCACCCTGACGCGGTCGTCGAGGGCGATGCGGGCCGTGCGGGCAAGGAGGTGCACGGCGTCGGCGCCGAGCCACTCGGACCGAGCCAGCAGTCCGTCGAGGATGGCAGCCTGCTGAAGGAGGGCGTAGCCGGGGGTGGGCATGCCGGTGGTGTGCACGGTTGCTCCCTCATACCGATGCGAGGGTGCGATCACCAGCTCGGCATTGTGCCGGCGCCATTCGTCGCCGCTGAACGACGCCCCGGCACCGCGCAGCACGGCCAGCGCGCGCTCGGCGAACTCGCCGGTGGAGAACCACGATGGATCGGCGGCGACGCGGCGCAGGGTCTCCGCCAGGTCCGGCTGCCGCAACACGTCGCCGGGGTGCCCGGGGGAACCGTGGGGGAGATACGTCCGCGCTGCCTCCGGGTCGGCGGCGAGCAGGTCGCGGTGCTCGGTGGCGTCGCCCACGTTGCGTGCGGTGAGCGGCACCCCGCGGTCGGCGGCGTCGCTGGCCGGGGCCCAGAGGCGTGGCAGGCTCATGCTGGCCCAGCGCCTGTGGATCGTGGCCATGCAGGCCACCGCCCCCGGCACCGCCACCGACAGCGCGCCGCGATGCGGCACAGCGTCGAGGCCACGTTCACGATAGAAGCCGACGGTGCCGCCGTCGGGGCCCGGGCCGCTGCCGTGCACGGCGCGGTACTGGCGCTGGCTGGCGTCATAGACCACAGCGAACGCGTCGCCGCCGAGGCCGCACTGCGCGGGCAGGACGACCCCGGTCATGGCCGCCATCGCCAGCGCGGCGTCGGCAGCGTTGCCGCCGTCGGCCAGGACGCGGGCCCCGGTCAGCGACGCGAGCGGATGGGCGCTGGCCACCATCGCGCTGCCGCTGTGCACCAGGCCACGGTGCTTGGTGGGTGTCAGCGGCACGGCGGTCGCTCCATCAGAAGCCGGTGTACACGGTCTTGACCAGCGTGAAGAAGTCAACTGCCTGGCGACCGCCCTCCGGGTAGCCGCCGGCGCTCGAGTCCTTCCATCCGCCGAACGGCGGGGCGATGCCGTTGCCCGTGGTGCGGCGGTTCACCTTGACGACACCAACCTTGAGGTTGCGCGCGCAGCGCATCGCGGTGTGCACGTCCCGTGTGTACACGGAGCCGACGAGCCCGTGGCGGCCCTCGTTGATCAACGCAACCGCGGTCTGCTCGTCGCTCACGGGCACCAGAACCGCGTAGGGTCCGAAGATCTCTGCGGTGTGCAGCGGGTGCTCCTGCGGAACGTCCTCGAACAGAGTGGGGGACACGAAGTAACCGTCGGCGCCCGCCGGCACCGCGGCCTCGGCGACGACGTGCGCGCCGGCGTCGCGGGCGCTCGCCGCGAGCTCGCGCAGCCGCCTCTGCTGTTCCGCGGTGGCGACGGGCCCGCATGTGGTTCGGTCAACGGCGCCGTCGCCGACGTGCATCGCGCTCACCCGTGCTGCGAGAGCGCGGCGGAAGTCCGCGTACACCTCGCGGGCGACCAGCACACGATCGGTGGACGTGCACGCCTGCCCGGCAAGACCGAAGGCCGCGCCGGCGACGCCCGTGGCCGCGGCCTCGAGGTCCGCGTCGGCACAGACGATGGTGGCGTTGTGGCCGCTCAGCTCCATCTGGGCACGGACGCTGCCACGCAGGTTCGCCCTGGTCGCTTCTCCAGCGCGGTCTGATCCGGTGAAGGTCACCGCGCCGACCGCCGGATGGCCGAGCATCGCCGCCATGGCGTCCTCATCGGTGCCGTGCACCACCTGCAGGACACCGTCCGGCAGCCCAGCCTCGCGGGCCACGTGCACCAGGAGGTCGCCGCACGCCGGGGTCACCGGGGACGGCTTGAACACCACCGCGTTGCCGAGGGCCAGCGCCGCCGCAAGCTTGCGCGCCGGGAGCGAGACCGGGAAGTTGTACGGCGTGATCGCCACCACCAGGCCCACCGGCTCGCGCACGGTGTACGTGAAGGTGTCGGCGTCCTCGTCGGGGAATGTCGTGCCCTCATTGAGGTAGGCGAGCTGCGACGCGAAGAGGAACTGCTGCGCTGACTTCAGCACCTCGTTGCGGCTCTCGGTGAGCGTCTTGCCCTCCTCGCGCGTGATCAGCGCAGCCACCTCGTGGGTCTCGCGGGCCAGCGCATGGCCGATACCGCCCACGATCAACGCTCTCTGCGACGGCGGCTGGCGCGCCCAGTGCTGCTGCGCGGCGCTCGCCTTCTCCATGGTCGCGGCGACCTCGGCCGCATCGGCTGCGCGGAACTCGCCGACGATGTCGGTGGGGCGGGCGGGGTTGACTGACTGGAAGGTCCCTGTCGATGTCACCGCGTTGTCCCTCTAGACCTCGGGTACGAACATCTCGCGATCTGCCCCGCAGAGCGGGCACCAGCGCGGTGCTTGCGGACCCTCGTGGATGTAGCCGCAGACCGAGCACCGCCAACGGTAGATGGTGCTGCCCTCGCCGATGATCTCCTGGACACCGTCCTCGACGGTGAGGGTTCCGTCGTCGTCGAAAACGATGCGGATCCCCGCCGCCACCTCGTCGGGATCGAGCAGCTCGGTTTCGGTCATGGGCAGGGCTCTGTTCGGCTCCGGAGGGTCAGACGGCGCCCACCTGCTCGACGAGCGCCTGGTAGAGGCCGTCCATGTACATCCAGCGCATCTGGCCTGCCTGGCGAACCATCTCGAGGCAGTGCGCCTGCTTCTCGGGGGTGTCGGCGTACTTCTCGACGATCTGATAGCCGCGCTCGCCGTGGATCACGTCCGAGGTGATGTGGATCTCGAAGAAGATCGTCTCCTCCTCGGTGAAACCGTACTTCTCGCGCAGGGGTGGCAGCTGCCGCGTGTAGATGCCCGGGGTCTGCGACTCGAGTCCGACGATCAACCCGGCCGTGGCGCCGAGGAAGTCGTGCGAGCGGCCCAAGAGGTCGCACCAGGCGCGCATCGCCCGAGTCGTCACCAGTGGCTCGGCGTTCTCGAGCTGGTCGCGGGTCCAGCCGCAGGCCATGCCAAAGCGGATCAGGAGCTCGGTGTGGGGGGTGCCCATCTCCTCCTCCCACATGTTCTGGAGAAGGAAGTCGCGCGCATCCTTGTAGGGGCAGTCGCCGAACATGTGGCCCATCCACTCGCTGAAGTGGCCGACGTAGCCGAGGTGCTGGCCCACCCAGAAGGCGAAGTGCTCGCGGCTGAGCCGGCCCTCGGCCCACGCCTCGCTGAACGGGCTGGCCTTGCTGTGCTTGGCGTTGACACCGGCTTCGAGCTGCTTGCGGAAGGTGGTCTTCTCGACCTCTGCCGGGGGTGCAATGGCCATCGGTGCTCCTCATTCTGTCATCTCGCCGGGCACTCGGCCGCCCGGAAAAGTCTCAGGCCTGTTTGGCAGACAGTATACACACTACACCATCCTGAATGCTAGGATGCGCCCTTGGTCCGGAGACAGCCGTCGGCGACGGCTGTCATAACGATCGCGCGCACGAGAGATCGAGGAGGCTGACATGGGCTCGACATCGAATTGCTCCGACGTCCACCGCAAAGCCAGGCGCCACCGCACCGCCTCGGCTCAATCCCGGGTCGCGCGGTTGGGGCCCTGGCTCGCGCCTCTGGCCCTGGTGCTGGCCGGCTGCGGATCGAGCCCGTCGGCCTCGACCGGAGCGGCGGCCACCGGGCAGGGCGCCGGCCCGGTCCATGCCACCACCCATCACAGTGGCGCCAACGTCGTCAACATCGCCATCGCCGACGATCCGTCCGGGCTCGACCCACAGGCGTTCGAGGATGGCAATGCGCTGGCCATCTACGACAACATCAGCGAGCCGCTGCTGTCGCGGACCGCATCCGACAACAAGATTGGCCCGCTGCTCGCCACCAGTTGGAGCCAGAAGGACGCGACGACGTGGGAGTTCAAGCTGCGCAGCGGGGTTCAGTTCTCCAACGGGGAGCCCTTCAACGCCGACGCGGTGGTGGCCAGCATCAAGCGGATCACCGATCCCAAGTACGTCACCGCGCAGGGCGACTTCGTCGGTGACATCAACGGGGCGTCCAAGGTCGACGACCTCACCGTCGACATCACCACGTCGGCGCAGGATCCGACGGTGCCGAAGCGGATGTCACTGATCACCATGGTGCCGGTGTCCGCGGCCACCAACGCCGACTTTGCCAACCATCCGATCGGCACCGGCCCGTACACGCTGGTGAGCACTCAGAAGGGCGGCAAGACGATCCTCCAGGCGAATCCCCACTACTGGGGCGGCAAGCCCGCCATCGACCAGGCCATCTTCCAGCCCGTCAAGGAGCCGACCCTCCGGCTCGCCGGCATCAAGACCGGTGAGCTCAACCTGGTCACCGGCCTCCTCCCCGAGCAGCTCAGCCAGGTGCCGGTGGCCGTCCACGCGGCCGGGCTCGAGTTCCCAACTGTGATCCTCAACACCCGCGGCGGCCCGTTCGCCGACAAGAACCTCCGGCTGGCGGCCAACTATGCCGTCGACAGCCAGACCATCCTCAACAAGCTCTTCAGCGGTTTCGGCCACCTGGCAAACTGCCAGATCATGGGGCCGGGAACCTTGGGCTGGAACCCCGACCTGCGGCCCTACCCCTACGATCCCGCCAAGGCCAAGCAGCTTGTCCAGAATGCCCACGCACCCTCACTCAACGTTCTCTTCGTCGGCGACTCCAGCAACCGCTGGCTCAAGGACGTCGAGCTCGAGCAGACCATCAGCGGCTACCTCACCGCGGCCGGCTTCACGGTCAAGCCCAGCTTCACCGATTTCGCCACCTACCTCAACGTCATCTTTCCGCCGACCAACAGCGCGACCACCGCGCGGCCGGACATGATCTTCGTGTCGCATGACAACATCTTTGGTGATGCCGATGTGACCGCGTCGACCTATTTCCTCACCAACGGTGGTGGCTCCTCGACGTCGAACACCGCCCTCGATGCGCAGATTCTTGCGGCGCGGTCGGAGTTGAACCCGTCCACGCGTCTCCAGGATTACAAGGACATCAACAAGTCAGTGTGCGACGACGCCGACTTCATCTTCATGATGAACACCGACAACATCTGGGGAATGACCAGCGACCTCAGCTGGACGCCGCGATACGACGCTCAGATCCTCGTCAACACCATGTCGTTCGGCTGACAAAGGCAGTCACGTGGCGCGCTTCCTGCTGAAGCGGCTGGGTTTCGCGATCCTCGTCGTGTTCTGCGTGCAGACCGCGGTGTTCCTGATCACCCATGCGCTCGGCAACCCGGCGCGGTTGCTGCTGCCACTGTCATCGACCAACGCTCAGGTGGCTGCCTTCAGCCACGCGCAGGGATTCGACCGTCCTCTGATCGTCCAGTTCTTCAGCACCATCGCCGGGGCCGCGCACGGTGACTTCGGCACATCGTTCTGGCAGCAGCTTCCTGCGGTCAACCTGGTGGTTGGCCGGCTCCCGGCGACCGGCGAGCTGGTGTTCTTCGCCATGCTCGTCGCCATCGCCGGCTCGGTCCCCCTGGGCATCCTCGCCGCCGTCAAGCGTGATTCCGTCTGGGACAAGCTGGCGGTGACGGTCTCCCTGCTGGGGATCTCGATGCCGGCGTTCTGGCTCGGCGAGCTGCTCATCCTCATCGTCGCCGTGCAGCTGGGCCTGACCCCCACCAGCGGGTACGGTGGGCCGCAGTACTTCGTGCTTCCGGTCATCACCCTTGCGGCGTTGCCACTTGGGCGCCTCACCCAGATCGTCCGCAGCGCCATGCTCGATGAGCTGGGCCAGCAGTACGTGCTGGTGGGGCGCTCATTGGGGCTCAGCACTCGGAGCCTCATCTTCCAGCACGCTCTCAAGAACGCCGCCATCCCCATCGTCACCCTGATGGGATGGGAGCTCGGCCGGCTGATCGCCGGCTTCACCATTCTGGTCGAGGTCGTCTTCAACTGGCCGGGTGCCGGCCTCCTCGCCGTCCAGGCCATCCAGCACCACGACATCCCCCTGATCGAGGCGGATGTCACCATCGTTGCCACGCTGATCGTGGCGCTCAACCTCCTCCTCGATGTCATCTACGCGGCCCTCGACCCACGCGTTGCCAGCCTGGGCAGCCGCCGCCGCGCGCGCCGCAAGTTGCAGGCCATCGACGGCGTTCCTGCCTGATGGCGGTCACCACACCTCTGGAGATCCCGTCGTTCCCTGAGCGTCCGTCGTTCCGGCGCCTGCCCTCGATGCGGGGCATGCTGCGGGGCCTGGCCGGCAACCGGTTCGCCATGGTTGCGTCGCTGTTCCTGCTCCTGCTCGCGGTGGCGGCGATCTTCGCGCCGTGGGTGGCGCCGCACGATCCCAACGAGCTGCACATCATCGATCGCCTGACGCCCCCGGCGTGGTCGGCCGGGGGAAGCACCACCTATCTCCTTGGCACTGACGAGCTCGGCCGCGACATCCTGTCGCGGATCATCTGGGGCGCGCGCACGTCGGTGACCATCGGGCTGGCCGTGGTGGCGTTCAGCGTCGTGCTGGGAACGACCACCGGGCTGCTGGCGGGTTACCTCGGCGGCTGGGTCGACACGCTGTTGATGCGCATCGTCGACATCCAGTTCAGCTTCCCTGCGCTGCTGATCTCGCTGGCTGTGGTGCTCGTGCTCGGCGCCAGCGCCACCTCCGTGATCATCGCGCTGTGCATCGACGGCTGGCTCGTCTATTGCCGCCTCACCCGCGGCATGGTGATGACGCTCAAGCACACCACATTCATCGAGGCCGCCCGCGTCACCGGCAACACCTCACGACGGGTCATGATCGGCCATGCGCTGCCCAACATCCTCTCGCCGCTGATCACCCTGGCGACGCTCGAGTTCGCCCGCGTGGTGCTCGCCGAGTCGACGATCAGCTTTCTCGGCCTCGGTGTGCAGGCACCGACGGTGAGCTGGGGCCTGATGCTCAACAACGGCGAGGACTACCTCACAGTGGCGTGGTGGCTGATCACCTTCCCCGGCCTGGCCCTGACCCTGACCGTGCTGAGCGCCAACGTGGTGGCGAGCTGGCTGCGGGTCGTCGCCGACCCGCTGCAGCGCGCGGGTTCGCGATGACCGCCGCGGCACCGGCTCTCTCGCCCGAGCCCACACCTGCGCGAGCCGCGGCCGAGACGATCCTCGACGTCAGCGGCCTCTCGACCTCGTTCGAAACTCGCGCCGGCCGGGTCCATGCGGTGCAGGACGTCACCTTCTCCGTCGCGCCCGGCGAGATCGTCGGCCTGGTCGGCGAGAGCGGCTCGGGAAAGACGGTGACCTCCCTGTCTCTGCTCCGCCTGCTGCCGGCGACCGCGCGCACCACTGGTCGCGTCGTGTTCGAGGGTCGTGACGTGATGAAGCTGCGCGGTGAGCAGCTGCGCCAGCTCCGCGGCGGCCGGATTGCGATGGTGTTCCAGGATCCGATGACGTCGCTGGATCCGGTGTTCACCGTCGGCTCGCAGATGGTCGGCGCGCTGCGTGCGCACCAGCGCATCCCCCGCGCTGAGGCCCTGGAGCGGTCTGCCTCCCTGCTCGAGCAGGTGGGCATCCCTGACGTCGCCACCCGTCTGAGCCAGTACCCGCACGAGCTCTCCGGTGGGATGCGCCAGCGCGTGCTCATCGCCATGGCCCTGTCGAATGACCCGGGCCTGCTCATCGCCGACGAGCCCACGACCGCTCTCGACGTCACCATCCAGGCGCAGATCCTTCGCCTGCTCAAGGACATCAACCAGCGGACCGGGATGGCGATCATCCTGGTCACCCACGACCTCGGCGTCATCGCCGGCCTCTGTGACCGTGTCTTCGTGATGTACGGCGGCCGGCTGGTCGAGTCCGCCCCCGCCCACGACCTCTTCCACGGTCCGGAGCATCCGTATACCGCCGGTCTGCTGGACTCCGTGGTGCGCCTCGACCAGGACCGCAACCGCAGGCTGTCGGTGATCGACGGCTCGCCGCCGGTGCTCATCGACCCTGAGCCCTGCTGCCCGTTCAACCCCCGCTGCCCCTACGCCGTCGAGCGCTGCCGCGAGGCGGTGCCGGCGCTGACGCCGCGTGCGCCCGGCCATGACGCGGCGTGCTTTCGAACCGAGGCTGCCCATGAACCCCTCCGCTGAGATCCTCCTGTCGGTCGAGGGGTTGAAGACGTACTTCACCGCGCACGGCCGGCACGGCACGGTCAAGGCAGTCGACGGCGTCGATCTCGCGATCGCGCGCGGCAGCTCGCTCGGGCTGGTCGGCGAGAGCGGGTCGGGCAAGTCCACGGTGGCGCGCAGCATCGTCCGGCTCGAGGATCCGACCGAGGGACGGATCCTCTTCGAAGGCATCGACCTCGCCTCGCTCTCCAGTGAGGCGATGCGGCGCACCCGGCGCCGCGTGCAGATGATCTTCCAGGACCCCTACGCGTCACTCAACCCACGCATGCGACTCGGCGACATCGTCGCCGAGCCCTTCGCACTCCACGAGGGCATGAACAAGCACGACGCCTGGCAGGCGGCGGCGCGCCTGCTGGCCCGTGTCGGGCTGGATCGGGACAGCGCGCTGCGCTACCCGCACGAGTTCTCCGGTGGCCAACGACAGCGGGTTGGCGTCGCGCGCGCCGTTGCCGCCAAGCCCGACCTCATCGTCGCCGACGAACCCGTGTCGGCGCTCGATGTGTCGATCCGTGCCCAGCTGCTCAACCTGCTGAAGGACCTCCAGGACGAGTTCCATCTCACCTATCTCTTCATCTCGCACGACCTCAGCGTGGTGCGCTACGTCTGCGACCGGGTGGCGATCATGTACCTCGGCCGCATCGTCGAAGAGGGCGACTGCGACTCCATCTTCACGTCGCCGCGGCATCCGTACACGCGGGCGCTGCTCTCTGCGGTGCCCATCGCCGATCCCGACCTCGAGCGGCAGCGTGTCGCCCAGCTGCTCCCCGGGGAGATGCCGTCGCCGCTCGCGCCACCGTCGGGCTGTCGCTTCCACACACGCTGTCCGGTCGCCATCGACAGGTGCGCGCTGATCGACCCGCCCTACGTCGTCGTCGATCCGGGACACCGCGCGGCCTGCCTGCTCGTCGAGGACGAACAGCGGGAGGCGCTGGCGACTGCCTCGACCGGCTCGGCGTGATCGCCATGCGGGCGGACGGTGCCGCCATGCGCGCGGCCGGCAGCGCAGCGCCGTCTGCGCACGGTGGTGCAGCCTGGTACGTGATCGCGCCGCTCCTGCTGGGCACCTTCATGGGGACGGTCAACAACAACATCGTCACCGTGCCTCTCAACGCGATCGCTCGCGACCTCGGCGTGGGGGTGGGCGAGGGAGCGCTGGTGGTCATCGGGTTCAGCATCACCGCCGCGGCGCTGATGCCGCTGGCCGGCTGGGCCGGCGATCGCATCGGGCGGCGACGTGTCTTCTGCCTCTCCGTGGTCGGCGTTGGGGTCGGCGCCCTGGGCGCTGCCTTCGCCCCCAACCTGGCCACGCTGGTGCTGTTCCGCGTCGTCCAGGGAGCCACCAGCGCAGCCATTCTTCCCGCTGTGCTCGGCATCATCACCGGGTTGATCGGAGTCGAGCGCCGCGGCCGCGCGGTGGGGCTTTGGGCGGGAGCCAACGGACTTGGCCAGGCGGTCGGCCCACCGGCGGGCGGATTGATCGCCGGATTCGCCGGCTGGCGCTGGATCTTTGCGCCAACGGTGGCGATCGCTGTCATCGCGCTGCTGACCACCCTGCGCTTCGTGCCTTCGGACCGCGCGCGCCGGGTGGGCCTGGAGTGGCGTGGCGCTGCGGCGCTGACCGCCGGCGCTGCGCTGCTGCTCGTCGCCGCGGCAGGGGTGCCCATCAGCGGCGTGGGTTCGGCCCCAGTGCTTGTGTCGTTCGGGCTCGGCGCGGTTCTGCTGGTGCTCTTCTGGCGCGCCATCCATCGCGCCGCGGTGCCGTTTGTGCCGCCGTCGCTGCTCGTCGAGCGTGCCTACCTGCGCAGCTCCCTGGCGGTGGCCACGCAGATGTTCTGCCTCGGCTCCATGCTGCTCGGCATCCCGCTGTACCTGACCCGCGTCGCCGGCGTCGGGGTCGGCAAGGCCGGCCTGCTGTTGCTCGCGCTGCCCGCGCTGATGACGCTTCTTGCCCCGCTCGCCGGGATCAGCACCGAGCGCTGGGGCGGCCGCGTCACGCTGCGGACCGGGCTCGCTGTGCTGGTGGCCACGCAGCTCGCCCTGGCCCTGGTTCTTGCATCGCCAACCGCCACGGGCGCCGTCCTGGTCATCGCCCTCGGTGTCGCCGGCATCGGCGTGGCACTGGTGCAGACGTCGGCCGCAACCGGAGCCACGCGCTCCGCGGCGGGACGGGTTGGAGCCGGGCTTGGCCTGTACAACCTGCTCAGGTTCACGGGCTCCGCGCTCGGAGCGGCGTGGGTTGCCGGCGTGGTCAGCGGGGATGGCCCGTTTCCACTGATCTTCGCCGGCGCATCGGTCGTCGCCCTGCTCGGGCTGGCGGCCGCCTTCCTACCGGGGCGTGACGAGCGGCCCGCCATGATCACGACCGAGGCTGTCGATGCCCAGACCCCCTAGGCGGCGCGGCGCCTGCTCCCCGAGGTCAGGCTCACCAGTGCGACATCGCGTCCTTGATGTGGCTCTCCATCTCGCGACGCGCCAGCATGGGATCGCCGGCGGCGATGGCGTCACGAAGCCGCCGGTGCTGCTCCCAGGCCACGCTTCCCTGGCGTTCGAGCAGCACCGAGAACACCATCTCGGTGCGCTGCCGCAGCGGATTGACCACCAGCGCCAGGTAGGGGTTCTTGGCGGCGTGCTCCATGGCGAGATGAAAGTCGCGGTGATAGACCGCGGCGCCCACGGCGTCACCGGACTCGGACGCCGCCAGCCCGGTGTCGACGGCGAGCGTGAGCTGCTCGATGTCCCACGGTGTGTGCCGCAGCGCCGCCACCTCGGCGATGAAACCCTCGATGGCGATGCGCAACTCCTGGATGTGCTTGATGTCGGCGCCGTCGACGACGGTGACGTGCGCGCCCTTGCGCGGCACCACCTCGACGAGCCCGGTTGCCTCGAGCAGGCGGATCGCTTCACGCACGGGAATCCTCGAGACGCCGAACTGCACCGCCAGATCCGCCTCGATGAGGCGCGTACCGGGCGGCAGCTGCTGCGACAGGATCAGGCTGCGGATGTCTTCGGCGACGAGCTCGCGCAGCGGCCGGTGGGAGCTGCTGGAGGTGGCGATCACCGAGGCCGCGGGCTGTGCGGGATACACCATCCCAACACCATACAGCGCGTTGACCGTGTACGGCACCGCGTTTTCCATTCAGCAACAGCGCAGTCGGGAGGTTGACGATGAGCAAGATCACCCTGGAGGAAGCACGCGCGGTGGTGCGTGCGGGACTGGAGTCCGGACGCGAGCAGGGGGTCGGGATGGGCATCGCGGTGGTGGACTATGCCGGCCAGATCGTGGCTTTCGAGCGCGACGATGACGCCATGTGGATCGTCTCCGAGGTGGCGTGGCGCAAGGCACGCACGTCCGCCGCGTTCTGCAAGCCGACCGCGGATCGTGAGCAGGCCTGGGCGCAGCGGCCCTTCTTCGCACAGAGCGTGATCGGGCTCGGCGACTTCATCGTCGGCAAGGGCGCGGTGCCGCTCTTCCGTGACGGAGAGGTTGTCGGCGCGGTTGGTGCCAGCGGCGGCCACCCCGACCAGGATCACATCGCAGCCGAGGCCGCGGCGGCAGCGTTCAGCGCACCGTGAGAGCGCCCACATGTACTTCGGCCTGACCTTCAAAGAGGATGGCTGGGCACAGCGCACCGCCGCCGCCATCGCGGAGTTCGCCGCGGAGCATCGCGCTGAGCTCGACTCATCCGCGCGCGCGGCGACGTTCCCGCGCGACCTCTACGCGGAGATGGGCCGCCGCGGCTGGATCGGCCCGCTGACGCCGGCGGCTGACGGAGGCGCCGGCGGGGGTGTCGCCGAGTACTGCCTCATCGAGGAGGAGGTCGGCCGCCACCGCATGGTGTCGCCGCAGATCTCCATCCAGGGCCAGTGCTGGTTGATCGCCTGGGGAACACCCGAGCAACGCGCCCGGCTGCTGGCGCCGATCGCCAGGGGTGAGGCGATCTTCTCGGAGAGCATCTCCGAGCCCGGTGTCGGCTCGTCGCTGAAGCTGATGCGCACCACCGCGGCGCGGTCCAATGGAGATTGGGTCATCAACGGCACCAAGTGCCACGTCAACCTCGGCCACCAGTGCGACGTGACCATCGTCTATGCCATGGCAGAGGAGGGCCTGACCGCGTTCCTGGTCGACCGCGAGACCCCCGGCGTCGCAACGCAACAGACCGACCCGATCGGGCTGCGCATGATCCCCACCGCCGACGTGCGGTTCGACGACGTGCGCGTCCCCGGGTCCGCCGTGCTCGGCCGCGTCGGCGGCGGCATGGACACCTTCCTCTCCACCTTCAACACCAGCCGACTCGGCAACGCGTCTGAGCTGATCGGCTGGTCGCGCCGTGCTCTGGGAGAGGCGATCGCGTATGCCCGGCAACGCGAGGTCGGCGGCGGTGTGGTCACGGATTTCCAGGGCATCCAGTGGACGGTGGCCGACTGCTACGGCGAGCTCTACGGGGCTGCGCTGGCGCGCGACCGGGCCGCGACGCTTGCCGACGGCGGCGGCGATCACGCGCTGGAGACCACGCTGGCCAAGAAGCTGGCCATCGACGCCGCGGAGCGCTGCATCAACCAGGCCTTCGCGTTGGTCGGAGCCCACGGCCTGTACACCGACACCGACTTCGGCGAGCTGCTGCACGACATGAAGGTGCTGCGCGTTGCGGGTGGTTCACTCGAGGTGCTGCGCAATTACGCGGCCGCGCGGGTGATTCGCGATCCCGACGCAGCCGGCCTGTGACCGACAACCTCGCCCAGCTCTTCCTCTCCGCGTCGCTGCTGCGCCCCGACGCGCGGTTCGGCATGGCCGGCGATCCGTGGCCACTGCTGCGGGCGGTGCAGACCTCAGGGCGCGCGGCCGCTGCGCTCGAGCAGGCAGGGCTGCAGCCGGGGACAAGGGTGGCGCTCATCGGCGACACCTCGATGGACTTCCTGCTGGCCTGGATGGCGCTGCACATGCTCGGCGCCGAGGTGGCGCTCATCAACCCGGCGTATCCCGCAGATCTCCTGCGCACCATGCTCAGCGACCTGCAACCACATGGCGTGGTCTGGTCGGGCCGAGCTGTGGATCGCTCGGTCGCCGCAGCTCTCCACCTGGACGCGTCGGAGTTGGCTGCGGGCCGGCTGCGCACCGGCGAAGTGGTGATCGACATCGCCGGTCTGGCCGGTGTGGCAACGGGCACGCGCCGCGCCCATCTCGACATCGCCGGATACATGCACACGTCGGGCACCACCGGGACGCCCAAGTTCTGCGCCCAGACGCACAGCTATTTCCTCCGCCTCGGCCGGTTCATCGCCGACTCCCTCTGCCTGTCGGCGGCCGACACCGTCGTCGCGCCGCTGCCGATGTTCCACATCAACCCGCTCGGCTACGGGGTCATCGGGGCGCTGACGGCGCAGGCGGATGTGCTGACCACACGACGCTTCTCGGCCCGCGAGTTCTGGCCGATGGTGCGGGCAACCGAGGCCACCGTGCTGGTGCTGCACGCTCCGCCCGTCGAGATCCTCAAGCGAACCACCAGCGCGGCTGACGCGGCCGGGCATCGGGTGCGCGCTGTCTTCTACGCCGACGAGGAGTTCCTCACCCGCTTTGTGGTGCCGCTCGGTCTGTCCTGCTACGGGTCGACGGAGGCGGCGGGGCTGACCCACACGTGGGCCTGGCGCAGGGGCGAGACGGCGTCGATTGCCGAGGGCATGAGCCGCTACGGCGGCAGGGCTCGAGCCGACGTGGAGTGGGCCGTGGACGAGCACGGTGAGATCCTGGTGCGCGGGCGGCTGCCCGGCGTCCTCTTCTCCGGCTACCGGCACGGCGCGCGGCTGGTGGAGCCGCTGCACGCCGACGGCTGGTTCCACACCGGCGACCTCGGTCGCGTCGACGAGCTGGGCAACCTCGTGTTCATCGAACGGGCGTCCGAGTCCATCCGCGTGCGCGGCGAGTACGTGCCGATCGCCTTCGTCGAGCAGCGCTTCGCCGCCATCGAGGCGGTGCGTGACGCGGCGGTGTGGCGGCGCGATGCGGCGTTGATCGACGACGACCTCGTTCTCTTCATCGTCGCCGACCGCCTGCCGATGGCGGAGATCCGCCGCGTGGCGGAGGGGTTGCCGCCATTCATGCGACCGACAGCGGTGACGCGGATCGCGGCGATGCCACGCGACGACGGGGTGGGCAAGCTGCGCCGCCGCGCTCTCGCCAGCGCGGTGGCGCTGGAGGCGAGCGCGCTGTGACCAGCGGGATCGTCGACCTCCACGTGCACTCCGGGCCCAGCCTGCTGCCCCGCCATACCGATGATCCGGCAACCGCCGCGTCAGCCCGGCGGGCCGGCATCGAGGTGTTCGTGCTCAAGGCGCACGAGGGCACCACGGCAGAGCGCGCGCTGCTGCTCGGTGGGGGCGCGGTCGGGGGCATCGTGCTGAACAGCCCCGTCGGTGGCGCCAACCCTGACGCGGTGCGCGTCGCCGCGCGCCTCGGGGCTCGGGTGGCGTGGCTGCCGACGATCTCGTCACCGGCGCACCAGCGGGCCAATCGCAGCCCCGAGCTGTCCGTGCATCGTGGCGTCGCCTTCGCCACCGTGCCCATCTGCGACGGCGCGACGCTGTCCCCGACGTGGCTGCCGGTGTTCGAGGAGGTGGCCGCGGCCGACATGGTTCTGGCCTCGGGGCACGCCACCATCGACGAGGCCATCACCGCGTTCGCCGCCGCCCAACGTGTGGGGGTGCGGCGCTTTCTCGTCAACCACCCGTTGATGCCGTTCCTCGGCTGGCGTGACGAGCAGGCCGACGCTCTGCGTGCCCTCGGAGCGCACCTCGAGGTGGGCGTGCTGCCCGACCTGCTCGCGGCGGGCGACGATGCGGTCACCGCGCACCTCGTCCGTGTCTATCCACCAGAGCTGCTCGTGTTCGGCAGCGACCTCGGTCACTCGGACTACCCCACGCTCGACGACGGCATCGCCAGCTGGGTGGCTCGCTGTGAGCCGGTCGTCGGCGAGGCGGTGCTGGCTCGGATCATGTCCGCCAACGGCGCGGCTCTGGTGGCGGCATGATCCGCGTGGCGCTGCTCCCCGGCGACGGCATCGGAGCCGAGGTCATGTCAGGGCCCGCCGAATTGCTCGGCACCCTGACGGCTGATTTCCCGATCGAGGTCACCGGCCCCTGGCCGATCGGTTGCACTGCGTTCGCCGATCACCACACCGGGTTGCCCGGGATCACCATGGCCGCCTGCGAGTCGGCCGACGCGATCCTGCTCGGGGCGGTTGGTGATCATCCCGGCGTGGTGGTGCCCGGCTACCGAACGGAGCTGCCGCTGCTGCAGCTTCGCGAGCACTTCGAGCTGCGCGTCAGCGTTCGCGACATCTGGCGCGAGGGACAGCGCCCGCTCACCATCGTGCGCAATCTTCTCGGCGGCGCCTATGGCTCGGCTTCGACGCGACGAGAGAGCGATGGCACGGCCCCGGCATCGGACGAGATCATCCTGGAGCGTGAGCGCATCGCCGAGCTGGCCGAGCTGGCCTGCGACTACGTCGAGCGGCGGCCGGGCACCCAGCTGGTCTCGGTCGACAAGGCAAATCTCCTGGCCACGAGCCGGCTCTGGCGGAACGTCGTCACCGAGGTCGCCGCGTCCCGCGGCATCGAGGTCAGCCATCGGCACGTCGATCGCAGCGCCTTCGAGCTGGCCAAGCGCGGCCTTCCCGACGCGGTCATCGTCACCGAGGGCATCTTCGGCGACATCCTCAGTGATCTCGCCGCGGGACGCGCCGGCTCGATCGCTCTCGGCGCCTCCGCGAGCGTGCACCCCGGCACGCCGTCGACGGGGCGTTGTGTCGGCCTGTTCGAGCCCCTGCACGGCTCGGCGCCGGCGCACGCCGGGACCAACCGCGCCAACCCGGCCGGAGCGTACCTGGCGCTGGCGACCCTTCTCGAGTGGTTTGCGGCGACCGCAGAGCTGGCTTCCCGGGTGCGGGCTGCATTGGCCGCGGTGATGAGGTCCGGCCCGTGCACGTACGACCTTGCTCCTGCGGACGGGCCGGTCAGCACCACCAGCGACTTCGCGGCGCGGGTGAACCGGGCCTTCGTGACAACCGCATGACCCCCGCCGCGCGGCGACTTGCTCTGATCCACGTCTCGTCCGTCTACTTCCTCACCGCCGCGTCCGAGGCCCTGATCTCGCCGTTGTTCCCGCTGGTGCGTCACGACCTGCACCTCGACGTCTCCCAGCAGGCGGTCCTGCTCGCCGCTCTGACGGTGTCGATCGCCGTCTGCAACGTGGTCGGCGGCGTGCTCGGCTTTCGCGGCAGCGATGGGCGCGTCGTCCGCCTCGCGGCGTTGTTGCTGGGGGCTGGCGCGCTCATCTCCGGGCTGGCGCCATCCTTCGCGATTCTGCTGCTGGGGCAGGCGATTCTCGGCGCCGGCAGCGGCCTGTTCTTCGCCTCCGGACTGGCCACCGTGGGGCGTATGTACCCGGTGCGACGGGGCCGAGCCGTGGCCAACTACGGGCTGGCCTACTCGCTGGCGCTGGCCACCGCGGCGTTCGCCGGCAACGTCGGACAGGGCCACTGGCGCCTCCCGTTCATCGCGGCGGGCGTGGCTGCGGCTGCCCTCGCCGTGCTGGCGCCCCGCTACCTCGAGGCCGACCACCAGCCGGGGATCCCGGGACAGATGATGGCCTCGCTTCGCGCCGGCCTGCGCAGTCCGCTGTACAGGGTGGCGCTGCTCACCGGGGTGGTGGCCGGCACCACCAACTACGTGATCATCGGGCTGTCGCCGACGATGTTCGTCGACCGTGGCGAGACGCTGCCGTACGTCGCCACCCTGATGGGCATCGGCCGGCTGGCGGCCACCGTCGGCAAGTTCAGCGGCGGGCGGCTGTATGACCGCTTCGGCGGCCTGCTCACCTCGATGGTGGTGATGCTGACGCTGGTGGTGGTGGGCGCCGCCATGCTGCTGGCCCCGGCAGCGGTGGGCGCAGTGCTGGTCATCCCCTTCGTCACTGTCGCCGCGATCCTGTTCACTGTGTCGAACACGCTGTCGGTCAGCGCGCTGCCGTCGCGGTCCAGCTTCACCATCGGTGTGTACCGGGCGGTGCTGGTGGGATCGTCGGCGGTGGTGTCGGCCGGCGTGGGCGCGCTCGTTCACACCGTGTCCCTCCAGCACGTCATCGTGCTCACGCTCGCGGTGCCCTTGGCCGGTGGCGTGGCGGTGGCGATGACCCTGCGACGCACCGGCCGGCTCGCCGCATCATCGGACCTGCTGCCGGCAGCACCAGCTGGGGAAACTGCCTCTCTCAGTCTCTGAAGCGGGGCGCGCGCTTCTGTTGGAAGGCCGACCATCCCTCGGTGGCGTCGTCGCTCTCCTGGGTGATCGCCTGGGCCAGGGACTCCACCTCGAGGGTGGTGGCGAAGTTCGCATCGAGCGCCACCGCGAGCGTGCGTTTGGTGGCACGGACCGCCTGCGGGGAGTTGGCCGCGATGGTCGTGGCCAGCGCCACGGTGGCATCGAGCAGATCGTCGTCATCGACCACCCGGTTGACCAGGCGCATCGACAGCGCTCGTTCGGCGTCGATCAGCTCGCCGGACAGCAACAGCTCAGCGGCCAGCGCGGGACCGAGCAGCCGGGTCAGCATGTGCGTGGCGCCGCCGCCGGCGTGGATGCCGAGCCGAACAAAGGTGGCGCCGAAACGGGCGGAGCGCGCGGCGATGCGCAGGTCGCAGCACAGCGCCAGGTTGAGGCCGGCGCCGATCGCGCCCCCATTGACGGCGGCGATCACGGGCATGGGGAGCTGGCGGACATCCAGGAAGACTGAGTAGAAGTCGGTCAGCCGGTCACGCCGGGCGAGGGTGCCGGCGGTGCTCGCGGCCTTGAGCGCCCCGAGATCGGCGCCCGAGCAGAACGCTGTCCCCGAGCCCGTGATGACCACGCATCGGGCGGTCCGGTCGGCCCGGAGATCCGACGCGGCAGCGAGCAGCGCCTCAACCAGCGGCGGGTCGAGCGCGTTGCGGCGCTGCGGGTTGTTGAGCGTGAGCACCGTCACACCACCGGGACGGCGCTCGACGACCAGGGCACCGGAGGAGTCGGTGATGTCAACCATGATCAGGAACGCGCGGCGCGCCTCCCTGTGGTGCGTCCATGGCTCGCTATGCTAAGAGCAGACGACGCGCGTGCGCTGTCGAGACGCTGACGTGGGGAGACCATGACCACACTCGAGAACCGGCCGAACACAGCGCTGCTCGTCGTCGACGTGCAGAACGGCGTCGTCGAGGGAGCCCATCAGCGCGACGCGGTGGTCGCCAATGTCGGCAGCCTTGTCGACAAGGCGCGCCGCGAACGGGTGCCCGTGGTCTGGGTGCAGCACTCCGACGCGCAGCTTGCGAGGGGGAGCGACAACTGGCGGATCGTCCCCGAGCTGGCCCCGGACGACGCCGAGCCGCGCATCGAGAAGATCTACGGCGACTCCTTCGAGGACACCACGCTCGAGACCGTGCTGTCGGGTCTCGGAGTGGGGCGACTCGTTGTCGTCGGTGCACAGACCGACGCCTGCATCCGCTCGACGCTGCACGGCGCGTTCGTCAGGGGGTACGACGCCACCCTGGTCAGCGACGCCCACACGACCGAGGACCAGACGTCATGGGGCGCGCCGCCCCCGGAGCAGGTCATCACGCACACCAACCTGTGTTGGACGTACCAGACAGCCCCGGGTAGGACGGCCGGGACCGTCGCGACCAAGGACGTCGACTTCGGGCGATAGCCCCGCGCTGTGGCTACCGCTTCGCCCACACGCAGGTGCGCGGCGGCGGCCGCGTCACAGAGTCCTCACCAGACGCCGCTACCATCAGGCGCATGGATCGAGCCGACTTCGACGCTTGGGTCGGGCGGTACCTCCGAGCCTGGGACAGCAATGAGCCTGCGGACATCGCCGCCCTCTTCACGGAGGCCGCGGAGTACCTCACCGCGCCATTCCGTCAACCCTGGCAGGGGCGTGATGCGATCGTCGCAGGGTGGCTCGGGCACCGCGATGAGTCCGGTGACCACGGCTTCCGGCACGAGGTGCTTGGCATCGACGGGAATCGTGGTTTCGTCCGCGGGTGGACCGACTATCCCGGCCAGGAACCGCCGAGCTACAGCAACCTCTGGGTGATCCGGCTCGAGGGCGACGGCCGCGCATCTGAGTTCACCGAGTGGTGGATGGCGGACACCGCCGGATAGGTCGCGGCTGCGGCGCTCAGGTGGTCGAGGGCTCGGCCAGCACGTGCCGTGCGGCATCCAGCCGCGCCACGACCTCGGCACGGGCGGCAGTTTGATCTGCGAGCGCAGCCCGGACTCGGGCGGTGTGCAGCCGCAGGATGCTCACCGCCTCCTCGAGATCGGCCTCGAAGCCCAACCCCGGGTCACCGTGCCCTGATTCTCCGGCGCGCGTAGAACCCACCGTTCCCCCCAAATTGATCGATCTCGCCAGCGTACCACTGCACGACCTAAATGGCGAGGCCAAGCGAAGCCGACAGCCAGGGGCCCTGCCGAGTGGTTCAACTCCCGAGCCTACGGAGCGAACCACCCCACAATGTCGATGACCAGGTCGATCGAGCCCACGTGGTTGTAGGCGTCCACCTGTCCGCCCGTCCCGAGCTTGACGATGTCGGCAACCGGGAAGTCCGTCGCCCTCGGAATGTTGAGGTCGGACGCGTTCGGCTTCGCGGTGCCGTCCGGGTAGATGGTCACGTAGGTGTTGGCGGTGCCGCCGGTGCCGGTCGCGTTCAGCGCCACCGCGACCGGGTTGGCCGGGTCACCGTCTGCCACCGACCCTGCGAGGTTGATGTGCGGCAGGATGCTGTTGGCCGAGAAGGTCTGCGACGAGCACGGGGTGCCCGTCCCAGGCCGGGTGTCGCAGAGCCGCACCGGGTTGGTCGGGTAGTAGAGGGCGCCCGCGGTCGTCTCAGCACCGGTGCCGAACCAGCCGTTGACGTCGATGACGAAGTTGGTGGTGCCCAGGTTGTCGTAGATGCACACCGTGCCGTTGGTGAGATTGATGGGCACGATCGCGCGGTTGGGACGGTCGACGCCCGCCGGGACGTTGACGGTGGAGGCGGTTGGCGGGGCGTCACACGCGCCCGCGCCGTTGCTCGGATAGGCGGTGAGGTAGGTCGAGCGCGTGCCGCCGGTGGCGGTGAGGTTGAAGACCACCGCCGATGCCTTGCCGCCGCATGGGACGACCGTGGTCGACACGATGCAGCCGGTGGCCGGCGTCGCCGATCCCCAGAGCGTGACCGCCCGCGACTGGAAGGGTCCGAGGGTGATGTCGGTCGAGGTGTTGTTGCAGACGGTGCCCGAGCCGCCCCGGCTGTCGCACATGCGCAGCGGCGCGATCGGATGGAACGTGCCGGCAGTGCCGCCCGGTCCGGCCACCGCCTGACCGGGGCTGGGCACGAAGTACCCCTGCACGTCGACGATCGCGTCGATGCGGCCGGCGTGGTTGAACAGGGTCACCTTGCCCCCGGTGCCCAGCGGCACGATCACCAGGTTGGCCTGGTCGGTGCCGGCAGGAAGATTGAGGCTCGAGGTGGCGCCGATGGCGGTGCCGCTCCCGGTGGGAATCAGCTGCAGGTACGTGGATGCGCTGCCGCCGGTGCCGGTGAGATTGAGGGCGACCGCAATGGCGTTGGCCGGCACGCTGCCCCCGTTGATGTTGCCCGTGATCTGGATGTCCTGGTGCGCACCCTTGCCGAACGAACCCGCGCACTGCACGCAGCTCGACGACCGGCTGTCGAACACGCGGTACGGAGTGACCGCGCGGTAGGTGCTCCGGTCGGGGCAGGCGAGCGTCAGCGTCAGGTTGACCGCCGGTGGCGGCACCTGGAACACGGGGCTGCTGACGGTGGTCTTCGACGGATGACCCGGCACAGTACAGCCCGGAGCAGCCGCGGTGACCTGGTAGTAGCCTCCGATCACATCCCAGCCGAAGATGCCGCCCTTCTTGGTCGTATCCGGGTTGAGCCGGTTCGCAGGAGACATGTCCGGCGAACCCGACGTAACCTGTGTCAGCCCTGTCGGTGTGTCTGACCGGAGCAGCGTGACCGTCGCTCCCACCACCGGCACGCCATTGGTGTCGACGACGGTGCCGCTGGGGTCGATGTAGATGGTGAAGTCAATCGTGGTGTTGTTCGCCGGGTTGGGGCAGGTGATGGTTATCTGGATGTCACCCGCGCCGTGAGCCGGGGTCAGCGCCGGGATTGTCCCGGTGAAGGTTCCGCTGCCAGCAGGACTTTCTGTCAGTGGACCGGTGACCGTGATCGGCGCCCCGGTCGACGAGTTCGGCGCGGTGGCGGTAAAGCTGGCACTGCCATTGGCGCATCCCTTG
>DATBPD010000006.1:0-21379 GCA_036561525.1 Candidatus Dormiibacterota bacterium | reverse complement strand
GGCGTGGCCGGGTCGATCGGCTCGAGGTGGCCGACATCCTCGAGGAGCAGCAGGTCGCCGTGGTCGCCGGCCGCCATGGCCTGCCGGTGGAAGTCGTCGCTGAGCTGCCAGGGCACCGAGTCGTCGGCCCTGCCGTGGAGGAGCAGGTACGGGACGCCCATTGGCAGCAGGCGCGGGGGCGACGCCTCTGCGTAGAGGAGTGGCCAGCGGTCGGGGTCACCGCCCGCGAAATCGAACGCAGCGCGATTGCTCAGCCCCTCGCGGGCCGCCCGCTCGAGATCACAGACGCCGCCCAGCGCGACGACCGCCGCGGCTTCCACCGACGGTGAGCCACGGTGGCGGTGCCGGCCGGCGGCACAGAGTGCGAGGTGCGCGCCGGCGGAATGCCCGATCAGGATGAGCGGCCCGCAAACCACTTTGCGCTGCCGCGCCAGCTCGGCGAGGTAGTCGATGCTCGCCGCCACATCGTCGAGGGTCCGCGGCACGCCGCCACCGCTGCCCACCCTCCGGTACTCGACATTCCAGGTGGCGAAGCCGTCCGCGACGAGGGCCTCAGCGAGCGGGGTCATGAGATCGCGCCGGTATCGGTCCCGCCAGTAGCCTCCATGCAGTAGGACCACGCAGGCTCGTGGTGCCGCGGCCGGGACGCGGAGGTCGGCGACGCACTCCGGGCTCTCGCTGTAGGCGTACGTGACCATCGGCGGGGTGCGTGTCACGGGCTCAACGGTACTGTGGCGTCAGGGTCAATGTCGCGTCGGCGAGGCGGACGACGGCGCCTGCGCCGCGGCGCCTCCAACGGCACCGGACTGCGCCACAGCGCAGCCTGAGGCCCGGCCGCTGCCGTACGAACCCACTCGAACCCGAGCCGGGACGCGACGGACTCGTGATCGCCCGGCGACAGCATCCGGCGACACTTGCAGGGTGCCCGGCAAGCTCACCGATCCCCGACTCGGCGTGCTCACTCACCTGGGACAGCGGCTCCCCGGCATGCGGACCCCGGACGAGGCCGCCCTCGAGGTGGTGCGTGACCTCGCGCCGCTCGACGTCGCCGCGGCGATCACCGCGGTGTACGGCGACACGGCGGTGATCATGGCGGTGAACGTTCCCCCCGGGATGCCGGCAACCAGCCTGTCGCCGGCGATGGCGTCAGGGCTGGTCGGGTTGCGCGTCCCTCTCGACGCCATTGAATCGCTGCGAGAGTCAGTCCGGCTGCAGCGCCCGTACAGGGGCGCCGCCGGCGCGGTGGACACGCTGCGACGGTTGTCGGGAGACTCGGCCATCGGGTATGCGCTCCCCAGCTCCGCGGATGAGGGTGACGTCATCGCGGTGCCGGTCGTGCTCCGCGACCGGGTCGTCGCGGTGCTCGTCGTCTGGGGCCCGGGCTGCTCGGAGGAGGTCACGTCCACCCTCGAGGCGACGGCCACGATGCTGGCCGGGTCGTGGGAGACGGACAGCGAACTGGCGGTCGAGCGGTTCCCGATCCTGGCCACCACGCCCTCACAGACCGAGGAGTCGCGGACCGCGGTCGACTCGCTGCTGATCCAGGGGCGGATCGCCGCTGCGGTGCAACCGATCGTCCGCCTCTACGATGGCACGGTCATCGGCTACGAAGCCCTGGCACGATTCCCGCCCCGCCAGCACATGGGCTCTCCTGACGAGCTCTTCGCCGCGGCCTCGCTGCTGCGCATGCAGGCCGACGTCGATCTTGCGTGCATGCGCGGGGCGCTGTCGGAGGCGTCCAATGTCGGCGACGCCGACCTGTTCATCAACGTTCTGATCGGAACACTGCTTGACCGCCGCGGGATGGCCGCCCTCGACCAGGCCGTCCGCGACGCCGGCGTCGATCCGCGCTCCATCGTCCTGGAGTTCAGCGAACGCGAGCCGGTGTCCGACCTTGCGCGCCTGCAACGCATCGCCGCCGGGCTGCGCGCCCGCGGCTTTCGGATCGCTGTCGACGACGCCGGCGCGGGCCACGCCAGCATGCGCGTCATCGCCGAGCTGCGGCCCGAGTTCATCAAGGTGGACCGCTCTCTCATCCGCGCCATCGAATCGGACCGGGCCCGGCGCGCCCTGGTGGTGGCGCTGCTCTCGTTCAGCGGCCACATCGGTGCGCGGCTGATCGCCGAAGGCATCGAGACGCCGGCCGAGCAGGAGGTGCTCGCCTCGCTCGGTGTCCAGTTCGGCCAGGGATGGCTGCTGGGTCCCCCTGTGCTGACCAAGATGATCGAGGGCCAGGCGGACGTCGAGGTCGTCGACGCGGCCTGGTTCGCGCGGCGGACCGTGTCGCACACCCGAGTCGATGCCACCGAGCCCGGCGCCGAGCCGAACGGGACCATGCCCACGCCGGTCCCGAGCGCGACCGGATCCAGCGCGCGCCAGGGTCTTCCCCGAGCGCTCAGCGACGCGGCCACGGCCCTGCAGAGCGAGCACGATCCGATGCGGATCCTCGGGGTGATGTCCGAGCTGATGAGCCGCGTCGTCCCGGTGTCGGAGATGGCCATCTTCATGGCGGAGTACGAGACGCACCGCCTGGTCCCGGTCATCGCCACCGGTCCCGATCGCGACGAGCTCCTCGCCGACAGCTTCTCGATGGATGCCGGGCTCACCGGGTGGGCGTTCGGCCTGGGCACGCCGCAGAACATCGCCGACACGGCAACACATCAACTGGCGCGTCAGGTGCCGGGCACCCCGGTGGTGCGCGAATCGCTCCTCCTCATCCCGCTGGTGGCGGGCGAACACAAGCTCGGCATCATCAACTGCTGGCGCACCGGGGTCGGGCGATTCACCGAGCGCGAGCTGGAGGCGGCGTCGCTCTTCGCGCACGTGGCCGCTGCCGCCTGGCGCAACGCCCAGCTCTACGCCGAGCTGCTCAGCGCGGTGATGACCGACCCGCTCACCCACCTCTACAACAGCCGCTGGCTGCGCGACTCCGGCGAACGCGACATCATCCGGGCGGCCCGCGATGGCCGACCGCTTGCGCTTCTGCTCATCGACCTCGACCACTTCAAGACGGTGAACGACCACAGTGGCCACGCGGCCGGCGACCTGGTGCTGCAGCGGGTGGCGACCAGGCTGCGCACCACCGTGCGCGGCGCCGATGCGATCGTGCGGCTCGGTGGCGAGGAGTTCGTCGCGCTCCTTCATGACTGCGACGCCGACGGCGCCGAGCTGGTGGCCGAGGCGATGCGCATGGCGGTGCGCGACATCGCCCTGCCGGTGGGCTGCGACCTGCCCCGGCTCACCGCATCGATCGGCATCGCGGCCTACCCCCTCCACGGTGGTGATCTCGACCAGCTGCTGGCGGCGGCGGACCGAGCGATGTACGCAGCCAAGCACGGCGGCCGCGACCAGGTGGCCACAGCGCCCCCGGCCCTTGACACGGGCCGGATCGTGACCCTCCCGCAGCGGTCGCGCGCTGCCGGCGGGCGGCGCGCGATCCCAGCCGCCGACTGAGCCCGCGCCGGCCTCAGCGCGCCGCTGGGCCTGGGGCCACGTACGGGCGCAGGATGTCGCGCGCGATGGCGCGGCGGTGCACCTCATCGGGCCCGTCGGCGAGCTGCAATGTGCGCGCGTGTGCGTAGAACTGGGCCAGCGGGAAGTCCTGCGACACGCCGGCGCCACCGTGCGCCTGGATGGCGCGCTCCAGCACCCACAGCGCCGCGGCCGGAGCGGCGACCTTGATCGCCGCGATCTCGCGGCGGGCCTCGCGGTTGCCGACACGGTCCATCATCCACGCGGCCTTGAGCACCAGCAATCGCGCCTGCTCGAGGCGGATGTACGACTCCGCGATCCACTCCTGGACCACGCCCTGGTCGGCGAGGACTCTGCCGAAGGCGGTGCGGCTGGTCACCCGCCTACACATGAGGTCGAGCGCGCGGGCGGCCATGCCGATCACGCGCATGCAGTGATGGATGCGTCCGGGACCGAGACGCGCCTGGGCGACAGCGAACCCGCTGCCCTCCTCGCCAAGGAGGTTGGCGGCGGGAACGCGCACCTCCTCGTAGTCGATGTCGGCGTGGCCGCCATGGGGACCGTCGGTGTAGCCGAAGACCGAGGTGGCACGGCGGATGTGCACGCCCTCGCTGTCGAGCGGGACCAGCACCATGCTCTGGCGGCGATGCGGCTCTGCGTGGGGGTTGGTGACACCCATCACGATGGCGACCTTGCAGCGCGGGCTCATCGCCCCGCTCGACCACCACTTGTGCCCGGTGATGACGTACTCGTCGCCGTCGCGCTCGATGCGCGTCGAGATGTTGGTGGCGTCGGACGATGCCACCTCCGGCTCGGTCATCGAGAACGCGGAACGGATCTCGCCGTCGAGCAGCGGTCGCAGCCACTGCTCCTGCTGCGCCGGTGAGCCGAACATGGCCAGGATCTCCATGTTGCCGGTGTCGGGCGCGGCGCAGTTGATCGCCTCGGGGGCGATCATCGGGCTCCACCCGGTGATCTCGGCCAGCGGTGCGTACTGGAGATTGGTGAGGCCGGCGCCAAATTTGTGGTCAGGCAGGAAGAGATTCCAGAGTCCGCGCCGGCGCGCCTCAGCCTTGAGCGTGTCGATGACCGGCGGGCGGTCCCACGGATTCTCCTGGGCCCCGACCTGCTCTTCGAAGACGGGCTCTGCGGGATAGATGTGTGCGTCCATGAAGTCGAGCAGCCGGCTGCGCAGCTCCTCGGTCTTCGCGTCGAATTCGAAATCCATGCCCACGGATGATAGGCCCCCCCTCAGACGCCGCCGCGGTTGCGGCGCCGCGATCCGGCATCATCGCCGTCAATGGCCACAGCCCTCCACAACGAGACCTTCCCGGCATCGGACGCCGCGATTGCCGTGGCCGGGCTGGTCAAGCGCTATGACAAGGTGACCGCCGTCGCCGGCATCGACCTCGAGGTGACTCGCGGCGAGATCTTCGGTTTCCTCGGCCCCAACGGAGCGGGCAAGTCCACGACCATCGCCATCCTCTGCACCCTGGTGAAGGCGACCGCAGGCTCTGCCACGGTGGCCGGCATCGATGTTGCCCGCAACCCCGACGACGTGCGGGCGCGCATCGGTCTGGTCTTCCAGGATCCGTCGCTGGACAACCAGCTCACCGCCCGTGAGAACCTGACCTTCCACGCCATGGTGTACGGCGTGCCGCGCAGTGAGCGGCGCGAGCGGATCGATCGCGTTCTCGCGATGGTCGAGCTCTCCGACCGTGCCGACGCCAGCGTGATGACGTTCTCGGGCGGGATGAAGCGGCGCCTCGAGGTTGCCCGCGGCATCCTGCACGCCCCCGAGGTCCTGTTCCTCGACGAGCCGACCCAGGGCCTCGACCCGCAGACGCGGGCGCGCCTCTGGGATCACCTTCGTGAGATCAGGCGCGCCGCCGGGCTCACCATCTTCATGACCACGCACTACATGGAGGAGGCGGAGTGGTGCGACCGGATCGCGATCATCGACCACGGTCGGGTCGTCGCCCTGGGCACACCGGATGAGCTGAAGTCACAGGTTGGCGGTGACGTGGTGGTGCTGCAGACTGACGACAACGCGCGCGCCGGCGCGGAGATCGCCGCCACGCTCGGGGTTGTGGCAGCTGC
This sequence comes from Candidatus Dormiibacterota bacterium, assembly GCA_036561525.1. Classification (GTDB taxonomy): domain Bacteria; phylum Chloroflexota; class Dormibacteria; order Aeolococcales; family Aeolococcaceae; genus Aeolococcus. Next base: position 15,808 of record DATBPD010000006.1, on the reverse strand, counting down.
CGACGGCGAGACTCTGCGCATCGAGGTCGCCGACGGCGCCGCGTTTGTCCCGCGGCTGATCACCGCCCTGTCGGTGCCGGTCAAGACGGTCACGGTGCGACGCCCTTCGCTGGACGACGTCTTCCTGAAGCTCACCGGGCGAGCCATCCGCGAGGGCGACGCCGACGGGATGCAGACGTTCATGCGTGCATTCGCGGCGCGACGGGGGTAGACGATGGTCACGCAGACCACGCAGCCGCTGGCGGAGGCAGAGCCCGCTGTCGCACGCCGGCAACCGGGCCACGTGCGCGTCTCCACCGCCCAGGCGGTGTACATCATCTGGTACCGCGACGTGCTCCGCTACTGGCGCGACCGCACCCGGCTGATCACGTCGCTGGCGCAGCCGCTGCTGTACCTGCTGATCTTCGGCGTCGGTCTCAGCTCCGCCATCGGCAGAGGCGCGCTCGGCGGCAGCGCTGTGCCCGCCTCCTTCAGCTACATCCAGTTCATGTACCCGGGAATCATCGGCATGGCGGTGCTGTTCACCGCCATCTTCAGCGCCATGTCGGTGGTGTGGGACCGCGAGTTCGGGTTCATGCGGGAGATCCTGGTGGCGCCGATCAGCCGTTCTGCGGTGGCCCTGGGCAAGGCTCTCGGGGGCGCCACCCAGGCGACCATCCAGGGACTGGTGATGCTCGTCTTCGCGCCGATCATCGGCGTGCATCTCAGCGTGATCTCCGTCATCGAGGCGATACCGCTGCTCTTCGTGCTCGCCTTCTCGCTGACCTGCTTCGGGGTGGCGGTCTCCGCGCGGATGCGAACCATGCAGGGGTTCCAGGTGATGATGAACTTCCTGATGATGCCGATGTTCTTCCTCAGCGGCGCTCTGTTCCCGCTGGCCGGCCTGCCGGCATGGATGACCGTGCTGACACGCTTCGACCCGGTGGCGTACGGGATCGCGCCGGTCCGCTCGGCGGTGCTCGGTGGTGCGGGACTGCCCCAGCCCTTCGTCGACCACGTGGCATCGGTCACGATCGCCGGCCAGGCGGTGCCGCTTCTTGCCGACGTCGCCCTCCTTCTCGCCTTCGGCATGGTCATGCTCGGCATCGCCATGCGGTCGTTCCGGCATCGCGACTGAGTGGGTCAGGACCAACGCCGCGAAGCGCGGGCGAACTCGTTCGGTGCCGCGGCGGCCGCTTACCAGCGGGGTCGGCCGCCCTATCCCGCGGAGGCGGTCGACTGGCTGCTCACGGGCGACGCGCACCGGGTGCTCGACCTCGGTGCGGGAACGGGGAAGCTGACCCGCCAACTCTGCGACCGTGGTCTCGACGTCGCCGCCGTGGAACCGTCCGCCGGCATGCGCGCGCAATTGGCGCGGGCCGTTCCGGAGGCTCGACTGCTGGCCGGCACCGCGGAGCAGATACCGCTCGACGACCGCAGCGTCGACGCGGTTCTCGTTGCCCAGGCCTGGCACTGGACCGACCCGGAGCTGGCTGTTCCCGAGGTGGCCCGCGTGCTGGTCACGGGTGGCCGGCTCGGGCTGCTCTGGAACGTCCGCGACGAGAGCCACGATTGGGTGGCCGAGCTCGGCCGGATCATGCACCGTCACGGCGATGACGAGAGCGACGATCCGAATCCAGTGGTGGGGCCTCCGTTCGGGCCTCTTGAACGTCGCGACGTCGCGTGGCGGTTTCAGCTCACGCGCAACGCGGTTCTCGACCTGGTCGCGTCGCGCAGCTACGTGATCATCCTGCCCACGCACGAGCGGGATGCTGTGCTGGCCGAGGTGCGCCACCTCCTCGACACCCACCCGGCTGTCGCAGGTGCTAACGACGTCGACCTGCCATACGTCACCCAGTGCTTCCGTACCCAGCTGAGGTGAGGATCCTGGTTCTCGGTGGCACCGTCTTCCTGTCACGGGCGGTGGCGGTGCAGGCGCGCGACCAGGGTCACGAGGTCACCTGCGCAGCTCGGGGAGTCAGTGGCGAGCCTCCCCACGCAGTGCGATTCGTGCGCGTCGACCGTGCGTCGGCTGAGGGGCTGGCGCCGCTGGCCGGCCAAGAGTTCGATGCAGTCGTCGATGTCGCCCGCCAATCGGTGACCCAGGTGCGCGCGGCGCTGCATGCCCTTGGCCCGCGCGCAGGACACTGGACCTACGTGTCGACGCGCTCGGTGTACGCGGACAAGACGATGCCCGGTAACACCGCCGCCGCGCCGCTGGTGGACGCCGCCGTCGACTCGACCGACGAGGATGATCCCGCCAACTACGGCCACCTCAAGGTGGCGGCGGAGCGGAGCGTTCTCGACGCCGTCGGCGAAAAGGCGTTCATCCCCCGTCCCGGCCTGATCGTCGGCCCCGGCGATGTCTCCGACAGGTACGGCTACTGGCCGGCGCGGATGTCACGTGGCGGCGAGGTTCTGTGTCCTGGAGATCCCGACACGCGCGTGCAGTGGATCGACGTCGCGGATCTCGCCGCGTGGATCGTGCTCGCTGCCGAGCGGCGGCTGGTGGGGGTGTACGACGCCACCTGCGCGCCGACACCGATGGGCGAGCTGCTGGCGCGCACCGCGGCGGCGTGTGGGAAGGGGACCGCGTTCACCTGGATTGCCAACCAGTTCCTCGTCGATCGCGGTGTCGATGCCTGGATGGGACCGCGGTCGCTGCCGCTCTGGCTCTCCGACCCACAATATGCTGGTTACGGCAGTTGGGACGTCAGCGCCTCGCTGGTCAGCGGAATGAGCATCCGCCCCATCGAGGAGACCGCCGCCGATGCCCTCGCCTGGGAGCGTCAGTGTGGCATCGACCGACCGCGCAAAGCGGGAATCACCGCCGCGGAGGAGGCGTCGCTGCTGAGCGAGTGGAGGAACGCCACCGCAACGGGCTGAGCCTAAGGGTATCCGGCCCACCATTTCGCAGGAGACGAGAATCCGGATCCGGTGTCGAGCATCACCCACGTACCCGCCGGGTTGACGGCAACCAGGTCCATGGTTCCGTCCCCGTTGAGGTCGCCACCAAGGGTGGCGATCTTGCCGTAGAACGCCCCGCTGTGCCAGGGCTGCGGCGCGGAGAATCCGCTGCCGCTGCTCACCATGACCCACACGCTCGAGTTGTTGACGGCCACCAGGTCGGTGCGTCCATCGCCGTTGACATCGCCCGCCATGGTCGCCTGTCCGCCGTAGAAAGGAAGTGCGGACCACTTCTGCGGTGCCGAGAAACGTGAGCCGGTGTTGAGCATCACCCAACTGCTCGCGCTGTTGACGGCGATCAGATCGGCTCTGCCGGCACCGTTGAGGTCACCGGCAAGCGTTGCCCGCTGGCCGTAGAACGGGGTGGCGGACCACCTCTGCGGTGCCGAGAAGGCGGAGCCGGTGCTCGGCATCACCCAGGTGCTGCTGTTGTTCACGGCAACCAGGTCCGATCGATGGTCGCCGCTGACGTCGGCGCTGAGGGTCGCCTCACTGCCGTAGAAGGGCACGCTCGACCACGGCGACGGCGCTGTGAACGCAGCCCCGGTCGAGGGCAGCACGCAGGTGCCGGCCGGACCGACCGAGAGCACGTCCGCTTTGCCGTCGCCCGTGAAGTCGCCGGTCAACGGGGGTCCTGTGCAGCCGTCGAATGCGTGCACCTGGTTGCCGCCGGCAACGAACAGCTGGCCGTTGGCCGCGGTCGGGGTGGTGAAATGCGATGCGCTGACAGGGAAGCTGGCCACCGCCTGACCGGTGGACGTGTTGAACGCGTACAGGGTGTTGCCGCCGGGCGAGATCGACCACACCAAACCACCGGCGATGGTGGGCGGGTGATCGGTCACCGCCGAGGTGTTGTGCCAGAGCGTGGCGAAGTCGTTGCCGGCGCCGTTGATCTGGACCGCGGTCAGCCCCGTGCTGCACCCCACATACGCAATGCCGTTGGCGTACGCCAGGCTGCCGAATGCGGCGGCGTTGGTGGCGCTGCACACACGGTGCTGGGCGATCTGCCCGCCGATGTGTCCCAGACTTGCTGCGTTGAGCAGGTAGCCGACACCGCTCTTGCCGACGACGAACACCCGAGCGTTGGGCAGCTGCAGGGGCGTCGTCGAACCGAGGTCGACATCGCCGGCGTTGTCCTGGTACCAGGTGGTGGGAGCGAAGTAGTCAACCGGGCTGCCGGGAGCAAGAGATCCGGGGCTCAGCTTGATCACACCGTCGCTGTAGTCGTACGGACTGTTCGGCGCCGTCTGGTTGCTGTTGCCGGTGCCGGCGTAGATGAATCCCGATGAATCCTCTGACAGCCCACCTGCGGCCCAGATCGACCCCTCCCTGTCGCCGCCGACCACCTCGCTCGACGCCCACCAGGTGACGCCGCCGCTGCCGCTCTCCGGATAGCCGAGCACGTAGCCGTGGTAGGTGCCGCAGTCGCCGTCAAGGCCACCGAGAGGCACGATCACGCGGCCGCCGGTCACGAGCAGCGCGCCCCGCTGCTGTTGGTACTGAGCCACCGCGTTCCACTGCGCGTCGGGTGGATCGATGTTGTGCGTCCAGCTCACCGCGCCGGTGGCCAGGCTCAGGCTGACCAGGTCGAAGATGAACGTGGTGGGATTCTGCTGCACCTCGGCAGCGACGAAGACGTTGCCGCCGTCGATCACCGGGGTGCCGGTGATCCCGAGCGGCCGGATGTTGCCGCAGGCGAAGTTGGACGTCCGGGGCGCACCCGCAACGTGTGTGGACCATTGCACCGTGCCGTCGGCGGCGGACAGCGAGTACACGGTGTTGTTCTCGGTGGCGACGACCACCTGGTTGCCGACGACCACCGGCTGACCGTGGACCTGGCCGTCGAGCTGAGCCGACGTCCACGCCACTCCGGGCGAGGAGAGCCCGGGGTCGGAGCTGTCGTTGCCCTGGCGGCTGTTGTCGCCGTGGAACGTTGGCCAGTCCGCTGCATGTGCGGTCCCCGGGATCAGGGCAACGGCAAGCGCGAGACCCGCGAGCAGCGAGAAGCGTCGCCAGCCAGCAACAGAGCCGAGCATCTCAGGCGACCCAGCCGGTGGCGACGTCGGCGATGACGTGCGCCAGCGCCGGGGCGACAACGCCGCCGGAGATGACGCGCAGCGATCCCAGCAACACGCCGGCAGCGAGGTCGATGGGCATCGCGCCCAGACCATACAGCGGCAGGTGGATGAGCGCGAACAGCACGGCTGTGACCGCGACGGCAACAGCGTCGCCGTGCTCGGAGCGCAGGGCTGAGAAGAGCACGCCACGCAGGACCAGCTCCTCGCTCACGGCCACCAGGCTCACCAGCGGCACCCACCACATCAACGTCGCGGACACCGCCCGCGGCCCCAACGAGATGGCCGGCAGCCCAACCAGGGATACAAGCAGCAACGCCGCGCCGCCGCCGATCCCCAGAGCCACGCCCGACCGGCTGCCGCGGACGAGCTCGGTGCGGCACACGGCGACGGCCGTCAACAGCACGGCGCTGAACAGCAACGCTGCCGCCGGCGAGGCGGCGGGGGCGGGTGCACCGGCGGCGAGGCGCAGAGCGGTGGCGATGGCGACAGCTGCGACCAGCAAGGGCACCCGCCGGACGTGGAGGCGCTGCGCTGCCAGGGTCACGACCAGGACATCAGGTCGGCGTAGCCTCACTATCCACTGCGGCGTCGATGGCGATGGCCAGCTGCACGTCGCGGGCGGTGAGCCCACCGCTGACGTGCGAGTACAGCTCGAGCTCCACGAAGCACCATTCGTGCAACCGGATGTTGGGGTGATGATTCTCGGCCTGGGCGACCGCGGCAACGCGAGTTATCAGCTCCATCGCGGACTTGAACGACGCGAGGCGGAAGTCGCGGCGCAGGCGATCGCGCTCGACCACCCAGCCGGGATGCGCGTTGAGCGCCCGGTACGCGTCCTCCGGCGTGATCGCCGGGGCTCGGTCAGAAGCTGCCATACGCCGGCAGCGCGGCTCCGGTGATCGAGCTCGCCGCCTCGCTGCACAGAAACGCGATGACCGCCGCGAGCTGCTCCGGCGCGACCGCCTTGGCGAGGTCGGCAGCACTCATCCAGGTCCGGTTCGCGGGAGTGTCGATCACGGCCGGGACGATGGCGTTGACCCGGACGCCTTTGGATGTCAACTCCGCGCTGAGCACCTCGGTCAAGCGCAGCACGGCTGACTTGGCGACGGCGTACGCCGCGGTGCCACTGCCGCCGACCAGGGCGGCGCGCGACGCCACGTTGACGATACTGCCGCGGCCGGTGCGGCTCATCCGTGCTGCCGCCGCGCGGCACGACCACCACGTCGTCTCCAGGTTGAGCGCCAACATGGCGCGCACGTCCTCGGGCGACGAGTCGATCACGGTACCGCCGCGAAAGCCTCCGGTCAGATTGACGACGCTGCCAACCTCGCCGTCCAGCCGGTCCAACCTCTCCCAGAGATCATCGACCGACGCCGGATCGGCGAGGTCCGCGCGCTCCCAGTGCGTCGCCGGCGAGATCGCCTCGAGCTCGGCTAGCGAGCGGCGCTCGGACGCCACGCCGACCACTCGCGAGTGGCTGCTTGCAAGTGCGGTGAGCACGGCGGGACCCAACCCACCGCTGGCACCGCAGACGACTGCTGTGTGAGCCATCCGACTAGAGCACTGAAGCCAGGAACGCCTTGGTCCGCTCGTGCTGAGGGTTGGCGAGGATCTCGCGGGGGGCCCCGGCTTCGACGACGACGCCACCATCCATGAAGACCAGGGCGTCACCGACCTCGCGCGCGAACCCCATCTCGTGGGTGACCACGACCATGGTCATGCCGTCCTGGGCGAGGCCGCGCATCACGTCGAGGACCTCCCCCACCAACTCCGGGTCGAGCGCTGAGGTGGGCTCGTCGAAGAGCATCAGCTTTGGCTGCATGGCCAGGGCGCGCGCGATCGCGACCCGCTGCTGCTGACCGCCGGACAGTTGCCGGGGATAGGCGCCGACCTTGTCGCCGAGGCCAACGCGATCGAGCAGCTTGCGGCCGCGTTCGACCGCCGCCGATTTGGACTCGCGCTTCACCCGCATCGGGGCCTCGATCAGATTGCCGATGGCCGTCATGTGGGGGAACAGGTTGAAACTCTGAAAGACCATGCCAATCTCAGACCGCTTGCGGCATACCTCGCGGTCGGGCAACTCGTGGAGCTTGTCGCCGCGCGGCGCGTAGCCGACCAGCTCGCCATCGACGAAAAGCCTGCCGGCGTCGATCTTCTCGAGATGGTTGATGCAGCGAAGCATCGTGCTCTTGCCCGAGCCGGAGGGACCGATGATGCACATCACCTCCCGTGGTGCAACCTCGAGGTCGATGCCGCGGAGCACCTCGAGGCGGCCGAAGTTCTTGTGCACCGCTTGCGCCTGGACCATCAGCGTTGCCATAACTGCGCCTCGTTACCCGTGCGACCGCGTGAGCGGCGGCGCGGCCTCCTCCGCAACCGGCAACGGCGGCGGTGCGTGGCCTTGGAAGACGATCCGCCGGAAGCGCTGCAGCGGTGTCAGCGGCAACTCGCGCTGGGCACCGCGCGCGTAGTACCTCTCGACGTAGTACTGGCCGAAGGTGAGGATCGAGGTCATGAACAGGTACCAGATGCTGGCCACGATGGCCAGTTCGATGACCCTGAAGTTGGCGCTGGAGATCTGTTGCTGCCGGGTGAAGAGCTCGGTCACCGTGGCGATGAACGCCAACGAGCTCGTCTTGAGCATCGAGATCGTCTCGTTGCCCGTCGGCGGGATGATCACCCGCATCGCCTGCGGAAGCACGATGCGCCGCATCACCATCAGCCGGCCCATCCCCAGCGCCTGCGCCGCCTCGGTCTGACCGTGTTCAACCGAGATGATCCCGGCGCGGATGATCTCCGCCATGTAAGCGGCCTCGTTGAGCCCGAGGCCGAGGATGGCGGCAACGACGTTGGGGATGAGCGTATTGGTGCCGACTCGCCAGCCGATGTCGGTAAACGGGATGCCGACACCGATGAAGTGGATGACACTGTTGAGGTTGAACCAGAAGAAGATCTGGACCAGCACCGGGGTGCCGCGGAAGAACCAGATGTAGAACCAGCTCACCGACGAGACGACTGGGTTCGGCGACAGGCGCATGACCGCGAGGAGGACACCGAGGCCGACGCCGATGACCATGCTGATCGCGGTGAGCTCCAGGGTCAGGACCACGCCGCCGAGGATGTAGCCCTGGAAGAGGTACTGGGTCACCACATCCCAGTGAAGATCGGGGGCGGTGACGATGGTGCCGACCACCTCGGCGGCGATCGCGAGGACGATGACGGCCGCAACCCAACGGCCGGGGTGCCGGAGCGGGACGGCCTTGATCGCCTCGGGCCGCGTGCTCAATTCCGGCATCAGAGCCTCACCGGGTCAGATGGCGGCTGCCAAGCGCGGTGTCAGTAGGAGGGCACGCAGGACGCGCCCACAGCGTTGTTGTTGTTCAGGGACACCGCCGAGCTGGTGATCGCTCCATCCTTGACGCCCCATGTGTTGAGGACGTTGGTGTAGAAGCCGTTGTCGATCAGGTACTTGACGGCGTCCTGGATCGCCTTCTCGAGCGGGTTGCCGGCGACCAGCGCAATCCCATAAGGGGTGACACTGCACGGCTGCCCCGCGATCTGGAGCTGGCCGTTCTGCTGCTTGACCTGGTAGTCGGCGACCGGCTGATCGAGCCACCCGAGGTCGTCGCGTCCGGAGATCAGCGCCTGGTCGGCCTGGGTCTGGGTCGAGAAGCTGTCGACGGTGATATCCCTCCCGGATGGGCAGTGATCAGTGTCACCGGAGATCGCGGTGCCCCCCACCTGCTTGCCCATGAAACCCCAGGCGTCGGACTCCTCGGTGGTGCCGGACTCGACGGCCACCTTCTTGCCGCACATGTCGGCGGCGGTGTTGATCTTGGCGCCGCCGGTCTTGACCAGCCAGGCCTCGCCCGCCTGGTAGTAGGTGATGAAGTCGATGCCGCCGGCCTCCCGCTTGGCGGTCGGTGTCCAGCTCGAGATGCTGAACTGGTAGCGCGGCTTGTCGCCGCCGGCAACCTCACTCGGCGTCGACGCCTTGAGCTGGGCGATGATGTCGTCGAAGGTGACGTTGTTGAAGGTGCAGACCAGCCCAAGAACCTTGCAGATGGCGTTACCGAAGTCGATGTCCCAGCCCTGGATGCCGCCGTTCTCGGGATTGATGAACTCGTTGGGGGCGTAGGTGGCGTCGGTGGCGATCTGCACCGGCGAACCCTTGACCGAGGCGGGCACCTCGCTGGCGATGCTCGACTGAACCGTTGGGCCGGCCGCGCCCGCACTCCCTGACGGGCTCGAGCCTCCGGAACTACCACATGCGGCCAGCAGCAGCGCGCTGAAAGTCAACACGGCGGTGGTGCGCCGACGGGAACGGGTGGTGGTGCGGCCCATGTCGAACCCCCTCGGTGAACTGTCGGATGCGAGACGCGGACCAGAGGCGGGCATGGCTTGGGAGCCGATTCCACCAGGCCAGCGCGGCAGTGCGTCGGCGCATTGTGACTGGCGCTGGGTGCACTGTCCACTCGGGCGGACCCATGCGCCCGGCCTCCGGCGATCCAGCGGGGGCCCAGGCAAGCAGAAGACCCGGCGCCACGACGGCGCCGGGTCCTCACATCTTCGCGATCAGCCGGCGGCGCGAACCCGCCCGGCGCGCGGACCCTTGTCGCTCTTCTCGACCTCGAAGCTCACAGCTTCGCCGCCGTTCAGGCTGTCAAAGTCGAGCGAGCTGTCGAGCCCGCTGCGATGGAAGAAGTACTCCTGTCCATCTTCTGCGGTGATGAAGCCGAAGCCCCGGTCCGACTGGACCTTCTTGATGGTCCCATTGGCCATGTCGTGTCTCCTGCCCTCTCGACTCTGAACGACGCGCGGTCCGTTCGAGAAGGCGAGGACGAAGCACGAGCGATGGCGGCAGTTGTTGCCGACCTCTGCATTGTACCCGAAGTCAAGCCTTCATCTGTGGCAGAGGCGTCCCACGGACCTCAGCGGCGCTGCTGGGCCAGGTACACGAGGGTTGCCTTGACGCGCCGGTGCGTGTCCGGCTCCTCCGAGAGGTCGAGCTTGGAGAAGATCGAGTTGATGTGCTTCTCCACCGCTCGGTCGGTGAGGGACAGCGACGCCGCAATCCCCGCGTTGTTCTTGCCCTGCGCCACCTCGGCCAGCACCTGGGTCTCCCGAGGGGTGAGCTGGGTGAGCGGCGAGTCCTTGGCGGCGGTGCGAGCCGCCACGAGCACCTCCACCACCCGCGGGTCGATGACCGAGCCGCCTCGGGCCACCTCACGGATGGCGGCGAGCAGCTGGCCGAGGTCCGACACGCGTTCCTTGAGCAGGTAGGCGCGTCCGGCCGCACCGTTCTCCAGCAGTGCGAGCGCGTACTCGGGCTCGGCGAACGAGCTGAGCACCACCACGCCGACCTCCGGACGTTCGCTGCGCAGGCGATCCGCCGCTCGCAGCCCTTCGTCGGAGCCACTCGGTGGCATGCGAATGTCGGTGATGACGACGTCCGGGCTGTGCTCCTCGATGGCTCGCTCCAGCTGGGGCAGGTCGCTGCAAGAGGCGACAAGCTCGACCTCTGTCGCCGTGGCGAGCAGCTGCGACAGGCCCTCACGGAGAAGGTAGTTGTCCTCGGCGATGACCACTCGGATCGGCACGGGTTGAGGATATGCGAGCCGATGACGGTGTGAGGAGACGGCCTGCCTCACCATCGCCGTGAGGCAGGCACCATTGGTCGGCAGCGTCGCGAGGCTTATTCTCCGGGGAGATGCCGGTCCACGTTCTGATCGTTGACGACCAGGAGCCGTTCCGCGCGGTGGCACGCACGGTGGTGGAGCTGACAGACGGCTTCGAGGTCGTCGGCGAAGCCGAGGACGGCGAGACGTCGGTGCGCCTGGCGCACGAGCTGCACCCGGACCTGGTGCTCATGGATGTGAACCTGCCCGGCATCAGCGGGCTCGAGGCCACGCGGCAGATCCTCGCGGACGTCGCGACCAAACCGGTGGTCGTGCTGGTGCTCTCCACGTACGAGGCGGCCGAGTACGGACCTCAGGCCGAGGAGGTGGGCGCTGCCTGCTTCATCCCCAAGTCGGAGTTCAGCCCCGAGCGGCTGGTGGAGGCGTGGTCGGCAGCCAACGGTGCAGCCGCGACGTAGACCGTCACCCGACCGGCGATCGACGTCCCGGACCCGATCGTCGAGCTGACCTGCAGCTGACCACCGACAGCGTCGAGCCTGTCGCCCATGTTGATCAAGCCGGATCCCTTCCTGGTCGCGCCCACCTCGAAGCCACGGCCGTCGTCGTCGACGCTGAAATGCAGCTCCCCGCCGTCCGCACGCAGTCGGATCCGCACGCGCGATGCGGCCGCGTACTTCTGCACGTTCTGCAACGCCTCGAGCACCGAGAAGTACACGGCTGCCTCGACGTCCTGCGAGTAGCGGCCGATGCCGTCGGCGTCGACCGTCACCGGGACGGTCGCCTTGCGCCCCTGGGATTCCAGCGCAGCACCGAGGCCCTTGTCGGCGAGCAGTGGCGGGTAGATGCCACGCGCCAGGTCGCGCAGGGTGTCCAGCGCGTCGTCCGCGTCTGACTTGAGCTGGTCGATCGTGAGCATGGCCTTGTCGTGGTCGCGTCCCATCAGCATCTCGGCAAGACCCAGCTTCACCTTCAGCGCCACCAGGTGCTGCTGGGCACCGTCATGGAGGTTGCGCTCCAGGCGGCGGCGCTCCTCGTCCTGCGCGCTGACCAGGCGCTGTCGCGAGGCGCGGAGCTCTTCGAGGCGCGCCTGCAGGTCGCTGGTCAGGCCCACGTTCTTCAGCACCAGCCCGGCCTGGGCGGCGAGGTGGTCCAAGAGGCTGTCCTCCACCGGGGTCAGCGACTCGCCGCTTCGTTTGGTGACGCTCAACGCACCGAGCAGGTCGCCCTGGTGGCGCACCTCGACGGTGCGGCTGGCGCCGTCGTCAGGCACCAGCCCATCCAGCACCGGGACAGGGTCAGCGGGCTGCGCGTGCGCCGGCCAGACCGCGACGTCGTGCCAGGCGTCGCCGGTGCGCAGCCACACATCGGCGCGCTGCGCGCCCGTCCCCTCGGCGAGCACGCGCGCCATCCGCGGCATGACGTCGTCGGTCGCGTACGACTCGGCGACCCGCTCGGAGAACTGAGCAAGAACCTCGTACGGCGTCGCGCGCTTGCCGTACACCAGCCGGTTGGCCACCTTCTGCACCCGCTCGCGCACCGGCTGGAAGCCCACCGCCACGATCGCGGTGGCGAGGATCGACAAACCAAGGTTGGGTTTGCCGCCGCCACCGATGAGCGCGCCGATGCCCACCGCGATGCCGACGTACGCCGCGGTGATGAACACCGCCAGCGAGCCGTACACCAGCGTGCGGCTGATGACGATGTCGATGTCGTACAGCCGGTACCTGAAGATGGCGACGCCGGCGGCCGCCGGCAGCGCAACCCCGAAGCCGAGAACGATCGTCAGCGCGGTGGCCGCGTTGGCGATCGTGGATGAAACGAAGAAACCCATCAGCGTGGCCAAGGGAGCGCTCACGACCGCTGCGATCAGCACTGCGTACGCGATCCATTTCAACTGCTGGCGCTCGTCCCCGCTCGTGTGGCGCACCCGAAGAAATGGGGCCGCTGCCGCGGCAACCACCACCACAAGCGCGAGGACGTAGAGGACCACGCCGATCGGTCCCTGGCCCAGCCCCTGCAATGCGGAAAGGGCCGTTGGGTTGACCAGCGTCGGGCTCGTCGTGCCCACCACCGTGAGAGAGGCCGGCGTGAGCGCGCCGAACACGAGGGCCAAAACCGCCGCCAAGATCAGGTTGAGCCCCGCCAGCGGTCGCCACCTTGCCGACGGCAGGTGCCCACTGGGGAGCAGCATCAGCAGCATCGGCGCCGCCCCGACCGGCCAGACCACACCGAAGGTCGAGTTGCCGAACCAGAGCGCCCACTGCCCACCGGGGAGCGCTCCCGGGCGGGTGATCAGCGCGAGGCGCGCGTACTGGTCCGCCACGCCGCTCAGCCCTTCGACAACGCCGATAAAGAGGAACAGCCAACCGGTCGGGTTGCGCGGGTGGCGGATCGCGATCAACCCGCCCACCGCCGCGAAGGTGAGCGGCATGACGATGGAGATGGGGTCGGCAGCGTCGAAGCTTGCGATGTTCGCGCTGTTGGCGATCACCAGCGCGACGGTCGCCGCCGACCCCGCCACCCCCAGCACGGCGGCGCCCAAGGCCAGCGCCCTGGTTGCCGAGCGACCCCTGCCGACGCTCATGCAGGCACACCCGCGACCGGGACGCCCACACGGTAGGCACCGACGGGCGTCTGCCGGCCCTTGACCAGCGCCGGCACGAGGCGCTCGGCCTCGGGCGGCTGTGCCAGGGCGGCGAAGGTCGGCTCGCTCAACACTGTCTGCCCGCCCTCGGCCCATTGCTGCAGCCGCTGCGCCAGGTTGACGGCGTCGCCGACCACCGAGTACTCGAGCCGCTCGTCGGAGCCGAGCAGCGCCGCGGCGACATCGCCGGTCGACACCCCGATGCCGAGCTGGAATGCCGGAAGTCCCGACGCCTCCCATCGCGCATTGAGATCGGCCTGGCGCGCGTGCATCACCTCGGCCGCCGCGACCGCGCGCTCGCACTGGTCCGGCTGCGCGAACGGCGCCCCGAACACCGCCATCACCGCGTCGCCGACGAACTGCATCACGGTGCCGTGCTCGCCGAGGAGGGCGTTGTTCATCTCGGCGCGGTGCTCGTGGAGCTGATGAGCGAGCACACTGGGATCGGCCATCTCGGCGATGGTCGAGTAACCGCGAATGTCCGACATGAGCACGGTGACCGTCAGCCTCTCGGTCTCGCCGGGCCGCACCCCCTGTTCGCGGAGCTTCTGCGCGAGACCGCCCGGGAGCATGCGGCTGAGGCTCTCACCCTGCTCCTCGCGGTCGACGATTGCCTTGTGGAGCAGCTTGAGCCGCTGCAGCGCCCCGTGTGTTCCCCCGCTCGCCTCCTGGGCCAGCTTGAGGAACAGGCCCTCGATGTCGACCGACACAGCTTCGGGCGTGGAACGCAAGCCCACCGCGATCGCCTTGATCGGCCTGCCCTCGGCGACCATCTGGAGGAGGCGCTCCTCGGCCTCGCCGAGACCGGCGACGTCTGTCACCGGCTTGGTCAGGGAGTTGACGATGCGGGGATCGAGCATCGAGCCGCCGGTGCTGACCTCGCGGACGGCGCGGGCGAGCTGGTCGCCCTCCGCGACGCGGTCCTTGAGCAGGTAGGCGTAGCCGGCCGCGCCCTCGCTCAGGAGTGCGATGGCGTACTCGGGCTCGTCGTACTGGGAGAGGATGACGATGCCGGTGCCGGGGTGCTGCTTGCGGATCAGACGAGCGGCCGCGATGCCCTCGTCCACGAAGTTCGGCGGCATGCGGATGTCGGTGACCACCACCTGGGGCGTGAGTGCGTCGGCGCCCGCGATCAGCTCGTCGTAGTCGCCGGCCACGCCGACAACGTCGATGTCCCCAGAAGCGAGCAGAAGAGCGCGGACTCCCTCGCGGACGATCAGGTTGTCGTCGGCCAGGACGACCCGGATCGAAGTGTCGGAAGCCATGGGGTGACTGTATGCACCCGCCGGGAATCGGCAATGAGGCGAACACCACAGGTCGCGGCGGCCAACCTCACCGCAACTGCTCGCACCCCCACCCTCGACCGCCGGCGGACGTGGTGGGATTGTGCCCCGCAGGAGGTGACAACCATGCGCGTGGAATCGTCGGTCACATCGATCTCGTGGATCCCGTCCGAGGCAATCCGGGGGATGACCCGGCTGCCCTTCGACATGGGGCTGACTCACTACGACCAAGCCCCACCCGATCACATCGACGGCGTCCAGGCCCTGGCAGAGGCGCATCGCTTCCGCTTCGCCAACGAGCTCCACGCCTGGATCGAGGTCGAGGGAGATCGCATCACCGGGCACGGCTACACCGGACGCGGCCACATCGACTCGACGACGGTGAAGCTGGGCAGCAGGGTGGCGACCTTTGCCCCGGTGGCGTTCCCCGATCGGCAGCAGGCCCCGGTGGTCTCGCAGAGCTGCGTGCGCTTCGTCCAGACAACCGGAGGGCGCACCGGGGTGCCCGCTCCGCGGCGGGTCAGCCACCCGCCCTACATCCAGGTGTCGGCGCCGCTGGCCTGGACGACGCTGGGGCTGACCCTGTGCGCGGACGGCAGCTCATCGCGCGAGGTGATCGGGGCGAGCCCCTTCCCACGCCACTGGATCTACGACCACGAGGGCAAGCTGGTCCTCAAGTCGGGGCTCGTCAACTTCAAGGACTGGTGGAAGCGCGCCTTTGGCTCGCACACCCCGTGGGGGGACGAGGACTCGCCAGCCCTGGTCAGCGAGGTCGAGACGGCGCTCGAGCGCGAGCTGTCGGCGCACATCATGCGCGGCGATGCCAAGCCGTCGATCGCCGAGGTCGCGCAGGGCAAGACCATCGTCGAGGAGGGTGACCAGGGTGCCGACATGTTCCTGGTGCTGGACGGCATCGTGGCGGTGGAGGTCGCCGGCGAACCTGTCGCGCAACTGGGACCGGGGGCTGTGCTCGGCGAGCGTGCGCTGCTCGAGGGCGGCCGGCGCACGGCGACGCTGCGCGCGGTGACGCCGTGCAGGATCGCCAGCATCAGCGGTGAGCAGCTCGACCCCGGACTCCTTGCCGAGCTGTCATCGGGGCATCGCCGCGAGGAGCGCTGACCCCTACGGCTTGGGCGGCCGGCGCAGCGCCGCGGGCAGGGACATGGCGCCGGCGCCGAACGACCCCATGACGTCGCCGGGGTTGGACAGCGCGCAGCG
>DATBPD010000005.1:0-15506 GCA_036561525.1 Candidatus Dormiibacterota bacterium | reverse complement strand
GGCTTGCTGCGTGCGGCGATGTGGGGGCGGCGCGCCAGGACCAGCGATGCCGAGCTGGCCGCTCTATTGCTCCACGGGGCGCCGCGTATCGTGGTCGTCGGCTCCCGCAAGGGTGGGGTCGGCAAGACCAGCCATGCGGCGGGGCTGGCGATCACCGGCGGCACGGTGCTCGACTCCGTCGGACACAGCGTAGCCATCGTCGACGCCAACGTTGCCAACCCTGACGCGTGGGGACAGCTCAACCTCCCTGAGCATGCCGCCACCGTTCGCGATGTTGTCGCAGCGCTCGCCCGGGGTGTTCAACCGCCTGCGCCGATTCATGCGGTCACGCCCGCCCTGGCCTGCTACCCGGAGCGGCGCGACGGCAGTGAGTACACCCACACGGACATCCACCGCCTCGCCGCGCACCTGCGCGCGCGATACTCGCTGGTCATCGTCGACATGAGCAATCGCCTCCCGGATCCGACCTCGGGTCCCGAGGCGGCGGTGGCCGCGTTCTGGCTCGAGGAGGCCGACGCGCTGGTGCTGCCGACGGCGATGAGCCGCCAGGATTTCAACGGCGTGCTCGATTACCTCGAAGTCCGTGGTCGGCCACCGACGGTGGTGCCCTGCATCACCTCCGGCGCGCGACGCAACCGCCGGCACCCCGTGACCCGCGAGTACCTCGAGGTCATCGCCTCGCGGGTGGAGCGCATCCTCGAGATCCCCGACGAGGCCGACAGCGTGCGGCTGGCCGGCATGGACGGCGTGCCAGTGCAGGCGGTGTCAGCGAAGCTGCGCGTCGCCTATCGGTCGCTGACTGAGGCCGTGGCGCGACTGCCTGTCCGGACGCATGCGTGAGAAGCGTCAGGCAGCTCCTGCCCATGTCCGCGCATCGCAGCGACGACGACGAGCGCGACCGGCGCACCACGCTGGTGATGGGCCTTCTCGACCGCTTCGTCTTCGACCTCGGTCTGCTCGCCGCCGGGTGCGATGCGGATATCGAGAGCTATGTTGCACCGGGCGCGGCCCAGCGTCTACGCGCTGCGATGCGGCCTGGCCTGGCAGCCGGCCTCACCACGCGGCCCGACTTCGGCGAGTACGCGCAGGTGCGCATCGAGGGTGACCTCCTCGACAGCGGGGCGACGGTGCGTGCCGTGGTGGAGTTCGACGATCGGTCCGTGCGCGTCGACGTGCAGGGTCGGACCGTGTCGCGGATCCGGCGGCGGGTACGCATCCTGGTGCTGTTCGATGCGGCGGTCACGCGCGTCGTCGACCACCGCCTGGAGATCGCGTGAGTCGTGGGGTGGCGCGCGGGCCGGGTGCACGGCGCCGCCCACCCGGGCAGGTGTTGATCGACCGGGACGCCCAGGCGTTGCCGATTCCGCTTGGGGATGCGAGGCCGGTACGCGTGGTGCGGCGCGGCCGCCGTCGGGTTCTTCGACGGCAGGGCGACGCGGTTGCGACGGCTGTGGGATGCCTGGCCGCCGTCGCAGGCGCTGCCCTGCTGATCGCACCTGCGCCGATGAGCGCGTACTTCGGCGGCGGCCGCATCCACGTCGGCGCGATGACGCTGGCACAGGTCGCGCCGCCGGGTTCTGCTGGGCGACTTCTGTACGGCGGCGACGCGTCGTACGCGCTGTCGGAGCCCGGCAACGGCACCGCCCGGGCGGCGTCGGCGTGGACGGAGGGTGGCGTGATGCGGACGGGCACCTGCACGCTGCGCACAGAGCTGGTGCGACTCATCGACGAATGCACGTTCGACACGGGCACCGGCGCGCTGACCTCTGTGGACGTCCTCGACCTTCGCGAAGGTTCGACGTGGCGACGCACGTACGCCGACGGGCGCCAGGTCGACATCAACGTTCCAGCCGACGGTGCGGCGGTGCCGATCGCCTTCCCAATCGGACGGTAGCCCCGCGGGCGAGCTCGGAGACCTCCTCTCCACCAGACGTTCCCCATCGTCCGCACGGAGCGTGGCTCGCCTGGCGTAACCATGGTTGACAGAAAATGTTATAGCGTGTATGGTGCGAAACAGCACCACAGTTATGGAGGCAACAAAGCCATGGGCATTGGAGTCGGCATCTTTCTGACCGCGATCGGCGCGATTCTCGCGTTTGCCGTGAACGTCGATACCAGCGGCACAGGGGTCAACGTCCACACGATCGGACTGATCCTGCTCGCCGTGGGCATCTTCGGGATCATCCTGTCGATGGTCTTCTGGTCCTCGTGGGGCGGATTCGGCGGCCGCCGGCGCACCACCTCGGTGGCACCCGGTGGCACGGTTGTCCCGGGTGGCACCACCACCACGACAGTCGATCAGCCGTAAGTCTCTCCCCGTACCGAATGAGCGGGCCGGCCACGCCGGTCCGCTCTTCGCCTGCTAAGGGGGAGCGGCGAGCCACGGGAACGTCAGGGCGTTGCGACTCAGAAGGGAACCGGTGTGCTGAGCAGACCGGGGCGCGGAGTCCGACGCGCCAGCGTCCAGCAGAAGTCCAGCGCATCGACCTCGATGTGTTCGCCGTTGCTGCCGGCCCGCCACTGGCCGCCGGCCGGCCCGGTGAGGATGAGCGTGAACGGCTCGCCATGACGGCGCGACCATTCGCCGACAACGTCGGCGACGAGGCGCCCGTCGTGCTCGTCCGTCAGCATCATGTCGCGGCCGGTGGCGCGCGAGATGTCGAGCCGATGGATCCATGGGTCGCGGGTGAAGATGGTGTCGACCAGGTAGCCGTACTGCCATCTGTGCGCGTCGAATGGCGGATCCTGCTTGATGCGCACGGCCGACCGGATCGGCGCCGGCACGCGGCGGCGGGCGCGGACCGCGCGGGGTACGACGGCAACGAAGCGCTCGATGAGCTGAGCCGGCGAGAGGTCAGCACGATCGCGCACCTGGGTGGCCGTCATGGCGTCGATCATCGAGCCACCGGTGCGCCTGTTCGCGGCGCGGGCATCATGGATGAACTGGCGGAACGACGCCTGCGCCTCGGCCATGCCGAGCATGTGCGCAACCATGGCGCGAACGTCCCACAGCTCGCAGATGGTCGGCCGCTGCCAGTCGTCGAGGCGCAACCCTCGCAGCAGCTGCAGCGTGCGGGAGAACTCGTTCTCCGCCAGGACCATGGCCTCGCGGTGGCCAAGCCTGGGAATTGTGGCCACGTCCGTCATATTCGGTCTGGTCATGGTCATGGTCACGGCTGCCTCCTCGGCCCTTGGCTGGCAAATACATGGTCGGCGAACATGTCGACTGCCTCATCGATCAGCCGCAGCCAGCGGTCGCCGCCGGGCTGGTTGGCCGTCTGCTGAGCCGACAGCCCCGCGATCAGCGCGGTCCAGAGGTCGAAGTCGGCCGGGTCGGTCAGCCCTGCCGCCCTGAAGCGCGCCCGTCCCTGGTCGAAGACCTCCATCGCCAGCGCATACGACTCCGGTGAGGGCTCGAAGTCGGGGATGGTGCGCTGGAACATGAGCTGGTAGCGCGCCACGTCCTCGGTGCTGAACTCCACGAACACCCGAGCCACGAGCCGGAGCTGCTCACGCGGGTCCTCGGGCCAGTCCTGCTCGGCCAGGCGCCGGAGGAGTTGGCGGTTGCCCTCGGCGAACATCGCGTCGTAGATGGCGTGCTTGGAGTCGAAGTACCAGTACAAGGACGGCGGACGGGTCCCGATCCTGCGGGCCACGTCCCGAAGGGAGAGCCCGGCCAGGCCCTGGGTGCGGGCCAGCGCCCAGGCAGCCTCCAGGATCTCGGCGCGGGTAGCCTCGCGGCGCTCGGCCCGTCTATCGCGAGTCGGGAAAACGATCATGGGTCGAAGTATCTAACGCCATTAGTTCATTGTCAAGCGCGGCTGTCGACGTGCTCGGCCTCCTCCAGATCCCCACACTCGCGGTTCGGCCGGTCTTCGGGTTGCCGGGCCGGCGAGTACGGCCCTCCTATAGTCGCGGGGCGCGATGTCACATCCCCCACCCCTGATCACATGCCTGCTCCCGTAACCCCCCGCGCGCACCGAACGTTGCCCTGTCACATGCGTCCGGAGTCTGTCCGGTGACCCTTCCCCGGGCGTATGAGGATCAACTAGTCGAGCGGGCCAAGCGGGACGCCGACGCCTTTGGGGAGCTGTACGACCACTACTTCGGGCAGATCTACAGGTTCGTATACAGCCGGTTGCGCGACCAGGATGCCGCTGAAGACGTCACCTCGGAGGTGTTCTTCAAGGCCCTGCGAGCGATCGGCCGGTACAAGCCCAGCGGTCACCCCTTCAGTGCGTGGCTCTACCAGATCAGCGTGAACGCCATTGCCGACCACTACCGCGCCCGCCGTCCCACGTCGAACATCGACGACGCCATCGGCGTCGCCGACCCGCAGAAGCCGGTTGCTGACCGCGTCGCCCAGAGGGCCGAGGCCGCGCTGGTCTGGGCGGCCATCGACACCCTGCCCGAGCAGCAGCGCACGGCGATCACGCTCAAGCTCGGCGAGGATCTCAAGCTGGCGGACATCGGGGTCGTCATGGGCAAGAGCGAGGGGGCGATCAAGCTGCTGATTCACCGCGGCATGATCGGGCTCCGCACCCGGCTCGACGCGGCCACCTTCGACCGCGAGGATGTCCGATGACCGACTCGCGGTGGCTCGATCCCGAGATCGACGGCATCCTCGACGACGACCCCGAGCTGACCCAGCTTGCGCACCTGGTCAGGGCGGCGCGGCCGGAGCCGTCACTCGACACGCGGTTCCAGGCGGTGCTGCGTGCCCAGCTGATGCGCGAGGCGGCCGTGGGCACGCCGGCTGCTTCGCAGAGGAACCAGCGTGCTCCGCGGCAGCGCGTCGTTCGCCGGGTGTGGTGGCGCCGTCCGTCGCACTTCGCCTGGGGCGGGGCCGGGCTGGGCATCGCCCTTGCTGCTGCCGCGGTGATCAGCATCATGAGGCCCATCCAGGATCACCAGGTGGTGACGGCCGGCTCGCCGGTCGCCGAGCTGCACCAGGTGAGCCCGGACCACGTGATCACGGTGGCGTTCAGCCAGCCGATGAACCATCAGGCCGTGGTGGCGGGGCTGCACATCAGGCCGGCAACCGAGGTGAGCACCGCGTGGCAGGGCAACAACCTGCTGATCACACCCACCCACCGTCTGGCGGGCAACACGCCGTACACCGTGACCATCGACCGCAGCGCAGCCCAGGCTGCCAACGGTGCGGTCGCCGCGACCGACATCCACATCTCCTTCGGCACCGCACCGACCCCGCCGCCGGCACCGGCTGTGGTGTCGTTGACCGTGACAGCGCTGGGGACGGTGGAGGCGGGTTCCCAGCTGATCGCCGGACCGGCCGGATCGGTGATCGCCACGTCCTCGAGCGCAGCGCCGACAACGCCGACGCCACCGACGAGCCCGAAGCCGTCAGCCACGGCGTCGCCGTCCGGATCGCCTTCCGCCGCGGGAGCAGCGCCGCTGAAGGTCAGTCGCACCGTGCTGTTCGGCCCCGGCGGCACCACCGACCTCGGCCCCGCGTCGTCGAGCACCGCGATTTCGGCCAACGGATTGCGGCTGGTCTCCGCGGTGTCCAGCGGGTCGGGAAGCCAGGTCGTGCTCAGCACCGTCAACGGTGGCAAGAACACCGTGCTCACCACGCTCGGTGTGCCCGTGCTGGCAACGGGCTGGCTGAGCCCCGACACCGCTGTTGTGGCCGAGAGTGACCGCATCCTCACCATCGACCTGCAGGGCCACGTCAGCAACCTGATGGCCCTGCCCGCGGGCACGACCACGGTCATGTTCGCTCCGGTTGGCGGCCACGCGTATGCCGGCGGTGCTGGCGGGGACGGCGCGCTCTTCGACCTCGCCACCAAGCACAGTCGCGTCCTGGCCGGAAGCCGCACGCTGGCCGCATTCAGCGGCGACGGCGGCACTGTGGCGTGGATCGACAGCAGCCAGCCGATTGCGCAGCTGATGACCGCGCCGGTTGCTCACGACCAGGCCACGATCATCCCGCTGGACCATCCCGGCGACGGCGTTGCCGAGATCGCGCTCGACCAGACCGGCGCTCGCGCCGCGATCATCGATCACCCCGCAGCCGGTGGTGATCAGCTCGACATCAACGCACTGCCCTCAGGCACGGTGGTGGCGCGCGGCCCGAGCGGCACGCACCCCGTCTTCACCAGCAGCGGCAACAGTATCGCGCTCGTGGCCGCCAGCGGCCAGGCTGAGGCTGCCATTCTCCCCGGCCCCCCCACGCCGGGGACAACCACCACGCTGCCCAACGGCGCCGCCGGCGTGCTCCAGGCATTCGTCGATGCGCAGACCAGCGGCGACGCAGCGGCGATCTCGGCGTTGACGGTGCCGTCCCTGGCCGCCGCGCAGGTGACGCCACACGGGCTGACCCGCGCCTACGTGATCAGCGCCGCAGTCAATCAGAACGGCACCATCTCCGCCACCGCGCGGCTGATCATCGACGCGTCGGTTGCGCATCCTCTGGCATCGTTCGCGGACGAGTCGCTGACGCTCACCCCCGGCCCGGGCAAGCAGGCGTTCCAGGTGAGCGCGATCGCCGTCTCACCGCTGCACGATGAGCCCGTGGGACCGCACGTTGTGCATCTGACACCCATGAATGTCGGCGGTGTGCTGGTTCTCCAGGTGGCCTTCGACAGCGACCTACGGCAGGCCACTGTGGGACCGGCGATCTCGGTGACGACCGGCGACGGCCAGGTGTTGCCGGCCACCACCGTGTATGACGCCGAACGACGCACCGCCGTGGTCACCCTCACCGTCCCCGCGAACACACCGGTGTCGCTGACGGTCAACAGCGGGTTGCTCGACGTCGACGGCCAGGCGCTCGCAAGCGCCTTCACCACCGCGGTCGGCGGCTGACCCGCTACGAGGCGGGCTCGTCGGTCCTGTCGGCCGGCCCGGAGGACTCCATGGCACCAGGCCGGCCGGTCTCCGGGCTGGCCTGGGCAACCCTCGGCGTGGTGGCTTTCTCGGGCACGCTGCCAGCGACGATCTTCGCGCTGCGCGGCTTCGACCCTTTGGTGGTCGGGGCCGGCCGCTCGGTGATCGCCGCGGCGGTTGCGGGCGCCACGCTGCTGATCTGGTCGAGGCGGCTGCCGCCGCGCCGCGTCCTGCCACAACTTCTCCTGGTCGCGGCCGGCTGCGGCATCGGCTTCGGCGTGCTCAGCGCCCTCGCGCTGCACCAGGTCAGCGCGTCGCATGCGGCGGTGGTCATCGGGCTGCTGCCGGTCAGCACCGCCGCGGTGGCCGTGGTGATCGGCGGCGAGCGTCCCAGCCCGCTCTTCTGGATATCGAGCATCGCCGGTGCAGTGGTGGTGATCGGCTTCGCGCTCTCCGAGGGAGCCGGTTCTCTGACGGGCGCTGATGTGCTGCTTTTCGTCGCCCTGGCGATGGCCGCCGTCGGCTACGCGGCCGGTGGGCGCCTCGCCCGCGAGATGCCCGGCCGCGAGGTGGCGGCATGGGGGCTCGTGCTGGCGGTGCCGGTGGCCCTGCCGATCTCGCTGATCGCGCTGCACGGCAGTGCGGTGCATCCCGTCTGGGTGCCGGTGGCCGGGTTGCTCTACGTGTCGGTGATCTCGACGTTTGTCGGATTCATCCCCTGGTATCGCGGCCTCGCGCTGGCCGGGACAGCCAGGGCCAGCCAGACGCAGCTGCTGCAGCCGTTTCTCACAGTCGCCTGGGCCATGCTCCTGCTTGGCGAGCGACCTGGAGTCGCAACACCGATCGCCGCGCTGCTCGTATGCGTGTGCATGGCGACCTCGGTCCGTGCCAGATTTGTCAGGAAGCCGGCGCTGCCGACGGTGACCGGTTCCGACCGGCAGGGAGGCGTGGCATGACCACCTACAGCACCCACCTCGACGTCAGGTTCGCACCGCTGGAGCTGATCGACGTGCAGGCCCTCGTCGATGCATGCACGGATCCGTGGTGGAACCAGACGCTCTGCGCGGTCAACGACGCGGTGGTGCGGCTCGGCGTGCTCGAGGGCGAATACCACTGGCACGCACACCAGGACGAGGACGAGTTCTTCTTCGTCGTCGACGGCCGGCTGCTGATCGACCTCGAAGGCCGCACCGTCGAGCTCGGCGCGCGGCAGGCGCTCACCGTGCCGCAGGGAGTTCGCCACCGCCCGCGAGCGCCGGAGCGGACGGTGGTGTTGATGGTCGAGCGAACAAGCGTGGTCCCGACCGGCGACACTGCGCCGGACGGGACCCGCGGGGTTACTGACCGGGGTGGCCGTCAGTAGTAGTGCGCCCGGCCTCCGATGGCGTGCCCCATGGCTCCCGCCAACGCGAGAATGAGGCCGACAACCAAGAGGATGATTCCGATGCTCCACAAGATCGGAATCGCTGCCACCAACCCGATGATCATCAGGATGACACCCAGCAGAATCATTGGCTCTCCTTGTGCTCGGTCGGATAAAGGTGTGATCATCGCTATCACAAAGTAGACGTCTGTCGATGACCAACTCTAGCACACCGCCCCCGGGATGTGGGAGCCGGGTGCAAGGCTCGGGGAGGGAGGGTTCTGGCGCCGTAGACTGCCTGGGTGATCGGTCGATTCGCCAGCGCCCTCGACGCTCGCGCCGGCGACGCCCTCGAGGCGGTCAGTCGCTCCCACCACCGCCGCCGCCTGGCTCGGGTGGGGGCCGGCCACGCTTTGGAGGGGCGGCGCGACGGCTGGTCGACCGGGCCGCCTCCTCCTCGTGACGGCAACCGGATGGACGTGCACATCGATGGCGCGGCCGCGCTGCCGGTGATCGCCGACGCAGTTCGCAACGCCGAGTCATGGGTCCACATCGCGGGCTGGACGGTCGATCCCGACTTCGCCATCGAGCGCGAACCGGCGCTGGTGACGGTGCGCGACCTGCTCGGCAGGGCCGCGGAGCGTGTCGATGTTCGCGTCCTCGCCTGGGCCGGGGCGCCAGTCCCGGTGATGCACCCGACGCGCGCGGATGCGTCACGCTCGATGAACGCGCTGTTGCAGGGAACGCGGATTCGCGGTGCCCTGGACAGGCGCAACCGGCCGATGCACTGCCATCACGAGAAGCTGGTCATCGTCGACGGCGCGGTGGCGTTCGTCGGCGGCATCGACCTCACCGACGTGGACGGCGACCGCTACGACCGCTCCCCGCACGCCGACGGGCCGTTGGGCTGGCACGATGCTCTGGCCCGCATCGCCGGCCCCACCGTGGCCGACGTGGCATCGCACTTCGCCTTGCGCTGGGAGGCGACCACTGGGCAACACCTGCCAGACATTCCCATCCCGCCCGCCGCGGGAACAAGCCGCGTCCAGCTGGTGCGCACCGTCCCCGAGCACACCTACCGCACGCTGCACCGCGGCGACTTCGGCGTTCTCGAAGCGTACCTGGGAGCATTTCGCAACGCTCGCCGGCTGATCTACATCGAGAACCAGTTTCTCTGGAGCGCCGAGATCGTGGCTGTGCTTGGCAAAATCCTGCGCCAGCCTCCCTCTGACGACTTCCGGCTCTGCATCGTGCTGCCACAACGGCCCAACAACGGCAACGACGACACCCGCGGCCAGCTGGCGGTGCTCAAAGCGGCGGATGACCACAACCGCCTGCTCGCCGGCACCATCGGTCCGCCACATCGCAGCCGGCCCGCGGTGTACGTGCACGCCAAGGTGTGCATCGTCGACGACGCGTGGCTCACGGTGGGATCAGCGAACCTCAACGAGCACTCGCTCTTCAACGACACCGAGGTCAACCTGGTCACCGACCACGCGACCCTGGCCCGTGGCGTGCGCGAGCGTCTCTGGAGCGAGCACCTCAGCGAGGATTGCGCGGGTCGCGATCCGATCGACGTGGTCGAGACCCTGTGGCGCCCGGCGCTGGCGGCCGCGGCACCATACGCCCGGCCGCTGCGTCCGCTGCCGGCCGTCTCCCGCCGAACGGCGCGGCTGAAGGGGCCGTTGAAGGGACTCATCGTCGATGGCTGAGGGACAGTGAACGCTCGCACCCGGTTGGCCACCGGCTTTCTCGTCGCACTCGCCGCCTTCATCCCCGCCATCGTGTTCACGCCGTGGCAGGTGGCGGCCCTCGTCGGCTGGGATACGTTGGCGGGGACGTTCGCAGGTTCGGTGTTCCTGGCCACACGGGGAAAGGACGCGGCAGCGACGGAAGCGATGGCGACGCGAGAGGACAACACACGCGTCGGCGCCGACGCCCTCCTCGTCGGAGCCAGCGTAGCCAGCCTGGTCGGTGTGGCCCTCGCGTTGCTCAGGGCGGCCGCCGAGACCGGTGCGGCGCACACCCTGATCATTGCGGTGGCGTTCCTCAGCGTGGTGCTGTCCTGGGCAACCGTGCACACCGTGTTCACGTTGCGCTACGCCAGGCTGTACTACGGCGGGGATCGGGGTATCGACTGGCACGGCCGCGACCGGCCCGACTTCGGCGATTTCGCCTACGTCGCCCTGACCCTGGGAATGACGTTCCAGGTCTCCGACACGGACATCACCTCCAAGCCGATTCGCAAGGCCGTCCTGCGCCATGCGGTGCTGTCGTATGTGTTCGGCGTTGTCATCCTGGCGACCACCATCAACGTGATCGCCAGCCTTCTCACCAAATGAGAGCGGTGGTCAGCGGACCGACGATCGCTCCGGCGCACTGAGGAACTCGGTCATCGCGTCGCCGTCCAGCGGCCGCGAGTACAGGTAGCCCTGGACGTACAGGGTGCCCAGGCCCTCGATGATCGCGGCCTGGGCCGCCGACTCGACGCCTTCGGCGACGACGTCAAGGCCGAGCGACGCACCGAGCCCGGCCACGACCGTGAGCAGCTTGCTCGCCATCGGGTCTCGGTCGATGTTGTCGACGAAGGACTTGTCGATCTTGAGGATGTCCACGGGGAAACGGCGCAGCTGCGAGAGCGAGGACTGTCCGGTTCCGAAGTCGTCGACGGCGAGCTTCACGCCCAGGTCGCTGAGATCCTCCAATCGCGCCGCGGCGGCGGCGACGTCGCGCATCAGGATGCTCTCGGTTATCTCCAGGACCAGCTTCTCGGGCCTGAGGCCCGATGCCGCAAGAGCCTCCTGGACGTGTCTGACGATGGCTGGATCGTCGAGTTGACGCGGGGAGATGTTGACCGCGCCATTGAGGTCCTGGAGGCCGGCGATCTCCTGCTGCCAGCGCCGGACCTGCGCACAGGCCTCCTTGAGAACCCAGCGTCCCAGCGGGACGATCAGACCGGTGTCCTCGGCGACGGGGATGAAGTCCAACGGCAGGATCATTCCCCGGTCAGGGTGCAGCCAGCGCACCAGCGCCTCGACGCCGACGATACGCTGGCCGGGCAGCTCGAAGACCGGCTGATAGTACACACGAAGATGACCGTCATCGAGAGCGCGCCGGAGGTCTGACTCCAGCTTCAACCGCTGCGCCACTCGCTGGTGCATCACCGGTTCGAAGACCAGAAAACAGGATTTGCCATTGGCCTTGGCGCCATACATGGCCATGTCGGCGTTGCGGAGCAGCTCCTCGGCGGTGGCCCCGTCAGAGCTGTACGTGACGCCGATGCTCACCTGGGCGAAGACCGGCGTGCCCTGGATGTGGCATCCGACTCGCAGAGCTGCAGCGATGCGCTGGCACACGTGCGCAACCTGACTCGGATCGGTGATGTGCTCGAGGAGGACGGCGAACTCGTCGCCACCAAAGCGTGCCGCGGTATCCTCGGTGCGCAGCTGCTCACGCAGCCGCTGCGCCACCGTCTTCAGCAGCTCGTCGCCAGCGGCATGGCCGAGTCCGTCGTTGATCGCCTTGAAGTTGTCGAGGTCGAGGAAGAGAACGGCCAGCGATCGGCCGTCGCGAGCTGCGCTTGCCAGCGCATGGTCGACCCGATCGGTGAAGAGCGCGCGGTTGGGCAGACCAGTCAGCCCGTCGTGGAACGCGCGGTACTGCAGCTCGTGTTGCAGCCTCACCCGGTCTGTGACATCGCTGACGACCACGACCACGGCGTCTCGGCTGGCGAACACCACGTGGGCGATATCGAGCTCGACGTCGAGGCTGAGCCCGCCTTTGGTTCGGTGTCGAGTGTCGCCAAAGTGCGTCTTGCTGCCCAGCCTGACCTCAACTCGGTCATCCAGCAGCTGGTCCGCCTGATCGTCGGCGCGGAGGTCAGTCTGACGAAGGGCGAGGAACTCCTCGCGCGAATAGCCATACAGAGCCAGCGCCGCGTCGTTGACCGCCAGGTAGCGAAACGTCTGCACGTCGAGCAGGAACATCGGCTGCGGGTTGCACTCGAAGAACGAGCGAAAGGTACGGTCACTCTCGGCGAGCGGCATGCGTTCCACGGCGGGGCGGGAGCTGGGCATTGCTGATGTCATGGGATGGGCTGGAGCCGGGCGTGACGGCGGGCCCGCGGTTGATCGGTCGCCCGCAGTCGACAGCCTGCGCCCAGGAGTTGGTCGCCAGCCCGCCCTGCGGACTGCTGTTGCGGGATTGTCATTCCGGCGTACTGCTCGTCGATCCGGCAGTAGAGTTCCGAGTACCTTTCCAGGGCCTCGGAGGAATGCCGGTGGCGAATGAGATGAGCGCTTTGACGGAGATCGCAGCCGAGGCCATCGACAGGCTGGCCATCACGCCCGCCGAGCAGTTGCACATGGGCATCGCCAAGCGTGTCTTCGACTCGATCGGGGTGGCATCGATTCCGACGCGTCTCGCGCATGACCGCCTGGCTACCTCAGCGTATGCTGTGACCCGTATTGCCATGACGAGGGGCGCCGGCGCACTCGCGACGGCGCTGCGCAACGCGAGCCGTGATGCTGACATCCGGCCTCTGAGCCGGTCGGCGGATGGCAGGATGGTGATCGGCGCCCTCAACGGGATGGCCGGTGATCGCCTCGCCGAGCGCGGCAGCGACCTGGCGGTTCGCATGGCGGTTCGGGATCACGGCGTCGACGTGTCCTGCACGAGGGACGCCGTTGCGCATGCGTTCCCAACCGCAACGTCGCAGATCGCTGTGTTCGTTCACGGTTTGGGCGGGACCGAGGAGTGGTGGCAGCGACGAGGTCGTGGCAACCGAACCCAGCCGAGGCGGCATTTCGGCGCCGGACTGCGCGATGACGCGGGATGCACCCCAGTCTACGTCCGCTTCAACTCGGGCCTGCACGTCAGCCAGAACGGGGCGCACCTCAGTGCGCTGCTCGAGGCGCTGATCGACGCGTGGCCGGTGCAGGTGCAGCGGCTCGTGCTCATCGGGCACTCGATGGGTGGCCTGGTGATTCGGTCGGCATGTCACGCCGGAACCCATGCTGAGCGGCGCTGGCCGGCATTGACAACGCACGTGGTGACGCTCGGCACCCCTCATCACGGGGCGCCACTGGCCAAGGTCGTCCATCGGACGGCGTGGGCGCTCCGCGCGCTTCCGGAAACCCGCCCGATGGCGCAGATCCTCGATACCCGGAGCGCGGGCATCCGTGACCTTCGTTTTGGGGCGTTGCACGAGGACGACTGGCGGGACGAGTCCCTGGACGCCTTCGACGACCGGCGTCGCGAGATCCCGCTACTGCCCGGCTGCCAGTACACATTCATCACAGCGACCATCACGGTCAACCCCAATCACCGCGTTGGTCTGCTCCTCGGCGACCTGCTCGTGCGCACCGAGAGCGCCAGCGGACGTTGCCGCGAGCGTGTCATTCCGGTGGCTCCCGAATCGGTTGTGCACCTCGGCGGGCTCACCCACCTCAACCTCCTCGATCACCCGCAGGTCTACGTGGTGGTGCGCGATGCGATCTCGCTGCACTGAGGCCCATCCACAGCTCCAGACCACCCCCGGACACCTGCTGCCGTTTGGGGCGCGCCCCCCGGCCTACAGCCCCGGTGTGGCAGATGGGGTCTGGCCGTTGCTGCTACCGCCGCCGCCGCCGTAGCCGCCGGGCGGCGCCGACGCACCGAGGCTCGTCCAGGCGACCGCTCCGGCGGGGGCTGTCGTGGGCTTCGCCGTCCCCCAGTTGCTGAAGGTGGCAGTGTCCGTCGCTCCGTTGGACAAGGTCGACACTTCGGAGATCGGCAGGTTGGAGCCGGCCGCGATGTCCAGGTGGGCCGTCCCGCCCCGAGCACCCTGCTGGGACGAGACGGTCCCGATGATCCTGGTCGCCTTGGACCCGTCGGCAGCGGTGATCTGCGTGGTCGAGGTCGGGACGAGGGTCATCGACTGCGCCTGGTCGGCGACCGTGATCCCCGGCGCGATCACCCCGTACGGCCCATCTCCGGATGCAACGGAAACCCATCTGCCCTGCACGCTGGGCGCTTTGGCCGCGGGCACGCCGAGCTGGTCCTCGAGGGCGGGCAGGTTGCCCTGGAAGTAGACGGCGCCGCCGTTGCGCACAAGAACCAGGGTGAACTGCTCGTTGCCGAACGTTGAGTTGAGGGTGATCAGCTGGCCGCCACCATCCTGAGTGGCATCGCCGACGATCTTCTGGGTCACGGTCCCGTCGCTCGAGACGGCCACGTAATGGACGCCGGCGGAAGCGCGGGTGGCCGCCAGGGCTTGCCGGTACAGGGCACGCGCCTGAGTGGCGGCGGAGTTGGCGTTGGGTGAGCCGGTGCGCGGCGGGGTGGAGACGTTTGACCTGGTCAGCAGCCCCGCGGCAAAGCCGATCGCGCCGCCGGCAACCAGGGTGCCCGCGAACACGGCCGCCAGCACCAGAGCGCGATTCCTCGGCCTGGCCGGCGTGGCCGGGGGAGCGGGTGGTGGGCTCAGCCATGGGGCGGTCGGGTAGTCGGAGCGGACATCGGCCATGGCTGACAATCCTGACACGACCAAGCTTTCGGTTAACTGACGTCTCGTGCAGACGCGGCCGGCACCATCGGAGGAGGCCTGGAGATTGGCATCGTCGGTGACACGAGCGCGCCCGAGACCGGGCACCTGCATGAGCGACGTGGCATCATGACCGGCTCGCCGGCCGATGACCTGCGCTCCAGCTACGATCGCTTGGCAGAGGCGTACACGCAGCGTTTCGCTGATGAGCTCTCGCAGAAACCGCTCGACCGAGCGCTACTTGGGCTTTTTGTGGACGGTGTCGGAGCCGCGAGCGTGGTCGGCGACGTGGGCTGCGGGCCGGGGCACGTCGCGGAGCACCTGCGCCGGCTCGGATTGCGCCCCGTTGGCGTCGACCTCTCGCCGCGGATGATCGAGCTGGCACGACGTCGCTTCCCCAGCGTGGACTTCGCGATCGGTTCGATGCTGTCATTGCCCGTGGACGACGGCTCGTGGGCGGGCATCGTCGCGTTCTACTCCATCATCCATCTGACAGACGACGAGCTGCCGCGGGCCTTCGCCGAGTTCCGCCGCGTGATCCGGCCCGGCGGATCGCTGTTGCTCTCCTTCCACGTCGGCGATGACGTGCGCCACGTCGACGAGATGCTCGACCAGGCCGTCTCCCTCGATTTTCACCTCCTGCAGCCGGCGGAGGTGCTCCGGTTGCTGGAGGCGGAGGGCTTCGCTGTGGACATGTCGCTGGTGCGGGCGCCGTACACCGCCATCGAGGCGCCGACGCAGCGCGGCTACGTGCTGGCGCGCGCGAGCTGA
>DATBPD010000004.1:0-1837 GCA_036561525.1 Candidatus Dormiibacterota bacterium | reverse complement strand
CGCGACCGCAAGCGTGACCAAACGCTGATCGCCGCCGGGTACGTCGTGCTGCGGTTCACCTGGCGCCAGCTCACTCGGGAGCCGCTGGCAGTCGTCGCCCGAATCGCCGAGATATTGAGTGTGCGAAGACACACAACCCAGGCCTCTCCGAAGCGGTAGGGTCTGCGCATCCCGGAGGCGCAGAGGAGGGTGAGAGATGGGCGATGCGATCGTAGTTGGCACAGACGGATCCGACACCGCGAAGGTGGCGGTGGCCGAGGCGGTAAGACTGGCGAAGGCCCTGTCGGCGCCGGTGCACGTCGTCTCCGCGTTTCAGCCGGTGCACGCCAAGGTGACGGGCGCGCCCGAGGGCGCGGCCAAAGTCTGGCAGCCGCTGCCGCACGACCAGGTGGAGGGGATCCTGAGCCAGGCCGTGGCGAACGTGCGCCTGGCCGGCGTGGAGGCGACCTCGCACGCGGTCCGCAAGGACCCCGCCGACGCGCTGCTCGCGGTGGCCGACGAGGTGAGCGCCACCATGATCGTCGTCGGCAGCAAGGGGATGCACGGCGCGCGCCGGCTCTCGCTGGGCAATGTGCCCAACAAGGTCTCCCACCGCGCGCGCTGCAACGTGCTTATCGTCGCCACCGAGGGCGATAGCTAGCCTCACGCCGACGCCGCGCTCAGCTTGAATCGGCGTCGGCAGCTCTCTCGAGAGGTCGTCGTGAAGGAGCGGACGCTGACGGAAGCGGCGGCCGAGACGGGGAGACGAGCATGAAGATCCAGGAGGCCAACCGGAACGGAATCCGCGGCCCCGCTCTCATGCTCGTCCTCGACCACGTCGAACGGGTCGTCCGCGACTGGCGCGCACACCATCTCAGCCAGGACCGCGGGAGGGAGAGCCGGCGGCGGCGCTGCTAACATAGTGCTTGCCAGCAAGCAAGTATCTTCCGAAAGGCACCATGTTCCCCGCCGCCGCCCTCGATATCGACACCGCCGCCCGGCTTCGGGTGACCATCGGGCGACTCTCGCGGCGCCTGCGGACCACCGCCGCCGGATCGGCCGCGGGGCTGACCCCGACGCGCATCTCCGTGCTGCTGACCGTCGTGCGCGAGGGGCCGGTCCGCGTCTCGGCGCTGGCGGAATCCGAGAGCCTGAACCCCACGATGCTGTCGCGCATCATCGCCGACCTCGTGGATGCCGGGCTGCTGGCGCGCACCAGCGATGACGGCGACCGCCGCGCTGCCTGGGTGGAGGCCACCGAGGACGGCCGTGGGCTGGCCCAACGGATGCGCCGCGAGCGCACCGACGCCGTCAACGAGGCACTCGAAGGGCTCGCCCCCGCCGATCGCCGCCTGCTGGAGAAGGCCCTGCCGGCCCTCGAGGAACTGGCCGAGCAGCTGAAGGACCGCCGTTCATGACGCGCGTCATGCGCGCCGGCCGCGTCACCTTCGCCGCTCTCGCCATTCCGAACTACCGGCGCTACTTCGCGGGCCAGTCGATCTCTCTGATCGGCACGTGGATGCAGATGACGGCGCAGTCGTGGCTGGTCCTCACCCTGACACACTCGGGGACTGCGCTGGGTGTGATTGTCGCGCTGCAGACACTCCCGGTGCTGCTCCTCGGACCGTATGGCGGCGTGATCGCCGACCGCGTCGACAAGCGCCGCATGATGATCGGGCTGCAGAGCATGATGGGCGTCCAGGCGCTGATCCTGGGCGTGCTCACCGTCACCGGCGAGGTGGAGGTGTGGCAGATCGGGATCCTCGCGGCGATGCTCGGCCTCAACAACGCCTTCGAGAACCCCGCGCGCCAGTCGTTCATGATGGAGCTGGTCGGCGCCGAGCACCTGCGCAACGCG
>DATBPD010000003.1:0-1925 GCA_036561525.1 Candidatus Dormiibacterota bacterium | reverse complement strand
AACGACCAGCAGATCACCAACGTCATGTTCGCGGTGATCGCGTTCTTCCCCACGGTCATCGTGGTGTTCTCGCTCATCCAGTGGAGGCTGGACAAGCGCAAGCACGCACGGGAGGACGCGGTCAAGGCCCGGGAGTCCAGCGCGGACTGGCGCGGCGGCTGGTAGCCGCGCGGCGACCGCCGCGCGCTCAAGCGGGCCAACGCGGACAGTGGGACCTGATCGGCCGCCGCGAGCGGCCCAAGAGTTCAGCCCCGGATGCGCAACCAGGCCACGCTGCCTAGATACACCAGTCCCGCGATGGCCGCCAGCCAGTCATAGGGCGCCCCGTCGTGCCCATTCGCCACCGACACAACGTAGGCCACCAGCACCGCGATGAGGAGGGCGCTCCCGGACGCCAGCGTGGCGCGCATGTCGATCGCCTGGAAGCGCTCGTCGCGCCCGTCGCCCCGCAGGCCCCGGATTGTTTCGCTGCGCCCGCCGAGCAGCACGACGGCGGCGAACGCCGTCATCACGCCCAGGCCGAACAGCCCGAAGCCCGCCTGGTGACCGAGGATTCCGGCCCCCAACAACACGAAGCCCATGGCCACCGAGAACGCGGGGACCACCCACTTCGACGTCCTACACGTCCGCATCGAACACCTCCTCCACCTTTGCGCTGAAGAACCGGGCGAGCGCGATCGCCAGCGGCAGCGAGGGCGTGTAGCGATCCTTCTCGATCGAGTTGATCGTCTGTCGCGACACATTCATCGCCGACGCCAGTTCCCCCTGGGAGAGGCCTCGCTCGGTACGCAGTTGTCGTATGAGATTCCGCACCCTGTGTAAAGCTCACTTTACACCTAATGTCAAGCGTGCTTGACACCGCGGTCAGCCTTCTTCGCCACGGTCGGTGAAGCGCTCAGCCAGCACGGTGCGCAGCACCGGGACGATTACGGCGGGCACGAGCAGCGGGAGGAGCAGGAGGTGCAGCCAGTCCCACACGGTGTTGCCGGCGAAGCCCGTCCAGGCCCAGCGGGCCAGGTAACCGACCAACACCACCGCGATGAACACCACCGCGACGATGGACAGCGCCACGGCGTGGCGGCGCCCCCACTCCGAGCGCAGCTCGAGTAGCACCGGGATGAGCGCCACCGCCAGCGGCAATGCGCCGAGGTTCAGCCAGTCCCAGAGGGTGTTGCCGACGAAGCCCGTCCAGTCCCACGGCACGAGATAGCCGGCTAGCACCACGCACACGAACGCGGTCACGAGCGCCGCCACGCCCGTCATCACCGCGCCGCTCATCGGCGGGCGGTGGCGCAGCCACAGCGGCAACACCACCGCGGCGATCGGGAGCAGGAGGAGGTGCAGCCAGTCCCACAACGTCGCCGTGGCGCCGTTGACGCCGACCCAGCGCCAGTGCTCCCCATAGCCGCCGTAAACGACGAGCGCCACGATCACCAGTGCCACCGCCCCGCCGATGCCGGCGGCCGCGCGACCGCTCACCGACGGACGGGACGCGTCGCCGGACTCGGCCACTAGATCCGGAAGACCTGCATCAGCCGCTGCTCGTGCTCGGCGTCGATCCGCGCGATCACCTCGATGTGCTCCTCCAGCCCGGAGCCGCGCAGCTTCTCAGCCAGCAGCTCGTCCACCTGGAAGATCCCGGCGCTGTTGGACATGGCGATCTCCACGCGGACGGCGCGGTCGCGGCCGGGGCTGATCTTGACCTCGTCGATGGCGTAGGCCGAGATCGAGTGGATGTTCTGCTGGCCGGCCTCGAACCCGATCCGGGAGCGCCCCCGGGCCATGTCGAGGGCGTCGGCGACGCGCACGATGCCGGCCTCGATCGTGAACGGGGCGCCGTCGCTGCGGTGGCCGATGATCGCGTGCAGCGTCTCGGCGACGATCACCGACCGCTCTGGCTCCTCGTAGACGCCCTCCAGCAGCTT
>DATBPD010000002.1:0-11701 GCA_036561525.1 Candidatus Dormiibacterota bacterium | reverse complement strand
GGCCAGGTCGGTATCTGCGGCGGAGAGCGACTGCGCGTTGTGGGGCGCGAAAAAGTCAGCCGCCTGGAGCGAACCGTCTGGTTGCACGTCCACCCGCACGATCGACTCCCCCAGTGGGGTGTTGGTCACGCTCGCACCTGGCGACGGAATGCTCTGCGGATTGTTGGATGCGGGGAAACCGTTGCCGGTGCTGAAGAAGATGCGTCCGGCCCCGTCCGACATCAGCCCGGCGCCCGACATCCAAATCCCGCCTCCCTCAGCGGTGCCACTCAGGTTGGCGCTGCTCGCGGTCGGCTCAGCGGTCCACATCTTCACCGAGCCGTTCGTCGTGGAGATGCTGGCGATCCACCCCTGGTAGGGGTAGCTGTCGCAGTAGCTGGCGAAGCCAGCAAAGACGCGCCCGCCCATCAATAGCAGACCTGGCCGTGACGCATGGCGGACGGGATCGAATGTGAGCTTTGAATCGTTGGTCGCCACCATGGCGGAGCCGAGTTGGACGGGCCACCCGGAGGCATCGTTCCCGGTTGAGAGGGACAGAGCGTGCAGCTTCCAGCTCGCCGAAGACGTGTGGCTGCCGTCCCAGGTGCGCGCGATCACGTAGATGGTGGATGTGCTCGGGTCGTACGCCGGAGTGCTGGTGATCCCGATATTTGGCGTGAGGTCGCTGCAGCCGATCGCGCTGGAGGGCTCCGCCGTTCCCAGCGACACCGCCCACTGTTTGACGCCGGTGTTGCGATCCACCGCGTACACCATGTCGGTCTCAGTGGCGACGATGACCAAGGAGCCGACCACCAGCGGTTCCGCGTACACCTGCCCGCTGAGGGTGACGTCGAGGGTCTTGTGGAGCCCGCCGGACGTGACCGCCGCCGGCGTCAGCGCGGTCTCGTTGGACACCCAGCCCTGGCGCTGCGTGTTGCCGCTGACGGTGGTCAGGTCGGCGTGGGCGACCAACGGAACGGCGATCGTGGTTGGAGCCACCGCCGCCAAAACGGCTACGGCAACCGTCGCCAGCGCCGCCCGGCGCGCCAAGTTCAAACCCCTTGCCGACGCACCGCGCCCGACCCCCTACCCCTCAGGCATACGAGGGCCGCAACGCTAACAGAAGCCCGCCGACGCCGTGTGGCAACGCTGTTGGGTGTCCGTCGCGACCAGCTGGTCGGTCGTGAGGCGCTTATGGACCTCCAGCCGTCGCTCTTAAACCGTCAGTGACTCGTGCGGAGACGTCCCGGCAGGTGGCGGCGGTGACGTCGACGTCGAGCACGCCGTCGCCGGGTTCGCCGAGCACGATGTCCACCTCAGCGGGCAGGCCGGCGAGCGCCCAGCTGCGTGGACCGGGTCCGAGCAGGGTGGGCGGATCCGCGCTGACGGTGAGGCGTACCGGTGGCCCTGGCTGGGGTCGACGTCCTCGTCGCCGGTGTCGAGCGCGAGGCTGAGGTACACGTGTGACGCCGGCGGAGGGTGGCTGCGCGACGATCTCGTCGGGCGAGCTCCTCGACCGCGGCACTATGCGGCGTTCAGTCCAGTCACGGCAGCGATGATGCCAGTTCGGCCAGCCGCGACCGCTCGTATGATTCACCGGCCACCGCCCGATCGGCGGGGCGAGACGGAGCCCACTCAATGAAAGGAAGGCGCCGATGACGTTGGGGGAGCTTCCCCGGTCGAGTGCTCTGGACGGCGGCAGCGTCCGCGACGTGCTCGTCGAGCGCATCCGCAACCGCACCGCCCGGATCGGCATCGTCGGGCTGGGCTACGTCGGCCTGCCCACCGCGGTGGCCTACGCGCAGGCAGGCTTCAGCGTGGTCGGGATCGATACCGACCCGGAGCGTTGCGCCTCCGTCCGGCGGGGCGAGAGCTACATCGAGGACATCCTCTCCGGCGACCTCCAACATGCCCGTGAGAACGACCGGCTCACCGCGGTCACGTCGCTGGCCGCGGCGGGCGACCTCGACGTCGTGGACATCTGCGTGCACACGCCGCTTGGCGACACGCGCGAACCGGACATCTCAGCGATCGAGGCGGTCGGCGAGGCATTGGTCGCGTGCCAGCGCCCGGGTCAGCTGGTGGTGCTGACCAGCACCAGCTACCCCGGCACCACCGAGGAGGTGCTCCGGCCCATCCTCGAACGCTCGGGCCTGGTGGTGGGCGAGGACATCTTCCTGGCCTTCGCGCCGGAGCGCATCGACCCGGGTAACACGCGCTTCAATCTGCGCACGGTTCCCAAGGTGGTGGGCGGAGTCGACGAGGCGTCCACCGAGATTGCGTGCCTGGCCCTCTCCGCGATCGTCGACACCGTCGTGCCGGTGAGCGACGCCACCACCGCGGAGATGGTCAAGGTGCTGGAGAACACCTTTCGTATGGTCAACATCGGATTCGCCAACGAGGTGGCCATGATCTGCCGACGGCTGCGCATCGACGTGTGGGAGGTGATCGACAGCGCCGCCACCAAGCCCTACGGCTTCATGCCGTTCTACCCGGGTCCCGGGATCGGCGGCCACTGCATCCCCGTCGACCCGTCGTACCTGCAGTGGAAGATGCGCAACCTCGAATACCGAACCCGCTTCATCGACCTGGGCAGCGACGTCAACCAGGGCATGCCCGACTACGTGGTGCAACGGGCGACGGACATCCTCAACGACGTTCGCAAGAGCGTGCGCGGCTCACGCATCCTGCTCATCGGCGTCGCCTACAAGCCCAATGTCAGCGACATCCGGGAGTCGCCCGCCATCCATGTCGCGCGCAAGCTCATGGAGCGGGGGGCTGAGGTGTGCTATGCCGACCCGCATGTCACTTCCCTTGCGCTCCACGACGGCGTCGACCTCCGCCGCGTGGAGCTGAGCACGGCCGAGCTCGAGGGGAGTGACCTGGTGGTCATCACCACCAAGCACGACGCCATCGACTGGGGCCTGGTGCGCGAGCACGCTCCGCTGGTGCTGGATACCCGCGGTGTGCGTGCAGGGCAAGGCCGCGGCGGCTGGCACACGCTATAGCGGGACGGGCTCAGGGTCGCCTCACGCTAACGACGCTGCCAGTTCGGCCAGCCGCGTCCCCAGTGCATTGAGTGGCACGCGCCATTGGGCGAGGCGGCCACCCAGCGTTCGCCCAACGTTGAATTTCCCTGCGACGCCATGACCGACCAGGTGATCGGCGACAAACCACGACGGCACCACTGCGCATTGCTCATCGAGAGCGACGCCGCCCGCGTCTGCCAAAAAGATCACGAACCAGGTGTTCACGGATGGCCGCAGGGCCGGACGGTACACGTTGATTGTGGCCCCGCCGTCAGCGCCGAGGGTCACGGCCTTGACCTGGATGCCGACAATCCCGCGTGACTGCAGGTCGTAGACCACGTACTCGTTCGGCTCCAGATCGGGGAACGCCTTGAAGACATTGAGCCGCTCATAATCGGCGCAGCGGCGCAGCAACTCCATCTCGCCGCGGTAGCCAAGGTGGCCAGCAGTCTCCCAATCGGCACGACCGGCCGGAGCCATGATGGCTTCACCGACTGCCGCGATCGGCGCAGGAAGGAGGCGGTTGGCCAGACCCTCCAGCGCGACGCACCAGGGCGCCCAGCGGTTGCCGGACCGCGGCGGGAAGGCGACGAGAGCCCGATACGTGGTCACACCGGGCGTAATCGTCGGTGGAGATGCGGTGGACGATGCCGTCGACGCCCTCGTCCTTCAGCGGAAGGAACACATGGAGGTCGCCAAACGACGTCGCGACGAGCTGAGTCCACACCAGCCACTCGGCGATCTGGCCGACCGACAATGCGTACGTCCGCGCCACAAGGGCCATCTCGTCGTCCGCTTGCCCCATGCGTCAATCATGGGGGTCGGCGGAACGGCACCAGTCAACTCAGCGTGTCAGACCGACACGCCCATCTCGCTCCTGAACCACTGCAGGGTTCGCGCCAGCCCGTCCTCGAGCGGGACGGTGGGCTCCCAGCCCAGCAGCTGTCGCGCCCGGGTGGTGTCGGGACGGCGCCGCTGCGGGTCGTCGACGGGCAGCTCGCGGAAGACGATGCGTGACCGCCCGCCGACCAGCTCGAGGATGCGCTGGGCCAGCCGCAGCATGGTGATCTCCTCGGCGTTGCCGAGGTTCACCGGCAGGTGCTCATCCGAGCCGGCGAGCAGCAGGATTCCGCGGACCAGGTCGCTGATGTAGCAGAGGCTGCGAGTCTGCTCGCCGCTGCCGTAGACGGTGAGATCCTCGCCCCGCAGCGCCTGGAAGAGAAAGTTGGGCAGCGCGCGGCCGTCGTGCGGTCGCATCCGCTCCCCGTAGGTGTTGAAGATGCGCACGATGCCGGTGTCGACACCATCGCGGTGGTACGCCATGGTGTACGCCTCCGCGCAGCGCTTGCCCTCGTCGTAGACGCTGCGCGGGCCGATGGGGTTGACGTTGCCCCAGTAGGTCTCGCTCTGCGGGTGCTCGAGCGGGTCGCCGTACACCTCGGACGTCGACGCCAGCAGGAAGCGGGCCCGCTTGGCCCTGGCCAGCTCGAGGAGATTGCGGGTGCCGGCGGTCTCCACGTCGAGGGTGGCCACCGGGTGCGCCAGGTAGTCGGGCGGCGACGCGGGGCAGGCGAAGTGCAGAACCAGGTCCACCCCGCCGTCGATGTCGATCGGCCGGATCACGTCGTGCTCGATGACGGTGAGACCCGAGCTGTGCGGCAGGCCGTCGAGGTTCTGGCTGCGGCCGGTGATGAAGTTGTCGAGGCCCACCACCTCGTCGCCGCGGGCCAGCAACGCCTCCACCAGGTGCGACCCGATGAACCCGGCGGCCCCGCTGACCACGACCCTCACCGACCCACCCCGTGGTAGATGAACCCCATCGCCCTCACCTCGGCCGGGTCGTAGATGTTGCGTCCGTCGATGATCACCGGCCGGCGCATCAGCCCCTTGACCCGCTCGAGGTCGAGCTGCCGGAACTCGCTCCACTCGGTCACCACGATCAGCGCATCGGCGCCCTCCACCGCCTCGAAGGCGTCGCCGGCCATGTGCACCCCGCTGACCCGCCGGCCGGCCGTCTCCATCGCCGCCGGGTCGTAGGCGCGGACCTGCGCCCCCATCCGCTGCAGGGACTTGATCAGGCCCAGCGACGGCGCCTCGCGCATGTCGTCGGTGTTGGGCTTGAAGCTCAGCCCGAGCATGGCGATGGTCTTCTGGTCCAGCGTGCCGATGGCGTCGTGGAGCTTGTCGATCAGCAGCAGCGGCTGGCTGCGATTGATGTCCATGACCGCGTGGAGCAGCTGGGGATGGGCGCCGATCAGCTGCGAGATGTGCACCAGCGCCTGGACATCCTTGGGCAGGCACGAGCCGCCGTAGCCGAGGCCCGCGCTCAGGTACTCGCCGCAGATGCGGTGGTCCAGGCCCATCCCCTCGGCCACCACCTTGATGTCAGCGCCGACCTTCTCGCAGATGCGGGCCACCTCGTTGATGAACGAGACCTTGGTGGCCAGAAAAGCGTTGCTGGCGTACTTGATCATCTCCGCGGAGTACAGCGTGGTGATCAGCACCGGAACCTCGAGAGCCTTGTAGAGCTCACCGACCCGAACCGCCGCGGCGTGGTCGTGCGCACCGAGCACAACCCGGTCGGGCGCCATGAAGTCGTGGATCGCCGTGCCCTCGCGCAGGAACTCGGGGTTGGAGACCACGTGCACGTTGACGTCGGTGGCCGAGGTGGTCCCGATGATGTTGGAGACGATGTCGCCAGTACCGATGGGCACGGTGCTCTTGTTGACCACAACCGACGGCTCGGCGAGGTGGATGGCGATCATCGCGGCGGCCTCGCGCACCTGGGTGAGGTCGGCCTCGCCGGTCGCCCCCATCGGCGTGCCCACCGCCAGGAAGACGAACTCGGCGGTGGGCACGGCGTCCTCGTATGACGACGTGAAACGGAGCCGGCCCGAGCCCAGGTTGCGGGTCACCACCTCCTGCAGCCCGGGCTCGAAGAAGGTCACCTCGCCGCGCTGGAGGGTGGCCACCGCGTCGAGGTCGATGTCGACGCCGACCACCTCATTGCCGAGGTCGGCGAAGCATGCCGCGGTGGTCAGGCCCACGTAGCCGGTGCCGATGACCG
Source organism: Candidatus Dormiibacterota bacterium (assembly GCA_036561525.1). Classification (GTDB taxonomy): domain Bacteria; phylum Chloroflexota; class Dormibacteria; order Aeolococcales; family Aeolococcaceae; genus Aeolococcus. The sequence continues at coordinate 5,626 of DATBPD010000002.1, read as the reverse complement.
CTATCCGACTCAGAGCACCCCCTCCAATCGTCCCATTCCCGTCAGGGCAGTATGCAACAGTGATCCGTACCACACCAGCGGCCAGTTCCCAGCCCGCCGGCTGGAGAGGAGTCTGCGAAACGGCGGTGTGGTTTTGTCGCCCACACATCCCCCGCCCCCGTGGCGTCTAATAGACGCCCTGCCGGACCGGTTGGAGGAGAGCAGATGCCTCGGATGACGAGCAGGATTGCGCTGGTCGCCCTACTGGCTCTGAGCGCCTGCGGCGGCTCGGAGAACACCGGCAACAGCAGCGGGTCGGGCAGCAACCCCTATGCGGGCAAGACGCTGAAGCTTGGCGCGGTGCTCTCCATGACCGGTGCCGGCGCGGTCTACGGGGTTGGCACCAAGAACGGTGCTGACCTCGCCGTGGACACCATCAACGCCAGTGGCGGCGTGAATGGCGCCATGGTCTCGCTGACCACCCGCGACGACGCCTCGGACAAGGCGCAGTCGGCCCAGGTCGCCCAGACCTTGATCCAGCAGGACCAGGTGCTCGGCCTGCTCGGACCCACGCTCTCCAACTCGGCGGTGGCGATGCATCCGCTGGCCGAGAGCCTGCACGTGCCCGTGGTGGGGATCAGCAACACCGGCATCAACATCGTGCCCGACTGCAACTTCCCCGACCAGACCCCGTGCAAGTTCATCTTCAGGGACAGCCTCGGCGAGGAGACGGCCATCCCCGACAACATCAAGGCGTACAGCGATGCGGCTCATCCCAAGACGGCCGTTCTGCTGGTCGCCAAGGACGACAAGTTCTCCTCCGACGGCGGCGTGATCGTGCAACAGAACGTCGCCAAGTTCGGCATCACGCTGCTCGCCTCGATCCAGTTCTCCAAGGCGGATGCCGACCTGTCGACTCCGGTGACCTCGGCGGTGCAGAAGAATCCCGACGTGATCTTCATCACCTCCCTGGGCAACATCCCGGCCAGGATCATGACCGCCGCTCGCACCCAGGGCTTCAAGGGCCAGTTCCTCGGTGGCAACGGGTTCAACACCGCGGTCGTGTCCAAGGCTGCCGGCGCTGCCGGCAAGGGTGCCCAGAGCGGCAGCGCCTGGTACATCAACAACACGTTCCCCTCGAACGCCGCGTTCGTGAGTGCATACAAGGCCAAGTACAACATCGACCCGGATCAGTTCGCCGCCCAGGGCTACACCGGGGTGCTGATCATGGCCGCGGCTGCCAAGGCGGCCGGCCTCACCTTCGGTGATCCCACCCAGGATCGCCAGAAGCTGCGCGACGCGCTGGAGAAGGTGAGCCTCGACACCCCGCTGGGCCCCTTCCAGTTCACCAGCACCCACGACGTCAAGCAGACCGTCTGGATCATTCAGATGGATGGCAGCGGTGGCTTCACCTTGGTGACCTCGATCAAGCCGTCCTGAGCCGTTGAAAGATCGCCTGGCCACGAGCGGCCGGGCTCATTCCCAGAGGGAACGTGGCCCAGCAGCTGCTGAATGCGATCTTCATCGGCTCGATCTACGCGCTGTTCGCCGTCGGCTACACCCTGGTGTTCGGCGTCCTCGGCATTCTCAACCTGGCCCACTCCGCGGTCTTCATGCTCGGCGCCGTCCTGACCTACGCGCTGTTGGTGCTCCACCACCAGCCGTTCCTCGTCGCGGTGCTGATCTCGGTGGTGGTCTGCGGCCTTCTCGGCCTGGTCATCGAGTTCGTCACCCTGCGGCCCCTGCGGCGCAGGAACGCGCCCCAGATCGCCGCGCTCATCTCGACGATCGGGCTGGCCCAGATCCTGGTCGCGATCGTCGAGCAGTCGAATGCCGGGAGCCTCACCTCCTGGCTGTGGGTCGACGGCGCCAACTCGGTGCGCTTCCCGCCCCAGTCGGTGCCCAACCCGACCTACCACGTGGCCGGTCTCACCCTGGAGGCAAGCAAGCTGGCCATCGTGGTGGTGACCGTGATGCTGGTGCTCCTACTCGGCTACGTGATGCGGTCCACCCAGGTTGGCCGCGGCCTGCGCGCGGTGGCCGAGAATCCACGAGCCGCGCTGCTCATGGGCATCAACGTCAACCGCATGTTCGCGCTCACCCTCTTCATCTCATCGGCGCTGGCCGGCCTCGCCGGAATCCTCTTCGCCATCGCCCTGACCGACATCGATCCCTACATCGGCCGAGACCAGGTTGAGCTGAAAGGGCTGGCGGTCATCGTCCTGGGCGGCATGGGCAGCATTCCCGGCGCCGTCATCGGCGGCTACCTGCTCGGCCTCATCGAGGTCCTCGCCTTCGTCAGCCTGGGCAGCAACGTGGAGGCGGGCGTTGCCTTCCTGGCCCTCTTCGTGATGCTCGTGCTGAGACCCCAGGGACTGTTCGGCGCGCGCCTGCGAGAACGCCTCTAGCGGTGGACTTCTTCACCCAGCTCTTCACCGACCCGGTCGGCTTCTATCAGTCGCACGAGCTGCTGGTGGCGCAGTGCGGGATCAACTCCATCCTGGCGATCTCCATCTTCCTCACCCTGTACTCGGGACAGCTGACGCTCGCCAATGCGGGATTCATGGCGGTGGGCGCGTACACCACGGTGATCATGTCTCTCGATCTCCACACCCCATTGGTGCTCAACATGCTGGCGGGGTCGTTGCTCGCCGGGGCGGTCGGCTTGCTGATCGGGCTGCCCGTGCTTCGATTGCGGGGGGTGTTCCTGGCCATCGCCACGCTCGGCTTCGGTGAGGCGCTGCGCTTCGGGGTGATCCTCAACCTGCCGATCACTGGTCAGGGCCAGGGTTTGAAGAATCCCAGCGCGGATCCGCTGAACGGCATCACCCCGATCCTGATCGCCCTGCCCATCCTCACCTATGTCGTCTGGAGGCTCACAGGGACCCGGCTGGGCCAGGCGTGGGCCGCGATCCGCGAGGACGAGCTGGCCGCCTCGAGCAATGGCATCGACGTGCCCAGGTACAAGATGATCGCCTTCGTCGCCGGCGCCGTGGTGGCCGGCTTCGCCGGGGCGCTGGAAACGCACATCAACTTCTTCGTCGACCCCACCTCCTACAGCGCCGCCCGTTCGATCTCGATCCTGACCTTCGCCGTGGTGGGCTCGTCGGTGATGGTGCTCGGCCCGATCGTGGGGGCCACCGTGCTCACCGCGCTGCCGGAGATCGTCCAGCAGGCGGCCAACTACCGGGACGTGGTCAACGGCGTGATCCTGATCCTGATCATCATCTTCCGACCCAAGGGAATCCTCGGGGGAGGCGGCCTCGCCATCCTCCGCCCCGGCTGGTGGCCGCAGGGACGGAGGTTGCGCCATGCCAGGGCCGCTGCTCCGGATTGACGGTCTCACCCGCCATTTCGGCGGGGTGCAGGCCGTCAACGACGTCAGCTTTGCGATCGATGAGGGAACCATCTTCGGTCTGATCGGGCCCAACGGAGCCGGCAAGACCACGCTGGTCAACCTGATCACCGGGTACCTCGGCGCCCAGAGGGGGAGCATCCTGATGGGGGATGTGGAGCTGGCCGGACGGCGGCCGCACCAGGTGGCAGCGCTGGGCGTCGGCCGCACCTTCCAGTCGATTCGCCTCTACCGGGAGTTGACGGCCCTCGAGAACGTGCTGATCGGCATGCACAGCCGGCGCCGCAACGACACCCTGCAGCAGATGGCGCTGCTGCCCGTTTTCCGGCGCGGGCAGCAGGAGCGGGTCAGGGAGGCTCGCGAGCTGATGCGCCGGGTTGGCCTCGACGACCAGCTGCTCGGCAGGCGCCGGGCCGGGACGCTCTCGTACGGTGATCAGCGCCGGCTGGAGGTGGCCCGCGCGCTGGCGCTGCGACCCCGGCTGCTGATCCTGGACGAGCCGGCGGCGGGGATGAATCCCGCCGAGAAGGAGCGGATTCGCGAGCTCATCGAGCAGGTCAACGCGCAGGGGCTCACCGTCCTGCTGATCGACCACGACATGCGTTTGGTGATGGGCGTCTGCCGCCAGGTGGTGGTCCTCGATTTCGGCGAGAAGATCGCCGATGGATCGCCGACTGAGGTGTCCAGCAATCCCGCGGTGGTCACCGCCTACCTGGGCGCCCGCGCCCAGACCGAGGGCGTTCACGCCCCGGGCAGCATCGAGGTCACGGAGACTTTGGAGCGGAAGTCTAGTGGCGACGCGGCCTCGCAGCCGCAGCCGGGGGCCACCTCGATGCAGGCTGCCCGCGCGGCCGGCCGCGAGATCCTCCAGGTGACCGATCTCGACGTCCGGTACGGGGCGGTGCGCGCTGTCCGCGACGTTTCCTTCATGGTTGCCGAGGGCGAGATCGTCGCGCTGATCGGCGCCAATGGGGCGGGCAAGTCGACCATCCTGAAATGCCTCTCGGGTCTGATCAGGCCGCGAGCCGGCTCAGCCAGCTTCGACGGCCTCGACCTCGCCACCGCCGGCCCCGACCGGATCGTCGCCCATGGCCTTGTCCAGGTGCCCGAGGGACGGGAGGCGCTGGCCCGCCTCAGCGTGCGCGAGAACCTGGAGCTGGCCACCTGGAGCCGGCGCGGCAGCCGTGGCGGCATCCGCCGGGAGATCGCCGAGATGATGGAGCGCTTCCCCATCCTCGGCCGGCGCCGCGACCTGCCCGCCGGGCAGCTGTCGGGTGGGGAGCAGCAGATCATGGTGATAGCGCGCGGGCTCCTGGCCAAGCCCAGGCTGCTGCTCCTCGACGAGCCCTCTCTGGGCCTGGCCCCGCAGATGGTGGACACCGTCTTCGAGGTGATCGAGGGCATCCACAGAGAAGGGGTCACCGTGCTTCTCGTCGAGCAGAACGCGCTGCGCGCCCTCGAGGTTGCCGACCGGGCGTACGTGGTGGAGCGTGGCACCGTCCTGCTCAGCGGGGCCGGCGCCGACCTGCTCAGCAATCCCGAGGTGAGGAAGGCGTACCTGGGCATCTCACATTGACGGGCTTGGGTGGCTGGAACTGACCCAGCGCGGGCCCTTGTCGCGGCACATGGCCGTCGTTCTGGTGCTGCCTGACCAGACAAGGAACGCGGGGACGGGTGACGCGCCTGCGGTGACACGCTCGCGACAACCGGGCGTGGTGTCGCAATGCTGTAAAACCTCGGCTGGGCAAGGGTTTTGGGCTTGTATTGCGAACGGGTGTTCGCTATGGTCGATGCATGAGTTCGGTGCTTCCATCGGACCAACTCGCCGCCGTCAGCACTCCGACTGACGACCTCGTCGGCTTCGGGCCCCCGGCAGATGATCTCGCCGCCTTCGGTGAGCTGGTGGTGCGCTACTGCGAGCGGGCGGTGGCGGCGGTGGACGACGACGCCCTGGCCGCCGACCTGCTCCTCAAGCGCTCGCTGATCAACCGCCTCGAGCTCGACTTCGCCCGCGACGCGGCCCGCTTCAACGCCGCCTACACCGAGGAGGAGTACGCCAACCCCAGCGCGGTCTCCTGGCTGCGCGAGCACGCCAACATGACCAGCCACGCGGCGCAGACGGCGGTGTGCGCCGGCGAGCGCGCCGATCTCCTGCAGCTCAGCGCCAGCGCGCTGGTGGACGGCCGGATCGGCTTTGCCCACTTCGGCTGGATGGCCGCCACCGCGCGGGCCATTGAGGAGTCGGGCTCGGCCACGGCGGTCTTCAACGAGCGCTGGCTGCTCGACAAGGCG
>DATBPD010000001.1:0-4724 GCA_036561525.1 Candidatus Dormiibacterota bacterium | reverse complement strand
AGCAACACCGGGACCGCCACAAAGAACGAGGTCGAGTACTACTACAACACCAACGGCGACGTGATCCCCTACACGCTGGGCGACAGGGTGACCGTCGCCGGGCTTCCAGGCGCTTACCCGTCGTGGCCCGCCAACCCCGCGGTGAGCCTGGACACGAGTGGCAACGCCACCGACGGTTGCTGTGGCAATCCCACGTCGAAACCGTCGTTCGCCTACTACATCGAGGCGGTCAGCCCCGCAATCGGCGCGTACGCGGGCAATACGCTCGGCTACAACATTCCGCTCTGGCACCCGGACAGCGGTGAGGGTGGGTCGGTTGAAGGCAACCACGTCTATACCGGCAACTCGGTGTTTGTGATCGGTTCGCTCAGTGCCTACTACAGCCACCCGGGTTGCCCGGCAGGCAGCCAATTCCAGATGGCGATCTACTCGGACGTCGCCAACGTTCCGTCGGCGGTCCTGATCAAGAGCTCCATCACCACCATCGTCAACAACGCGTGGAATACGGTGACATTGACCCCGGCGTACACGCTATCAGCCAACTCCAGCTACTGGATCCTCATCGACAACAGCGACGCGACGTCGCAATGCGACGTGGCCATCGGGCCCCAGGCCAATGAACGAGGTGGTTACTCGGGCACCGCCAGCGTGCCCTGTTGCCCGGCGGCCTTCCCGACCAACCCGGGATCGTGGACGATCAGCTCGGACGTCTACAGCTTCTACGCATCAGCCGGCATCGCGGCGGGCGGCAGCCCGATCCTCACGGGATGAGCACCCGCAGGAGATACCCTCGGCGGCGCGCCGGCAGCGCCGCGCAAACGCTGGTGGAAACCGCCCTGGTGCTGCCGATCTTCCTGGTCATTATTTTCGGCGCCCTGGATGCCGGACGCCTCGTCTACACGATCTCCATCGTCAGAGCCAACGCCGCCGCCACGGCGCGCCAGCTGGAGCTCTTCCCCAACCGCACCTCCGACTGCAGCTCATGGACGCTCGGCAAGCTCAGCCCGGGATTGCTGAAACTGGTTCCCGACCCCGCGGCGCTGGCGAGCCAGGGCTCGTTCGCTCCCACGGCGGCGGCGTCAGTTCCGTCCAACACCGGCTACATCTACGTGTACCCGGCGGTCAGCACCGCGACGCCTCAGGATTCCGGGACCAATTGCCAGGCCACCCTGACGGGACGCCCCAAGGGAACCAGGGTGCAGGTGAGGATCACCTACCACTTCTCAGCGTGGCTCCCGCTGCCGACCCCGTTGAGCACGGTGTATCTCTCGGCCGACGCCTCGGGTCAGTCTGAGTACTGAGATGCGAGCAAGGCTTCGACGCCAACGCGGGACGGCGGCAATCGAGATGGCGCTCGTAGGGCCGTTGCTGGTCCTGCTGGCGATCGGCGGGATGGACCTGGGCAGGGTCAACGCCGACTCGACCACGCTGGCGTCGGAGGCGCGAGGGGGGTTGCGTGCCGGAGTGGTCAGCGTGGCTGCGGACATGGGCAATGTCATTCGTCTCGAGGCGGACCCGAACATTCCCAACACCGCCGCCACCTGGGGTGCGGCGGCGCCGGGCAGCGTCGAGGACTGCAGCATCACGGCCACCTCGTGCGGCGACCCCGGCGGGTGCGCCATCGGATCGGCGTTCTGGACCACCGCTGGAACGCCCATCCGTTGCTTCTCGGTGAACTACTGCACCAGCTCCGGTTCGCCCAAGACGTGTGGGGCGCTCTCCACCTGGGGTACCCACCTGCCCGCGGGCCACGCGGCCGGGGTGGTGCTGGTCGTCAAGGTGGTGGCTCGCTACCGGCCCCTGAGCGCTATGTTGCAGCCGTTCCTGTCCGGGGGCTACATGTACAGCCAGCAGACGCTGTACGGCGCTCCGCTGTACTGACGGGGTGAGGGGCGCCGTCAGGCCAGGCTGGGGCCGCTCAACCTCAGCGCCCAGGCGCTGGCCTGGTCGTCGGGAACCGGGGTGTGGCCATCCATCGAGCTGGCCAGGCGGCTCGCCTCGCTGCGGTCGAGCCGGACGCGTCCGGCGTCGGCATGGGTGATCAGGCCGGCGTCGATGCAGAGGTTGAGGAACTCGACGAGCTCGTCGGCATCGAGAGGGTCGAGGAAGCGCATCTTCCTGATCAACCTTTCGCGGTTGCTGGGCAGGAAGACGCCGAGGTCAGCGAATGCGAGGAGCACGGTCCGTGCGAGGTCGCGCAGTTCGTCCACGAGTTGGATGGTACTTGCCGCCGGGTCAGCGGGCCACCCGCAGCGCAGTGGCAAGCAGTTCCGCCACCGCGACCGTGGCGGCGGTGGCCTGGCTGCGCCACGACGGGTCGCCGATGCTCGAGATCAGCTCGCCGTACATCGGCGAATAGAGCGTGTTGACCAGCGCCCGGTCGCTCAGCGAGGCGGTGCTGCGACGCGGGCCGGTGCGTCCGTCGCGGGTCAGCAGGAAGGCGCCGTCTTCCCAGATCACGTCGAGGCACTGCGCTGGGCGGTGCAGCCGGATGAGGTTGCCGCGGCGGCTGCCGGCGTAGGAGACCGCGATGTGCGCGGTGCCAGCGGCAGCGAGGCTGAGATCCACCGAGGCAACCTCGCGCCCACCCCGACCATCGCGCTGGCAGGCGACCACTTTGCAGGCGGGATCGAGCTCGTGGAGGAGCGCGAGGTAGTGCACCGCGTGGTCGCCGAGAATCCCCCCCTCGTGCTCCGAGTCGGCGCGCCAGCCCCCGGCGCTGAGCGGGTCGGTGCCCGGCCGCTCGACCGCGACGCTGAGGCTGAACGGCTCACCATCCCGTACCGCCCCGGCGGCAGCCCGCGCCAGCCATCGCCAAGGCTGCGCGTAACGGTACTGGTGGACGGTTGCCAGGGCCTGGCCACGATGTGAATCCGCCAGCTCACGCAGGGTGCCAACGTCCGCCTCACTGAGGCCGAGCGGTTTCTCGCAGAGGACGTGCAGCCCTCGGGCAACGGCAGCCGCGATCTCGCCCAGGTGGGCGCTGGGCGGCGTGGCGATGACCAGGAGGTCGGGGCGTACTGTGTCGAGCATATCGTCGTTCTCGGCGAAGCCCTGGGCGCCCGGGTGTGCCGCAACGACGGCGTCGCGCCGCTCCGCCGCGGGGTCGCACACGCCGACGAGCTCGACGATGCCGGACGACTCGAGTGCGCTCAGCGCCGGCAGATGGGCGCGCGCGGCGGCAGAGCCGATGCCCACCAACCCAACCCGCGGCCGGGTCACGGGATGGTCGTCACGCGGCAAGGGCACGTCCCAGGGCGGCGATAGCATCGTCCGCCTGTGTCTCGCTCAGCATCAGCGGAGGGTTGAGACGGACCTCGGGAACGTCGCCCACGATGAGGATGCCCTCGTCGAGGCAGCGACGGAACAGCCGCAGGCACTGCGACGGGTTGGCGAGTGCGCCCGTCGCAGGATTGACAAGGTCGAAGCCGAGCATCATGCCCACTCCGCGGTTCCCGCTCACATACGGGGACGCGAGCTGGAGCTCGGCGATGCCGTACGCCAGCCGCCGTCCAACGGTGTCGACGCGCTCGAGGAAGCCGGGCGCGGTGACGACGTCGAGCACCGCGGTTCCGGCCGCACAGGCGAGCGGGTTGGCGCCGTAGCTGCTTGACGTCGCCGACCGCTCGGCGAACAGGCTCCGGTCCCAGAGCTCGCGCGGGGCGGCGACGCCGCTGAGCGGGTAGCCGCCGCCGATCGCCTTGCCGAGCACCAGGATGTCGGGACGGACGCCGAACCAGTCGACGGCGAAGTTGCGTCCCAGCCGTCCGAAGCCGGTGATCGACTCGTCGACGATCAGCAGCCATCCCTGGCGATCGCAGAGGTCGCGCAGGCCGGCGAGAAAGTGGCGCTGCGGGGGGCGGTTGCCCGCGGTCCCCAGCACTGGCTCGACGATGACTGCCGCGACTCCGTCCAGCCGCGTCGCCCCGGCCGCGAGCTCGGCAAGCGCCGCGGCGCCGTCCTCCTCACACGCCTCGTAGGTGAGGGCATCGTGCGCCCCGCAGCGCGGGTAGGGAAGGGTATGCACCCAGTCAACGCCGAGGGCGACGCGCTCGTCGGGAAAGCGGCCACCGCTGAAGCGCACGCCGGTGGTCTTGCCATGGAACCCACTGGAAAAGGAGATGAGGTCGCGCTTGCCGCTGATCGATTGGGCGAGACGCACTGCCACCTCGACCGCCTCGGCGCCGCCGGAGTAGAGCGCCACCCTGTCCACCCCGGCGGGCAGAATCGTGGCCAGCCGCTCCAGGTACGTCGCGTGCTCGGGGGTGTGGAGCACGCAGGCCGCCAGGCGCGACGCCTGGTCCGCGATGGCGCGCGACCAGACCGGGTTGCCATGGCCGATGGCGGCGACCCCCATCGCCGTTGCGAAGTCGAGCAGACGCCTGCCCGAATCCGTGACCAGGTAGGCGCCCTCGCCGTGGGTTACCACAAGGCCGGCGGACTCGGCGATGCGGCGCGGGCCGCCGCCACCGAGACGGCGCACGGTGTCAGCGACGTGCGTGGCTGCTGATGCGTCGGTCGTTGTGCTCACTAGATGGCCTCGATGTCGTTGTTGTCAGGGCCCCCGCCGCGGCGCCGCAGCCGGCGCGCGTGCGGATGGTGCTGGAGGTGGTACGGGACGTTGACGACCACCGTCCCCGGCCGAAAGAGAAGCTGCGCCTTCAATCGCAATGCGGTCTGGTTGTGGAGAAGCTGATGCCACCAGCGGGTCGCGACCAGCTCGG